>JBBSUV010000003.1:0-153005 GCA_038234075.1 Flavobacteriales bacterium | reverse complement strand
GTCCACGCTCGTGCGCTTGAGCCCCCGTTCCAACTTTCTGAAGAGGCACGAGCGTCGACGCTCGCGCCAGTAAAGGGTGTGACCCCGGAACAACGCCGGGGTGACAATGCGCTAAAGTGTCGAAGAACGCTAAGTGGAGCGCTACCGCTCCGCCTTCTCCATCCCCTTCACCACTTCCATGGTCTCCACGCTCACCGTACACACCCGCTTCAGCAGCTCGATCACCTGCTCCTTGTAGTCACAACTCGCGCGAGCGTCCACGCTCGTGCGCTTGAGCCCCCGTTCCAACTTTCTGAAGAGGCACGAGCGTCGACGCTCGCGCCAGTAAAGGGGCTTCCTGGCAGTAGCACCCCCGGCCCGTAGCGGAGTCTAATGGAATACCACCGTAAGAGCGGCGGCCCTGCGAAAGTAGGGCCGCCGTTGCGTTGGGGCCATGACGGACGCATGATGGTTCATGTCGTCACTGCGGGCCTATCGCAGTCCCGGTTCCCCGACAACCCACGCAAGGCATTCTCAGGCGATCGTCGTTAAGGAGCCGGGATGGCGGGTCGAGCCCGCCATGACGGGCATTACCGTTCCGCCTTCTCCATCCCCCTCACCACTTCCATGGTCTCCACACTAACCGTACACACCCGCTTCAGCAACTCGATCACCTGCTCCTTGTAGTCCGCGAAGCGGTAGGTGTTGAACTTCTCGCGGATGGTGGGGTCCTTGGGTTTCTTCTCCTTGTACTGGTCCAGCACCCATTCCAAGGCGCTGCGGTTGCCGAGCTTATAGGCCCACGCTTCCTTGGGGATGCCTTTCAGTAGCGAGAGCTCGTCCAGTTCAATGATGCCGTGTTCCTTGTCGGCCTTCAGCTTCACCTTCGGCTGGTAGGTGCGTTGGTACATTTCCTCGGGCTCAGCGAGGGCATCGAGCAGGGTGGCCTTCTTCTTCTTGGCCTCGGCCTTGGTCTCGCTGCTCACCAGTTGCAAGGGGTAGGGCTTGGCATTTTCGTAGCCGATATGCAGGTCCATCAGTTGCTTGCCCCATGCGGCCCACTGGTGGAAGTCCGCATAGAAGGGGATGCGCGGGAACTCGCGCTTCAGGTTCAGCGCGTACTTCTCCCGGTACACCGGATCGTGCAGCACGGCGTACACGTAGTGGAACACATCCTCCTTCGTGATCTCCCGCATGTCACCGTCACTGCGAGGAGTCTTCGACGAAGCAGTCTTGTCCTTCGCAGTGCGCGTTTGTTTCTGCGCCGAGCCGTAATGATCGCGGAACTGCGCAAGGCCCCAGTCGGTGAGGTTGTCGTGGCGGGTGCCGTCCTTGGAGCAGATAAGCGGAATACACTGTGCCCCTGCTGGAAGGCAATTGAGATCGACGATCTGCTCTGCCGATATAACATGAAAAGGCGAGGGTGATGATAACCCTGGTATTGTAATGCACCGGAACGGCAACTTGACATCGTAAATCGATGGCCACTGGTATGTCCTCGCGTTCAAATGGCGGTCATAGTAGAGGTACTCCTTATTAAACGGGCGATAGAGACAAGGAATGATCTGCCCTTGATTGAACTGAAGATGGGTTCCGCGCTTCAAATCACGAGAAAGTTCTTCATCCCACTTGATCGATTGTCTCAGCTGGAAGTCGCCGTCTTGCCTTGTTGCCTCATATACCTCAATCAAGTACTTCATCTTCTGGCTTAATGCGGACGGTCCCTTATCATAGGCCCAATCATCGCGCTGGGTCTTTAAGCCTCCCGAGAAGTTTTTGAAGAGAGCATTTGAGTGCTTTCCTGATTTGACATCTTGATCGATGATCGCCAAGTGCTGTTCAAAGTCATTGTCGGTTTGACCTATCCAGTTGTTGCCCTTGTCTGGCACAATCTCTTGAAAAGGAATGGAGGTGATTTCCTCTTGACTCCGAAACCAATCCAGCTTTTCATGTCTAAGCAGATCTTCGGACAAGTCATGATAGTGAACGTGGCATTGTGCTACTCGCTTTTCCGTACGTACAAGAAAGCACACAGCAACACCTACTTGAATACCAAACACGTTGTGCGTGGTGCCCGCGATCTTCGGGTTGGCGCGCACATCACTGTGTGTATCGATGATGTAGCAGTGCGCGAACTCATCCTGCACGCATTTGCGGAAACCATCGAATGCGCGACTGTCGATATAGCTGCGGTTGGTGATGAAGGCGATGATGCCGTTCCTGTCCACGCGGTCCATGGCCCAGCGAAAAAAGCGCGTATACATATCGTACACCAAGGTTTGCATTTGCGCTGTTCCTTGCTTGATGTAGGTCTCCTTGATGCGTTTGTCGATGACGGAGTATGCGCGGTTGCTGTTCTGGTAGTTATAGTTGGCCTGCTTCGCATTGTAAGGCGGGTTGCCGATGATCACGCTGATCTTCTTGCTGTTCTGCCGCTTGATGCGCGTGGTGTTCTCGCTATTCAGGCCGAAGATGTCGTGCTGCTTGCCGCTGAAGCCCAGCGCGTCGGTATTGTCCAGCGTGTCCACGAAGCAGAGGCTGGGGAATTCCGCGTAGTAGCCCATCTTCTGCTTGAAGGTGTACTCGATGTTGAGGTTGGCCACATAGTAGGGCAGTATGGCCACCTCGTTGGCGTGCAGCTCGTTCTTGTACTTGTAGTCCAGGTCCTGCTTCGGGATGTGGTCGATGATGTCCGTGAGGAAGGTGCCCGTGCCGGTGGCGGGGTCCAGGATCTCCACATTCTTGCTGCTGAGCGTTTTTCCGAAGTGGCGATGCAGCAACTGGTCCGTGCTGCGGATCATGAAGCGCACGATCTCGTTGGGCGTGTACACGACGCCCAGCCGGTCCGCCATCTTGGGGTTGTACACCTTGTAAAAGTTCTCATAAAGCACTTTGAGGAACTGCTGCTTCTCGTGGTGGTCCTTGATGCCCGCGGCGGCGGCGTTGATCACTTCGTAGTAATGCTCCAGCGCGGCCAGCAGGTTCTTGCGCTCCCCGTACGTGAAGAGCGTGCCGATAAGGGCCTCCAGCTGCTTCCCCATGTTGTTGTGCTGGTGGAAGTCCGGCTCATCGAAGATCTTGTTGAAGATGTCCGCCGTGAGGATGTGCTGGATCATCATCTCGCGGATGTCCGCCTCGGTGATCTCCGGATTGATCTCCGCTTGGCACAAGGCCCAGAACACTTCGGAAGCGGCCTTGAACGCGGGGTTCACCTTGCGCGCGGTCTCGATGCGGTCGCGTAGTGTTTCCAGTATCGTGGGCAGGTCCGTCTTGAACTGGTCCAGCGCTTCCTCGAACTTCCGCGCCTCGGGGTGCTTGTGGTTCACGAAGGCGTTGAGGATGCTGTCCAGCTTGTCAGCATCCTTGAAAGGAACGCGCATCACCTCGCGGCCCTCTTGGATCAGCACGGCGGTCTGGCTGTCCTCGAAAAGGATGTTGCGGTCGGGATAACCCTTCTTGAATTTCTTCTCGATCTCCTCGTCGATGTCGTCGGCCTCGTCCTTGCTTTCCCAATAGCCGTAGTCCAAACGCAGAGCGTTCTTCAGGGTGCCGTCCGGGATCACTTTGCGTCCGTGCTTTCCCTCCACCGCCAGCTCGGTGATGAGGAAGTGGTCATTCTTTTCCGCGTAGTGGTTCAGTAGCGAGATGAATGCTTGACGGATGGCGGTCTCCTTGTGGCTGCCGCCCCAATCCTTGATCTTCTGGACGCTGGTGTAATACTTATCAATGGTGGGGGAGGACATGCAGCGAAGGTGGGACTTTGCTTGGCGCCGTGTGGTTTTGGGCGGCACAGTTATCGGGAGCGCATTGTGTAAAAGCGCGGAGGGATCCGGCTTGGGCCTTTAGAAGCCTTGCGCTTGAAGAGGCCGAGGAGTCAGAAGGGACCTGAAGGCTCTAGGAAAAGGAGATCGGAATGCGGCTAAGTACTTGATCGCCTATTACCAAGAGGCCAGATGAAATATGAAACCCGAAGAGGAACAGATCCTCTGACGTCTTGAGCCAAGAGCTTTAAAGTCGGAGGCCTGAATGCGGTTGAGGACCGATGAAGCTGGAAAGCCTTTAAATCCATACTTATAGCTCAATATACCTAGTAATGGGTATTGCAGGGCAACAGCAGATCATAGTGATTTGTTTTTATAATTCTTCAGTCCGGATGAAGTGCACGCCTTGAACGTGGACGACCACCTTAACGACTGAAGAGGAAACCAATTAACCGCCCATACCAATGATCACCTCAACTCGCCTCTCTTGGATCAACCAACTTAAGATCATATACGTGGGTTCGGCCCTGATCGCCGGCCTCTTCGCACCATTGAGCGCTAAAGCCACACACGCCATGGGGGGAGAGCTGAGCTATACCTGCTTGGGCAACAACCAGTATTTGGTCACCCTCGATTTTTACCGGGACTGTAATGGGGTTGCTGCACCGACCAATTGTAATAACGGTCTCAATTTCAATGTGGCTTCCACCGCATGTGGCGCCAATTTCACCCAGTGTTTCAGCAACACCCCGATCGTTCAGATCATCACCCCCATCTGCCCTACTGAGGTGGACCGGTGTGTAAGTGCGAACGGCACTTATGGTGTGGAGAAGTATACCTATACAAAGATCGTTGACCTCAGTGCTTATGCCGCGTGTGGCGGGGCCGACTGGTTCTTCTCCTGGTCACTCTGCTGCCGGAACAATGCCATCACCTCGCTGAACAACCCCGGGAACCGGGAACTTTACTTGGACGCCCAGTTGAATAATTCGACGGGCTTGTGCAACAGTGCTCCGATCTTCACGAATTCACCCACGGCGTTTTATTGCTTGGGTGAACCGATCAGCTACAACCCGGGTGCCGTGGATGCCGATGGGGACTCCTTGGTATATGCGTTGATCCCTGCCCGAGCCGCTAACGCCTTGATCATCCCGTACAATGCCAACTATTCGGCCAGTCAGCCGATCCGGAACAGCGGCGGTGTGAACGCAGTGACGCTGAATCCGCAGACCGGTACCATGACGGTGACGCCGAGCGTCCTGCAGGTCGCGGTGGTGACCTATCAGGTAAAGGAGTATCGCAACGGTGTTCTGGTCGGTGCGGTGACGCGTGACGTGCAGTTCGTCATCCGGCCGTGCACGGGCAATTCATCACCGACCGCAACGGGCATCAACGGCACGGCGGTCTATTCCATGCAAGTATGCGCGGGATCCCCCGTTTCGTTCACGATCAATTCCAACGATGCGAACGTTGGGCAGATCGTTACGATGACCTGGAACAACGGTATTCCCGGTGCAACATTCACTTCCTCCGGAACACCGTTCCCTTCGGGTTCCTTCACATGGACGCCCACGGTGGCCAACATCGGGAACAACACCTTCACGGTGCATGTGCAGGACAACGGCTGTCCGATCACGGCCTCGAACGATTTCGGCTATTCGATCCAAGTAACCCCACCGGCAGCGAACGCCGACGCAGGTGCGGACTTCTCCGTTTGCGGAGCAACCGCGACCATGGCCGGCGTGTTGCCTTACCCCAGTGTGCAGGGAACGTGGACGGTGATCAGCGGTAGCGGCACTTTCGCGAACAACCATTCGCCCACCACCACGGTGTCGGGGCTTTCCCAAGGCGCCAACGTTTTCGAATGGAGCGTGAACTACTTCACCTGCGGAATGCGCACGGACCAAGTGACGGTGAGCGTTACCACTGAACAACTCTGGTATGCGGATGCTGACGGTGATGACTTCGGCGATCCCAACGTGAGCGTGCTGACGTGTGCGCAACCCACGGGCTACGTGGCCGACAACACCGATTGCAACGACACCGACCCGGCCATGAACCCCAGCGCCCCGGAGGTCTGCGATGATCTGGATAACAACTGCAACAGCCTGATCGATGAAGGGGTGCGCATCACCTTTTATGCCGATAACGACGGTGACGGTTTTGGCGACCCGAACGATCTGATGGCCGCCTGCACGCAACCCACAGGCTACGTGGCCAACAACACGGACGATTGTCCGAATGATCCGAATAAGATAGCACCTGGCAACTGCGGCTGCGGTAATTCCGAGACCGGCGCCACCTGTAACGATGGGAACCCGAACACCATCAATGATGTGATCGATGCCACGTGCAACTGCTCCGGTACCCTGCTGGTGAACGATTGCTTGGGAATACCCGGCGGAACCACCCTGCCCGGAACCACTTGCGATGATGGCAACGCATGCACCACCGGTGATGTGTATGATGCCAACTGTGTCTGCGTGGGCACAGCTGTGAACACGGACGACGGCGACCCCTGCACGCTGGACAGCTGCGATCCGATCAATGGAGTAATCCATGAGTTCCAAGACGCTGATGGCGACGGCACCTGCGATGCAAATGACCTCTGCCCCAGCGGAGCCGAGCCCGGAAGCGCATGTAATGATGGCAATGTGGGCACCATCAATGATGTGATCGATGCCAACTGCACCTGCGTGGGCACACCCGTTGGCGCCTGCACGGGCAGCGAAGTGGTTGTGGTCATCCGGAGCGACAACACACCTGTGGACCTCACTTGGGTGATCACCAATTCGTCCAACGTGACGATCGCCTCCGGCGGTCTCACCGCGGGCCAGGCGAATATGCTGGTGTTGACCACGGCCTGTCTTGGCGCTGCGCCTGTAAGCGATTGCTATGGTTTCAAGCTGATGGACGCTTCCGGAAATGGCATCACGGGTGGCTACTGGCAATTGCGCAGCAGCAGCGGCAGAGTGCTACTGGGTGATGACTTCGCCAATGGCTCACAGTCTCCTTCGGCCACCCCGGCTCTCCCTGGTTACACGCAGCACAGCTTCTGCCTACCTGTGGGGAACACGCACGTCGCAGACAAATCGTGCGGCATTTTCAACTTCACCATGAACAGCAATGTGTACTGCACGAATGCACCGGGTGCTACCACCAATCAGTTCGAGTTCTCCGATCCCGATGCAGGCTTCATTCGCCGCATTGCGGTGAACACCAACAAGGTGCGCTTCAGCCAGATGGTGACCAGCCCGTTGACGCCCGGGGTGAAGTACTTCGTCCGCGCCCGTAACAATGCAGCAGGCGCGATCGCGGACGCACACTTCGGTGGTGGCTGCGAGGCGGCCATGGCTTCCACGGTTCCTTGCACGGAGCTGATCAGTGCCCCGACCTATGGGCACTCGTGCAACGAGACGCGCAGCTTCAATACGAACAACAGCTTCATCCATGCCACACCTGTGGTGGGTGCCACGGAATACCAGTTCCGCATCACCATTCCCAGCGAGGGCTATGACCAGACCTTCATTCGCAGTACCTACATCCTGCAGCTGAATTGGAACACGAGCGTGGCACCCCCATTAGTGAACGGCTCCACCTACAATGTGCAGGTGAATGTGAAGGTGGGTACCTTATACAGTGGCTTCTGCGGGGATGTCTGCACGATCACCATCGACAACAGCGCGAACCGCCCCGAAGCCAGCATAATGCAGAGCAACGGGACAGCTACACTGTGGCCGAATCCGGTTCGTGAGAGCCAGGTGAACCTGAGCATCGATGGCATCCAGGACGCGGACCAGCACATCGCCGTTGACATCCAGGACATCTACGGCAAGCAGGTCTTCACCAAAGAGTTCGGGAACAGCGGCGAGCGGTTCAGCACGATCCTCGACCTTCCTAGCGATATCGCCAGCGGGGTGTATATGGTGAACATCATGGTGAACGGAAGGAGGACTGTTCAGCGGTTGAGCATCATGAAGTAGGTACTGTGCTCAGGGTCTCCTTCGGAAGACCCTGAGAGGAATGACAAAAACAAGAAAGGCCCCGCTCCGTAATGTAGCGGGGCCTTTTTGCGAGGTCTACGATCGTGTGCTCGATCGATCAAGCCAAGCCTTTACGGATGGCCAGTGCGACCGCCTCGTTCACGCTGTGGACACGGAGCTTCACATACACATTGCTCACGTGCTTGTTCACCGTGGCGTAGCTCACGCCCAGTTCGCTGGCGATGCGCTTGTAGGTATGCCCCTTTACCAGCAAGGCAAGAATGGCCAACTCGCGCTCGCTTAGCTCGAATTCGTTCTGGCGGGCAGGCGTGTGCCTGGCTTCCATCATGCGGAGCACGCGCCGCGCCACACTGGGCGTCATGGGTGCGCCGCGCTCCATGGCTTCCTTGATGCCTTCGATGAGCCTTGCCGGTGAGGTCTGTTCCAGGAAGTAGCCATCGGCCCCCGCATGGATGGCGGCGAAGATGCGATCGTTGTCCTCGATGCCGGTGAGCATGATGATGCGCAGCTCCGGGAATCGGTCGCGCAACAGTGCGGATGCAGTAATGCCATCCACCCCGGGCATGTCGATATCCATCAATACCACATGTGGGGCGCTCGCTTCCACATCGGCCAGCACGTCCACCGCGGATGGGAAAGCACCCACCAATTCCACCTCGGGCTCCTGATGGGCGCTTTCTGCTGAAGAAGGAACTTGTGCATGCGCACAGGGTACCATCACCGTCACCATCCTTTTAGCAACGCTAATATTGGTATCCGTGTGCATCCGTGGTTGAAAAACTCTTTGAAGCCCCGCCCAACGCGCGCATAAGACCCGATGGCCCTGCCCTTGCCCGCAGAGGGAATAGTGAATGTATTAATGGACCGTCCGGTCATTCTCAATTAGTTTCGCGCGCTGACGGGCTCACCAGAACAACCAATGACCATGATCGGAACACACGTGCAAGAACGAATAGCGATGATCCGGAAGTCCTCATCCGAGACCAGGAAGTGGCGCAAATTCCTCGCACTGTTGATCGGAATGTCCGTATTGGCCTTGTCACCCTTCGACGTGAGCGGGCAATCGGCCTCCGCCACATACACCGCAGGGGACATCCCATTGGCAGGCCCGATGTATCCGGCCTGTAGTGGTGTAAACCCTTTAACGGTGACCATCCCTCCGTTTGCCATCGTGGATAGCGTGGATGTCACCTACCGGATCGTGTCTTTATTTACGACCAATACGGCCCTGTCACGCATAGCCAGCATCAATACAGGCCTATCGGAGGTAGGCCCTGTAAATGGTTACTATATATGTAACGGTTGCGGAGGACCAGGCACCATTACCTATACCCGCACCGGGCTCACTTTCGCCAACGGTGTTGTGCCCGATGGGTTGGTCCGGTTCAGAATGCAGGCCACGACCTATGAGCCGGTCACCTGTGGCACCTTTGAACATAAGGTACCGAACACGAGTTGGACGATCACGGTACATTATAGCTTTCCACCATGCACAGGAACCCCTGCTCCGGGTAATACAACGGCATCTACGGATTCGGTCTGCAACAACGCAGACCTTCAGCTGGGCCTGCAGAATGCGACCTTTGGAAGCGGAGTTGCCTACCAATGGCAGGTAAGCACGGTAGGCGCAACAGGCCCATGGACCAATGTGGGCCCCAACAGCCCGTTGTTTACGACCACACAGAGCCAGAGGAGCTGGTACCGGAGCACGGTAACCTGCGGAGGTGCAAGCACACTGAGCACTCCCGTGCGGGTTGAGCTCCGTTCGTACCTCAAGTGCTACTGCGTTAGCGACCTGCATTATGCCGCCAATGGCAACTCATGTATTTCGAACGTGACCTTGGGCACCACGCTGAACAAGTCTTCAGACTGCAACTCGATCTACTCGGACTATGATGGAGGTAGCCCCAACACCACTGGGACTTATATGCAAGGCTATTCCTACCCCTTTTCCGTTTCAGGTACAGGATACCTCGGGGTGTGGATGGACTGGGACCATAACAGTGAGTACTCGGCCTCGGAGTGGATACCGTATGCCTCCAGCATCACCATTCCCTATAATGCCTTACCGGGCTTGACGCGCATGCGCGTCCGCAAATCCTATTCTCAAGTGATCGGACCCAATGACGCCTGTAGTTACTTCACCTTTGGCGAAACAGAAGATTACACCATCACCATCCTTGAGAACATCTGTACTCCGACCCCTGGAAATACGATCGCATCCACCAGTAGCTATTGTTTGGGCACGACCTTGACCCTAAGCCTACAGAACAGCACGATCGGTCCGGTGATCAACCACCAATGGCAAGTAAGTACAGTGGGAGCGAATGGACCTTGGACCAATTGGGGTACCAACACAGCATCCATCTCAACAGTTCAGACGGCAGCATCGTGGTATCGCGCGGTGGTCCAGTGTGGGTCCGGTGGGTCAACGGGTACCAGCATACCGGTACAGGTGACCATGGCACCTTTCTACAACTGCTATTGCAACACCGGGTTACAGTCCAATCCCCTTCCCTGTATCTCCAATATTTCCATCGGCACCGGCACTGGCATTGGATTGAACAACCCATCCACTAGCTGTGAGATGCCATCCTATACCAACTATTCAGGAGGGGGACCCGGCACAACAGGAACGTACATGAAGGGGGTCCCCTATGTGCTGTCCACCACGACCAACTACCAAGCCCAAGTATCGGTATGGATCGATCATGACCACAACAGCTCTTTTGATGCATCCGAATGGATCCGTCCCCAAACGGGCGGTACTTCGGGCACAATGGTCCTCACCATTCCACCGACCGCGCTATCCGGGGCCACGGGTATGCGCGTGCGAAGCACGTACACCTTTTTCGCGGTTGGTGGCGGAGATGCCTGCACTATGTTCAATGGCGAAAGCGAGGATTACATGATCACCATCGCGGAGCCTTCGCCCTGTACAGGCACTCCGGTAGCGAGCACGATGGCCACTATCGACAGTGTGTGCATCTACGACCCGATCGTACTCACCGTATTGAGTGGGACCGACGGCACGGGGCTCGCTTACCAATGGCAGACCAGTTCTGCTGGAAGTGGGGGACCATGGACCGATGTTGGCACCAACTTACCCTACTACCAGGCCACCCAGACCCAGACGACCTGGTACCAGGCCGTTGTCACGTGTACGGAAGCCGGTGGGGGCACCGCACCCAGCACTCCGGTACAGGTGACCCAGAGAGATATTTTGACCTGCTACTGCAGCAGCAGTGCCTTGAATAGTGAAGAGCAGGATATCTCCGGTGTAGTGTTGGGCAGCATGAGCAACAGTTCAGGATGCGCAGGGACCGCTCCGGGGCCTGGATCATCTCCGGGCAGATACTCGAACTACACAACATTGCCTCCACTTCCTGTTGACCCGGGGCAAGTCCTTGATCTTCGCGTATACATAACGGATTGCGGTGAATCCTACGAGCAGAGCCGCTCGGCGGTCTTCATCGACTGGAACCGGAACGGTATCCTTACCGATCCGGGGGAACGTGTAATGGGCACGAATTACTACGTGGGTTCCCATAGCGCAGCGACCTACATCACAGTGCCTGTGGACGCCTCACCGGGACTTACATTGATGCGCGTGGTCAATTCGGTGAGCAACGGGGATTTCAGTCCATGCGGCGACTATACCTACGGGGAAACCGAGGATTATTTGATCCATGTAGTGCTTCCCGACTGCGTCGCACCTCTGGCAACTACGACCGTGGTGCCTGATTGCGACAACGACCGGTACTTCATCAATGTATCCGTCACAAGCTTCGGCAACGCCACCAGCGTGGATGTGACCAGCGACTTCCCGGGCAACCCGGGTGCCGCCTTCGGGCTTACGGTCACGGGCAACACCCTGCTCGGCCCCTTCCCGAACCTCAGCACCGTGAACATCACGGTGAAGAACAACAATGATCCGGACTGCGATCGGGTGATGCCGCCTGTCACATTCAACTGCCTCAACCCTGGCCGTAACGCGTTGAACTTCGATGGCCAGAACGACCAAGTAAGCTTGGGTAATGCACCCTCGCTGAACATTACCAGCAACCAGATCACCTTGGAGGCCTGGATCTATCCCACGGCTTGGCGCGCAGAGTCCTGGCGCGGGAACATCGTCAACAGGGAGGGTAACAATAATGCGGGCTATATGCTCCGCTGCGGCGACAATGGGCGATTCAGCTTTAACCTTGGGGACGGGTCCTCCTGGCACGATATCATTTCCCCGCAGCATACGCTGACCCTCAATGCGTGGCAGCACGTGGCCGGCACCTACGATGGCAGCACCATGCGGATGTACGTGAACGGCGTGGAGATCGCGAACCTTCCCAGCAACTTCAACATCGGTTCAACGAGCAACGGCACGGAGATCGGTGATTGGTCCAATGGTGAGGAGCGCAACTTCCAGGGCTCCATCGATGAGGTGCGGATCTGGAACAAGGCCGTGAGCGGGACGAAGATCTTGGCCAAGATGAACACCGCCTATTGCAGCGATGAAGCCGGGCTGGTGGGCTACTATCAGTTCGACCAAGGGGTGGCCGCTGGGAATAACCCCACGGAGACCATACTCCATGACCTGACCCCGAACGCTAACCACGGCACGTTGACCAACTTCGCCCTCACCGGGAGCACCTCCAACTGGGTGCAGGGCCAGACCAACATGGGTGATTGCGCGCGCTGCACGGGCACGCCGCTCCCGGGCGCCACCGCGGGCCCCGCAAGTGTCTGCCCCGGGAACCAGGTCGTGCTGGGGCTTTCCGACCTGACCCCTGAAACCGGCTTCAGCTACCAGTGGTATGCGAGCACCGCCTCCAGCACAGGGCCATGGACCGCCGTGGGGAATAACCAAAGCACCTGCTCCACCACGCAAACGGCAGCTACCTGGTACTACTGCAAAGTGACCTGCGATGCCGGCCTCAGCTCGGCGAACAGTGATGTGTGGGCCGTGGCGATGACATCGCTCCCCAGCTGTTACTGCACCTCGGTGGGATTCACCGATGAAGTTTATCCGATCACCTTGGTGGACTTTGCCGGGATACTCCAAGCAAGTTGCCCGCAACTCAATTGCGATGGTGGGCTGGTGGACTATACGGGGGCACCACCGGGTGCCGTTATCGCGGGCCAGAGCTATCCGATCCGGGTGAAAGGCCATACGGCCAGTGGTAACACATTCCCCGTATCAGCGTTCTTCGACTGGGACCAGGATGGCGTGTTCGAGACCGTGGTGAACATCGGCGCCCTCTTCGGATCCAGCGGTATGGACGCGATCGAGGTGACCAACACCATTGCGGTCCCTATGGGCGCGGTGGGCGGGCTCGCCCGCATGCGGGTGATCACGAACTACAATATATACCCCACTGACCCCTGCGGCACATACCACTATGGCCAGGCCGAGGACTACCTGATCAATGTAACGGCTGCCCCTCATTGCACGGGCACGCCGCTCCCCGGCGCCACCACAGGCCCCGTCAGTGTCTGCCCCGGGAACCAGATCATGCTGGGGCTTTCCGACCAGGCCACTGAAACCGGCTTCAGCTACCAGTGGTACAGTAGCACTGCGTCCGGCACAGGACCATGGACCACCGTGGGGAGTAACCAAAGCACCTGCTCCACCACGCAAACGGCAGCTACCTGGTACTACTGCAAAGTGACCTGCGATGCCGGCCCCAGCTCGGCGAACAGTGATGTGTGGGCCGTGGCGATGACAGCGCTTCCCAGCTGTTACTGCACCTCGGTGGGATTCACCACCAAAGTTTATCCGATCACCTTGGTGGACTTTGCCGGGATACTCCAAGCAAGTTGCCCGCAACTCAATTGCGATGGTGGGCTGGTGGACTATACGGGAGGATCACCGGGTGCCGTTATCCCGGGCCAGAGCTATCCGATCCGGGTGAAGGGCAATACGGGCGGTAATTACACATTCCCCGTATTTGCCTACTTCGATTGGGACCAGGATGGCGTGTTCGAGACCGCGGTGAACATCGGCAACCTCTACGGATCCACCGGTATTGACGCGATCGAGTTGACCAACATCGTTGCGGTCCCTGTGGGCGCGGTGGCCGGGCTCGCCCGCATGCGGGTGATCATGAACCTCAGCCTATACCCCAGTAACCCCTGCGGCCCATACTACAACGGCCAGGCCGAGGACTACTTGATCAATGTAGTCCCCCCCCATTGCACAGGCACGCCGCTCCCCGGCGCAACCGCAGGCCCCGCCAGTGTCTGCCCCGGGGATCTGATCGTGCTGGGGCTTTCCGACCTGGAACATGAAAATGGCTTCAGCTACCAGTGGTACAAGAGCACCACCTCCAGCACAGGACCTTGGACCACCGTGGGGAATGATCAAAACACCTGCTCGACCACGCAAACGGCAGCTACCTGGTACTACTGCAAAGTGACCTGCGATGCCGGCCCCAGTTCGGCGAACAGCGAGGTGTGGGCCGTGGCGATGAACCCGGTCTCCACCTGCACCTGCACCGCGGTGAATTTCATCAGCGCCATTGAACCGATCACCGTGGTGGACTTTGGCGGGATACTCCTGGAAAGTTGCCTGCCAGTGAATTGCGATGGGGCGTTGGTGGACTATACAGGGGGAACACCGGGAGCCGTTATCGCGGGCCAGAGCTACGCGATCCGCGTGAAGGGGAATACCGACGGCAATTGGCTGAACAACATCACGGCCTTCTTTGATTGGGACCAGGATGGTGTGTTCGAGACCGTGGTGAACATCGGTACCATCGTGAATTCCTCCGGCACGGACGCCATTGAGGCGACCAACACCATTGCGGTACCCATGAGTGCCCTGCCCGGCCTCGCCCACATGCGCGTGATCAAGAACTACGATGTCTATCCCACAGACCCCTGCGGCACGTATGAATTCGGCCAGGCGGAGGACTACTTGATCAACGTGAGCGCGCCTGCACCGGACTGCAACGGCGTGTCCGGAGGAACGGCAACGATTGATAACTGCGGAACCTGCGTAGGTGGCAACACGGGCCTCGTGGCCTGCGTGGCCGATTGTAACGGCGTGTTCGGCGGAACAGCAACACTGGATAACTGCGGGACCTGCGTGGGTGGAAACACTGGACTGGTGGCCTGCGCAGCTGACTGCAATGGCGTCTTCGGCGGAACAGCAACCCTGGACAACTGCGGAACCTGCGTGGGTGGGAACACCGGGCTGGTGGCTTGCGCAGCCGACTGCAACGGTGACTTCGGTGGAACAGCCCTTCCCGGAACGGCTTGCAATGATGGCAACCCGAACACCATCAACGACGTGTATGGTAGCGATTGTACCTGCTCAGGTACCCTCACAGGAAGTTGCACCGGCAATCAAGTGGCGGTGCGGATCACCACGGATAACAACGCCAGCCAGCTAACCTGGGAGATCACCAACGCTTCCAATGTGGTGATCGCCACCGGTGCCCCGATCCAAAACAACAGCGTGGTGAACGAGACCGCATGCTTGGGACAGAATGGCCCCGAGAGCGCGTTCTATGGCTTCCGCCTGTTGGACAGCTTCGGCGATGGCATCACCAATGGTGGCTGGGAGCTCCGTACCACCGATGGCAAGGTGCTGTTGCGCGATGATTTCGCGAACGGTTTCCGTTCACCTTCCTCTACGCCGGCCCTCGCGAGTTACACGCAGCACAGCTTCAGCCTGCCTGCGGGGAACACGCACATCGCTGACAAGTCCTGCGGCATCTTCAATTTCACCATGAACAGCAATGTGTACTGCACAAATGCGCCGGGGGCGACAAGCAATCAGTTCGAGTTCTCCGACCCCGATGCAGGCTTCATCCGCCGCATCACGGTGAACACCAACAAGGTGCGCTTCAACCAGATGGTGACCAGCCCGCTGACACCCGGGGTGAAGTACTTCGTCCGCGCCCGCAACAATGCGGCGGGACCGGTAACGGACGCGCACTTCGGTGGTGGCTGCGAGGTGGCCATGAGCTCCACGATACCATGCACGGAGCTGATCAGTGCGCCACAATACGGGCACTCCTGCAACGAGACGCGTGCATTCAACACGAACAACAGCTTCATCTATGCTCAACCGGTGAACGGTGCCACGGAATACCAGTTCCGCATCTCCATCCCGGGCGAAGGCTATGATGAGACCTTCATCCGCAGCACCTACATCCTGCAGTTGAAGTGGAACGCTACTGTTGCACCTCCCTTGGTGAACGGCTCCACCTACAATGTGCAGGTGAATGTGAAGGTGGGCACGCTCTACAGTGGCTTCTGCGGCGATGTCTGCACGATCACCATCGACAACAGCGCTCTTCGCCCTGAGTCCAGCATGATGCAGGGCAACGGTACGGCTACGATGTGGCCGAACCCGGTGCGTGAGAGCCAGGTGAACCTGAGCATCGATGGCATCCAGGATGCTGACCAGCGGATCACCGTTGACATCCAGGACATCTATGGCAAGCAGGTCTTCGCCAAGGAGTTCGGGAATAGCGGTGAGCGGTTCAGCACGATCCTCGACCTTCCTAGCGAGATCGCCAGCGGGGTGTATCTGGTGAACATCATGGTGAACGGAAGGAGGACTGTTCAGCGGTTGAGCATCATGAAGTAATTGGCCCCATCAAGGTCTCAAGTAGCCGTCCGATGCGTATCGGACCCCTTTCGGGAGACCGCTGAGAGAGCTGTAAAACGCAAAAAGCCCCGGCATTTCCGCCGGGGCTTTTTGCATGGAGGATCATCCTCCGATCACGCCGGTGGCCGTGACGATCACCGTGCGAAGAACAGGGGTTCCGCCCACCGTGGCCTGCACGAAATAGGTGCCCGGTGCCAGGCCTTCGGCGTTCACCAGCACTTCATCGCCGGTGTAGTTGAGGTCCATGGGGATGAACTGGCCGCGGTTGTTCAGCACTTGCAGATCGCTGATGGTGCCTGCGCCGCGCACGGTAAATCGACCCGGCTGCGGTTCGTTCCGGAACTGCATTGCGGGGGCGGGGGTGTATGAAACGGCGAAGTCATCGGAGACATCCAGCTCGTGGCCCGCGTTCGTGGCGATCAAGCGGTAGTAGGAGATCCCGGCCATCGGGGCCATGTCCATGAACTCGTAAGCGGTATAGCCATTGGATCCGCCCTCGCTGTCCACCGTGAACGCGGTGCGCCAGTTCATGCGGTCCTGGGACCGTTCCACGGTGAAGAGGCTGTTAGGTACTTCCGCGGCCGTGCTCCATTGGAGCGAGATGCCTTCACCCCCTACCGGTTCGGCCACAAAGGAGACCAGCTCATAGCTCGGACCCACTTCGATGGTGGGAACCGAAGCTGCGGCTGAGGAGCCGGGCGCATGCATCGAGGCAACGTCCCCGGATTGTGCGAACGCAGGGATCATTAAAATGGTGGCGAGAATTGAGAGTTTGTTTTTCATGGTCCGTCGATCAGAACGGACCACTCAACGAAAGGAATAGCCTCCGGGTTTCCGAGAGTACCTACCGGATCACGAGCGGTACCTTACCGGAGCGGCCCTCCAACGTGAGGTGTACCACGTAGATCCCCTTGGGCAGGTCGCCCCCAAGGGCCAAGTGGATGGGGTCATGCCCTCCGGTGGATCGGAATTGGTCGGTCTTGTACAACCGTCCAAGGCTGTCGAAGATCCGTACCTCGGCCAGCCCGGTACCCTCAGCCCGAATGTTCAGCTGTCCGTCCGTATTCGGGTTGGGCCAGATCGAAAAGGTCTGTTCCCGGTCTTCCGGGGAAAGGATCGCAGTGGTGGTCACGCCAGCGCAGACGCAGGAATCGGTGATCATATCGTCGATAGTCCCGGGTAGGCCGTCATCGCAGACATCTCCGATCTTGCCCGGCAAGGAGGCGCAGTTGTCGGTGCTGTCCGCCACATAGCCAGTGGGCTGGGTACAGCTCCATTCCATCATCAGCGGATCTCCTAAGCCATCGTTGTCCGTGTCCAGGAACCAGGGGAAAGCCGGGTCTTCGGTAACGACCACAGAAGCTGCGCAGCCTTGAATGACATACCGGAACACTCCGGAGGAATCGATCGATGGATCATAGATGCCGTTATGTGGCTCCATAGAAAGGAACACATAGCGGCCCCAAGTTCCACCCGGGGTCACATCCGGAGAAAGGAATTGCAAGAGGTCGAATGCGCTGTCCAAGGCACATGTTGAAGTGACCGTATCGGGTCCTGCACGGGTCAGCTCAATAGTGATCGTTGCGGTTTGGGTGGTGCCGGGGCAGGTGGCGGGGAAAGGGGAAGTGTACACATAGTCCCCGGGAAGATCCACCGCGGGGTCATAGGTGCCACTATGCGGAACTTCATCGAAGGTCCACACTCCTCCGACCGCGTGGAGACCTAATTCCATGGCAAGGTCCCTGGGTGGGCCATCATCACAGAGGTGCAGGGCATTATCCTGCCCCGCCCCAGCGCCTGCGGCATCGATCATGACCATTGCGGTGTCGTTCCCACATATACCGTAGGCCACCACCATATACTCGCCAAGGACCTGAAAGTTGAAGGAATACGCCGGGGTGAAGGTGAAGTTCTCACCAGTGCCGGGCCCTTGCCAGGAATACCCAAGGATGTCGCCCGAAGCGACCACCACAAGGTTGATGTGGTCGCCCGGGCATAGGGGGCTGTTGGTGATCACGCTATCGATCACGGCAGGATCGCAGCTCCTTTCCGAACCGATCGAGCGCAAGGGGAGAAGGACGAAGGGTACAAGGAACACCAACGTCGATCGGTTGAGGAGGCAAGCGGCGGACATCCTAATAGGAGGAGAAGCGATGAACCCAAGATAACGGACCGGGCGGTTGGTGAGATCTCCAACAAATGTAATCGGCATTCCTCCGGGATCGGTCTTCAAATCCATCGGCTTCGCCGGGAGTGGGAGCATTCTTCCTTTCAGCCAAGATCCGGCGGACCTGGAGGCGAATAGTTCGACGAATACGACGTTTTTCCCGACGAATGGAACCCTTCCCCTTGGTCGGTCGTAAACACCGCCGTTCCGCCAGGGACGTATAGCCCAAACCATACATGAAGCATCTTCTCCTCCTGATCCTCTTAGCCCTTGCTCCAGGGCTGATAGTGGCACAGACCGGCACCGAGTTCTGGGTGGCTCCTCCGGATGTGACCTACTTGCACGCCCAGCCTGGCGATGAGCCCATCTTTTTCAACGTGACCGCTGGGAACGCTGCGGCAACGGTGACCATTGCGCAGCCGGCGAACGCGGGCTTCAATGGGGGGGCACCGATCGTACTGAACGTACCTGCCAACAGTTCCGTGCGCTACAGCATGACCTCGTTGAAGGCGCAGTTGGAGACACGCCCCACCAACACCATTTGCAACACCGGCCTGCACATTACGTCCACTACGGACATCACGTGCTACTATGAGGTCAGCAACACGAACAACCCGGACATCCTCGCTTTGAAAGGTGCCAACGGCCTCGGCACGGAGTTCTACATCCCTCTGCATAAGCATGCACCCTTCTACAACAATGATTTCGGCAACAATTCCAACAAGGCCTTCGCCTCCTTCGAGATCGTCGCTACCGAGGACAACACCACGGTGTTGATCAACTCGCCAGTGGCCGTGGATGGCCACGCTGCGCAAACGCCATTCATGATCACCCTGAACGAGGGGCAGACCTATTCCTGCGCGAACACACTTTACGCCAACTACACGAACCCCGCCACGCACCCTTCTGGGGCTGCCGTGCTTTCGGACAAACCCATCGCCATCTCCATCAAGGACGATTCCAACCACAACCCCTCGGGCGGCTGTTATGACCTGATGATGGACCAGATCGTTCCGGTGAACATCCTTGGGACCGAGTACGTGGCAGTAAAGGGTGCACTGTATGCCACCGGCGACGAATCCGTCTTCCTGATGGCGGTGGAGAACAACACCAAGATCTACATCGACGGAGGAAGCACGCCTGTGGCCACGCTCTTTGCCGGGCAGTACTACCGCCACGACATGGATTATCTGAGCACTGGTGCGATCAACTCGACCTATATGACGGCATCCAAGCCGGTGTATGCGATCCACGTTACCGGCTTCGGTTGTGAAATGGGTATGGCCATCCTGCCCCCATTGAATTGCGCAGGCAGCCAGCAGGTGGGTGTTACGCGGTCCACCAATGAAGGCTTCTTCCTGAACCTGCTTGTGCGCACAGGCTCACAGAACAACTTCGTGGTCACAGGCCCCGGTACGGCAACGATACCGGGTTCCGCCTTCGTGACGGTACCCGGCACCGGAAATGAGTGGATGGCAGCAAGGATCCAATACAACACCACGGAGGTTCCGGTGAACCAAGCCATCATCGTAAGGAATACATCGGACGTGTTCTCTTTGGGCGTGATCAACGGCGGTGCCGGAACCGGTTGCCGCTATGGCTTCTTCTCGGAGTTCTCCGGAAAGATCGATGTGAATGCCGGCGTGGACCAAGAACTCTGCGCAGGGGATATCGCCGACCTTAACGGGACGGTCTCCGGCGGTAGCACCACGGGCCAATGGTCAACAACTGGCAGTGGCACATTCCAGCCCAGCAACACCAGCCTGACCGCGACCTACGAACCCAGCATCGGCGATATCGCTGTGGGCAGCGTGACGCTTACGCTCATCTCCACGGGACATTGCACGCCGCAGCAGGATGCCGTGACCCTCACCTTCCACCCGAAGCCGATCCCCAATGCCGGGCCGGACCAACAGGTGTGCAAGAACGCTCCCATTGTGTCCTTGACAGGTAGTGTGCTGAACGCGGTCGGCGGAGTATGGACCGGCGGCACGGGCAGCTTCCTTCCCTCGAACTCGAACCTCAATCCCACCTATACACCCACGGCTGCTGAGGTGACCGCGGGCTCCGTTTGGATCCTCCTCACTTCCACGGGCAACGGAGTGTGTGCTGCCGTGAAGGACAGCATGCTGGTGACCTTCACACCTGCACCAACAGTGAATGCAGGTGCGGACAAGGTGCTCTGCGCGAACAATGCCGCAACCACGTTGAACGGCAGCTTCACCACATCCACAGGCGGCGTGTGGAGCGGCGGTGCAGGGACCTTCGACCCCAGTACTACGAATATGAATGCGGTATACACGCCTACGGCGGTGGAGATCAATAGCGGCAGTATTGTGCTGACACTGACCTCTACCGGTAACGGCAGTTGCATCGTGGTTTCGGATCAGGTGCAGCTGAGCTTCACCACGGCACCTACCGCCAATGCGGGTGCGAATTCCTCGGTCTGTTCCAACAACGCGACCATCGCGTTGAACGGCAGCGTGACCGTGGCCACCAGCGGTATCTGGAGCGGCGGCACGGGTTCCTTCAGCCCGAATAACACCACGCTGAACGCAACCTACACACCGACGGCAGCGGAGATCAACAACGGCTCGGTCACCTTGATCCTCACCACTACGGGCAATGGTACTTGCACACCCGCCACCAGTAGCCGTACGATCACCTTCACCCCGGCCCCGATCGTGGATGCAGGCACGAACGGAACGGTTTGCGCCAATGCCTCCGCCATCACTTTGATCGGCTCGGTGACAGGCGCCACGGGCGGTGTATGGAGCGGTGGAACGGGCACGTATAGCCCGAATGCTTCCACCTTGAACATCACCTATACCCCAAGTGCGGCCGAGGTCACTGCAGGGACGGTAACACTTCTCCTGACCTCCACCGGGAACAACAGTTGCAACGCGGTGAGCGACAACGTGACGTACTTGATCACGCCTGCACCCACGGCCAATGCCGGAGCCAACCAAACCCTTTGCGCCAACAATCCTGTAGCCTCGTTGAACGGCTCCTTCACCTTGGCCATGGGCGGGGTTTGGAGCGGCGGCAACGGCACCTTCGACCCGAGCACCACCAACATGGTGGCCACCTATACGCCCACGGCCACTGAGATCGCCAACGGCTCGGTGACGCTCACGTTGACCACTACCGGGAACAGCAATTGCCTTGCAGCGAGCAACCAAATGGTGCTGGCCTTTACGGCGGCCCCTTCGGTGAATGCGGGCGCCAACAGCTCGGCCTGCGTGAACAATGCCACCATCGCGTTGAACGGCACTGTGGCCGGTGCGACCGGTGGCGTTTGGAGCGGCGGAAACGGCAGCTTCACACCCAACAACACGTCCCTTACCGGCAGCTACACGCCAACAGCATCGGAGATCGCGGCCAACACGGTCACGCTCACGCTGACCACTACCGGAAATAGTAACTGCGTATCCGTTTCGAACAGCCGCACGATCACCTTCACACCAGCTCCCGTAGTGAATGCCGGACCGAATGCTTCCGTCTGCGCGAACGCTCCTGCGATGCAACTGGTCGGTAGCGTAACCGGTGCCACTGGTGGAATTTGGACCGGCGGAAGCGGAACCTACGATCCCAATAACACTACGCTGAATGCGGTGTACACACCTACGGCTGCGGAGCGCACTGCAGGCACGGTTAACTTGACCTTGACTTCAGTTGGCAATGGCACCTGCAGCGCGGTAAGCGACCAAGTTACCTGGACGATCACGCCAGCACCGACGGTGAATGCTGGCCTCGATCGCGTGGTCTGCGGCAACAATGCAGCGGTGACATTGAACGGCAGCTTCACCATTGCCACGGGCGTAGTGTGGAGCGGCGCGGGCAGCTTCGACCCGAGCACCACCAACATGAACGCTACCTACACACCTTCCGCTGCGGAGGTGTCCACGGGTTCGGCCACGCTTACGCTCACTACGTCCGGCAACGGCCTTTGCAACGCCGTGAGCGATCAAGTCCTTCTCACTTTCACCCCTGCGCCAACCGCCAATGCCGGAGCGAACAGCACCCTTTGCGCGAACAACGCGACCGTAGCACTGAACGGTAGTGTTACCATCGCCACCACCGGCGCATGGAGCGGAGGTACGGGTGTTTTCACCCCGAACAACACCACCCTGAATGCGAGCTATGCACCTACCGCAGCTGAGATCGCAGCGGGGCAGGTCACATTGATCCTGACCACTACTGGCAACGGTACTTGTAATCCGGCCAGCAACAGCCGGACGATCACGTTCTCACCTTCGCCGATCGTGAATGCGGGACCTAACGCATCTGTCTGCGCCAACGCTCCTGCCATGCAACTGGCCGGTAGCGTTACCGGTGCAACGGGCGGTATCTGGAGCGGCGGAAGCGGCACTTACAACCCGAACAACACGACCTTGAATGCGGTGTACACACCGAGCGCCGCTGAGCGCACCGCCGGCACTGTCACCCTCACCTTTACTTCCGCTGGTAACGGCCTGTGCAATGCGGTAGGCGACCAAGTGACCTGGACTATCACTCCCGGACCTACGGTGAATGCAGGCGTGAACCAAAGCCTTTGCTCGAACAACACAGTGGCCACCTTGGCGGGATCTTACACCGTTGCAACGGGCGCGACCTGGAGCGGTGGTGCCGGAACTTTCAGCCCAAGCGCTTCCAATGTGAATGCGACCTACACACCTACGGCAGCCGAAGTATCCAGCGGTTCCGTTACGCTGACGCTGACCACCACAGGCAACAACAACTGCGTTGCAGTTTCTGATGCGATGGTGTTGAGCTTCACTGCAGCACCCACGGCGAATGCCGGTGCGGATGTGACGCGTTGTGCGAACAACGCGAACGTGGTATTGAACGGCAGTGTGACCGTTGCGACCGGTGGTGTTTGGAGCGGTGGTGCCGGATCCTTCACCCCGAACAACACGGCCCTGAATGCCACTTACACACCGACCGTTACGGAGATCTCCGGCGGGATCTTGACCTTGACCTTGACCTCCACGGGCAACAACAATTGCACCTCGGTGACGGACACCAAACAGATCACCTTCACACCTGCACCAACTGTGAATGCCGGTCCTAACGGAACGGTCTGCGCCAATTCCAGCGCCATCACTTTGGCTGGCGTGATGAACGGCTCTACCGGTGTCACTTGGAGCGGTGGAACGGGTACCTACGATCCGAACAACACGACCCTGAACGCGGTGTACACACCGAGCGCCGCTGAGCGCACCGCCGGCACCGTCACCCTGACGTTGACCACCACAGGCAACGGTCTGTGCAATGCGGTGAGCGACCAAGTGACCTACCTGATCACACCAGCACCGACCGTGAACGCAGGAGCGGATCAAAGCCTTTGCTCGAACAATGCAGTGGCGACACTCGCAGGCGGGTTTACCGTAGCCACGGGTGTGTCGTGGGGCGGTGGGATGGGCACGTTCAGCCCAAGTGCTTCCAATGTGAATGCGACCTACACGCCTACAGCTGCAGAGATCGCGAACGGTTCCATTACCCTGACGTTGACCACCACGGGCAACAACAACTGCGTTGCGGTTTCTGATGCGATGGTGTTGAGCTTCACAGCAGCACCTACTGCGAATGCCGGTGTGGATGTAACGCGTTGCGCAAACAATGCGAACGTGGTGTTGAACGGAAGCGTGACGATCGCAACCGGTGGTGTGTGGAGCGGCGGTGCCGGATCCTTCACCCCGAACAACGCAGCGCTGAATGCGACCTACACGCCGACCGCAGCAGAGATCTCCGCAGGGATCTTGAATTTGGTATTGACCACCACGGGCAACAGCAATTGCTCAGCTACAACGGACAGCAAAGAGATCACTTTCACGCCGGCTCCTACGGTGAGTGCCGGTACTAACGGAACGGTCTGCGCCAATGCCAGTGCGATCAACTTGGCCGGTGTGATGAACGGAGCCACCGGTGCCACTTGGACCGGCGGCACGGGCACCTTCAATCCGAACAACACCACCTTGAACGCGGTGTATACACCGAGCGCAGCTGAGCGCACGGCGGGTACGGTAACACTCACACTGACCACCACCGGCAATGGCATTTGCAACGCGGTGAGCAACCAAGTGACGTACGTGATCACGCCTTCACCAACGGTGAACGCTGGTGCGAACCAGAGCCTTTGTGCGAACAACTCCGTGGCGAACTTGAACGGAAGTTTCACGGTGGCCACGGGTGCTACCTGGGGCGGTGGTTTGGGCACCTTCAGCCCGAGTGCATCGAACATGAACGTGACCTACACGCCAACGGCTGTAGAGATCGCGAACGGTTCAGTGACATTGACGTTGACCACCACCGGCAACAACAACTGCGTTGCGGTTTCCGATGCCATGGTGTTGAGTTTCACCGCAGCACCCACGGCAAACGCCGGTGCGGATGTGACCCGCTGCGCGAACAATGCGAGTGTGGTGCTGAACGGCAGCGTGACGGGTACGACCAGCGGTGTGTGGAGCGGCGGAGCCGGATCCTTCGCGCCGAACAACGCGGCCCTCAACGCCACTTACACCCCGACCGCGACGGAGATCGCCAACGGGATCGTGAACTTGGTATTGACGACCACAGGCAACAGCAATTGCTCGCCTGTAACCGACAGCAAACAGATCACATTCACCCCAGCTCCTACGGTGAATGCCGGTCCTAACGGAACGGTCTGCGCCAATTCCAGCGCGATCACTTTGGCTGGTGTTTTGAATGGCGCAACGGGTGCTACATGGACTGGCGGAACGGGCACTTACAACCCTAACAACACGACCTTGAATGCGGTGTACACACCGAGCGCCGCTGAGCGCACGGCCGGCACCGTCACCCTCACGTTGACCACCACCGGCAACGGCCAGTGCAATGCAGTGAACGACCAGGTGACCTACGTGATCACACCTGCACCGACAGTGAATGCCGGGGCCGATCAAAGCCTTTGCGCGAACAACGCCATGGCGACCTTGAACGGAAGCTTCAGTGTGGCGACCGGCGCTGTTTGGAGCGGCGGCCTGGGCATCTTCAGCCCGAGCGCTTCTTACGTGAACGCCACCTACACGCCCACTGTGGGGGAGATCTCCAATGGATCCGTGACGCTGACCTTGACCACCACCGGCAACAATAATTGCGTGGCAGTGTCCGATGCGGTGATGTTGAACTTCACACCTGCCCCGACGGTGAATGCAGGTCTTGATGCTACTGTCTGCGTGAACAATGCGAGCGTGGCATTGAGTGGCAGCGTGAGCATCGCTACTGGAGGTGTATGGAGCGGCGGTGCCGGTTCCTTCACCCCGAACAACACGAACCTCAACGCTACTTACACGCCAACTCCTGCAGAACTCGCGGGCGGCACCTTGAACCTTACGCTCACCAGCACCGGCAACGGTAACTGCGGAGCAACTTCGGACAGCAAACTCATCACTTTCTCTCCCGCACCCACTGTGAATGCGGGACTGAATGCTTCGGTCTGTGCGAACGCACCTGCCATGCAACTGGTCGGTAGCGTGAATGGAGCTACCGGCGCTATCTGGAGCGGTGGCAACGGCACCTACAGCCCGAACAGTTCAACGCTGAACGCGATCTACACACCGACCGCTGCGGAACGTACCGCAGGCACGGTGACCTTGACATTGACTTCTGCCGGTAACGGCCTCTGCAGTGCAGTGAGCGATCAGGTGACCTGGACGATCACACCTGCACCAACGGTGAACGCCGGCCCCAACCAGAGCCTCTGCGCCAACAATGCGACGGCCACCTTGGTCGGCGGATTCACGGTAGCTACCGGTGCCGCATGGAGCGGTGGCTTGGGCACCTTTAGCCCAAGCGCGGCGAACATGAACGCCACCTACACGCCGACTGCCGATGAGATCTCCAACGGCTCGGTTACGCTCACACTCACCACCACCGGCAACAACAACTGCGTGGCTGTCTCCGATGCGATCACCTTGGCATTCACGCCAGCACCCACGGTGAATGCCGGAACGGATGCAACGGTCTGCGTGAACAATGCGAACGTGTCCTTGAACGGAACCGTAACGGTGGCCACGGGCGGCATCTGGAGCGGCGGTCTGGGATCCTTCACCCCGAACAACACCACGCTGAATGCGGTCTACACACCAACGCCTTCGGAACTCGCCGCAGGTTCGCTGATCCTCACCTTGACCAGCACCGGCAACGGCAACTGCGGTCTGGTATCGGATAGCAAGCTGATCAACTTCACGCCAGCACCCACGGTGGATGCCGGCATGAACGGAACGGTCTGCGCGAATAACTCGGCGCTCATCTTGGCCGGTGTTGTCAACGGTGCTTCCGGAGCCATCTGGAGCGGAGGAACCGGTACCTACAGCCCGAACAGTAGCACACTCAACGCCACTTACACGCCCAGCGCTGCGGAGCGTACTGCAGGCAGCGTCACACTAACTCTTACCACGGTGGGCAATGGCAATTGCACCGCAGTGAGCGATCAAGTTTCCTATTCGATCACTCCCGGACCTACGGCGAACGCCGGTTCTGATCGTGTGCTTTGCGCCAACAATCCAGTGACCTCCCTGTCCGGTGCCTTCACCGTGGCAACTGGCGGAATCTGGAGCGGCGGCAACGGCACCTTCGATCCGAGCACCACGAACATGAGCGCGATCTACACGCCGACAGCGATGGAGATCACCAACGGCAGCGTAACGCTTACGCTCACCACCACCGGCAACGGCCTTTGCAATGCGGCTATCGATCAAGTGGTGCTCAATTTCACCGATGCGCCTTCCGCGAACGCAGGACCTGATGTGACCCGTTGCGCGAACAATGGCAGCGTGGCCCTGAACGGCAGCGTGGTGATCGCAACTGGCGGTACTTGGACCGGTGGCACCGGCAGCTTCACGCCGAACGCGAACACATTGAACGCGACCTACAACCCCGGACCTGGCGATATCGCTGCGGGCATGGTGACGCTCACCTTGACCACCACGGGCAACGGCAACTGCACACCTGCCAGCGATACCCGCATCATCACGTACACACCTGCGCCGATCGTGAACGCAGGACTGGATGGCATTGTCTGTGCGAATTCGCCAGCAGTCACCCTTAACGGAAGCGTGAACGGAGCAGTGGGCGGGGTTTGGAGCGGCGGCAACGGTACGTACAGCCCGAACAGCATCACACTCAATGCAACCTACACACCGAATGCGGCAGAGATCACCGCTGGTAGCTTCACACTCACGCTCACCTCGGCCGGAAACGGCACCTGCAACCCGGTAACGGACCAGGTGCACTTCACTATCACGCCTGCACCGACAGTGAACGCCGGTGTGGACCAGACCCTCTGCGGGAACAACGGTAGCGCGATGCTGAGCGCCGCCATCACGGTGGCCACTGGCGTGCAGTGGTCCGGTGGAAGCGGCCTCTACTCACCAGGAAGCACCGCACAGAACATCACCTATACACCCTCGACGATCGAGGTGTCCAACGGCTTGGTGACGCTAACTGCCACGACCACTGGCAACGGCAATTGCGCAGCGGTATCCGACCAAGTGCAGATCACCTTCACCACGGCTCCGGTAGCCAATGCAGGCGTTGACCAATCTGTAAGCGCCAACAATGCAGCGACCACCTTGGCTGGTTCCTATTCCATCGCCAGCGGTATGGTATGGTCCGGCGGCGCGGGTACTTACAACCCGAACAACACGACCACCAACGCGGTGTACACGCCCACGCCAGCGGAGATCGCTTCCGGCAGCGTGACCTTGACCTTGACCACCACGGGCAACGGTTCCTGCGCTGCGGCCACCGATGCCATGATCATCACCTTCAGCGATGCGCCCTCGACCAACGCCGGTCCGGACCAAGTGATCTGCGGCAATAATGCGGTCGTTGTCCTAAGTGGCAGCGTGACCATCGCAACGGGTGGTATCTGGAGTGGCGGCACCGGCAGCTACACGCCGAACAACACTTCACTCAACACCACTTACTATCCCTCAGCGGCCGAGATCGCCGCAGGTAGCGTGACGCTTACGCTCACCTCCGTGGGCAATGGCAATAGCAATCCGGTGATAGACCAGATCGTGATCACGATCTCTCCTGCACCGGTTGTGAACGCCGGCAACAACTTCACCGTGTGCGCCAATAACCCAACCGCACAACTGGCTGGTGTCGTGAACAACGCGGGTGGCGGTGTGTGGAGCGGCGGCTCGGGCACTTTCAACCCCAGCACGAACAACCTGAACGCTACCTACACCCCGACCTTGGGTGAGATCGCCGCAGGCACCGTCACATTGACACTGACCTCCACGAACAACGGAACTTGCAACGTCGTGTCCGATCAAGTGGTGATCACCCTCGCACCTGCACCAGTTGTGGAGGCTGGTATCGATCGCACGGTTTGTTCGAACAACTCCAGTGTCCAACTGACCGGCTCCATCAGCAACGCCACGGGCGGCAGCTGGAGCGGTGGCACGGGCGGCTTCTCACCAAGCATCAACGCGCTGAATGCGGTGTACACCCCAAGCACTACTGAACTCGCGAATGGCTCAGTGACGCTTACCCTCACCAGCACTGGCAACGGCACCTGCACACCGGTGAACGATGCCATGACGATCTACTTCTCGCAAAGCCCAACGGTGAATGCAGGAGTGGACCGCACCGTCTGCGCCAACGATCCTTCAGTTATCCTGAACGGCGCGGTGACCATCGCCACTGGCGGTGTATGGAGCGGCGGCGGTGGCACTTGGTCGCCCGATGCGAACACGCTGAACGCGACCTACCACCCCAATCCTGCTGAGGTGGCCCTGGGTACTGCAACGCTCACGCTCACGACCACCCAGAACGGCTTGTGCAACGCGGTGAACGACCAGATGACGATCACGATCATTGCTTCGCCAACCGCCAACGCGGGCAACAACCTCTTCGTCTGCTCGAACAATGCACAAGTGCAGCTCGGTGGTTCCGTTAGCGGTGCTGGTGGCGGACAATGGAGCGGTGGTGCAGGCACTTTCACGCCTTCCATCGCATCGCTGAACGCGGTGTACATCCCGACCGCAACGGAGATCGCAGCCGGTACCATGACCTTGACCTTGACCACTATCGGTAACGGCAATTGTGTGCCGGTATCTGATGAAGTGCTGATCACCTTCACCGCTTCGCCGACGGCCAACGCCAGTGTGGATGGTGTGCGTTGCGCGAACAATGCGGCTATCCAATTGGCCGGCAGTGTCACCGTCGCCAATGGCGGAACGTGGAGCGGCGGAGGAGGAACTTTCAGCCCGAACGCCAATGCACTGAACGCGGTGTACACACCTTCACAAGGTGAGATCGCCGCAGGGAGCGCCACGCTGGTGCTTACCACCACGGGCAACAGCGGTTGCACGGCGGTAACCGACGAAGTGACCTACACCTTCACACCTGCGCCCACGGCCAACGCTGGACTGGACGCGAGCATCTGCGCGAACAACGCCACCTTGCAATTGAACGGATCTGTTACCGTAGCTACGGGCGGCATCTGGAGCGGTGGAGCGGGCAGCTTCTCGCCGAACAGCGGCATCCTGAATGCAGTGTACACACCGACCGCAGCGGAGATCTCCGCAGGCACTGTCACGTTGACCTTGACGACAGTGGGCAATGCGCTGTGCAGCGCCGTGAACGACCAGATGGTGGTGACCATCGCGCCAGCACCAGTGGTGAACGCTGGTCAACCCATGCAGTCCTGCGCGAACAACCCGAGTGTGCAACTGGCCGGATCGGTGCAGAACGCTACGGGCGGAACATGGACCGGTGCAGGCAGCTTCTCGCCCAATGCGAACAGCCTGAGCGCCATCTACACACCTTCCGCTGCTGAAGTAATTGCAGGCACGGCCACGGTCACCTTGACCAGCACCGGCAACGGACTTTGCAATGCAGTGAGTGCTCAAGTGACCATCAACATCACCGCCGCTCCAGTAGTGGAGGCCGGTGCCGCACAAACCCTTTGCGCCAACAACATCGCTGCCTCGTTGAATGGCCAGGTGACCAATGCTACCGGCGGTACATGGAGCGGCGGTGCTGGATCCTTCAGTCCGAATGCCACTGCACTGAACGCGGTGTACACGGCGAGCGCTGCTGAAGTAGGCGCAGGCGGATTGTGGCTCTATCTCACCTCGACCGGCAACGGCGGCTGCTTGGCCTCCCGCGATTCCGTGCGCTTGGACTTTACTCCGGCGCCAATCGTGAATGCGGGCTTGGATGCTCATGTGTGCGCCAACAGTTCCGAGGTGCAATTGGCCGGTGCGATCACCGTGGCCAATGGCGGCGCGTGGAGCGGCGGTGCAGGTGTCTTCACGCCTAACGCCCAGACGCTGAACGCCACTTACCAGCCTACTGCGCTTGAGATCGCCGCTGGACAGATGTCCTTGGTGCTCACCTCCACCAGCAACGGGAATTGCAATGCGGTGCGCGACAGCCTCGTGATCATCGTGGATCCTGTTCCTGTGGTGAACGCCGGACCGGATCAACAGATCTGCGGCAACAACCCGAACTTCCAGCTGAACGGCTTTGTGGGCAACGCCTCGGGCGGCCAATGGACCGGAGGAAATGGCAACTACTTCCCGAACAACACCTCGCTGGCGCTGCAGTACACGCCCACTGAGGCGGAGGTAACGGCAGGTTCCATCACCTTCACGCTGTCTTCCACGGGCACCACATTCTGTGCTGCAGTCGTCGACCAGATGACGGTCTACTTCACCGATGCACCTGTGGTGAATGCCGGCATGGATCAGGCTGTGTGCGCCAACAACGCGGCAGTGCAGCTCAGCGGAAACGTGGACAACGCGAACGGTGGTGCATGGTCCGGTGGAAGCGGCACCTTCAGCCCTTCCAACAACGTGTTCAGTCCCGTGTACACGCCCACGGCATTGGAGATCGCTTCGGGTAGCTTGAACCTCTATCTCTCGTCCACCGGCAACGGCAATTGCTTCGCTGTGCGCGATACTCTCGCCATCACCTTCACGCCAGCGCCCACAGTGAATGCCGGTATGGACATGGACGTTTGCGCCAACAACCCGCTGGTAACGCTGAACGGTGCGATCACGGTGGCCGGTGGCGCACAATGGAGCGGTGGCCTCGGCAGCTACACGCCGAACGCACAGACACTGAACGCACAGTACGTGCCTTCGAGCTTCGAACTGCAGACCGGCAGCGTGGCGCTTACGCTCACCACCACTGGCAATGGCAACTGCCTCTCCGTAGTGGACCAAGTGATGCTCGCCGTAACGCCCGCCCCTGTGGTGAGCGCCGGTCCGGACGTCACCACCTGTTCCAGTGCACTGCAAGTGCCGATGACGGGCAGCGTGCAAGGTGGATCCACCACCGGTACCTGGACCACCAGCGGCACAGGCACCTTCTTCCCGAGCGCCACCACGCTGAATGCCACGTACATGGCCAGTGCACTGGATTCACTCAACGGCACTGTGGATCTCACCTTGACTTCCACCAACAACGGTCTCTGCAACGTGGTGTCGGACATGATGACCTTGACCATCCTTCCGAACGCCGTCGCCAACGCCGGTGTTGACCAAAGCATCTGCGCAAGCCAAGCCACCGTGCAACTGGCCGGTAGCATCAGCGGTAACGCCACTGAAGGTCACTGGACCACGAACGGTGCAGGTTCCTTCAACCCGAACGCCAGTGCTGCGAACGCGGTGTACCAAGTGGCTCCGGGCGATGCGACCCAAGGCACGCTCACCTTCACCTGGAGCGTGAACAGCTGTGACAATGCCATGGATCAGATGAGCGTGACCATCGTGCCGGTCTCCAGCGCGAATGCTGGGGCCGATCAAGTGGTCTGCTTCGGTAACCTGAACGTGCTGATCAATGGCCAAGTGAGCGGTGCCTCTTCCACCGGCGTGTGGAGCACGTTGGGATCGGGCAGCTTCGCCAACCCGGCTGATGCGCTCGCCAACATCTACCACGCCAGCGCCCAGGATTCCTTAGCACACGGTGTGAGGCTGGTGCTCACCGCCACCAACACCGGTGCATGCACCGCGGCTGTGGATACGGTGTATATCGCCATCCAACCTTCCGGCAACGTGAACGCTGGTCCGGACCTGAGCTTCTGCGCGAACAACGCCACGGTGCAGCTCACTGGAACGCTCAGCGGCGATGCCACCCAAGTGCAGTGGACCACCTCCGGCACGGGTTCCTTCTATCCGAGCAACAGCGTGCTGACGCCCACCTACATTCCCAGCAACATCGACACCGCCATCGGCTCGCTGACCTTGACGCTGAACGCGGTGAACAGCTGTAACAACGCCAGCGATGCCATGACGCTGCAGCTGACACCAGCACCTTATGTGAACGCAGGAGCGGACCAGACCTACTGTGACCAAGTGAGCCAGTTCAACCTGAGCGGAATGATATCCGGCATCACCACGGTGGGCCAGTGGACCACCACAGGCACCGGCACCATCGCCAACGCAGGTGCACTGAACACCACGTACACGGCAAGTGCTGCGGACATCGCTGCGGGTCAGATCAACTTCACGCTCACCTCCTTGAACAACGGCAACTGCGGCGCGGTGAGCGATGCGATGACGATCTATCTCACCGCTGGAATCATCGTGAGCGCTGGGCCGGACCAGAGCGTGTGTGTGCTCTCCGACCATGCCAATCTGTTGGGCACCGTTCAGAACGGATCGCCTTCGGGCACTTGGACAGCCACCGGATCGGGCACCTTCCAGCCCAATGCCGATGTGCTCAACGCGCAGTACTTCTTCTCCGCGGCCGATGTGGCCAACGGCTCGGTTGTGCTCACGTTCACCGCTACCAACACGGGCACTTGCCCCAGCGGTAGCGATCAGATGACGCTGACCTTCGGTAACACCAGCTTTGCTTACGCCGGTCCGGATCAGAGCCTCTGTGTCAACTCACCGATCGCCCAGCTCGCGGGCAACTTCAGCGGCGGAGCACAAGGCATCCAGTGGAGCACTTCCGGCTCGGGATCCTTCAGCAACAACACGGATCCGAACGCTACCTACACGCTCAGCAATGCGGATATCGCAGCGGGTTCAGTGCAGTTGACGATCACTACGATCACCAACGGCTCCTGCGCGGCTTCCTCCGATGCCATGACGTTGAACCTGCGGGCCGTGCCGAACATCATGGCCGGTAGCGATGTGGTCGCTTGCACGAGCGCACCTGTACAGTTGGCCGCCAATGCAGCCAATGCGCCTGGCGGTACGTGGACGACTTCGGGCACGGGCACCTTCTTCGATGCCAATGCCTTGGCCACGCTCTACTACCCAAGCGTAGCTGATAGCACACTGGGAACCGTGACGCTCACCGTGACCACCACGGGCACCCTGCCTTGCAGCGCGGTGTCGGATGCACTCACCATCACCTTCGGCGGCGGGCTCTCTGCACAGGCCGGTCAAGACGTGATCACTTGCAGCACGGCGCCTAACATTTCGCTGAACGGCGCAGTTGCAGGTACCACCACGGGCATGTGGAGCACCACGGGTACGGGTTCCTTCAGCCCTTCAGCTATGGCGCTCAACGCCACCTACATCCCGGGCCCAGCGGACTTCGTGATCGGTGACATTTCCCTGGTGCTGAGCACTACCAACAACGCGGGCTGCCCCGCCGGAAAGGACACCTTGGTGGTGAGCTACCATGTGCCACCAACGGTGAACGCCGGCACGGACCTGTTGCTCTGCAATGGCCTGTCGCCGATCCAACTGAATGGCACCGCGCAGAACGATTCGTTGGTGCGATGGATCACCGCAGGCACGGGCACCTTTAGCCCCAATGCCAATACGCTGAACGCTACTTACACACCTACGGCCAATGACAGCATCGCAGGTGGCGTACACCTGATCCTCACGGCCTACGGCACGGGCACCTGCGGCAACGCATCGGATTCGCTCTTCATCGGAGTGGGCCCCACACGGATCGCGAACGCTGGTGTTGACCTGGACGTGTGTGCCAATGGTGGCATCGTCCAACTGGCCGGAAACATCACAGGAGTGAGCGGTGGCACGTGGACCACGAACGGCACAGGCACCTTCCTGCCGAATGCCGATGCCTTGAACGCGAGCTACGTGCCGAGCGCACCGGACCTGGTGTTCCAGCAACTGAGCTTCGTGCTCACCACCACCGGTAACATGGGCTGCCCCGCGCACACCGATACGCTGGCAGTGAACATGCACCAGCCTTCCACGGTGAACGCAGGCACGGACATTACCACCTGCGACGCCTCGGCGGATGTGCAGCTGGCAGGTATCTACAACGGCGCCACGGGCTTGCAATGGACCACCAACGGTTCCGGCATCTTCCTGCCGAACAACACCACGGCCAATGCCACCTACCAGCCCAGCACCGGCGACTCCCAATTGCAACAAGTGGAACTGTTCCTCACCACCACGGGTGACCTCTTCTGCGCCGCAGCGGTGGATACCGTGAAGCTGTCGTTCGTGAACCCGCTGAACGCTGCCTTCAACTTCGGCAACGCTTGTGCAGGATCGAACACGGCCTTCACCGATGCCAGCACCACCACGGGTTCGCCCATCATCGGCTGGAACTGGGACTTCGGCAACGGCAGCACTGCAGCTGGTCAACAGGCTGGCAACGCCTTCGCTGGAGCGGGACAGTATCCGGTAACGCTCACAGTATTCGCACAGAACGGCTGTAGCGCCACCACCAGCCAAGTAGTGGAGGTGATGTTCGCACCCACGGCAGGCTTCTCCTTCACCGGGGATGCCTTCACTGGTGAGTCGATCGTGTTCGAGGACAATTCCTTCGGAGGCAACGGCTGGCATTACAACTTCGGTGATGGTCAGGGTTCGCTCTCCCAGGATCCCACGCACACCTATACCCAGGGAGGTCAGTACATCATCGTGCAGACGGTCTCCAATGCTGCAGGCTGCACCGCCTCCGATTCCATGCTCATCGCGATCACCGAGAACAAGATCGTGCCACCGAAACTACCGGACGCTTTCAGCCCGAACGGCGATGGAGTGAACGACGTCTTCTTCGTCCGCGGTGGCCCCTTCAAGACCATGGAACTGAAGGTCTTCAACGGCTGGGGCGAAATGGTCTTCGAGACCAGCGACCCTGAGTTCGGATGGGACGGCACCCACAACGGGAAGCCGGAGATCAACGGGGTGTACGTCTACACGGTCGTCGCCACATCGGTGGAAGGCCAGGACTTTGACCGCTCGGGTAAAGTGACTTTGATCCGCTAAAGAGAACAGAACAATGAGAACGAAAGCAACCCTCCTCTTGGCGATCATGCTCTTCGGAGCTGGTGCCACGCGTGCCCAGGATGCACAGCTGAGCCAGTACGATGCGGCCTCGGTACTCCTGAACCCGGCGCTCACGGGCATGTATGAGAACAGCGACTTCCGGGTGAGCAGCAACCTGCGGAGCCAGTGGAACAGCTTGGCGAGCAACTTCCTCACCACGGCCTTCGCGGTGGACATGTCCATGGACAGGAAGTACGGCTTCGGGGCCTACCTGAACAACTACAACATGGCCAACGTGTTGAACAACTTCCAGGCGGGCTTTACCGGCGCGTACAACGTCTCGTCATCCAAGTACTATACGCTTTCAGCGGGAGTGAACCTGGGCTTGATCTACAAGAAGGTGAACGACAACAAGTTGGTTTGGGACGCCCAGTACGACCGGGACCATTTTGACAACGACCTGCCCTCAGGGGAAGCGTTCCAGAAGAAGGGAAGGATGATGCTGGACCTCGGTGCTGGTGTGGCCTATCGTTCCACCAACAGGAACAAGATGATCAACCCCTTCGGGAACTTCGCGCTCTTCCACGTCACCACGCCGGACGAATCCATTTTCCGCGAGGAGAAGAGCGACCTGCCGATCCGCTATTCGGTGAACGCGGGTGCGTACATCACGGTAGCCGAAGGTGTGGACATCATCCCGCAAGGGCTCTACATGCGCCAAGGCCCGGACCAGATGATCCAGGCCGGCCTCTTAGGCCAGGTGGCGCTGATGAACGGTGTGTATGGCGTGGTGGCAGGCTGCTCCTATCGTTTGGATGATGCTGTTATCGCACAGGTCGGCATCAAGCACGGTAACAACATGTACCGCTTCAGCTACGACATCAATACCTCACCGCTGCGCACCTACACGAACAACAACGGCGCATTCGAATTCTCGATCGTGTATTACGGAACGATCTCGGGTCGCTCAAGAAGGATGACCAGTAGTGCGTTCTAAATCGCTTGCGGAAGGACTACCAACACGGAGGGAGTAACGATAACCTTGCGAAGTTGGATCTTCAGGCCCTTGGGATGATCTCCTATCTTCGCAAGAGTTAAGCCCAATGGAAACAAGCCTGCGCATCAAGGTATCGGAGTTGGACATGGACCTGTTGAACAAGATCAAACGCTTGTTCGACAAGGACCGCGAGCTCACGCTTACCATCCGCTCCAGTACGGATTTCGAGTTGACACGCTCGGAAAGCAAGAAGGTCTACCTCCAGCGCTTGGACAAGGCGATCAAGAACCTTGAAAAAGGAAACTCCGTCACACTTTCAGAGGCTGATCTGGACGCTATGGTGATGGAGCGCCTCAAGGCATGAAGCGCATTATCTTCGAGCAGAACGCCTACGATGATTTTTGCGACTGGGGCATCTACGACAAAGCGCGGTACATCAAGATCCACGACTTGATCAAGGCTATCCTGCGCGAACCCTTCAAAGGCGTGGGTAAGCCGGAACCATTGAAAGGAGCACTCAAAGGGTATTGGTCCCGACGGATCGATGAAAAGCACCGGTTGGTCTATCGAATGACCAGTGAAGGATCGGTAGAAGTAATGAGCTGCAAAGGGCACTACGGCGATAAGTGACGAGGGCTTCCATATCGGAGGCCAGCGTTTCATAAGGTGGTCACATTTTGTGACCGGCCTCGAAAGGCGAAGCTATCCAAGAGGAAGGAACGGGGTGGTTCCGCGCAGCAGGCTGAAGACTGCCGGAATGTCCCTAAGCACGTTACCTTTGGGATGGAAGCATTGAACAATGAGCAAGAACACCCCCGTTTCACTCGGCTCCTATTATGAGCAGTTCATTCAACGGAGCGTAACCGAAGGCCGCTACGGGAATATCAGCGAGGTGATCCGCGCCGCGCTGCGGTTATTGGAGGAAGAGGAGAGTAAAATATCTGCTTTGCGCATGGCCATTGAAGAGGGCGTGCAGAGTGGGCTCGCCAAGGACTTCGATCCGAAGGAACATCTTGCGGAACTGAAGGCCAAGAGGGGAACGAATGGGTAGGTATATCCTCTCTAACAAGGCTATCGGAGATCTAGGGGACATCTGGAATTTCACATTCGATCGATGGTCAGAAAAGCAAGCAGACAAATACTACCGGGATTTTTTGGATGCTTTTCAAGAATTGGCCGACAACCCTGGTTCAGGCAGGAACTATGACGAGATCCGTGCGGGCCTGAAAGGAGTGCGCACCGGTCGGCATATCGTATTCTTCATGGCCTTGAACGAACTGGAGATCGAGATCATCAGGGTCCTACACGAAAGGATGGACCTGAAAAGCCGGTTTGAAGAAAGAAGGCGTTGAGTGCTATGACAGTTTGGCCCGTCCGGAACGCAGAGTCTCTCTGAACCCGGCGCTCGGCCCCGGAGTCTCATCCGGAGTTCCCGAGTGCCCAACTCTTGCGGCCACCGGCCATCTTCAACACTCATATCCGTATCGCAGAGCCCGCCAGAGGCGGACAGGAGCCGGGCACTCGGCAGGTCTGTGAGGTTATCGTTGAGCCGAGCACCGGGAACTATTGTTGACCCAGCTGAGCGCGGGGATGGGGTCTCCTCAGCGGCTTGGTCAGCCTGTGATTACGGCCCGAACTTCTTACTGGGTTTGCGGCTGGTGTGGCGCACTTGGTAAACGATCACACGTTTGCCATGAACTTCATACACCACGCGATAGGGGAACTTTTGGATCATGGCATGCCGGAAAACGCCCTTGCGCTTCTGCCTCCACGGATCGAGCGCCAGATCCTCGTAACACGCGTTCAGTGCTTGTTGAAAGCGTTTCCCCAAACCGGATTTTTTGTCTTCATAATAGCCGAAGATCACCCCGACCTCCTCAGTAGCTTCCGGTAGGACTTGAACCGTGAAATTCACCGCTTGAACCCTTCGCGTGCAAGACGCATGGATTCTTCCACGGTATGGGGCTTACTCTCTCCGCTCAGATAGCGCGCGCGGCGTTGCTCGAGCTCGGCGATCTCCTCATCGGTGAAGTCATCATCAACATCCGCTTCTTCCCTGCGCAAAAGCATACGTATCGCCTCCAGCACGGAAGTGTTGTTCTCGTGGCTCAGCAACTGGTTGATCTCGGCCCTTAGCTCTAGAGTGGTCATGGCTTGTTGGTCAGTCTGACGGATGGTTGAGACGTAAAGTTAAGGGGTTGTTCTTGACGCTGGGCGGGTCCAATATGCCTCGGACCACGCGCATGCCCTAAGGAAGGAGAGATTGAATGGCAAGATCGGCGGAGCCCGCCCCCGGATGCGGCTCCGGGGCAGGCTCGGCGGAAAAGAACTGGGCACTCGGCAGGTCTGTGAGGTTATCGTTGAGCCGAGCGCCGGGAACTATTGATGACGCAGCCGAGCGTGGGGTTCGAGGGTAATTTGCTCGCTTGTACGTCATTGCACTACATTCGACCAATGTTGGATTATCTCTCCAGCCAAAACCGTATAGTCCCCACCAATCTGATTGAAACAAAACAAACCCAAAATGGGAGCAAGAAGGACACTCTTAGCAACACTTGCCATCATTGTATTGTCAAACCTTGCGTTTGCGCAAGTCCCTAGTTATATCCCCACCAATGGCCTTGTTGGTTGGTGGCCATTCAATGGTGATGCGAATGATGAAAGCGGATCAGGGAATAACGGAACTGTGAATGGAGCCCTCACACTAACCAGTGATCGTTTTGGGAGTTCGAATAGTGCCTATAGCTGGCCCAACTCCTTAAGCAGCTCCAACTATATTGATTTAGGTACGTTACCCCAACTGTCGCCAGATAGAATCTCAATCTCCTGTTGGGTGTGGTTTGACGCAGCTACAAGCAATTCGAGAGTAATCTCCTCCGGTGAGCCAGGGATAATAGTAAATAGTGATATAGGCTCGACGGTAACAATCAAATGTTCATATGCCGCGTCCGGTTCTCAAGTATGGCCATCCACTTTCGCAATTACAAAATACGAATGGCACCACATTTTATTCACTTCTGACTATAATGCCGGTGAGGCCGCGCTATATATTGATGGTGTCCTTACAGACACAGGCATTAACAATGCACCATTAAGCACTACTACAACTTGGAACATTGGTAGGAAATCGATATCCGGCTTCGATGGATTTGGCGGACTGATCGACGATATTGGCATATGGGACCGGGCATTATCCCAACAAGAAATCACGGGGCTGTTCTCTGGTACGCCCGCATCCCCGTGTCGTAGTCAGACGCCGGTTTCCCTTACTGGTCTAGATGCATCTTACACCACAACTGATGGCATTGTTGAATTGATTGGGGTTCCTGCTGGAGGTATCTTTATCGGCCCAGGGGTATCCGGTAGCACTTTCGACCCTGGAATGGCGGGTGTTGGAACCCACAGTGTGACCTATACCTATGTCGATGTGGACGGATGCATCAACACCGCTGGCCTTTGTACCACAGTTGATCTCGGTGAAGGGATCAACGGGAATGAAATGTCGGTCAACGGGAACGTCCGGGTCTACCCAAATCCTAATGCCGGCCAGTTCACATTGGAAACAGAGCTGTCGGGCTTGGTCTCACTGCAAGTCTTCGACGTGAAGGGGCAGTTGGTGCAGAATGAGGTCTTCAACGGCAATGGGACCAGAAACATTCGGTTGATCGACCTTTCAAGGTTTGCCAAGGGCACGTATTCGTTGCGCGTCCAGAATGCGGGTAGTACAGTGGTGCAAACCGTTGTAGTCAAATGATCTGGACCCGTGCCCTCGGATCAGCATTACGAGTTGCAAGTCTGTCCTAGCTCGTACGTCTTCACCCCCTCTCTGGCGCGAGCTTCTTCACTCGTACTCTAGGCATATCCCAACTGTGTAAGCGCTTTCAGAACGAACGGCGGGACGGAGGGGGAGAGCACCTTGATGTCGTGACCTTGATGGCCGACGGTTCGCCGGACGGCATGTGGCAGGTCCGGGAGGTTATCGTTTAGCCGAGCGCCTGGAAATATTGTTGACCCAGCCGAGCGTGGGAGATGGGATATTCACGATGCATTGTTCTATCTTGCCAAGACACTAAGGAGTATGGCAAACTGGGCAGAGCGTAAGTATTCTCGCAATCAGATCGAAAAGGCTGGGAAGCTCCTGATAACTGAGGATATTACTGAGGCTGAAAGGCTTTACGCACAAGAAGTACTTGACAATTGGAGGGCTTGCCACAGTTATCCGATGAACACATTCCAAGTAACACTTCGTTGGGTTGCTAGGAAGTTCGGTCGGACAGCGATTGTTGCTCAACGACTCAAGCGGACACCCTCAATACTGAATAAACTGCGGGAGCAACAGCACATGAGCCTGAAGCGAATGCAGGATATAGCCGGATGTAGGGCCATTGTATCAGACATGAAGCAAGTGAATGATATTCTGAACTACTACCGGTCGACGGCAACAATTGATCATGAGTTGGTCAAGATTGACAACTACTTGATTAAGCCGAAGAAATCCGGATACAGGAGTGTCCACCTCATTTACAAATACAAAGGATCCTCCACCGATGTTTTTGATGACCAGCTAGTCGAAATTCAACTCCGAACTCACCTTCAGCACTGTTGGGCAACTGCTGTGGAGACGGTTGATACTATGAACGGAACGGCGATCAAGAGCGGCAGAGGCGAACCGGAATGGGACCGATTCTTTCAGCTGGTTAGTTCGGTTTTTGCGATTGAGGAAAAGACTGAAAGTGCAATTGAAGGAGTACCCACTGATCCAGTTGAATTGATAAAGGAAACAGCTAGTCTGTCTTTGCATTTGAATGTGGCAGCGAAGCTCATGAACTTCAGTGCGCTCTTCAAGCTTCCTCCTGAACTTAAACGAGCTGAGTACTACTTGATGGTACTTGATCCGGATAGCAAAATCCTCACTGTGACGGGCTTCTCTAAAAGAGAGAGTGCCATAGCAACTGAGCGATATGAGGAGGCGGAAGAACGCACCAGAGGCAAGAAAGGTGTCCAAGTGGTGCTTGTATCGGCAGGGTCTGTCCAAGCCCTTAAGAAGGCCTATCCGAACTATTATGCAGATACATCAATGTTTGTGCAACAGCTCACTAAAATCCTAAAGGCTGACAATGATCGCAAGAGCGTGAATCTAGCCCGGATGGAAGCAGAGGTTAATAAGCGTAGAGATTAGTAATGCCCTGTTGGCTTCGACATACCTCGCTTATCTGCTATTTCTAGCCTGATCGATCCGATGGCTTCCAATGTGTTTTATACTCATCATTGGAACTCATACATGAGGTTCGGCATCGAAGTACGGCATGACACAACTGTTGTACTGTGCATGGCAATCAGAAATAGGTGAAACCTACCCCTTCAAAGCCTCAGCACCGCCCACGATCTCCAGGATCTCATTGGTGATGGACGCTTGGCGGGCCTTGTTGTAGGTCAAGCGAAGGTCCTTCAGGAGGTCGTCCGCGTTGTCCGTGGCCTTGTGCATGGCGGTCATGCGGGCGCCGTGCTCGGAGGCGAAGCTGTCCAGCATCGCTTTGTAGAGCTGGATCTTCAGGCTCTTGGGGATGATCTCCTCCACGATGGTCTGCCGGTCCGGCTCCATGATGTGGTCGGTCTTCACGCTGGCGCCTTTTCCTTCAGCGGCCGCTTGTGGCGGCTCGATGGGCAGGTAGCGCTCCTCGGTGACGACCTGGGAGGCGGCGTTCTTGAACTTGTTGTAGAAGAGCTCCACGCGGTCGTATTCGCCGTCAGCGAACTTGGCCATGATGGCTTCAGCTACGGGTGATACTTTGTCGAAGTTCAGGCCGTCATACAGCGCTGCCAGGTTCTCCGGGAAGCCCGAAGCGTGCCACGGCGTGCGGCGATAGAGGTCGGCAGCCTTCTTGCCCAAGGAGAGCACATGTACGCGCTCCCCGCGGGCTTCCGCTGCTGCAGTGGCCTTGCGGATCAGGCGGAACACCTGCGTATTGAAGGCACCGGCCAGACCACGATTGCTCACGATGGCCACGAAGAGGACGTTCTTCACGATACGCTCCTGCGCGAACTTGTTCTCATTGCCGTCCAAGGAAGCGCTCACGTTGCTCAACAGCACGCTCAGCTTCTCGGCATAAGGCCGCATGCGGATGATGGCGTCCTGCGCACGGCGCAGCTTGGCCGCGCTCACCATCTTCATGGCGGCGGTGATCTGCTTGGTGCTGTTCACCGAAACGATCCGACTGCGGACTTCCTTCAGGCTGGCCATTAAGAGGGAAGAGTTTTAAACGCGGAGGCGCTGAGGCGCGGAGAAGAGAAGTTTAAACCACAGAGACACGGAGACACGGAGAAATGCAGTGGGGATCCAGACACGTTAATGTCACGGTTCATCCTCTGCGCCTCTGCGTCTCTGCGGCTCATTTACGCGTAGCTTTTCACGAGGTCTGCGGCCACTTTCTCCAGTGTGCCGGTGATCTGGTCGTCCAGTTTGCCGGCCTTCAGGGAGGCGAGGGTATCGGCCTGTGTGTTGCGCATCATCGTGAGGAACTCCTGCTCGAAGGCGCGGATCTTTCCTACGGGCACCTTGCCCAGCAGGCCTTTGGAGCCGAGATAGATGATGGCCACCTGCTCTTCCACGCGCATGGGGCTGTTCTGGCCCTGCTTAAGGATCTCCACGTTACGCGCGCCCTTGTCAAGCACAGCTTTGGTGGCGGCGTCCAGGTCGGAGCCGAACTTGGAGAAAGCCTCCAGTTCGCGGTACTGGGCTTGGTCCAGCTTCAAGGTGCCGGCCACCTTCTTCATGGACTTGATCTGCGCGTTACCACCTACGCGGCTCACGCTGATACCCACGTTGATGGCGGGGCGCACACCGCTGAGGAAGAGGTTGCTCTCCAGGAAGATCTGACCATCGGTGATGGAGATCACGTTGGTCGGGATGTAGGCGGAAACGTCACCGGCCTGCGTCTCAATGATCGGCAGTGCGGTCAATGAACCGCCACCTTTCACCATGCCCTTCAAGGACTCCGGCTGGTCGTTCATGCGGGAAGCGATGGTGTCGTCGTTGATGATCTTCGCTGCACGCTCCAGCAGGCGGCTGTGCAGGTAGAACACGTCACCGGGGTAGGCCTCACGTCCGGGTGGGCGACGCAGCAGGAGGGACACCTCACGGTAAGCCACTGCCTGCTTGGAAAGGTCATCGAACACGATCAGTGCAGGACGGCCGGTGTCGCGGAAGAATTCGCCGATGGCGGCACCGGTGAAGGGGGCATAGAACTGCATCGGCGCAGGGTCGCTGGCGTTGGCGGCCACCACGGTGGTGTACGCCATGGCGCCGTTCTCCTCCAGCACCTTCACGGTACCGGCCACGGTGGAACCCTTCTGGCCGATGGCCACATAGATGCAGTACACGGGCTTGCCGGCCTCGTAGAATTCCTTTTGGTTGATGATGGTATCGATGGCCACCGTGCTCTTGCCGGTCTGGCGGTCACCGATGATGAGCTCGCGCTGGCCGCGGCCCACGGGGATCATGGCGTCGATGGCCTTGATGCCCGTCTGCAGTGGCTCCGTTACGGGCTGGCGGTAGATGACGCCCGGCGCCTTGCGCTCGATCGGCATCTCGTACGTCTTGCCTTGGATGGGACCCTTACCGTCGATAGGCTCGCCGAGGGTGTCCACTACGCGGCCCACCATGCCTTCGCCCACGTTCACGCTGGCGATGCGCTTGGTGCGCTTCACGGTGTCACCTTCCTTGATACCCACGCTACGGCCGAGAAGCACTACGCCTACGTTGTCCTCCTCAAGGTTCAGCACGATGCCGCGCAGTCCGCTGGGGAACTCCACGAGCTCACCGCTCTGCACGCTGTTGAGGCCGTAGATGCGGGCGATGCCGTCGCCGATCTGCAGCACGGTACCGACCTCCTCGAGCTCGGCCTCCGTGCGGAGCCCGGCGAGTTCTTCCTTGAGGATCGCCGATACTTCGGCGGGTTTGATCTGTGCCATGATGGATCTCTTTAGATCTCGGGGATGTAGGGATTCTCTGAAAATTTACGGCGCAGGTCGCTCAGGCGGCGACTTACGCTGGCGTCGATCTGCTCATCGCCGATGCGGATGACCACACCGCCGATGAGGCTCGGGTCCACCGTTTCGGTGAGCAGGATGGACTTGCCGGGGTGGCGTTCCTCGGCCATCTTCTTCACTTGTGCGCGGCTCTCATCGTTGAGAGGGATGGCGCTGCGCACCTCCGCCATCAGGATGTTGTGCTCTTGGCGGTACACGTTCTGGAAGCCTTCGGCGATCTCGGCCAATAGGCCTTCGCGGCCTTTGCGCACCAGGATCGCGATGAAGCGTTCGGTCATGTGCCCGATATGTCCGCCGAACACGCGGCTCAGCACCTTATTCTTGCTTTCCGCCTTGATCACCGGGCTGTTCAGCATGACTTCTAGGTCCCGGTTCTCGGCACAGGTGGAAGCCACCAGGAGCATGTCCTCGCGCACGGCCTCCACTTCACCTTTCTCCTGTGCGAGTTGCATCAGGGAGTGGGCGTAGCGGTATGCGACGGGGGATACGATCATGACAAGTGCAGGTCGCTTTCCTTCATCACCTTGTCCAGCAGGGCCTGTTGGGCGGCCTTGTCACCGAGCTTTTCACGGAGGATGCGTTCAGCCACTTCGATGCTGAGTTCACCAACTTGGTTCTTCATCTCCGTGATGGCGGCGTTCTTCTCGTTGCGGATCTCTTCGCGGGCACGGGCGAGCATCGCATCGCCTTCGGCTTTTGCGCGTCCCTTGGCTTCGGCGATCTCCTTGTCCCGGATGTCGCGGGCCTCCTTGAGCATCTGCTCGCGCTCGGCGCGTGCTTCGCGCAGCAGGTCCTCGTTGCCGGCCTTCATGGCATCCACTTCCTCACGGGCCTTGCGGGCCTCGCCGATGGCGTCCTCGATGGAGCTCTCACGCTCGTGGAGCGCTTTGAGGATGGGCTTCCACGCGAACTTGGCCAACAGGAAGAACACGATCCCGAAGGAAAGTGTCATCCAGAAGATCAGGCCGAATGCGGGTTCTACAAGACTGGCGAGCAGCATGGCTGTTGCGTTGAGGTGAACGAAGAGGAATGAACGCGTCGGGGATGCCGACGGCGGCTTACTTCAGCACCACCAGCAGGCCCACCACCATGGCGAAGAAGGCAGCGCCTTCCACCAATGCCGCGGTGAGGATCATGTTGGCGCGGAGGTCGTTCATGGCTTCCGGTTGGCGTGCCATGGCTTGCACGGCGTCACCGCCGATACGTCCGATGCCTACGCCGGCACCAAGGGCTGCCAGACCGGCGCCGAGGGCTGCGATACCGTAACCAGTGCCAATGTCGAGGAGGGCTGAAAGAAACATGCTGAGGGTTGGTTTAGACGATTGATTCTTTGTGTTCGTGGTGTTCTTCCATGGCGGCACCGATGTAGAGGGCCGAGAGGAAGGTAAAGACGTAGGCCTGGATGAATGCTACTAGCAGTTCCAGGAAGAACATGAAGATGGTGAACGCTAGGCTGACGACGGATACACCGTAGCCGGCCAACGCGTTGGTAGCGCCGAATACGAAGATGAGGCTGAAGAAGCTGAGGGAGATGATGTGCCCGGCGGCCATGTTGGCGAACAACCGGATCATGAGCACGAAAGGCTTCAGGAACATGCCCAGGATCTCAACCGGCGTAAGGATGAACAGCACCCATCCAGGTACGCCGGGCATCGCGACGATGTGGCGCCAGTAGTTCTTGTTGCCGTTCACCGTGACGATCACGAAGGTGAAAAGTGCGAGTGTGAGGGTGATGGCGATGTTACCGGTGAGGGTCGCTCCGCCCGGAAAGAAGGGGATCAAGCCGATCAGGTTGGCGAAGAGGATCACGAAGAAGATCGTAAGTAGGTAGGGCATGAACCGCTGATACTTATGCGGGCCGATAGCGCCCTTGGCCACGTCGTCACGAACGAAGATGATGATCGGCTCCATGAAGGACTGCAGCCCCTTGGGCGCTTGGCCTACCCGCTTGGCATAGGAGCGCGCAACGCTGGTGAACACCCACACCAAGGCGATCATGACCAGGAAGATGGAGACCACGTTCTTGGTGATGGAGATGTCCCAAATAGCCTTTGATCCGGCCTCGTCGATGTTGCCTGTGGCGTCCACGGCCACGATACTGCCTTCGTGGAGCTTATAGCCCTCGTAGGTGGCATGGCCGTGCTCGAAACGTGCGCTGCTGAAGACGTGCAGGCCGCTGCGGGTATCGTAGATGATCACAGGCAGAGGAAGGGAGAGGTCGCCTGCGATGTGCCAGCCATGCTCATCGGCGATGTGGCCCATGATGAGCTCACCAGCGTTGAACTCGGCCGACTGCTCGGATCCGGTATGCCCTTCGGCAACGGCCTCATGCTGATCAGCGTGCCCGTCGGGTTGCGCGACCGACCATCCGGCGATCAGCATGCAAAAGGCGAGGAATACGGCGCGCATCAAGGATTTTTGAGGATCGTGGGGTGTTTACCCCCTCTTTAGCGGGCGCAAATGTAAGCAAGCCCCTTCAATGGCGCACACGGAAAACATTCCTCTTCCCGGTAAGGGCACTTCGCCCTTAACGGACGCGGGTTTCCTTGAACAGGATGTACATGGCGATGGCCACGCCGCCCAGCGATCCCACGAGCGTCAGGACGGGGAATTCCCAACCGGTGCGCTGATCGGTCCACCAGCCGCCATAGGCACCGATACCGATGATGGCGGCCATTTGGAAGCCGATGCCGCTGAGGCGCATATAGCTGTTCGCCGCCCTTTTCCGCTTCGAGGCCGGGTCCTCGGCGCTCATGGGCGCGGCAAGTTGCGTGAGCGGGCACTGAGCCGGACCGTGGAGAAAGCAAGGAAGGCCAGATAGAGTGCAGCAAAGGTGAGTGAGAGGGGTACCGCCTTTTCCCGGGGAAAGAGCATGAGGATGACCACCACGGCCACCAAAGCGCTGCCGAGTTTCAGCACCAGGCCGATCATGAAGCGGAACATAAAGCCCTTGGGGTCAGTGACCATCGCATTCTCCTGCCACAGATGTAGGGAAGCGGTGAGTACGGCCAAGAACGCGAGCATAGCCAGCTGCGGCAAGCCGAAGGGCCAATGGGCCAGCAAGCAGATCGCATAGGTGGCTGCACCCACGGCGACGGTGAATAAGAGAACGGCGATCAGGGACCGATAGGCCATGCGATCTGCCTCAGGCATCGGGACGGGGTCAGGCATACCTATGGAGCCACCTATCAAAGGGAGGCCTTCACGGGCTCGGGCCGGGAGCTGGCACTTGGGCCGCTACCGATCGATCCGCTGCCGGTCGACCGCTCCGAAGAGGTGCTGAGCCGCACGGGTTCCGGCTCCTTGATGGAACCTCCACCGCCCATGTTGCAATTGCCGGTGAACTCAGCACCGGGTTCGATGGCTAATTTCTTCGTGATGATGTCGCCGTCCAACTTGGCAGTGGCCTTCAGCGAAAGCAGGTCCTGGCAGTTGATCTTTCCCTTTACGGTGCCTTCGATGTCACTGCTCTGGCAGGTCACGTTGCCCTCCACGATGCCGGTGGCGCCCACGATGAGGCGACCCCGCACGTTGATGGTGCCCTTCACCTTTCCGTCGATGCGGACATTGCTGTCGGAACGCACTTCGCCCTCGATGACGGTGCCTTCCATGATGCTGTTGATCTTGCCGGGGCTGACGGGTTCGCTGGGCTTGGTCATGGTTTCGTGGGCTTTATCGTTCCGGAACATGGTGATCGGGCTTTACGGGGCGGGATGTGGAAGATGCGAAGGTAATATCCTCTTTGGATCAGCCTACTTCCCGTCGAGGTAGGTCCTGCTGAAGAAATCCTCATAACCGTCAGCGTCCTTGGCCACATAGAAAAGCTGGTAGTTGCCGCTGCTGATCGCGAACAGGGGGAAGCCTTGGTCGTTGAGACCTGCGAGGTCGCCCTTGTTGTTCTTGAACGTATCGTAGTAGGTCATGGCCAGCTCCTTGGTCTGGAACAGGCGGATGAGGACGACCTGTGTCCTGGTGTCCCAGATGCTGGCCTTCACCTCGATGGGTTGGTTCCGGAAAAAGCGCTGGTTGAAGTTGCTGATGGCGGTCTTCACGCTGGCGATGGGGCCTGCACTGTCGGGTACCATCAACACCACATAGTGGTCGCCCTTGCCGGTATCGTAAGAGGGACCCTCCGGCGTGAGGACGGAGGTGGTATCCCGTATTTGGTTGCCGGCCATCTTGTCCAGGTTGGCGAGCAGAGCGATGGCGGCTTTGGCCTCATCGGTACTGGGATAGTCATCCCTTACACGGCTCAAAGCGTCGCGGAAGGGACCCATCAGGTGAAGTCCGCCAATGGACATCGCCTTCAGCAGTGCGTATTTCGGAAGAAGGTGGTTCCGGGGCTCGGTTGCGATCACCCCTTCGCAGGTGGCCATCACACCGTTGTAGGCGCCTTGCTTGAACTGGCCATAAAGCTGGTCGTAAGCCTGGGCCTCCGCGATCCGCGTGGCTTCGTCGGCCTGCAGTTGGTCCGGGTTCCGGACCAAGCGGGCGAACTCCGAATCGGGCCAGCGCTCAAGAATGATGTCTGAATAGTGCTTCGAGCTGGCCCCGCCGAAGTCCATGAAGTTGCCGGCCTTCTCTTTGGCGAGATAGATGCGGTAGAGCTGGTAGTAGGATTCGGGGGTATAGCGGCAATCCTCGAAGCGGTCGTTCAGCACCTGGAAGCTCTCGATGGCGTTGTCCACATCCTTCAGCTTCTCCTTGTAGATCATCCCGGAGAGGTAGAGCGCCTCGCAGATCCTGGAGTTGCTGGAGTCGAGCATCGCATCGTTGGTGGGGACCTCCTTGAGGTAATTCTCGGGATCTTTCCAGGCCGGTTCGCCGGTGGCGGCTGCGGCAGAAGTGGTTGCCACCGTGTCGGGTTCTTCTTCCTCGGCCACGTCCACCAAGGCGGTGCCGCTCTTGTCCGCACGGCGCCAATCATCGTCGTTCGGTCGGTTGCCCCACTTCTTCTTGAAGTCGGCGATACCGCGTGCCACTTGGGTTGGATTGTAGAAATACCAAGCACCCCCAGCACCGGGCGTCCCTTGGCCTTTTGGCGTCAGAGGCGTGCTCGCCACAACGTCCCGGGCATCATCAGCGGCTTGCTGGTCCACCTCCTCTTGGCGCTCCCGATCTTTGATAAGGCTTTGGATCCGCTTCTTCCGCTCCTCGGGGTCCAATTTGGCGAAGGCCTGCAGGCTGTCCTCGCGGGAGATCACGTTCAGCTGGACCACCAGGTCGCCAAGGACTTCGGCTCGCGTCTTCACCTCGTCGAAGCGAATGTTGTCCTCAGCCAGCAAGGTGCTAGTGCTGTCGTAGTACTGCTGTGCCGGCGGGTATTTTTTATCGTCGAAGTAGAGGTCGGCCAGCTTCAGGAAACTCTTGGCTTTTTGGCGGGTGTCCACGGTGCTGGTCCGCGCGCTCATCTTCAATTGGACGATGGCATTGTCCCGCTTGTTCTCCTTCAGGTCCAGGTCCGCCAAGGCATAGTGGATGATGTCGAAGTGGTCCACGTTCTTCTCGTCGCGGAGCATCCGGGCCAGCTTTTTACGCAGGTTCTTGCTGTCGCCGCGGTCGAAGGCCAGTGCTTGGAAGATCTGGGCGTGGAAGGCCATCTCATAGGGCGCCCCCATGTGGGCCACCTTGTTGTACGTGGCGATGGCCTTGTCCTCTTGGCCCTTCAGTTGATAGAGCTGTGCGAGGATGAAGGACCAACGGATGCGGTCCTTCTTCTTGCTCGCGATCTGCACGGCATGTTCCAGATTGAGGATGGCATCGTCCACCTTCCCGCGGTGGATGTCCACATCGGCCTGCACGGCGCTGAGCTGATCATGTGGGAATTTCTTGGGCAACACCTTCTGTCCCTTCACCTCATCCAGCGTGCTTTGGGCCTTGGAATATTGCTCCAGTTCAATGGCCGTGCGTGCCAGCCAGATCTTGGCCTCCATCTGCTTGTCGTCGCCTTTGTAGCGCCTTCCGATGTAGTCGAAGGTGCGCAGGGCGTCCAAGTAGCGTTGCTTGTAGAAGTGGCTTTTGCCGATCACGAACCAAGCATCGGGGATCCAGTTGTTCTTCTCCTTGCCGCCGATATCCATGGAGTTGCGGTCGATCACGGTAGCGCACTTCTCGATGCAGATCTCCAGTTCGGGGGTCATGCTGGTCGCCTCCTCTTTGGTGCCGTTAACGAAGATGGGGAGTACCTGATCGTAGTCGTCCGCATGGGACTTCTGCATGGCCGCCACGGTCTCCTTCAGCTTCTCGTTGGCATTGAACCAGCCGTTGTCGCGGGTCACCAACCGGTGGAAAGTGCGGTTGAGGAAAGCGTCCTTGTTCGTCGAGCAGGCCACCACGGTCAAAATGACCAGCGCGGGCAGGAGATATCGGATGGAGGAACGGCGCATTTCAGCGTGCTGTAAGAACAGCAAGTCGGCGAAGATATTTCATGCGTGCCGCACGGAAGTGCCTATTTGGCCATATAGCGTCCCGCAGGCCGCAAAAGGACCACCTTCAGGTCCTGCTCTACGAAGTCGTTGAAGCCGACCTCGATATGCTGATCGGGCCAGAAGACACGGGCTTTCCTGCGTTTGAGATCGTAGGCCACGCTGTAGAGGGTGCCGAAGCCGCGGAGGTATTGCTGGTGATAGAGGGGCGGCTTCAGGAAGCGTTTCATCAATTGGGCACGGTCCACATTCTCGTCGCGCAGCATATCCTCCAGGTAGTCGTTCCGCTGCAAGGTCTGGGTGAAGGCGGCGTATTCGTCCCATTCCACCTGTTCCTGGAAGTTGGTGCACACGGGCTTCTTCACCACTTTGGCGGGCCGATCGGGGTTGAGGTAGGCCACCGCGTAGTTCCCGTCCTTGTCCAAGGCGATCACGTTGTAGCTCATGTGCACGGGGATGCGGCTGAGGGCGGCCATCGCCTCTGCAGTGGTGGAGCAGGTCTCCAGCACATAGCGCACCACCAGCGGGATGCCGAAGCCGACTCCGCTCACCTTCCTTCCACCGAAAGCCAGTGCAATTGCAAGTCCGTCGACGTTCATGCCGTCCAGCGCGCCCCACGCACTGTCCTGTATACTGATCACCGGCTTCAGCCATTCGGTATAGCGCATGCGCCCATCGAAAAGGCGCGGATCGTAATCATAGTTGCGCACCAAGGTGGGATTGCCGCGCACCCATGCGGCCTGAGAGCAGCCGGCCATGTAGGCGGGCGGGCACCACATGCTCAGGAAGCGCGACTCGAGGTCACCGCCACCGGCCAGCTCGCACATGCGGTCGTAAAAGGGCAGAAGCTCCGGCATGTGCACGGCCAAGGCGTTCCGGCATTCGGGCAGCTCTGCGCGCTTTCCATGGCCCTCGCTCACGAACCAGTCAAGGTAGAGCGGCCAGACGCGGTTGAAGAACCGCAGCCAACGCTCTGAGGGAAGCGGTTCGTGGATGAGTTTTAGATGGATGTACATGAGGGAATGACTACCACGAAGGACGCGAAGAACACGAAGGAGTGAGGCGAAGTCTCATGAATGGACGGAGAATATCAGCGAAAAATACGCTCATGAGAATGTTCGGGTTCTTGATCGCATCATTTGTTCGGATCACCCAAAGCAATCCGCTTGATCCCTTTTTTCATTTGGCCCACATTGAAGTTAAGCAGGAGACCAAGGGTACAACCGGGGAGTTTAAGATAGGTCAGGACTTGCGACATGTGTATCTCGTCAAATGCCGATATCGCCTTCACCTCAATGATCAACTTCCCTTCAACCAGAAGGTCAAGCCGATATCCCATATCCAAGTTCTGGCCCTTATAGATCACAGGCAGCTCCAACTGGTCTTGAACAGCAAAGCCCAGATTCCTCAGTTCATAGGCCAACGCCTTCTCATAGATCTTCTCGAACAATCCCGGCCCTAGGTCGCTATGAACCGCAATGGCCCGTCCTATCACAATATGGGAAAGTTCGTCAGCAGTCATTAACGGGAAGTGCACAGTTCAACAGTTCGGCACTCGTCATCATTCGTTCTCTCCTTTGGTCTACTATTTCCTTCGTGTCCTTAGCGTCCTTCGTGGTATAAAAACCTTGTGGTACGCCTGCGCTCACATCATCTTGAAACCACCGATCTCTAAAGGCCCGGTCTTATCCTCCCCGGGCGACACGCTCTTGTACTGCGCCTTGATCGCCTTCAGCCATTTCTTGGAACGCTCGAGCAGTTCGAATTCATCGGTCATCATCCGGCCGCGCATCACGAGGATGCCCATGTCGGCACCTTCGTAAAGCCAGTCGCCCACGCGTGTGATGCGAAGGAAGAAGGCCTCGTCCTCGGTCTCCACGTAGCGGCGATGGGTGTCCATGCGCAGGAACTGGATGCTACCGTCGGGCCGCATGTGCCAGATGCCGCTACGAGGCGCCTCAGTAACGCTGCGGATGTCGTCCACGGTGTGCTTGATCACCATCTGGCCCCAAGAGTCGATGTTCTCGGCATTGGCCCAGCGGCGGTTCAGCCCGTTCACGTTCAGCGTGTATGGCCTGTCCATCCATTCCAGGATGTGGAAAAGGTGGAGCGGCGCGTCGCTCATGGCGAAGGCCGCGTGGTTGGTGATGCTACTGGCGCCGGTGATGCGCGGGTTCAACTCGCCGAGGTAGATCTCGCCATTGTCCTGGTCGATGAGAAAGTCCAGCTCGAAGTAGCCCTTGTAGCCTTCCTTGCGGAGCTGGTCGCCGAAGAGCTGCGCATATTTCCGGGCCTTGCGGCGGATGGTGGGCGTGAAGGCCTCGGCATAGATCTCGTTGCCGCACCAGCCTCCCTTGTACGGGGTCAGTTCCTTGAAGCCCACCAGCTCGGTCATGAGCGGGGCCACGATCGTACCGTGGTGCGTGACGCAAGCCTCCATCGCCGCGCCGCGGCAATTGATGCGCTTCATGATCTTGCACTCCTTCTCGGCCTCGATCTCCTTGGCATACTTGCGGTATTCCGTCTCGTTGCTGATGAAGAAGGTGGTATGGCCGCTATCGCCGAAGGGCGTTTGCAACACGAGGTCGTTGCCAAGCTTCGCCGACACCTTATTGAGGTGCGCATAGTTCTTCACCGGGCTGAGCACATAGGGCACACAGGGCACGCCGGCCTTCTCAGCCACGCGGTTGGTGTTCACCTTGTTGTCCATGAAGGTGCGCATCTTGGCGCTGGGGAAGATCACGTCCAAGCCCAGCTTCCGCGCACGCTTTTCAGTCTCCTCGTCGAACATGAGGAAGAGGGCCTTTCCCGCGCTCTTCCCCTTCTTCCGCTTCTCGATGTAGTCCTTCACCGTGCTGTGGGTGAGCAGGTAGTTGTTGATGTCCTCGATGCTCTGGAACTCGGCGTGCGGCTGCTCGTTCTGCGGGCTCATCAGGTTGGGATGCATCCCATCGAAGCAGTCGATGTAGGTGATGAACTTGAAGCCCTTGATCCATTCGTCCGCGCCAAGCAGATTGAAGTTGGTGGCGCTGATGAAGTAGATCGGCGTCTCGTTGCGGTGGAAAAAACGCCGGATGTCACTGACGCCGCGCAGGACTGAAGGACCGGTTTTCTTCTTGCGTGCACCGGCCTTCTTTTTGGCGACAGCGCGCTTCACTACAGGGCGCTTTTTGACCACGGCCTTGGTGGCCGTTCGGGCAGCGGGGCCGGCCTTCTTTTTGGCAGCGGCCCGCTTCGCCACGGGTGGCTTTTGGGCCACGGCCTTGGTGATCGCTCGAGAAGGGGTGGCCGCTTTCTTCTTTGCAACGACCTTCTTATTGGCTGGAGCAGGCTTCACTTTGGTCGCCGCGGCCTTTTTCAAATTCTTCTTGCTCATGCTTTTTTCTTCTTGCTCGAACTTGTAGAGTTACCGTTTTCCTGCGGCGCTGGGATCCGCATTCCGCCCATAGCGGTCCCGGTCCGCTGCCTTCCCAGCGCATGATCGTTGAACACGCGCAGGCCCAGATCTTCGCGATAGCCATGTATTTCCTTCACGTCGATGGCGATGAGGAAGTCGAGGATGTCCTTGCTCACCACTTGGCCGGGCACCAACACGGGGAAGCCGGGCGGGTAGGGGATGACGAAGCTGGCCGAGACGAGCTCACGCCCATCGCACATCCTACCATGGCAATCGCGGATCTTCACATACTCACAGTTCAGCTCGTTGTAGGAGAGGAAGTAGGCCTTGCGCAGGTCGCCGCCGGGCACACCGGGCACTGCGCGGAAGGAATCGTGGAAGCGGCTGAAATCCGGTAGTGGTGGCGTTTCCTGTGTGAGTGAACGGATGCGTGCGATGTGCAGTTGCTTCTCGGCGTGGTTCAGCGCGTTGTTGCGCGCCTCCAGCTCGTCGGCGATGGTGAGGAGCACCTTGATCAGGTAGGCCACGGAGCCGCGCGTGGTGCCGATGTTCGTCATGAACAACACGCTGTTGCGCGAGGTCTTGTTCACCTGGATCTGGTGCTTGTCCATCAAGTACCGGTTCTTGAAGGTGTCACCGTCCACGCCCGTCTTGCCAGTGTACAGGTTGATCTTGGTGGGGTCCACGGTGAACTCGTCGTTCGCCCAAGCCTCCTCGATCCTGTTCCAACCTTTCTCCTTGGTATAATATTCCCTCAGCCCACTGGGACGGAACTTGGCGGGCACGAGGTCTTCCAAGGTCACCACGTCGAAATAGCGCCGCAGCTTGGGGTGGTCGTTGATCTTATGGCGCAGCAGCATGCCTTGCTCGATCGCCTTTTCCACCAGCTCGTAGCCCTCGAATTCCACTTGCCTGCGGCCCACGTCGAGGCTGGCGAGGATCTGGTAATTGGGGCTGGTGCTGGTGTGCGCCATGTAGGCCTCGTGGAAGCTGTCCTCGCTCTTGCGGCGGAAGTCCTCATCCCAGATGTGGATCATGCTGCCCTGGCGCATGGACGTAAGTGTCTTGTGCGTGCTCTGCGTGGCGTAGACGCGGATGCGCACCTTGTCGGGGTCGGGCATGCGCGGCTCTTCGCCCTTTTTCAATGAGGCGATGTGTGCGTTGTATTCCTCGCGGTAGGCATCGCTGTGGTACTTGCGGTGCAGGCGAGCGGCGCTGAACATGGCGGTGCGCTGCTTGAAGATGTAGCTGAAGCCCGCGAAGGCGAACCAAGCCTCATCCCAGAGGAAGATCATGTCCGGCTTGATGGCGAGCACCTGTTCCATCACGCGCTGCACGTTGTAAACCACGCCGTCGAAGGTGCAGTTGGTGAGCAGCAGCATCTTCACATGGTGAAGGCGTCCGGCACGTTTCAGCTCGAGCAGCTTTTCCCGGATCACCTCCAACGGCACCGCCCCGTACATGCTGTAGTCCGGTAGCGGATAGCTGTCGAGATAAACCGGGTAGGCGCCGGAAAGCACCAAGCCGTAGTGGTGGCTCTTGTGGCAATCGCGGTCGATCAGCACCATGTCGTGCGGCTCCACCAGCGCTTGGAGCACGATTTTGTTGCTAGTGCTTGTGCCATTGGTGGCGAAGTAGGTGAATTGTGCCCCGAAAGCGCGCGCGGCGCGTTCCTGCGCCTTCTTCAGCGGGCCGGTCGGTTGAAGCAACGAGTCCAATCCACCGCTGGTGCTGGAGGTCTCCGCGAGAAAGAGGTTGCGACCATAGAAGTCACCGAAGTCCTGGATCCAACGGCTCTTGAACACCGAGTTGCCACGCGAGATCGGCATGGCATGGAACACGCCCATTGGCCGGCGGCTGTAGTCCATCAGTGCCGTGAAGAAGGGCGTATCGTACTTCTCCTGCACACCTCTTAGCAGGTTGAGGTGCAGTTCTTGATGATCCTCTTGACGGTAGAAGATCCGGCGGAAGTTCTGCACCGTCGTGTCTTTCAGGTCGCTCACGGGCGTGTCGGTGACGTAGTAGCGGTCCACCTCCGGGCGGAACCAGCGCATGAGCTTGCCGAGAAGTGGCCCCATGTCCGCCTTGTTGCGATCACTGAGGTCCACCTCTGTGATAGCACGGATGTAGTCCTTCAGGAACCCCTTGGCGTTTTCCGAGGCGAAGGGCATGCCGTATCGGATCACACACGCCTGGATGTTGGAGTTGAAGAGCAGCGCGATGAGGGCGTCCTGCACCGTGGGCACCACGATGACATCATAAGTGAAGGGATCGTTGGGCTCCCTGACATCGGCGAGGTTCGCCTTCAGCTCGCGTTCCTCCTTCTCGCTCAGGTCGTCCACGAAGAGCACCTCGAAATACTTCGTGCGTGGGCGTTCCTGGCTATCATCCTCGTGGTCCAGTGCATGCTCCTCCTGTTCGCCCGTGTTCAACCGGACCTGGCCGCTCACCAACGTGCGCACAAGTTTCAAAACCCGCGATTCCAGTGCCGCATATTCTTTGCGTGCAAGCATGTTGCGAAGGCCCTGGACCGCATCCCTTCCGGGAAAGGCCCAGTACTGTTCGATCACTTGCAGATCCTCGAGTAATGCGTCCACCTCGCTCACGGATCCGCTCGTGCCGGACTTGGCCACCGCCAACTCGGAGACGGCTGTTTTCAGATGGTCCCACGTATGCGTGCGAAGCCGGGTGGCATTAAAATGCTCTTGAGTGGGTTCGGATGTAGGCATGGATCCCGGAATGTAAGCACTCCTGAGTGAAAGGTATTGCTCACACGCTACCGTTGTTCGCCGGACCGGGTGAGCACAAGGACTTCTTCACTTATCCCCGTAGTGCCCTTTGCAGCTCACTATCTCAACAGACCCTTCACTGGTCATTCGGTAGACCAGCCGATGCTTTTCATCGATCCGCCGGGACCAATAGCCTTTGAGCGCTCCCTTCAATGGTTCCGGTTTGCCCACTCCTTTGAAGGGTTCCCGAAGGATAGCCTTGATCAGGTCGTGGATCTTAATGTACCGTGCTTTGTCATAGATTCCCCAATCGCAGAAATCTTCATAGGCATTCTGCTCGAAGATGATGCGTTTCATGCCTTGAGGCGCTCGATCACCAAGGCATCCAGATCAGCCTCTGAAAGCGTTACCGCATTTCCTTTTTCAAGGTTCTTGATCGCCTTGTCCAAGCGCTGGAGATACACCTTCTTGCTTTCCGACCGTGTCAGCTCGAAATCCGTGCTGGAGCGGATGGTCAGCGTGAGTTCACGGTCCTTATCGAACAAGCGTTTGATCTTGTTCAAAAGATCCATGTCCAATTCCGATACCTTGATGCGCAGGCTTGTTTCCATTGTGGTTGCTCTTGCGAAGATAAGGGGGAGGAAGTGGAGCGTGAGACAACTACTTCTTCAATCGGTCGAGAACAGGAGCAGCTATTCTTTCGAGTGCGAGCTTTTGTTCCACGTGTTCGTGCCAATATGCATCTTTCACAGCCAGTACGTTCTTCAATAGGTCCCCTGGGAAATAGTCACCTTCCACCAATGGGTCTACTTCGAGAAACTCAAGTGCTATGGGAACAAGGTATTGAAGACCGATGCCCTGCCCGATCAATAGACGGAGGTCCTCCACCGTGAGCCGGTTGAGCGGCACCTTCCGCAACCTCATGACATCGCTTTACCAATCCCGTTGGATATTCCCCAGCGGGCCAGAAATCCCTTTCGATCTGCTCCAGTGTGGAGTGCCGGTGGATCATGCCACAACCTTCTTCCCCTGCGCCATCAGCGCCTCGATCTCGTCCACCTCACGTGGAATATCCTTGAACAGATCGTCCTGGCCGTTCTTGGTCACCACGATGTTGTTCTCGATGCGGATGCCGAGGTTCTCCTCGGGGATGTAGATGCCCGGTTCCACGGTGAAGACCATGCCTTCAACGATCGGCTCGTGCCAGAGGCCAACATCATGCACATCAAGGCCGAGGAAGTGGCTGGTGCCGTGCATGAAGTACCTTTTGTACAGCGGCTTTTCCGGATCCTGCTTCGCCACAGCGGCCTTGTTCAACAGGCCGAGGCCGATCAGTTCCTTCTCCATCAGCTCGCCCACCTGCTTGTGGTAGTCGGCGAGGAAGACGCCCGGAAGGAGCAGCTTGGTTGCTTCCTTTTGCACATTCAGCACGGCGTTGTACACATCGCGTTGGCGCGGGGTGAACTTGCCGTTCACCGGAATGCTGCGCGTAAGGTCGCTGGCGTATCCGCCGTATTCAGAGCCGAAGTCCATCAGGATCATGTCTCCGTCCTTGCAGGTATCGTCGTTGGTGATGTAGTGCAGCACGCAAGCGTTGTGCCCGCTGGCGATGATCGGCGTGTAGGCATGGCCGCGCGAGCCGTTGCGCAGGAACTCGTATGTGATCTCCGCCTCGATCTCATATTCCTTCACACCGGGCTTCACAAAGTGGAGCACTCGCTGTAGCGCCTTGGCGGTGATTTTCACGGCGTTCTGGATCTGTGCGATCTCCTCCTCCGTTTTCCGCGAACGGATGCGGTGCATGGTGGGTGCGCTGCGCTTCACCTCATACAAAGGGTACTTGTCGCGCAACTCCTTGTTCTTGCGCTCCTCGCGTGTTTCCACCTCGTTGCTTTGGCGCAGGTGCTCGTTGCTGTTGAGGTAGATGCTGCTGGCCTGCGGGAGCAAGCGCTGCAAGGTGGCCTCATAGCTGCTGGTCCACAGCACGGTTGCGATGCCGCTGAGCTCTGTGGCCTGCTTCTGTGTCAGCTTCGCACCTTCCCAAATGGCGATGCTCGGGCTGGTCTCCCGCACGAAAAGGATCTCGCGGTCCTTCGGGTCGAAAGCATCCGGGAAGAGCAGCAACACGGTCTCTTCCTGATCGATGCCGCTGAGGTGAAAAATATCCGCCGCTTGGTGGAACGGCATGGAGCCGTCCGCGCTGGTGGGCATGATGTCGTTGCTGTGGAAGACAGCGAGACCACCCTTTTCCATGGCCTTGCGGAAACGGGCACGGTGTTCACGATAGGTGGCGGCGGAGAGGGGTGTATAGCGCATGATGGTCAATTCTTTTTGCGGGTCCGGACAGGTGCGGGTTTCCGTGCTTGGGCAACAAATGGCCCGTGTGTTGGTTCGGTCAATCGCCGGATCACCTCGCTCCGGACCACGGAAGTGAGGAAGCCCTTCAAGGACAAATGCACATCCAGCTTTTCCCAACCGATGGCTGTTCCACTGGCGATCAACTTGTAAGCAAGCCGGTCTTTTTTACTGGCCTTGGCCAATTGCGGCACATCATCCAGCGGCGCGAATACGGTGGCGCCATTGGTCAGCTTCAGCACCAAGGCACTACCATCGGGGACCGGCTGGATCCCTTTGATGCGCAGTCCTTCCTCGATGATCAAGCGGTCAAGCGGATCAGTGGCGCGAACGTCATCCATGTGCGTTGAAGTACTTTTCCCAAGCTTTGATGAAGGCTGTTCTTCGATAAGCTCCTTGATCTGTCGTTGTTCCGATTTCTTGAAGCCGTTCGAGTATTCTGCTCGAAGCGTCGGTGTCAACCACCACTTGGCCAATCCTTCGCCTTTGCTCACATGCACGTGCGGTGGTTCGTTGCCTTCCTCGCTCCAAAAGTAAAAGCTGAAGCCGTTCTTCTGTAACAGTTTGGGCATGCTTGACCAAGGTAGCGGGTTTAGCGGGTCGACTTTCGGGAATTGACACTCGCACCAGATAGACTCTTCCCGAATAGAGGCGCTTCAAATTCCCCCTCACCCCTTGAGCCGCATCATAACCGTATTCCCCTTCTCCTCGCGGCGGGTCTCCACCTGATCCTTCAATGCGTTGATCAAGGAAGAGAGCGAGCCGTGGCCGTAGCTACGCGGATCGAAGCCCGGGTCCAACCGACGCAGGGCTTGGCCCACAAGGCTCAGCGAGGCTTCCTCCTCCTCTCCTTTGGCCACGATGAAGGCCTTGCGCAGCTTTTTCATCAGCGAAGCATTGCCGGACAAGGGGGCCGAGGGGGCTTTGGCCCGTGTGCCGTTCTTCTTGGCAGCTGCACGAGGTTCGTCCTGCACATCCAGGTTCTCCACATAGATGAAGCGTTCGCAGGCCTGCACGAAGGCATCGGGGGTCTTTTTCTCACCTACGCCCATCACGTACAGGCCGGCCTCGCGCAAGCGGGTCGCGAGACGGGTATAGTCGCTGTCGCTGCTAACGATACAGAAGGCGTCCACCATACCACCGTGGAGGATGTCCATGGCATCGATGATGAGCGCGCTGTCGGTGCTGTTCTTGCCCTTTGTGTAAGCGAATTGCTGCACGGGCTGGATGGCGTTGGCGTTCAGCAGGTCCTTCCAGCCGCTCATGCCAGTGGTGGTCCAATCGCCATAGATGCGGCGGATGGTGATGGTGCCCTTCTTCGAGACTTCCTCCAAAATAGGAGCGAGGCGGCGCGGTGCCGCGTTATCGCCGTCGATCAGGAGGGCGATGGTGGTGTCGTTGATCTTTTTCACGCGGTGAAGTTAGGGGGAGTGCAGGTCTGAGTCAGGAGTGGAGAGTCGGACTCATGACTCCCGACTCCTGACTTTTCACATATCTCCGACCATCCTCCAACCTCAGCCCTGCTTCACCAATTCCAATTCACAGGCGATGCGCACCTCGTCGCTCAACATCACCCCGCCTGCCTCCAAGGCTGCGTTCCAATTGATACCCCAATCCTTGCGGTTCATCTTACCGTGAATGCTCACCCCGGCCTTCGTATTGCCATACGGGTCCTTGATCACGCCGCCCCATTCCACATCCAGCTTCACCGCCTTGGTGATACCGCTCATGGTGAGGTCGCCCCTGAGGGTCCAGCTTCCGTCGTGGTCCACGGATTCCGCGCCAGTAGCGGTGAAGGTGATCTTGGGGTTCTTTTCACTGTTGAAGAAATCCGCCGTCTTCAGGTGCGCGTCCCGCTGCTCGTTGTTGGTGGTGATGCTATTGATATCAGCTGAGAACTCCACCTTGGCCGTGCTCAGGTCATCACCGGCTACTTCGATGTCGGCATCGAATTTCTGGAAGCTGCCCGTGACGGTGGTGATCATCAGGTGCTTCACCTTGAACTGGATCTCGCTGTGCGCGGGATCGATCGTCCACTTCACACGTTTCGAATTGGCGGTTTCCGCAGCGGTCATTTCAGCTTGGTCTTTCATGTTGTGTTTGTTGTCTTGGTTTGTGCTCAGTTCAATTCCATCGGCACATCGATCAGCAGCAGCTCCGCCCCGTCGCTCCCGATATGTATCTCCAGTTCCTCCACCCCGCTAACGCCGATCGCATCGCGTGTGTTCAGTTTTTGACCTTGGATCCCGGCACTGCCGGAAACTACAAGCGCGTAAACTCCATGGCCAGATCGCTTGATGGTGTAGCGCTCTGTGCGTCCGCCATCGAACTTGCCGAGCTGGAACCAAGCATCTTGATGGATCCATGTTCCGGCATCGTCCGGATCCGGGGAAACGATCTGTTGGAACTTGTTCACCCTCTCCTTCGGGTCCAGCGTGATCTGGTCATACCGCGGCGCCAGTCCACGCTCGCTGGGGAAAAGCCACACTTGGAAGAGCTTGCTTCTGTGCTCCGGATCGGGGTTGAACTCGCTGTGACGGACTCCGGTGCCGGCGCTCATCACTTGCAAGTCACCGGCCTTGATGATGCCTTCGTTGCCCATGCTGTCCTTGTGCATGAGAGCGCCTTCCATCACGATGGTGATGATCTCCATGTTATCGTGAGGATGCGTGCCGAAGCCTTTGCCTGCGGCGATCGTGTCGTCGTTCAGGACGCGTAACGCGCCGAAGTGCATGCGCTCCGGGTTGTACCAGTTGGCGAAGCTGAAGGAATGCCAAGCGTTCAACCATCCGTGATCGGCATGGCCACGGGTATCGGCTGTGTGAAGAATGGTCTGCAGGGAGGATGTTGATGTGTTCATGATGTAGTCGCTGGTAGTACAAATTTACTTTACATGGAAAATATATCCGACCCAAATAATGCACGGATAGTTGGATGCCTGAAATGGGCGCACCGCATATTGAGGCAGTGGACAGCAACGCGAACCTCGGTCGCGCGCAACCGATGCTTGATCAGAACCCACCGTATTCCGGGAGTGTTCCACGCTTCGGGCAAGGATCGGTGCGGACACGCGTTCAGTTCCGACCGGCCCACGAGGGGGGGGTCCTATGTGAACATTCGCAGCACACGGTTCTGGAAAACGATGTACTTGCTATGTTTGCGCCCCCCTCGGCAATAGCCGTCGAGGTAAGGCATCGAACATCGGACGAACGAACCCACGAGCTACCTTCAACTTCGAAACCAACAATACATGAGCGAACGCAAATCCGGAAAGATGTCAAGCCTGTTCGTGGCTTTGGCGATACCCGTGGCACTTGGTGTCAGCATCTTGTTCTACATGTTCGTCCTAGGTGATCCAGGGAATTTCGAGGGCGGGGACCCGATCAACGGGCACCCGGTGAAGTTCGCCCCTAACCAGACCTATGGCCTGATCCACAAGGGGGGCTTCATCGTTCCGATCCTGATCACGATCTTGCTACTGGTGATCATCTTCTCCATTGAGCGGTTTGTCACCTTGGGACGAGCCAAAGGGAAGGGACGGATCGACGAGTTCCTGCACAACGTACGCCAGTTGCTTGCCGCCGACCGCGTGGACGAGGCCATCGCGGCCTGCGACGAGCAACGCGGCAGCGTGGCCAGCGTGATGCGTAGCGGGCTGGAGAAGTACCAGACCGTGCTGCACGACGATCTCTTGGACAAAGAGACGAAGATCAATATCGTGAAGCAGGAGATCGAGGAGGCCACCGCACTGGAGCTTCCCATGTTGAGCAAGAATCTGGTGATCATCTCCACATGCGCCTCCATCAGCACCCTCGTGGGCCTGATCGGCACGGTGCTCGGGATGATCCGGGCCTTCAACGCCATGGCCGTAGCTGGCACCCCCGACGCCACTGCGCTCTCCACCGGTATCTCCGAGGCCCTTATCAACACCGCCCTCGGTATCACTGGTTCCTGCATCGCCATCATCATGTTCAATTACTTCAGCACCAAGATCGACGGCATCACCCACGGCATCGATGAGGCCGGCTTCAGCGTCAGCCAAACCTTGGCGAACCACAAATAACAACTTACGGGCGATGCATGTATCGCCTATACGTTGCTAGCCCCAACAGCATGTCGAAGCTCAAGATGCCCCGCACCAGCCCTTCGCTGGATATGACGCCGATGGTGGACCTCGGGTTCCTGCTGGTCACCTTCTTCATGCTTACTGCCCAGTTCCGTCCAGAGGAGGCCGTGGTTGTTGATACGCCCAGCAGCATGAGCCAGAGCCCGATCCCCACAGAGAACCTGATGACGGTGACCGTGGACAGCAGCGGTCGCGTGTTCTGGGATTTCACCGACAAGAAAGTGCGCGCCGAGGTGATCAAGGAGATGGCCAAACGCTACAACCTGACCTTGGGACCCGAGCAAGAACAACGCTTCGTGAACCTCAACGACATCGGCATCCCCATGCAAAAACTTTCGGCCTACTTGTCACTGGACAGCCCCTTGGAACGTAAGGAGATGGACCGGGCCTCGCCTGGGGTCCCGATCGACAGCACCGACAACCAGTTATTGAACTGGATCCGCGTTACACAGCTTATCTTTAGCAGCGGTGCCGAAGGGAAGAATCCCATCGTGGCGTTGAAGGGCGATGGCAATGTGAACTATTCGGTTATCAGCAAGGTGATCAAGATCTTCCAAAGCCCCACTGTGGCGATCAACCGGTTCAAGATGATCACCGACCTGGAGGAAAGCCGGATCATGACACCGGCGACTGAAAAAAAATGATCCTTGGGTGTACCGCGTTATATATGAACACTGTCCACTGAGCAACGAAGCAACCACGCAACGCCCCGCCGACCGGGGGTAGACACTGAAAAAAACATGGCAGACGTACCAGGAGGGGATGGAGGCGGCGGCGGCCGGCACCAGAAGAAGCGGGCCAAGAAGGGCAACACCAAGATCGACATGACACCCATGGTCGATCTGGCCTTCCTGTTGCTCACTTTCTTCATCCTCACCACCACCATGTACAAGCCGTCAACATTGCAGTTGACCTTCCCCGTTCCTGATAAGGAAAAAGAGAACAAGCCGGATAAGGTGAACAACGCGCTCACACTTTTCCTCACCAAGGACAACCAGATCCTTTATTACAAGGACGAGTTCAAGCCGGAATCCACGACCTTGACCCGCACGGATTTCAGCAAGATCACACCGCTGTTGGTCGACATGAACAAAACCACCTTCGACCAAGTGCAGGAGCTTGGCAGAAGGCTCAATGCGAACCAGATCACGCAGGCCGCATATGATTCGCTGAAGAAGAACGTGCAGAAGGAAAAGGACGCACTCTTCGTGATCATCAAGCCGGACAAGGATGCCAAGTACCGGAACATGATCGACATCGTGGACGATATGTCCATCAGCGGGATCGACAAATATTCCGTGCAGGATAGTCTAAAGCCGGCCGAATCAACACTTGTGGAAGCGGAGAAACTCAAATTCTGATCCATGGCCTACGCGATCATCATAGCCGTACTGCTCCTGTTGAGCGTGGGTCTCACCTACGATACCTCGTGGATGAACCTGCTCCAGGGTCTTCGCAACGATCTGGTGTTCGCTACCCGCCACAAGGATTATGGGGCATATGAACTGCGGCTCGACTACAACCGTCGTCTCGGCCTGGCCATCCTGTGCGCTGTCGGTTTCTTCGCCTTGTTGGTAGGCACGCCTTTCGTGGTCTCCAAATTCGGAACTACTGATAAGGAGCCGGAGAAAGTGAAGATCGTGGACGTGAACTTGGACCTTTTCCAAGAAGAGAAGCCGGATGAACCACCGCCTCCACCTGAAGTGGTGCCTCCTCCGCAGCCGCAGATCGAGACCGTGAAATTCACGGCAGTGGAGGCTGCCGATGCGCCTGTGGAAGCTCCCCCGCCCACCCAAGAGGATCTCAGTACGACCACTGCAAGCACCTCCACGCAGGAAGGCCAAAAGATCGATGCGCCCCCGCCCCCACCGCCCGTGGAGGAGGAGACCTATGACCTGGCCGCCGTGCAAGAGCAACCGGATTTTCCCGGTGGAATGGCCAAGATGTATGAATACCTCCATGCCAATACAAAGTATCCTGACATGGAGTTCGATGCTGGGATCCAAGGCAAGGTCTATATCGAGTTCGTTGTGGACAAGGACGGCAGTGTGGAGGACGTGAAAGTGCGCCGGGGGGTAAGCCCCGGTCTGGACAAGGAGGCCTTGCGCGCGGTAAAGTCCATGCCAAAATGGAGCCCGGGCAAGATGAACGGCAAGGCAGTGAAGTGCCGGTTCACCATCCCTGTGGACTTCAAGCTGAAGTAGGGTCGTTATCATCGTAAGCATCGAGCGGCACAAGGCTACGCGCGTGTTGCGTCATTTGTCAGCGGCGGCGATCCGTGCACCTTTTATGGGGCTAGGCCGGATAGTTCCTTTTGACCCAGCCCCAAGTTCAGGTCGGTCCTTGAGCAACGGTCGTGGCGATCGGGTCATCGGTGCAATGAACGGTCGGCTTCTCCGGTTGTACAGGTGAAAGGAAACCCTGTTCAACCAACACCGCACCCTCATGTTCATCTCCGCTGCATTGGTCCTTTTCGTCCTGCTCTGTCTTGCATTAGGTCCGGGTAGTTCGTGGAACGATGAGACTCACGCCGATCGCAACGCCCTTGTGTTCGCTGACCGCAACCGGGAGTATGGCGCCTATCGCCTACGGGAGGATTACAACAACCGCGTCGGCGTCGCCCTTCTGGCCTCTGTGGGCTCCATATGCACAGCCGTGGTGGTCGTTACGGCGATCGCGCACATCGGTTGGCATCCAGTGGCCGACGTGCCTCATCAGATAGTGGTGGACGTCGATCTCGGCCGCGTGATCGACCTTCCTCCGATACCACCGCAACCGACGACCTCCGCTAAAGCCGCTGTATTGCTTCCTGTGAAACCGGACCCGGAGAAGCCGAAAGTGGTGGAAGTGGTGGATATTCCGGTGGTTTCAGTAGCTCCTCGTGTGGATACGATCCAGACCGCCGTCACTTTTCCCGGCCTACTTGGAGGCGGCAGGAAAGGGGCGGCCACTGATCCCGGAGGGAGCGTGAGCGGTGGTGCAGGCACGGACCTTGGAAGGAACGTCTGGAACGGCTACGAGGTGCAGGAGGTGCCTTTGTTCCCAGGCGGCGAGTCAGCGTTGGCCGAATGGGTACGGCGCAATCTGGAATTCCCCTCCGACGGGGCGGCAAAGGACGTGGTCTACGTGCAGTTCACGGTGGGACTGGACGGGTCAGTGGAAGATGTGCTTGCGGTGAAAGGCCAGCAGGCCGCTTACAAGGGCGCGGCAGAACGCACCTTGCGGCGAATGCCCCGCTGGAAACCCGCCCGCATGAACGGCCACGATGTGCGGTGCCGCCTTACTTTGCCCATTAGATTTGAGACCCGATAGCGTGTGAGGATGAAGTATTTCGCATTGACGATGAGCGTGGTCTATGTATTGGCCGGGGTTATGATCCTGTTCACGAATTTCCTGACACCGGAGATCACACGCTTCCGGATCCCCTTGGGGCTGGTCCTTGTGGTCTACGGAGTGGTGAGAGGCTTCATGTGGCGCCAGAAACAAGCGGAGAACGAATAGTGGAGCAGCGCAACAGAGCGATCCCCGGCCTCATCGTGGTGGCCAGTGCCTTGCTGTTGCACGGTTGCCGCTTCACCGCGCCCGATCCAGGCATGGATGACACGCCCACTTCCGGTAAGGTGCTTTTGCTGGCGGATGTGGACAGCCGAACTGTGATCGAAGCAGAAGCGACCATCTTCAACGCGATCTATGCCAATGCCGAGGTAGAGGTCCGGTACATGAGCGAGGGCGAACTGCTGAAGGCGATGATGAATGACAGCGTGCGGTGCGTGGTCACCTCCGGAGCGTATGGACCCGACCAGCAGGCCGATTTCCAGCGACGGAAGTTGAATACACTGCCCGTGGTGCCCATTTATACCGACGCCATCGCCGTGGTGGTGAACAAGGTCAACCCCATCGTTCGGCTGGACCTGGCTGAGGTTCGTGCCATTTTGAACAGCGACACCACCGCTGGGGTGAACTCGGGCGGGGTCACTTTGCGGGCGGTTTTCGCAGGCAGTGGCAGCGGCGTTGCGCGTATGCTGATGGACACTCTGCACTTGAAGGGAGGTATCCGCGGGGGCGCATTACCCGATGTGAGGAGCGTTATCGCACAGGTTTCCCGGGATGAAAGCGCCATCGGATTCATCCCGTTCGCCGCGATAAGTGATCTGGATGATCCTACTGCGCTCGCATTACGTGAGCAGATCAAACTGCTCCCTGTTTCCGCTGCAGGCGGCACTGACGCCGTTCTACCCAGCCAAAGCTCCATCGCGGACGGCCGATATCCTCTGCGAAGAACCATGAACATACTGCTCACAGAAGGGAAGAGCGGTCTTGGCACTGGTTTTGTTTCCTTTGTCGCCAACCATAAAGGACAACGCATCATCCTCAAGCTCGGCGTGGCCCCAATCACTGTGCCTCCGCGCAACATCGAGATCGTCCATCACTAGATCAAACTTGGAATGAAGACCTTCCTGACCCTTGGGTCCATCTGTATCGCATTCAGCACATTCGCACAATTACCGGAGGCCATCAAGCTGACCGATAATGAGCAGTTCGAGAAGGCCACGGCAGCGTTCAAGCATATCGTGCAGAGTTCTCCGAACAGCGGAGAGGCGTGGTTCTATTTGGGCGAGAATTACTATGCCGAGGACCGGTCGGATAGCGCGGAGGCGGCGTACCGGAAAGGCGTTGAGGTGAACCCGAGCTTTGCGCTGAACTATGCCGGATTGGGCAAGGTGCTGCAAGGCCAAGGCAAGGCCAACGAGGCGCAGGCGCAGTTCGCAAAAGCCACGGAGATCGCGGAGCTCAAGACCAACAAGTACAGTAAAGCTCAGACCGCAGCCACCTACCGGGAAGTAGCCGAGGGTCTGCTGGCCGGTCAGTCGCCTGACTACACGGCGGCGCTTGCTCTGATCCAAAAGTCGATCGATCTTTATCCGAAGGACCCGGAGGTTTACATCCTGAAGGGCGATGCCCTTTTCGAGAGGAACCCACGCGATGGCTCGGCCCCGCTGGAGAACTACAAAATGGCCATGCAGCTGGACCCCCTGAATGCGAAGCCTGTCGCGCGCAAGGCCTTCATGTATTACCGGGCGAAGAACTTCCCCAGCTCCATCGACGAGTACACCAATGCCATCACCCTGGATCCAGGTTTCGCCCCGGCATACAGTGGGCGTGCGGAAGCCTACTTCATGGCCCGCGACTTCGACAAGGCCAATGCCGACATGCAGAAGTATCTGCAACTGAACAGCGGCAGCACCAGTGCGCGCGTGCGGAATGCACAGTTCCTTTTCCTCGTGAAGAAGTATGACCAGAGCTTGAGCGAGATCCAAGCGCTTGAGAATGAAGGTGTGAAGAACATAGTATTGAAGCGTCTCAAGGCGTTCGACCTTACCGAAAAGGGCGATTTCGCCGCTGCGGACTCCACCATGAAGGAATACTTCGCCCAGCAACCCGCCGACAAGGTGATCAGTTTGGACTATGAGTACCAAGGGAAGATCTACCAAGGCTTGGCGAAGGACCTCGTGAAGAACCCGCCTGTCACCATTGACTCCAACGGCACCGCCCAGGTGAACGGGAATGTTGCTAAGTACGCCGGCACAAAGAAGAACGCGGATGGTTCCTCGGAGGTGAGCTTCACGCTAACGCCGTACGACTCCCTTGCCGCCGAGATGTACCTGAAGGCAGCGCGTATGGACAATGCCAAGGATTATCTCTTCCTGGAAGCAGCCAAGGCCTTCACGGATGCCAAAGCCTACGGGAAAGCCGTTTCCGCCATGCGCGAGCGGAACAAAGGGGGTAAACCTGAAGTGAACGATTGGTATTACCTCGGTGCCATGGCGAACCGCGCCAAATTGTACCAGACCGCGGACAGCGCTTGGGCGGAGTACATCGCCAAGCAGCCGAACATCTACCAAGGCTATCTCTACCGGGCACGGGCACAGGCTGGCATGGACACAGCCGAGGTGAAATCGTGGAGCGCCAAGCCCTTTTACGAAGAGGTGATCCGCAAGATGAAGCCGGAGGAGCAGGAGAGCCATAAAGCCGACTTGGAGGAGGCATACAACTACATGGGCCTCTACTACCTGTACAGCACGACCGAAATGGACCGTGCGAAGGCCAAGTGCTGGTTCGAGAAAGTGAGTGCATTGGCTGCGGGCACCAGCATCACCCAGCAGGTGAACGACACCTTCCTGAAGATGAAGGAGCTCAAGAGCATCGAACCTTCCGAATGTGAGCTGACGGAAGTGCCGAAGTGAGCACGGATAGAATGCACCTTGCTTGGGTTATTCGCATAAGCTCCAAGCCATAAGCTTCAAGCTTAAGGCTTGGAGCTTATGGCTTTCCAGCGCAAAACGGGGACGCCTCCACAACCTGTGCCGCTGTTGCGCGTATGAGCAGCCTATTTTTACACCGGACCAGACACATTTTCCGACGCCAGCATCATGTACGACCTCATCCGTGATTTCCCCGACCACCTTCAAGAAGCGCTTAAGATCGGCCGCAACGCCAAACTTGGCGCTCCCAATGGGCCTTACACCAATGTGGTCGTCACGGGCCTCGGCGGAAGTGGCATCGGAGGCCGGATCGCAGCACAGGTCGTGGCGGGTGAGGCCACCTGCCCTATAGAGGTGTACAGCAATTACTACCTGCCCGCCTATGTGGGGAAAGGCAGCTTGGTGATCGCATGCAGTTACAGCGGCAATACTGAGGAGACCTTGGCCGCCATGCATCAGGCCATGGACAACGGAGCACGTGTGGTCTGCATCACAAGTGGCGGCAGCATGCTGGAGACAGCCAAGGCGAAAGGTTTGGACCACATCGTGATCCCCGGTGGCAATCCGCCACGTACCATGTTGGCCTATTCGCTCACCCAGCAGTTCTTCATACTGAAGCATTTCGGGATCATCAAGAGTGACTTTGAGACCTCTATGGCCCGTGCAGCCGAAAAGCTGAAGTCCGGGCAAGAGGCGATCAAGACCGAGGCCAAAGAGCTCGCCGGGAAGATCTACGGAAAGCGTGTCGTCATCTACAGTGAAGCCGCCACGGAGGCGGTGAGCATCCGATTCCGACAGCAGCTGAACGAGAACAGCAAGGAACTGTGCTGGCACCACGCCATCCCGGAAATGAACCACAACGAACTGGTGGGCTGGGCCGGTGGTGACAAGAGCTTGGCCGTGATCATTTTCCGCCATGCGGACGACCATGAGCGCAGCCAAATGCGGATGGAGATCAACAAGGAGGTCATTGCCAAGTACACGCCGAACGTCTTCGAGGTTTGGAGCAAGGGCGATGACCGGCTCGAACGTCAGTTGTATCTCATCCACCTCGGCGATTGGGCCAGCTGGTATCTCGCGGAGAAAAAGGGTGTGGACGCCACGGAGATCGGGGTGATCAACATGCTGAAAGGGAAGTTGGCGGAGGTGAAGTAGTTCCTCTTCGCAGTCATTGTCGCGATCCCGGGTCGAGGCCCGGAATGACATCCGCTCTTGGAGAGGCCACTTGAAAATCGCGCTGGGCGCGGTTTTCAAGTGGCCTCTCCGCTATTTGTTGTCGCCCCGTATCCCGCGCCGGGGTCGCGAAAAAGATGCGGACGGTTTAACGAACCTACCTTGGTTGCCACATTCCATCACCATGCAATTCACTGCCGCCCAGATCGCTGAACTCCTTCAAGGAACGGTTGAAGGGGACTCGCAAGCCACCGTTTCGCGCCTTTCAAAGATCGAAGAGGGCGGCTCGGGTTCGCTCTCCTTTCTTGCCAACCCGGCCTACACGCACTACATCTATGGTACCACGGCTTCGGTGGTGATCATCGGCAACGATTTTCCGTTGACCGCACCGGTGAAGACCACGCTCGTAAGGGTGGCGGATGCGCAAGGCGCCTTCGCGAAGGTCCTGGAGATGTACGACCAGATCAAGCGGAACAAGAAAGGAGTTTCTCCACAGGCGGTGATCTCCGAAGGTGCGATCCACGGAACGGATTGCTACATCGGTCCGCTGGCCTTCATCGGTGAGAATGCACGGATCGGCAACAACGTGAAGATCTACCCGCAAGCCTACATCGGGGACAACGTTTCCATTGGTGACAACACCACCATCTATGCCGGAGTGAAGATCTATTCGGACTGCGTGGTGGGCAAGGACTGCATCATCCACAGCGGCACGGTGATCGGCAGCGATGGGTTCCGATTCGCCGTCGGCCCCGGCGGAGGCAAGAAAGTCCCACAGATCGGCAACGTGGTGATCGAGGATGATGTGGAGATCGGCGCCAACTGCGCGATCGACCGCGCCACACTGGGTTCCACCATCCTGCGGAAAGGCGTCAAATTCGACAACCTGATCCACATCGCGCACAACGTGGAGGTGGGCGAGAATACTTACTACGCGGCGGGCGGCGTGGTGGCGGGCAGCACCAAGATCGGCAAGAACTGCATGTTCAGCGGTCAGGTGGGCATCATAGGGCACCTGAAGATAGCCGACGGCACCATCATCGCGGCCCAGAGCGGCATCAGCAAGGACACCAAGCCGGGCGAGAGCTACATGGGCTCACCGGCATGGGAGGCTAGCAAGTACCGCAAGAACTACATCCACTTCCGGAACTTGGATAAGCTGGTGGAACGGGTGAATGCGCTGGAGAAGAAGGATTGAACCGCAACGACGCGGCGACGCAACGGTAACGCCACGAAATGCAGGGAAAGACCGAACCGAGAGAACGCGGCCTTTGCGCAACTATGTTTCAGGCGTTGCGCATTCGTTGCGTCGTAGCGTCGTTGCGGTAGGAACTTCAGTAAACGATCAACCGCGGCTCGCTCATCTCTTCCATCGCGTACTTCAGGCCTTCGCGCCCCAGGCCGCTGTCCTTGATGCCACCGTATGGCATGCTGTCGATGCGGAAGCCGGGGATACCGTTGATGATCACCCCGCCTACCTCCAGCTCTTCGTGCGCTTGTTTCACGTGTTCGAAGTTGTTGGTGTACACACCTGCCTGCAGGCCGTAGTTGCTGTCGTTCACCCGTGCGATGCCTTGGGCAAAGTCCTTCACGGCTTCCACAATGGCGATGGGACCGAAGACCTCTGCGCAGTCCACCTTCATGGAATGCTTGGTCTTGGTGAGCAGTGTCGCTGCGTAGACGTTGCGCTTGGCATCCACGGCCTTGCCACCCGCTAAAAGCTCCGCTCCGCTTTTCGTCGCTTCCTTCACCCAGGAACTGATGCGCTCGAAGTGCCCCGAGTCGATGATCGGCCCGACAGAAATAGCCGGATCGGCCGGGTCTCCGGCTTTCAGCGCCTTGTATTCCTTCACCAACAGGACCTTGAATTTTTCGAACTCGGCCTTCACCACGAAGATGCGCTGGGTGCTGATGCACGTTTGCCCGGCGTAGAGGTTGGCACCCATGGCGACGCTTTTGGCTGCCGCTGCCAGGTCGGTACCCTTGTCGATGATCACGGCAGCGTTACCGCCGAGTTCCAATGCCACCTTCTTCTTTCCGGACAACGCCTTCAGGTGCCAGCCGACCTTGTCGCTGCCGGTAAAGCTGAGCATGGCCACGCGATCGTCCTTCACGATCAGCTCGGCAACGGGTGTTTGACAGGTCAACACGCTGAACGCGCCTTTTGGCCAGCCGATCTCTTCCATCATTCCGGCAAGGGCCAGTGCGCTCAAGGGCGCCTGATGGGCAGGCTTCAGTACGACGGGGCAGCCGACGGCCATCGCCGGGGCCACTTTGTGCAGCACCAGGTTCAGCGGGAAGTTGAAAGGAGTGATCGCGCCGATGACGCCAATGGGGAAGCGCTTGGTGAAAGCTGTTTTCCCTGCACCGGCTCCGAAGTCGATCGGTGTCATTTCGCCGGTGAAGCGGACCGCCTCGGCCGCTGCGGTGCGCACAGTGGTGATGCAGCGAGCGATCTCGCCTTTGGCATAGCCAATGGGTTTTCCGCCCTCCTGCACGATCAACATCGCGAGATCATCCGCGCGCTGTTCGATCAGTTTTGCCAATGCCTCCAGCTTTTGACTGCGCTCGCCAGCGCTCAGCGCGTGCAACGTACCTCTGCTGGCATGGGCGGCGGCGATGGCCTCTTCCATCTGGTCCGCTGTGGCCTGCGGAAGTTTGGCCAGCATAGTGCCGTGGTATTTGTCCAGCACGGTGTTGAACGTGCCATCACCGGTCTTTTTCCAAACGCCGTTGATGTAGTTGGCCGATCGGAACAAGGGGCTGACCGCCTTTCCTTTTCCGGGTGATGCTGTTCTTTTCGACATGGTGCAAATTTACCACAGGTAAGTGTGGTGGATCTTAACCGCAAAGGACTCAAAGAGCGCAAAGGGAATGCCAAGAGTTGGACCGCAACGGCATGCCTTCGGCAGCCAAGCTCGCAACCGACGCAATGAAATGCAGGCTATTTGGATCCGCCCCGGTCAGCCTGAATGCAGATCTTTGCGCCGCATATCTGAAATATCATGCCTACTCTTCGTTTCCATTGGGATTTCCTCGGACCGGATGCCAAGCCCACGGCCGAGCACTTCTGCCATCACGTGGAAGAATTCTGCCAGACCAACGGTATTGCGGGTCCACGCACCTTCACCACCATGGAGCAGGGCCGCTGCGTGGCCTCGTTGGAGTGCGACGAGAAGCACATGCTACTGGTGCGCGACCGCCTGTTGCCGAAACGCGCGGAGCGGTTGGTGGAGCCGTGATCGATCACTTCAGCGCCCAGCGCAGAACGCGCTCTTTCCAACTGGAGTAGGGTGGATACTGGATGCCTGGCTCAGGTAAGGATCCAGCACGTACGATGCCCTTGTAGTGGCTGAAGAGATCGAAGCTTTGCTTGCCGTGGTAGCGACCCATGCCGCTGGTGCCCACGCCCCCGAAAGGAAGTTCCGGGTTGCCGAAGTGCAGCAGGCAATGGTTGATGCACCCGCCGCCAAAGGCGATGCGTTCCGTGAAATAGCGCTGTGCCGAACGGCTTTTGCTGAAGACATAGAGCGCCAACGGCGTGGGGTTCCGGCGCACGATCGCGAGCACCTCCTCCGGTTCGTTCCACGGGATCACCGGTAGTATCGGGCCGAAGATCTCCTCCTTCATCACCGAGCTTTCAAGAGGAACTTCCGTCAGCACGGTGGGTGCGATGTATCGTTCACTCACATCATACTCCCCGCCGATCAGGATGCGGCCATCGCCGAGGTACCCTCTCACTCGTTCGAAGTTCTTGTCATTCACCAGCCGTGCGAAATGCGGGCTTTGGCGCGGCTCCTTGCCGTAGAAGTAGTCGGTGTGCTTCGCGAAGGAAGCGAGGAAGGGCTCCATCGCGGAGGCATGGACCAAGGCATGATCGGTGGCGATGCACGTCTGACCTGCATTGAAGAATTTGCTCCATGCGATGCGCTTCGCCGCTTGGTCGATGTTCGCTTTCCGGTCCACGATCGCCGGGCTTTTTCCGCCGAGCTCCAAGGTGACGGGCACGAGCTGCGGTGCGGCCTGCGCCAGGATCTTCCGACCCACGCTGGTGCTTCCGGTGAAGAAGATGTGATCGAAATGGAAGGCATCGATCAACGGCGGCACCACGGCGCTACCGGATCCCTGAACAACGAGCACATGATCTTTGCGGAAGGCTTCGGTAGTGATCCGCTCTAAAACTTCAGAGGTCCTTGGCGCTTCATTACTGGGCTTCAACACTGCGCAGTTCCCGGCCGCGATGGCACCCACCAGCGGTGAAAGCGCAAGCACCACGGGATAATTCCACGGAGAGACGATCAGCACCACGCCCAACGGCTCCGGATGGACCGCACTGCTCGCGGGCCACAGGCTGATCGGTGTGGACACATCCATGCGTTGCATCCATTCACTCAGGTTATCCAGTGCATCGCTGATCTCGGAATACACCAGACCGATGTCCGCCATGTAGGCTTCGAAGCGTGGCTTACGCATGTCGGCGTGCATGGCCTCCACCAATTCCTCTTCGTGCTTTTTCATCGCGCGCCTCAGTGCCTTCAAGGCATCGCGGCGGGCTTGGTATGGCCGTGTGGCAGCGCTTTCGAAATGGGTGCGGAGGGCGACCAGTTCATTGGTCCTGAACGAGGATGGGGCTGTGGAGGATTCCATGGATAGTGCCAAGTTAACCAGTCAACGACCCTATGCCGCTAAAACGAAATCCTCACCTTCCACAAGTCCCCGCGAAACAAGGAATTCCGCAATGCGAACACCGGTGCCGCGCTGCGAAATGAAGGAGATGATAAAGGCTTCGCCCGAAGGCGGAAGCTCGCCGTGCGGTATGAACGCATAACTGGGAACAACGCGCGGCTTCACATCTGTGAAGGCGTGAACGTTGATCCCTTCCGCCTCCAACATTCGTGCACGATCGCGGCACATAGCGCTGGTGCCAGCGATGATGATGGGACGACCATCCAACTCCCGCTTCATCCATTTGGCGAGCCACTTTGCCTTGGTGGTGAAAAACGCATGCACGCTGTAATTATCATGCGTGCGACTCAGCCGTTGCGCATGGTCGTTCCAAGTGAGCAGTTCCTCGGGCAGTTTCGCAAAGCGCACCCCAGCGTCCATCCAGCGCAGCCAGAGCTCGTGATCCTCAGGCAGTGGACTGATGTTGTAGCCCCCATGGTGTACAACCAGCTCGCGGCGGAACATTACGGTAGGGTGTGCGAGTGGCGCATCCACGAAGCGTTTCACGTAGTGGTCATGTGGCGATAGGATGGCATTCTGCCACTGCGTGAACCAGCGCATGCCACTGCTCTTTTCCACGGTTGTGCTGAACGTTGTTTGCGTTCCCAACACGCCGATCTCCGGATGTTCATCCAAGTATGCGACCTGCTTCGCAAAGCGTTCCGGATGGCTGATATCGTCGGCATCCATACGGGCCATGTAACGGCCTTGAGCATGCAGGAGTCCTGTGTTGAGCGCATGCGCGATGCCGAGGATCGGTTCTTCGATCAAGTGAATGCGATCATCCTTCTCAGCCCAACGCTTGGCGATCGTGTTGCTTTCGTCCGTGGATGCGTTGTCGATCAATAGCAGATCGAAGTCCGTGAAACTCTGTGCGGCAATGCTAGCGACGGCGGCATCGAGCATGGAGGCCGTGTTGTGGATGGGGAGGATGACGGAGACCTTTGGCATGCTAACGTCCGATACAGCGATCAAAGTAACACCTGCGAACCATGTTACGTATCTTCGTCATCACGTACGTAACTCCGATGACGACAAAGCTCACCCTGTCCGTTCCCGTTAAGTTCAAGCTTACCGCCCGGAAGCTCAGCCGCCGTCGTGGCAAGAGCATCAGTGCGCTGGTGGTGGAACTGATCGAGCGGGAGGCAGCAAAGGAGAAAGATCCATTCGCCAAGCTGAGTGAGATCTGGAAGGACAATCCCGTTACTGCGAAGGAATTGCGTGAGCGCGCATGAAAGCGGTCCTGATCGATACCAACATCCTGATAGGTCGTATCAGAAATGAGCCCCGGGCCATGGCGGCCTTGGAAAAAGTGGCCGGTCAACAGCTGGTGCTTTGCGATGTCGTGGTGGCGGAGGTGCTGGCCGGGGTCCGCAACAGGGCGGAGTACAATGCCACCCAACGTGAATTGAACAAGCAGTTCCACATTCTGCCGTTCACCATGGAGGTTTCGCAGCACTTCAGGGGCATTATGGCGCATGAGGCACGTGATCTGGGAGTGCATTTTGCGGATCAGCTCATCGCAGCCACCTCCATGGCACACGATTGCTCGCTGCTCACTTTGAACCAGAAGCACTTCAAGGGGATAAAGGGGCTGAAGCTTGCGTGAATGGTAAGCGTGGTGGCTTGGTCACGCTACTGAGGTCAATCCCTTCAGCACCACCTCCGCCTTCTTCGCACCGATCTCTGCTTATTCTTTATACCAACCGCGTTTCAGCGCCCGTAGCGTCTTTGGGTGCTTGCGCATATCGAACAGGCCAATGATGACAATGGCCTTCGCGTCGATCCGATAAAGAAGCAGGTTGTATGGCTTGATCGGAGCCTCCCGCAAACGCTCATGGCCAGCACTACGGAAGCCCTGCGGATACTTCAGGATATACCGGATCGTCTTCTCCACATCATCAACGAAGCGCTGCTCCTCTTTGGCAGTCCAGTGAATACGCAACCACTTCAGCACATCGAGGTAGTTGGCGATCGCCTTGGGCGTCCACCTTACTTCTTTCGCGATGCCCGCACCTGCTTCATGGCCTCCTTGTGGCTCACCGTTTCTCCCTGATCCGCTTGGGCCAAGCTGGCCTCAATGTCCTTGCGCACTTTGGCGGGCAGGCTTTGGAACCATGTATCGCTCTGCGATTCAAGCACGGCTTTCACCTGGTCCAGCACCTGCTCGTCCGTAGTGTTGAACACCTGCTTGGCGATGGCGGCTTGCTTAAGGTCGAGCTTGGTCATTGGCTTGGGTCTCATTCAAAGATACCACAGCCAACCCCTTCAGCACCACCTCCGCCTTCTTCGCACCGATCTCTGCTACCACCTCTTCGCTGCTCGCTTCACGGATGCCTTTGATGGAGCCGAAACGCTTGAGCAATTTCTGCGCGGTGCCGGGGCCGACTCCGGGGATGTCCTCCAAAGCAGTGCGCACGGTGCGCTTGCTGCGCTTGCTGCGGTGGTGCGTGATGCCGAAGCGGTGCGCCTCGTTGCGCATGTGCTGGATCAGTCGCAGGCTGGTGCTGCGCTTGTCGATGTAAAGCGGATATGGATCGCCGGGGAAGAAGATCTCCTCGAGGTTCTTCGCGATGCCCACCACAGCGATCTTCCCGCGTAGGCCGAGCCGGTCGAAGACGTTCAGTGCGGCGTGCAACTGGCCTTTGCCGCCATCGATCACCACGAGTTGCGGCAGAGGTTCGCCCTCTGTCACCAACCGTGCATAACGTCGTTCCACGGCTTCTTCCATACTGGCGAAATCGTCCGGGCCTACCACCGTGCGGATGTTGAAGTGGCGGTAATCCTTCTTGCTGGGCTTGGCGTCCTTGAAGACCACGCAGGCGCTCACGGGGTCGGTGCCCTGGGTGTTGCTGTTGTCGAAGCATTCGATGTGGCGCGGCAGCTCGCTGAGGCGCAGATCCTGCTTGAGCTGTTCGAGGATGCGGTTGGTGGCCGCCTCGGGGTCCACCAGTGATTCCTGCTTTTGCTTGTCCAGCATGAAGTACTGAGCGTTGCGCACGCTCAGGTCCAGCAGGTGCTTTTTGTCGCCGCGTTGGGGTACGGTGAAGCGCAGGTCCGGCATGTCGATGCCCGGCTCCATGGGCACGATGGCTTCCGGCGCATTGCTGCGGTAGCGCTGGCGCAGCTCGGCGATGGCGAATTGCAGCACCTCGTCGTCCGGTTCGTCCAGTTTGCGTTTCAGCTCGATGGTGATGCCTTGCACGATGGCGCCATCGATCACGCGCAGGTAGTTCACGTAGGTGCTGAAGGTGTTCCGCGCCAGCCCGAACACGTCCACATCGCCGATGTCCGGGTTCACCACGGTGCTGCGGGCCTGGTACTTCTCCAACTGCTCGAGCTGATCGCGCACCTCTTCGGCCTGCTCGAATTCGAGCTTTTCGGCATGGGCGTGCATCTGCTCTTTCAGCAGCCGCACCACGCCGCTGATGCGTCCTTTCACCAATTGCCTGGCCTGTGCGACGTTCGCGTTGTACTCCGCCTCATCCTGCAATCCTTCGCAGGGTGCCTTGCAGTTGCCGAGGTGGTATTCCAGGCAGCGCTTGTACTTGCCTTTGGCGACGTTCGCCGGGCTGAGGTCGTAGTTGCAGGTGCGCAATTTATAGAGCTGATGTACGAGCTTCAGCAGCGTACGCATTGCGCGCACGGAGGCGAAGGGGCCGATGTATTCCGAGCCATCGTCCTCGGGATTGCGCATGCCCTCGATGCGCGGATAATGCTCGTTGCGGATGCGGATCCACGGATAGCTCTTATCGTCGCGCAACATGATGTTGTAGCGCGGCTGATATTCCTTGATCAGTGAGTTCTCCAGCAACAGCGCATCATAGGGCGTCTCCACCACGATGGTGCGCAGGTCGGCGATGTGGCTCACCAACGCCCGGGTCTTGCCGTCGGGGTGGTTCTTCGCGAAGTAGCTGCTGACGCGGCTCTTGAGGTTGGTGGCCTTGCCGACGTAGAGGATCTTGCCATCGCTGTCATAGAACTGATACACCCCGGGCCCGTTGGGCAGCAGGGATACCTTGTCACGGACGTCTATGGAAGAGGGCATTGGCACCGCGAATTTACGGAGGGCTTTATCGTGGAAGGATTTTAACCGCAGAGGACGCGGATCGTAAAGCATGCAACGAGATCCACCTATAGTCATCGCGAGGAGTCTTCGGTCCCGGCCTCCGAGCCGGGAAGCGATCTCTTACTTGAGAGCGTCAGTGTACCCGCCCCTGATAGAGGGACGAATGGCTCCGGAGACAGGTCCCGTTCATTACGAGCTAGAGGGATCGAGCTCCGTTGCCTGAGATCGCTTCAGCCCCAAATGCGGGCTTCGCGATGACGTGCGGGATGTATTCGGGCTTGCGGCCGCGTTGGAATGGCGCATCACCAACAACGCATTCCTCTGCGGTTAAAGCATTCAATCCGATCTTTGCGGTGTGAAAACGATCCATTTTCAAGACCTCGGCCCCATTGAATACGCTGCTGCGTGGGACTACCAGAAGAAGCTATTCCAAGCCATCATCGACCGGAAGGTGGCCAACCGCGACCTGCCGCCGGAGCAGCAAGTGCCCACGGAGGACCACCTTCTTTTCTGTGAGCATCCGCACGTCTATACCTTGGGCAAGAGCGGTAAGGCCTCGCATCTCCTGTTGAACGAGGAGGGCCTGCGGGAAGCCGGCGTCCAGTTCTTCCCGATCGATCGCGGCGGCGACATCACCTACCACGGCCCGGGCCAGATCGTGGGCTATCCCATCTTCGACCTCGATCACCACTTCACCGATGTGCACCGCTTCCTGCGAACCTTGGAGGAGGCGGTGATCGGCACGCTGGAAGCATACAAGATCAAGGCAGGGCGCATCGATGGATTGACCGGCGTATGGCTCGATGGCGATGACCCCGCCAAGGCACGGAAGATCTGCGCGTTCGGTATCAAGGCCAGCCGCTGGGTCACTATGCACGGCTTCGCGTTCAACGTGAACACGGACATCAGTTACTTCGACCACATCGTGCCTTGCGGCATCACCGACAAGGGCGTCACCTGCATGGCGAAGGAACTGGGTGGGCTGATCGACATGCAAGGGGTAAAGGACCGGCTGAAGCTGGAACTGGCGGACCTCTTCGATGTCGAGCTGGTAGTGTGATCCGGACGTGCACCGGTCGTCACCGGCGGCTTCCATGGATCCGGACCGTACTTTGTCACTTCTGCCGACCTTCTGATGCCTCGTTCCATAGCGCACTGTACGGATCATTCACAACGATGAGCGCTCCTTCTTCAGCATGGGTCAAAGCCGGCGTGATCTCCTGTCTGCTGGCCTGTGCAGGTGACGTCGTGGTCCCCGAAATTCTCGCAGGTTCCTATCCCGGATACAACCCTGTGATGCAGTCGGAAAGCATCCTGGGAGCGGCAGGCAGCCCGGTCGCTGGATGGTTCACTGTTTGGAGCCTATGCCTTGCGTTACTGTTCTTCGTGTTCGCATGGGGACTGCAGCAGGCGTTCTGGCCAACGGCAAAGCGGATGAGCTTGGCTGCCTGGCTCCTTATGCTTTATGCCATCGGAGAGGGTTTGGGATCCGGGATCTTCCCGTTCAACCATAGCGACGGAGTGCTAACGGTGATGGGGAAGCTCCATGCCGCAATGAGCGTGATGGGGTCTGCCGCGTTATACCTGCTACCGCTGGTGTGGCTTTTAAGACCGCCTGTGCAAGGACCGCGCCTGCGGGCGATATCCTGGGCCACGCTGTTGCTTGGCGGTCTGTTCATGCTGCTCTTTGGTGCGGCAAAGGCCGGTTTGTGCTGGGGGCTCGGTCTTTGGCAGCGTGCATACCTTGTTGTTTACTACGTCTATTTGCTCACCCTCGCTTGGGCCATGTATAGAAGCATGAACCGGGAGCGAAGCATTTGAATCGGCCTTTGGTCCATGAACCTCGGAAACGGCAGAACCCCTGGATGTCCCGCTTAAGAACGCTTTGGGCGCGCTTGGACCTGGGCCGTGCGTTCCAGGTGACAATGGGCATCATGAGCATTTTGCTCGCTGTCTATTTCTTCCGCCACGAGCCGCATGAACTGCATGGTATCGTCCACGGTCTCAGCGCTGCAAGGCCGGGCTGGGTGCTGGTCGGCTTGGTGTTGATGGTGGTCTATGTGCTGTTGCAGGCGGCGATGTATGTGTATGGCTTCCGCGCAGTTGGCGGCAGGATCACGTGGGGCGAGGCGGTGAACCTGTACCTGCGGAGAAACCTGGCGAGCGTCTTCCTTCCGGCAGGAGGCTTCACCTCGCTCGCCTTGTTCACCCGCAGTTTGGAGGAGCGTGGGGAACGTCCAACGGTGATCCATTTCGCTTCCACGATCTACGCCATCGCTGGCCTGATAACGGTGGTGGTGGTGGCGGTCCCTGTGCTGGGATACCTCTTCCTGGTCCATGGGCTTTCCAGCGATATCGCCTACGCCTTTGTCGCATTGGTGCTGCTCATCGTTTTGTTGTTGTGGCTGGTCCGCTCGCTGACACACCAAGGCTGGGCGGCACGCTGGGCGACCAAGTTGGATCCCTCCTTGGGCGCTGTGCTGGAGGAAATGGGCCAAGGCCATGTGAAACGCAGCGAAGTGGTGAAAACGCTTCTGGCCTCAATGGCGATCGAATTCGTGGGCATGGCGCACCTCTATGTGGCGATGCAAGCCTTGGGCCTGGGTGGGCATTGGGAGCTGGCGGCGGTGGGCTATGTGGTGGCGGTGTTGCTGTTGATCGCTTCACCATTCCTGCGCGGCCTCGGCGCGATCGAGGTATCGATGACCGTGGTACTTACACGTTATGGAGTGCATGAAGCACAGGCGCTCGCCGCCGTACTACTCTTCCGCTTGTTCGAATTCTGGCTGCCCTTGGTCTGGGGTGTGCTCAGCTTCATCCGCGGCCGCAGCAGCCTCACGCTGCGCCTGTTGCCTGCGTTAATGGCATTGATCCTGGGCGTGGTGAACATCGTCTCCGCAGCAAGCCCTGCGGCTGCCCACCGCATGCGTGTGTTGCACGGGCTGGTCCCCTCGGCCACCATCGATGCCAGTTCGATCACCATCCTGGTTGCCGGGTTGCTGCTGCTCTTCGTCTCCGTGGCGCTGGTGCGCGGCTTGCGGCTGGCGTGGTGGTTCGCACTGCTGCTGGCGCTGGCCTCGATGGTCGGACACCTCGGTAAGCACTTCGCCATAATGGGGGCCGTCCTGGCACTGATCATGGTCCTCGTGCTGCTCTATACACACGCTCAGTACCGCGTGAAAGGCGATCGGCGCAAGCGCTACACCGGCATTACCGTGCTGGTGGCCTCGATCGGTGGCGTGCTGGTCTTCGGTATCGTGGGCTTTTATTTCCTCGATCGGCGCGACTTCAACATCGACTTCACCTTGCGCCAGTCCATCGCGAACACCTTGAAGGTCGTCTTCCTATTCGGCCAGGACGGGCTGGTGGCGCATACGCACTTCGCCAAGGAGTTCATCGTGGGCCTGCGCGTGGCCTTCGCCTGCGCGATCACCTTCGGCCTTTACGCCTTGTGGCGCCCATGGACCGCTGACAGCAGCACGGACAGCGAGGAACACGAAAGGGCCAAGGCGATGTTGCAGAAATGGGGTGATTCGCCATTGGACCAGTTCAAGCTGTTAGCGGACAAGCAACTGTTCCTGCCCGAAGGCAGCCAAGGATTCGTTTCGTACGGAACGGCCAAGGGCTATGCGATCGTCTTGGGCATGCCGACGGCGGCGACCGATGCGGAGCGTGATGCGTTGGTGCATGCGTTCGACATTAATTGCCGGGAGAACAACCTGCGGCCGGTGTACTACCGGGTGGGTGCCACCGATGCTGCAAGACTGAAGGCCATGGGCAAGAAGGTCCTGCCGATCGGCCAAGAGGCCGTGCTCGATCTCACCTCGTTCAATCTGGCGGGCAAGGACCAGAAGACGCTGCGCAATAGCCTGAGCCGTGCGGAGCGCGAAGGGCTGGTACTGGTGACCTATCCAGCACCGGTGTCCGATGGCGTGCTCCAGAAGTTGAAGTCCGTCAGCACGGAATGGCTGGCAACGGGTAAGCAGGAAGCGGGTTTCTCACAAGGCGTGTACGATGAGGCGCAGCTTCGGCAGGATACGATCCTGACCGTGGAGAATGAAGGTGGCCGTGTGTTGGCCTTCACCAACATCATTCCGGACGGTGTGCCGGGCGAGGCTACTTATGACCTGTTACGCACCGTTGAGGATGCTCCGGGCTACGTCACCGATTTCCTGATGGTGAAGCTCTTCGCGCACTTCAAGGCGGAAGGCTACACGCATGTGAACCTCGGGCTGGTGCCCATGTCCGGCATCACCCAAGCGAAGGACCTCCCGGAGCGCGCCTTGAAATTCGCTTATGAGCGCATCGCACGCTTCTCCCACTACAAGGGCTTGCGCTCCTTCAAGGAAAAGTTCGGCCCCGCGTGGAGCGATAAGTTCCTGGCCTACGACCACGACCTGGACTTGTTCTTCATTCCTGCGGCGCTGCTGGAGGTGGAGGAGTCTTGAAGGCTTCTGCGCCGAGAACGTGTTCGATCTGCGGTAATGCTGGAAGAGGCGAGCATCGCTTGAAGTAGTAGCTGGCGGACCTGTTCGACGTGGAACTGGTGTGAAGCAATTCGCTCAGAGCAGGCGAGTTCGCTTGTTCAAGCTTCTTGTTGCGAAGATCAAGTTACCGGTCATCGCGCCAAGAGCGCATTTCCTCCAACGTAATTTTCGAGAACGACGGAATAATGCCGTGGAATTTCTTGGCATCGAGCAATTTAGGAACTGGCTGAGCGGATTGTTCCCCTGCAGTCTTCTTCACCTTCTTTTCCCGAGCTTCTCTCTTGTGCTTCCGCATATACCAAAGGTAGCGTGTTCAATAGAAGTGCGCTCAGGCACTTACTTTCGGACCGCAACACTCCACCATGCGCACCCTCATCAAGTTCCTCCTCTGGCTCGTCGGTATCATCGCGATACTGATCGCCCTCTGCTATGTCACCGGTAATGGCCATTTGGTGAAGGGCGTGCGCTTCACCTACCTGAAAGGGCGCGGAGGACCGGAGATCGACGACCGCAACTTCTTCCCCTACAACACCATCCCTGCAGACGATCCGCAGCCGTGGCCAAAGAGTCCGCGCTATGGCAAGCTGTCACTCACCGATGCACAGGTGGTCGCGCTCCAAAAGCTGAACACCGTGGGCTTCGTGGTGATCAAGGATGACAGCCTGCTCTTCGAGGACTACTTCGACGGCTGGCGCGAAGATTCGGTGAGCAACAGCTTCAGCGTGGCGAAGAGCTACATCAGCGTGCTGGTGGGCGTGGCGATGAAGGAGGGCAAGATCACCGACCTGCAGACGCCGGTGGGGCACTACTTGCCGGAGTTCGACACGTTCGATGGATGCCACCAGAAGATCACCTTGTGGAACCTGCTCACCATGAGCACCGGCCTGGACTGGAGCGAGAGCGGTGCCAACCCGTTCAGCGACAATGCCAAGGGCTACTATGGGACCGATGTGAGCCGACTGGCGATGGACCAGCCGTGCAGCGAAGAACCCGGGCAGGAGTTCGACTACATCAGCGGAAGCACGCAGATCATGTGCGATGTGCTACAGAAGATCTACAACAAGCCCTTGGACGAACTGGTGCGCGAGAAGATCTGGAAGCCGCTCGGCGCCGAGCACGATGCGTACTGGGGCAAGGACCGCAAGGATGGCGATTTCAAGGCCTTCTGCTGCCTCTACGCCACAGCGCGTGACTTCGGGCGCATTGGCCAATTGTGGTTGGACAGCGGCATGTGGAAGGGGACGCGCATCGTTCCCGAGGAATACTGGAAGGAATCGATCACACCAGCGAAGGTGATGGACAAGGGTGAACCCAACGCGCGCTACGGCTACTACTGGTGGCTCGCAACGGTGGACGGCATGCAGATGTACTACTGCCGCGGTTTCCATGGCGAATATGTGGTGGTGATCCCGCAGGAGCGCTTGATCATGGTGCGCACGGGAATGAAGTGGGAGGAGCATAACGATGTGGGCCATCCGAAGGACGTGTTCCAGTACACGGAGATCGCTCGGGCTTTGGCGGCGGAGAAACCGGAGTGAGAGAAGGAGGTAGGGAAGAAAGGGAGGGAAGGGATGAGAAGGAGGTAAGGGAAGTAAGGGAGGGTGTTCCTCTCCTTGGTACTGATCGACCATCAAGCCCACATACAAATGGAAGATGTCTTTGCAAGCTATGACCCTCAGGAACGTGACTGGCTGTTGGAGGGATATTTTGAACCCGGTTCGGAGGTCTCCATGGTATCCGAGCCTGACGGCCGGCCGGCGAAAGGGTTCAAGGACCTTTGGGTGTGGTCACAGGGAATGGCGTTGACCACCACGATATATACCTTGACCCGTAAGTTTCCTAAAGATGAGTTGTACGGTCTTACATCACAATTAAGAAGGGCTGCGGTTTCGGTGCCATCCAACGTGGCTGAAGGTTGGGCCAGGAATAAGGTCGGTTTTCTTCAACTCGGTCTCACCTACGCCCGTGGATCGGTCGCGGAGATCGAGACGCAGTTGCTGATCGCCGTTGGTCAGGGATTTGTAACTGAAGCAGATACTAAGCCGACCATCGACCTTTTGAATGGCCTGAGTACTGCATTACTGAAATTCATTGTGAGTCTGGAGGATCGGAAGAAACGGAGGTGATTGGGGTAAGGGAGGTAAAGGGCGTGATGGAGGTGATGGTAGCCCCTCCCTGACATCCCTTACATCCCTTACCTCCAGTACCCACAAAAAGTCCAAGGTTGCCAAATCTCAAAACCAAGAAGACATGCGAGCCGACCACGTGAAAGACCTCAGCAAGATCCTCTTCCTCGACATCGAGACCGTGCCCGCCGTCCAGGAGTTCAGTGAGCTGGATGAACGCACCGCGAAACTCTTCGGGGACAAGACACGCTTCGATCAGGAACGCAGCGGGAAGACAGCCGAAGAGGTTTACGGCGATAAGGCCGGCATCTTCTCCGAGTTCGGGAAGATCATCTGCATCGGTGTGGGCGGGCTGAAGCGGGAAGGCATCGGCCACGCCATGCGCGTCACCTCGTTCCACGGCGATGACGAGCGCGAAGTGCTCCATCGCTTCGTGGATATGCTCAACAAGAACTACAGCACTGAAGAACACTGGCTGTGCGGCCACAACGGCAAGGAGTTCGATTTTCCGTGGATCGCGCGCCGCTGCATCGTGCACGGCATCAAGCTGCCGAAGCTGCTCGACGTGGGCGGATTGAAACCGTGGGAAGTGGGCTTCCTGGACACCATGACCATGTGGAGCTTCGGGGACCGCAAGAACTTCACCTCGCTGGCGCTGCTCACCCACATCCTCGGCATTCCCACGCCCAAGGACGATATCTCGGGTGCTGACGTGGCGCGGGTCTACTACGAGGACAAGGACATTGAACGCATCGCCACCTACTGCAAGAAGGACGTGGTGGCCACGGCTCAGCTCTTCCTGCGGCTACGCGGGGAGGCGGTGGTGAAGGAGAAGGATATCGCTTTGGTGTGACCGCTGCGCAGCCCTGAAGCCCACCTGTATTCCGGTTACTTTCGCCGCGTGAAGAGGTTCCTGCGCATCATCGGTGTCCTGGTCATCCTCGTTGGGGCAGGGCTCTTGGTCTGGCAATGGATGACCACTGCACAGCAGCATGTCGTGAAGAACAGCGTGAAGATGCTGATCGGTAGCAGCCCCCGCAATATCAGTGGGACATTGCCGGACGCAGGCGCCGCGCGTTTGACCAAGGAAGGAGGCTTGATCACGGGGGATGAAGCACCGTTCGCATTTGCCGCAGGCCCTTGGTCCACGGTGAAATTCGATGTGGACGGCCGCATCATCCGCCCCAACATGCGATTCGATTTCGAAGTGCCTTCCACGTCCGATACCTCGCGCCTTTCCCGCAAATGGTCACATGGAGGTGAACGCTCCTACCGGATGACTTCAGGTGATGACTACTCTCCTGCGGTAAGACGGCGCGTGCAGGATGTGGCCACCGCGTTGTCCGCCGTGGAGGTCGGCTTTTGGATGTGGTCGCCGTCCCCTAAAACACTCATCACGGCCGTGGTGTCCATCGACCGGGGAAGCAAGCAGGTCGCTTGGTTCGGGAAGGACCTGCCAGCGGACACTGGCGCGGCACGGGGCAGCAGGCTCAATTGCAACTTCCTGATCCGCGACGTGGCCTTGGAGCCTTCGGACATCATCTCGGTCTACTTCTGGAAGCGCGGCGGAGCGGAGGCGTTCGTGGACGACATCGACATCTATTTCCACAGCGCGCAAGTGCCCGGCCGGTCGGAAGGAACGGCGTTCGCCTTGGACAGCATGGGCGTTGGTGGTCGCTTCCCGATGGGCTATGCGGCACTGTCCGTGAAGAGCGTGCCCGCGGACACGGCACGCTTCCGCGGCGGCATAGCCGCAGTGAACACGACTGTCGATGCGGTCCCCATAGGTGGCACGGACAAGCAATGGCGCTTCGTTCCTCAGGAAGGCGTGGCCTACCTGATCGACGCCTCAGGCACGCCCATCGCGATGCTTCGTCCTTGGTCCCCGACGTCGCACACGGACATCACGCACTTCGAACGGGTGGTGGCCGAGCGGAATGCCCAAGGGATCCTGCTCACGGGTTTCGACGTGGATACCGAGGACGGAACGGATAGGATCGCCTCCTCGCCCGCACCCCAGGCCATGATCCTTGAACTTGCACCCCGCAGATGAAGGCCCTTCTCTGGCTCACACCGTTAGTGTTGCTCGGCTGTGCCGATGGTGGCCGTTCAGGCCATGGCGGGGTGGAACAATTCAAAGTGCTTACGAACTGGCATACCGAGGGGCCAAAGGGGGAGAAGGTCATCGCCATGGATTACACCGACGCGATCGACAGCGGGTTCACGGTCCCCTCATCCCATCAGGTGGACGGTGGACGCTTCACCTTCTCATTCACCGTGACGGACACCACTGGGAAAGGCCGGGCTTTCAAGTACAAGCTCTACTACCGGAACGGATCGTACAAGATGGACGAGACCCTGCCGGACGGTGGGCAACACCCGCTGGCGGAAGAGAATTTCTACGGGAGCTGGGAGAGCGCGTCGGAAGGCTTCCGCACCACGGCGCGCACCAGCGGGCACGATGCGCTGAAGGTGGAGGACAGTTTCCGGATCCACGGCGACCCGCGCGATGAGGAGCGCTTTGTGCGGGACGGCAAGCGCATTCGTTGGGCACGGAACCCGCGGGTAGGCGAGTACTCCTTCCTGCTGGTGGTGGCACCTGAGGATGCGTTCACCGCCGCGCGGATCCCGGAAGCGGTGGCGCGGATCAACGAACAGGAGAAGGGCCATTTCATTGAACCGTACTGGTATTTCCTCCACGGCCCCGGTGCGAAACTTCCGCAAGTGACCGTGTTGGAGGCGAAGGAACGGTTGAAGGTGAGCGCGCGTCCACCGCTGGGTGCTGGGATCTATGTGGAAGAGACCGAAGGCATCTCCACCGAAGCATTCAACGACGCATGTGGGCGGACGGAAGAGCTGCGTAAACAGGCCCCCTTCCAGCAGTTCATCCATTATGTGGACCCTTCCACGCGCTTCGAGAACATCCCGTTGATCGCCGATGTGCTTGGCAACGCATACACTCCGGAGGATCACGACTTCAACCGCAGCTTCTTCCCGGAGAACCGCATGGTCTCCCTGCGGCCCATGACCACTCGCATGCCTTGCGAGACCGTGCGCTCGAACCCGGAGAACAACAGCATCGAACTGCGCAACCCCGCCTCCACGCCCAAAGACCTGCGCAAGGAGAATGTCGGTGTCCGCTCGCGCAGTGGCCTGATGTACGGCAAGTATTCGATCAGGTGCAAGCTCACACCGCTGTTGAACGACTCGGACATGTGGGTGGGGCTCACCAACGCCATCTGGCTCATCTACCAAGGCGCACCCGGGAACCATCGTCGCATCTGCACCAAGGACGGTTTCTTGGAGAACTATTACGGCGGCGACAAGGACAAGCGCGTGCCACAGGTGGACTATGCGGAGATCGACTTCGAGGTCCTGAAGACGCCGCTGTACTGCCCCGATGCCACGTTCCCACCGCTGCGCCCACAACAAGTGGCCGTGTCCGGCAACCGCGCCAACTGGGAGCGCCCGAAAGAGGGCGGCATCCCGAAGGGCATGATCACCGTGGCCTGCACGAACTGGGATATGGCCTGCCATTCGCCCGTCAACTTCGCAGCGGGGTGCAGCGGCATTTCGCATGACGGACAGACCTTCCTCAGCCAGCGCTGGGACGACAACTACAGGGCGCTCACGCAGAAGATCTTCGAGCCGGACGCGGAGCTTTTCCGCGGAGATCATTACTGGTTCCAGATCGACTGGAAGCCGGAGTCCGTCACCTGGCGGATCGGGCCGGACCTTGACCACCTGCGCGAAGTGGGATACATGGACAGCACCATCACCTCCATCAGCGATGTGCAGATGCAGCTGATCGTGACGCAGGAGTTCCACAACACCAAGTGGTGGCCTGGCTCGCCCTACGACCAAGGTTTCATACCCTTCGCGGCGAAGGACTACACCGGAGTGATCCAGGACGTGATCATAGAATAAGGCGCATGAAGCATCGTGGCTTGTGGCTCACCGTGGCGTTATCGACGCTCTTGTTGTTCCTGTACTTCGGTGCCGTGCTACGCGCGCCGGGGCACTATATGTTCAACACCGACGGCGATGGCATGAAGAACTACTTCAGCTTTGCCTGGCACGCTGAGCACGACACGTCGATCACCACGTTCTCCGGCATGAACTATCCGTTCGGGGAGCACATCGACTACCCGGATGCACAACCCCTGCAAAGCAACGTGTGGCGCGCCGTATGCAAGGTGTTCCCGTCGATGCTGCCGCACACCGTGGCGGTGATCAACCTGATGATGCTGGCCAGCATCGTGCTATGCGCGATATTCCTCTACGGCATCCTGCGCGAGCTTTCCATGCCGGATCTCTTGGCGGCCGTATTCGCGGTGTTGATCTCATTCTTGGCCCCACAGGTGCTGCGGGGCACGCAAGCCCACTATGCCTTGGCTTATGGTTGCGCCATACCAAGCGCTGCCTGGCTGATGTTGCGCCAATGGCGCAGCGCACGCCCGGGAAGATGGGCTTGGGGCATGTTGGCCCTCTTGGAGTTCTGGCTGTTCACGCACGTCTACCTCGGCTTCATCGCCGCTGTGCTGGTGCTGTTGTGCGGGCTGTTAGCAGGGGTCTTCAAGGCAGCGCGGCGTCGCGTTGTTATCGGCATGGTACTGGCACCGGTCGCGGCACTTTTGCTCTTTCTGGTGTGGCAGAAGCTGACCGACACGCACGTGGGCCGCACGCTCCATCCAACGGGCTTCTTCACCTACGAGATGAGCTTCTCCACGCTGCTCGCACCGGACCTCTATTTCGCGTCGCCGCTTTGGGAAAAGATCATCGGTTTGCCCTCGTACCGGCTTGCGGAAGGTTGGTCCTACATCGGCTTGGGAACGATCCTGGTCTTTCTGGTCATTCTGGTCCTGTTCGTACGGAGCCTGTTGAGCGGGCGGATGCGGTCCTTCATCGCGGATGTCTTTCCGCCCAAGGTGGCGATCCTGCTGGTCGCCGGGGTCTTCATGCTGGTCTTCGCTTTCGGGCTTCCGTTCGACCCCTGGTGCAAGGAGTGCCTCTGGTACACGCCAGTGATCGGGCAGTTCCGCGCACCGTCACGTTTCGGCTGGGCGTTCTACTTCGTCATCACCATCTGGGCGGCACGCACGTCCTGGGTACTCTGGCGAAAGGCCGGATCGGGCGGCGTACGTATGGCCGCATCGGCCCTTATCGTCCTCGTGATCGTGCTCTTCGCGGACGACGCGCACTACCTCGACCGGTACGTAGCGAAACGCATCGTTGAGCAGCCCAACTACTTCGACATCGATCAATTACCCACGGACATGAAGGCGGTGGTGATCGCGGCCAAGAAGGTGCATGCCACGGCCTTGGTGACCTTACCTTATTTCCACAACGGCGGTGAGGAGTTCATGATCCCTGCGGACGAGCCAGGACTGCTCGTTGGCCAAACGGTGGCGCAACACACCGGTTTCCCATTAATGACCTCATCGCTTACGCGCACGGGGCTGGGCGAGGTGCGAGCATTGATACAAGGTATGGGACCGGACTGGTATCCCAAGCCCATCGCATCGCGCTTCCTGCCGAACGATACCATTCTCATCATCCTCTCCGGCAGCCCCATGGACCGTTATGATGAGGCTACTGCCGCACATGCCCATGAGCTGATGCGGAGCGGACCGTATACTTTACTTGCCATTACGGCCAAGGAGCTTTTCGCGGACCGGGCATTGGAACTGCTGCACCACTTCCAGGCAATACACGATAGCCTTCACCGAAGTGGGGCTTGGTACTTCAGCAAGCCGGACACCTTCCTTCTCACAGACGGGTTCGAGGGCCTGCCTGCAACGCATGTGCGCACGGGCCAAGGCGCCTACTCCGGCCTCAAGCGCGATTTCAACATACTGGCCCAATTGCCCGCAGAGGCAATGGACACCGGTTTCACCTACCTCGCCTCGTTCTGGTACTACAACCAAGGCCCCATGCGCTGCCATGCCTTCGTGGGAATCGACGATGTTGACCCGGAAACCGGCAAAGGCGCATGGAACTACTATACCGATCCACGCTTTGCACGGACAATTGAAGGAGACTGGTCCATGGTGGAGTTCCCGTTCCGCAGCGGGGGAAAGCATCACGAACTGAAACTCTTCGTCAGCGGCCAGCCCTATGACCAGGACAGCATCTGGGTGGACGACCTCAGTATCCGCGTTGCCGATGTGGACGTGTACCGCGTCGACAGCCTGAGCGGAAAGCTCTGGTACAACGGGCACTGGATCGTGCCATGAGCACTGGAATGCGCTGGGGAGTTGCCCTGCCCTTGGGACTTTTCCTGCTTTGCCTACTGTCCTTCCTCGGGCATGAAGGCCATATTCTCGGAACGCTGTTGACCCACGGTAGCGACGACCTCGGCTACTACCAGTTCCTGCCGGGTCTCTTCATCCACCACGACCTGCGTGGTCTACCATGGGTCCATCTGCTGGACGACAGCTCCCGTCTCAGCCTGTTCACCATCGGAGTGGCGCTCTTGCAGTTGCCTTTCTTCCTAATGGCGCACACGGCCTGCCTCTTGGGCCTGGCAACGCCGGACGCCTATAGTTGGCCCTATGCCTTGGCACGCGGTGTAGCTGGGGCGTTCTATGGGGCCATGGGTTGCTGGTTCTTGATGCGGACCTTGAAGCCGCGCTTCGGCAACACGGCTTCCCTGCTCGCGGTGCTTCTCTTGTTCGGCTGCACGAACCTCTACTACTACGCTTCCATGGAGCCGGGCATGTCGCATGTCTATTCCTTCTTCCTGTTCGCGGCGCTGTTCCATACCACGTTGCGGATGCTCGATGCGCCCACCTCAAAGCGCCTGTTCCTGCTGATCCTTATCGCGACGATGATCGCGCTGGTGCGCCCAGCCAATGTGATCGCCTTGCTGGTGCCCTTGCTCTATCGCGCTACCGGCTCAAGGGAGGTGCTGGAGCGGCTCCGCTGGCCGGTGCGCTTCCCGAAGGGGTTCGCTTTGGGTGTTGTTGCATCCGGCATTCTGGTGCTGCCGCAGTTGGCCTATTGGAAAGCGATCACAGGCAGTTGGCTGGTCTTCACCTACGGCAAGAAGGGCGAAGGCTTCTTCTGGTCGCATCCGCACTTGTGGGACGTGCTTTGGCATCCATGGAACGGATGGTTCCTCTATTCTCCGGTGATGCTTTTCATAATGGGGGCGCTGGTGATCATGGCCGTTCGCGGGATCACCGGCGGACGCACGGTGCTGTTGGTATGGCTATTGGCCTGGTACCTCATCAGCTCTTGGTGGAGCTGGTGGCTGGGCGGTGCATTCGGCCACCGGGGCTTTGTGGAGTATCTGGTATTCCTTGCTGTTCCGGCGGCTTGGATGGTACAGAAGACCTTGCGCTACTCCCGGGCGGTGCGGTATATGGCGTTGGTCGCGGCGCTTCTTCTCGCCTACTTGAGCATCGGGCTTAGTTGGCACTATGCCTCGCCTTGGGACGGCTCGGAGTGGACCATGGCCAGCGTGTGGCGGGAATATGGACGGCTACTGCCCTGAAGGCGCTGCTCACAGCCCGTACTTCACGATGCACCAGATGGCGCGGAAGCCGTCCTTCCAGCCGATCTTCTTGCCCTCGGCATAGGTGCGCCCGTAGTAGCTGATGCCCACCTCGTAGATGCGCACGCCCTTCACCCGGGCCAGCTTCGCCGTCACCTCCGGTTCGAAGCCGAAACGCTTCTCCTTCAGCACAAGCCCTTTGGCGATGTCGCTGCGGATCAACTTGTAGCAGGTCTCCATGTCCGTGAGGTTCAAATTGTTGAACGCGTTGGAGAGGGTGGTGAGCATCTTATTGCCGATGCTATGCCAGAAGAAGAGGATGCGGTGTGGGTGATTGCCGATGAAGCGGGAGCCATACACGGCGTCGGCGAAACCCTCCACCACGGGCTTCAAGAGATCGTTGTACTCACGCGGGTCGTATTCCAGGTCGGCGTCCTGCACGATGATGTAATCCCCCGTTGCCTCTAGGATGCCGCGGTGGATGGCGGCTCCCTTGCCCATGTTCCGCGGTTGCTCGAAAAAGCGGATACCGAGGTCGGGGTGCTGCGCCATGTAGCCCTTCACGGCGTCTACTGTGCCATCGGTGCTGCCGTCGTTCACGATCACCACATCCTTGCCGATCCCGTTGATCAATTCCACTGCCCGCACCTTGTCCAAGAGCACGTGGACGGTACGCTCCTCGTTGTAGGCGGGGATGATGATGGATAGGGTGCGAGTGGTCATTGGGCGGCAAGATGGCGAATGTCGTACACCTCTATATCCCCATGTACGAAAAGAGGTGTCCCCAAGCAGTCTGAAAAGCGGTCATGCAGGTCCTTTTCCTTCCCGATCTGATAGAAGTATTTTGCTCCGCGCCTGGCACGGTCCACCAGATCCGGGCAATGCAAGGTCAGTCCGCCGAACTCATTGAATCCTCTCTGGTCACAGAGGTATAGGGCTTGGCATACGGAGATGTCCGGAGCGGTAACGACTAGGTCCTCCTTACGGATCCCGTGCTCTCGTGCAACAGGTTCAATGTCCAACAAGCCCTTCATGTCCCAGTACTGCGTATCGTGCCAATGCTCCTTTTCCAAATTACTGGTGCCGAGCCACATAGCCATGGAAAAATCCTGCTGCCTCATCCGCATGTTGTTCATCGCGAATAGGACTTGGTAGGCAAATACGATAAGAAATGCCCCCTTCAACCAGAGGGAGTTGTGCCATGATGGGTTGTGCTTGCGCATGTACCATAAGGTGATGACTACCAAGGCTATCGGGAGAACTAGGGGCTCGATGAAGTAGTAATCGTGATTGTCCAAGGCGATGAACCACAAGAGAACATACAGAACCACTCCTGCAAGGACGGAGATCAGAAGCAGAATGATCGACCGGGGCAAGGACCTGATATGCCACGCGAGGTAGAGGCCCGAGAGCAACAGAAGGGCATACGCTGGGATCGAGAAGAACTGATGGACCATGATCGTGCGAGCAAAACCCCACGACTTCCGGACATCCTCAGAGGTCAGGTCCCAGATGGCCCAAGTGCCTTGGTAGGAATATTCCGCACCATGCATGTTGTTGTAGTAATAGCTGTAGCCCACCCAAATCGCGCACAACCCCAACCCGACCGCGATAGTTATCACAGCGCGTGAAAGGCGTTCCCGCACCATGCCGGGCCAAGCGAACCAGCGGGGAAGGAAAAGGGCGGCCAAGCAGACCCCTGCGATCGTGATCGGTAGCATCGCCGCCGTGAGCTTGAGCAGCATGCCTAGGGCAAATGCACCAGCACCTAATGCTAGTTGCTTTTTGCCCCCACTTTCAAAGAAGCGCAAATAGGCCAAACAGCCGACCAGTACCAAGTCCAGTGCAGTAACATCGGTGAGAAAGCTGATGGCGAAATAGACAACTGCGGGCACTGTAAAGAAGAAGAGGCTGGTCATGATGCTCCAGAAGCGGTCACCGGTCAACCGCTGCACTAAGCGGCAGAGGGCCCATGTTCCCCAGGCATGGATGATCAACATTAAAGCCCGGTAGACGAATTCGCTTGGGCCGGTGAGTTTCCAGATCAAGCCCACCACGTAGAGCAATGGGAATTCACCGGCACTTTTACCTGTTGTCATGTGGTCTGCGATCAAGCTCTGTACACCAGGCTTGAACAAGTTCCATTCACCGGCGAAGTACTCGTGGGCCAATGAGAGGCAAGTGGCTTGCCGCCAAAGGTGATGGGGCAAAGGACGCAGATGCAGGATCCTGCCGTATTCGTATGCTGAGCATAGCAGTATGAACCCGACAAGCCACAATATGCCTAAAGGCACACGTTTGAAAAAGGCTCTGAGTTGTCCCATTGTGGTTTAGATATAAGTAGTGCCTAGCCCACATGCAGCATTCCGCAACTCCGTCCTGCTCATGGGATGCAATCGATAAATGCTCACCCCATCCACCACATCGACCAAGTCGTGCAGATAGGGGCCGGTCCGCGGGTCCCAGGTCCATTTGGGATCCACGCATAGAAAGTATTTCGCGCCGTGTGCGATCAACATGTCCATCCAACCGGGATCATTCAGGTGGTTGCCATAGTTGTTCCATCCACGGTTGCCCATGAACAGGAAGGAGGCGTTGATCGTCGGGTCGTCCGCGAAGATCACCAGGTCGTCCGGCTGGATCCCTAGGGCGCGCAATGCCGGCTGGATGTGTACCACAGGCTCCAAGCTCCAATAGCTCAGTGCGTTCCAATGGGCAAGTTCCGCTTCGTGATAAATGGGCCACAGGTTTTCGGCCGACATGGTACCCGAGGTGTCATAGCGCATCCGCATGTTCTGTGCCGTGTAGGCCACATTGAATGCCAAGAGGGCGGCCATCGTCCAGCGGCTCCAACAGGCATGCAGGACCTCGGGGTAATGTCGTTTGAGCAGCCACAGGAAGCTCACCAAGAGCACAGCCAACGTGATCATCGGATTGATGAAGTAGTAATCATGGTTGTTCAGGGCCTGGAACCAGAACAGGATGTACAGCACCGTCCCCAAAAGCAAGAAGGCATTGAGGAGGATCACCTGCCTCGGGAGGTTCCGGACATTAATGGCCAATGCAGCGAAGGCGATCCCGACCAGGACCCAGACCGAAGTGTCGAACACTTGGAACACCAGGATATGGCGACCGACATCCCACGCTTCCTGCCTTGCACCGGGGTCCATGCCCCAGATCGGCCAGAGGTCGTTGAAGGTGTAGTGCCCTCCGTGCTGGCCGTTGTACCAGGCCGCATAGGCGTACCATCCATACACGGCCAGCAGGCCGATCAGCAGTGTCGCCCATTCACGAAGGCTGCCCTTGAATAGCGACCAGTGGTTCGCGGCGCGCTTGCCAAGGACTGAGTGAAGGAAAAGGATCCCAGCCAAAGCAACCAGGCTCATACCGGCTGACACTTTCAGCAGCATCCCCAGGCTGAAGAAGAACACCGCCCATCCCCAATGTCTCCTGCTGCGGCCTTCGGTGGCGTAGCGCACGGTGAACCACCAGCCGATCAATGCGAAGTCGAAGGCGGGGACATCCGGCAGAAAGCCGATCCCGAAATAGACGATGGCAGGCGATGCATAAAAGAGCAATGCGATGAGAACGGCCCAGAAGCCGCTTCCGAGGATCCTGCGCACGGAGGCGAAGAGCGCCAAGGTGCCCACGAATTGAAGTGAGAATTCGATCAGGCGGTAGATGAACAAGTTCGGCCCGGTGATGCGCCAGATCAGGCCCACCAAGTAGTAGAGAATGGGGAACTCACCTGCGGTCCTACCGGTGGTATAGTCGTCGGAGAAGAGGTTGTGGATCGTGGGCTGGAAGAAGTTCCACGTCGTGTCGTAGTAGTTCCAGGCCAATGAGATGCAATCAGCTTGGCGCCATACGTGGTGCGGCTGTGGAAGCAGATGAAGGACACGGCCGGCTTCGTATGCGCAGGACATCCCGATGAACAGGGCGATGAACCACCACACCGCATCTATGCGCTGCAGGAGGGTGCGGACCTTGCCCATGTTCGGCCGGTCGATCAGAACACCATCTCAGGCACCTCACCTTCCACCACCAAGCGTCCTTCCGTCTTCCCCTTGATCTCCTCTACGCTCACGCCGGGTGCGCGTTCGGTGAGCTTGAAACCGTCCTTGGTCACCTCGAACATGCCGAGGTCGGTGATGATGCGCTTCACGCAGCCCAGGCCGGTGAGCGGCAGGGAGCATTTCTTCAGCAGCTTGCTCTCGCCGGCCTTGTTGGTGTGCATCATGCAGACGATGATGTTCTGTGCGCTGGCCACCAGGTCCATGGCGCCGCCCATACCCTTCACCATCTTGCCCGGGATCTTCCAGCTGGCGATGTCGCCGGTCTCCGAAACCTCCATGGCGCCAAGCACGGTGAGGTTCACCTTCTGTGCGCGGATCATCGCGAAGCTCAAGGCGCTGTCGAAGATGGCCGAGCCGGGCAGCAATGTCACGGTCTGTTTGCCAGCGTTGATCAGGTCGGCGTCCTCTTCGCCCTCATAGGGGAACTGGCCCATGCCCAGGATGCCGTTCTCGCTCTGCAACGTCACGTTGATGCCGGGCGGGATGTGGTTGGCCACCAGCGTGGGGATGCCGATGCCGAGGTTCACGTAGTATCCGTCCTGAAGTTCGCGTGCGATGCGCTTCGCGATCTGGTTCTTGTCCAAGGCCATGTTCCAATGCGTTTATCGAGCGCTAAGATGGGCAACTCGCACGGGTTTTCCCTATCGGCCGCCGTCCGGAAGGATCTCACGGACCTTGATGCGGGCGCTCAGGATGATCGGGATCTTTCCCGGGTTGTAGAGGTAGACCGCGGCCTGTCCGGTGTTCGGGGGAAGACGAGGCACGCGGATGCCGAGGTGTATTCCGTCCTGGCCCACCTCGCGGAAATGATCCAGGAAGATGTTGTGGTAGGCGAGATGCTGTTGAAGCGTATCGGAAACATCGGCCACCAAGGTCACACCGCTGTTCGGCACTAAGCCGGTGAATTGCGCATCCACTTCCACCCAGGCCTCGCGACCCAGCCAAGCGTGCGGCTGGATGCTCCAAAGTGGAATGAATTCGTCCGTGCCGCTGTTGCGCTCCACCAACGTGTCCAGCACATCCTGCATGCGCAGCGGCACGATGCGTTCCATGAGGTTGTTCTCACCCGTGCTTGTGGTGGCGACCTTACGGAACCCGGGTGGCGGAGCTGTTCGGGCGGTGTCGATCAGAAGCAGGTCGCAGTCAGCTTGTGGGAAACCGAGCGGGTCCAGCGCGATGCTGTGCGATCCGCGCGCCGCCGCACCCAAGCTCCATGCTTCCCGGATGCCATCATGACCACCGAGCACCAATGGCCTGCCCAGTTCCCGTTGCCGGGACTCCACCAGCGCGTGAAAGCGTTCTGGGATGGCTTCTCCGCCCCAGATCAATGTGCTATCGAAGTTGGCCATGAACGTGGAGCGCAAGGGCAGGAACAGCAAAGGCAACGCTGCGAAGGCGAGGAGTGGCCGCTTCCCGGCCAAACGGTCCGCGGTGAAAGCGAGGAGCAGGATGGACAGGGGCAGCAGGTGAAGCGCGCCCCGGTCGATCGGGAACAGTGCATGGGTGGTGAGGAAGAGGAACTCGCGGCCGAGCACGTCCGCGACCAGCAGGAAGGCGGCGATGCGGGCCAGTTCCTCACGCATGGAACGTTGCGCGGAGGAAGGCCACAACGCAAGGACCGCGGCCGCCGCCACTGCCAGGCAGATCGCCAGACCCCAAGCACGCTGGGCCGTGCCGAGCACGAAGATGGAGAGCGACCGGATGGTGCCGTCCAAGAAGCCTGCGTCAGTGCCGGAGTACAGGAGCTCCCTGGACTTGAGCCCCCAGAGAAAGGCAGCGGCGATCAGCAGGGGCAGCGCGCCCAGCAGCACGCACCAACCCAAGCGCCCAGTCCGTGCAGCAGTGGTCCGGCCGCGGATCACCGTGTAGGCCAAAGCCACCACCACAGCGGCCCAAACGACGATCAAGGACAACATGGCCCATCCGGCAAGGGCGATAGCCGCCAGTGCAAGCAGGAGGTCCAAGCGCCGCTCCTCACGGATGAAACGCGCCGCGTGGAAGAGCACGACGACGAGCAGGCCCATGGCTAAGCCGTAACCGCGGAAGAGTGAGAAGAAGTCGAGCAGTAGGGGGCAGGCAAGGAAGGCGGTCCAGAAGCACCAGCGTACCAAGCGCACCTTCAGCCAAGCGCCCATGCGCCATGCGTACGAAGTGAACGCGATGAAGGCCAGAACACTCCAGATGCGCAGCGCAAGCGGCGTAGTGCCGCCGATACGCCAGCTTACTTGCATCAATGCCGACAGCAGCGGATGGTTCGCCGCATCCCAGGTGGCGTGGAAGGGCAGGAAGCTGCCCGAGAGCACATACAGATAGAATGCCCGCGCCTCATCGTTCACGAACGGTACTGTCCATGCCCGCGCCACGACATACGCAATGACCAGCAGGGCGAACAGCGCAAAGGCCGCGCGTTCCTTACCGGTGATCGGCGCTCCCTCACGCTCCATCCCGGATCAGATAGACGCGTAGCCGCCCTTTGCACGAAAGCCGCTGCCGGTGCGGGTTGAAGAGGTAGATCACCGCGCGGTCGGCAGCTTGTGGTACCGAGGGAATGCGGCGCACCGTGTGGATGCTGTCGCTATCGGCGGCGCGGCCGAAGAACTGCCCGAGGATGTATTCGTAGTGGAGCTTTTCGCCAGCGGAATCCACCTCCACGATCAAGGTTCCCGAGAAGGGTGCCGGCTCCGCATGCACCTCCATATCGAACCTCACTAGATACTCCTGATCACGCAGGGCCTCGACCGCAGGATGCCAGAGTTCCATGTACTCCCCGTCGTTCGCTTCGTTGTTGAAGGTGCTGTCCAGCACGAGCTGCAGCACCGGAGTGGTGGTCTTTCGCAGCAGTTCCACGCGGCCGCTTTCGCCGAGCTGGACCTTACGGTAGCCAGGCGGGATATCCATGTGTTGCGGGTCGATCAGGAGGAGGTCCTCGCCGCCATGTGGGAAGGCGGTGTTGTCCACGGCGTTCAAAGCGAGCCCGCGTTCGCGCAGTCCGAATCCCCAGCAGGCGGGCATCTGGTGGTAGGCACCGATGGTGAGCAGACGGTCAGCGCCTTGCTGCTCGCGCTCCGCCGCTTGGAAGATGGAGGAGGGGATGGCCTGCTCCGGCCAGTACATCGTCGTCTGTAGATCGGCGGTGGTGATGGCCCGCACGGGAAGCACCAAGAGCACGAGCGCCGACCATCGCCATCGGGCATTCAACAGCGCCAAGCGGTCCGTGGCGAAGGCGAAGAGCAGCACGAAGAGCGGTACCCAATGCAGGGCGGTGCGGTCCTCCGGATAGAGTGTGCCGTCCCAGTAGTGGAGCACCACACGACCGATGCAGTCGGCCCAGAGCAGCGCTGCGATGAGGGCCATGGCCCATGCGCTGGCGTTGCGCTCGCGTATAAATGTCCATGCGGCGATGCCGGTGCAGCCCACAGCCAAGGCTAGCACGAGCACGGGTGCGAACAACCCGTCCGTTCCTAGTAGCAACTGGGTCAATGAGGCCAGCGAGCCCTTGATCACGCCCAACGTGTTGCCATAGTACAATGCACCGTGCTCGCCCAGCGCACGCGCGAACGCGGCCGCAAAGAGGAACGGCACCACGCCGAACAGCAGCCAGATCAAGGCGCGCCACACCGATCGGCCGAAAGGCTGCTTGCGCACGGGCACCAGCACAGCGGTGATCGCCAGCATGGCCAGCCATAACGCGAGCAAGTTCAAGGAGCACCAAGTGGCGCAGGCCATCGCGAAGAGCGTCAGCACCAGGCCCTTGGTGCTTGGCTTTTCCAGCAAGGCGCACAGCTCGTATAGCGCCATGGACCAGAACGTGATGGCCAGGCCGTAGCCGCGGAAGAGCGAGAAGAAGTCCAGCAGAAAGGGCATCAACAACAGCGCGGCCCACAGGCAGCGGCGCACAAGAGGCGTGCGCAGCATCTGGCCCCACTTCCACGCGTAGGCCGCATAGAGCAGGAAGCCCAGCACACTCGGCACGCGCAAGGCCCAGGTATGGAAACCGAAGATCCGATAGCTGGCCCAGCCCAAAGCGGTGCTGAGCACGTGGTTGCCCGCGTCCCAGTTGGAGCGGAAAGGAATGAAACTGCCTCGCTCCGCGAAGGAGAAGAAGGCCATCGCTTCATCATGCACGATCGGCACGGTGAAGGCGCGCAGAAGGATGTAGCCGAAGACCAGCGCAGAAGCCGCCAAGAAGGAAAGGCGTTCAGCGCGCATGGCGGTCGCTCAGCGATCAGGCCCGTTGCCGCACGGTACGCTGCTCAATGCGCTTCTCGTAGTTCTTCCCTTGGAAGATGCGGTGCACGAAGATGCCCGGCGTATGCACCTGGTCCGGATCGATCTCGCCCGGCTCCACCAAGTGCTCCACCTCCGCGATGGTGATGGTGCCTGCCATGGCCATCACGGGGTTGAAGTTGCGCGCGGTATGGCGGTAGACGAGGTTGCCGTTGGTATCGCCCTTCCAGGCTTTCACGAGGCTGTAATCGGCACGGAGCCAGCGCTCCATCACGTACATCTTGCCGTCGAACTCACGGGTCTCTTTGCCTTCGGCCACTTCGGTGCCGTAGCCGGCAGGGGTGAAGAAGGCCGGGATGCCGGCACCGCCCGCGCGGCAGCGTTCGGCGAGGTTGCCCTGCGGTACGAGGTCCACCTCCAGTTCGCCGCTCAGCATCTGGCGTTCGAACTCCGCGTTCTCGCCCACATAGCTGGCGATCATCTTCTTGATCTGTTTCGTCTTCAGCAAAAGCCCGAGGCCGAAGTCATCCACCCCGGCGTTGTTGCTGATGCAGGTAAGGCCTTTCACGCCATGGCGGGCCAGTGCCGCGATCAGGTTCTCCGGGATCCCGCAGAGGCCGAAGCCGCCCACCATCAACGTCATGCCGTCCTTAAGTCCCTTGAGGGCCGCATCGGCATCGGTAACTCGCTTGTCCATGTTCATGCGCCGTAGTTTCAACGAAGGCGATGTGGCGAAGATAGAGGTGTACCGCAAAGGTGAGGGAGTACCACGAAGGACACGAAGTGCACGAAGAATGCTTCAACCGCGGAGGGCGCGGAGAACGCGGAGAGACGCCTCACCCCCGGCCCCTCTCCCGAGGAGAGGGGTGACTCACTTTGCTCGTCCGCAGGAACTCGCTTGATCCGCGCCTTTTAACGAGCGCGCGCCCGCAGTGCTGGTTGGCAGCGCACATCACCTCCGGCGCATTATCTGCGTTCATCTGCGGTTAAACCAATGAAGGACCTCCGGCGCCCGCATATATCAGCACCTTGGCACGTCTGCGGTTAACCCTCCCTCTGCGGTCCCCGTGAGGTCCCGCCTTCGAGGTGCACATCAAACCCCGCACGCAACATCGCCCTATTCGCTGAATCCACCGCTATTGGGTGCGTATTCGGTGGATGCACCGGCACCGGCGTGGTCTGGTCCAGTCGCACCAGCAACTCCGCTGTCTGCTCTTTGGTGAGTGCTTCGCAGATATCATACATCCCGCCCGGGGCTTCTTCCAATTCGTCGTGCTTCTCTATGATGTGTCGCACGGCGGCGATCACGGCGGCGTTCGGCGGCACCACCAGCAGGGCGGTCAGTGCGCCGTGGTCCAAGCGAAGCTTTGCGGCCAGTGGAATCGGTTCACCACCATTGGCCTCCTTGGCCGCCAGGAAGAGGATCTTCTCCTCCATCTTGATGTGCGTGAGCAGCCCGACACGGAACGCATGGTATGGCTCCTCCTGGATCGCTTCCGGCTCCTTGCAGGCTTGGTCCAGTAAGTCCTCCAAGCGGCGGTGGTCCTGCGTGAAATAGGCGTGGATAGGCTTGTTCATTGGAAAGTGGTGAAGGTAACCACGAGGCACGCGCGGCTTTTTGCCGAGTGCGTTACTACATAGGGCCTCCGGCCCGTCTCCAGCTATGATGCATTTGGAATTAGGCGGGGCCGGAGGCCCTAGGATACGCCCCACTCGGCAAAAAGCCGAGCGGGTGCAAGAGTGTTCACAGCGCCTCCGGCCTCTTAAAGAACAATTCAAAACTGTCCTTCGAATCCACCATCGACTCGATCACTGCCGGCAAGGGCTTCGTGAACACGTTGGGATAATCCACCTCCCCGAGCGCTTCACGGATCGGATACGCCAACCGCTCCTCCGTTGTGGAGAACTGCGCATCGATGCCGGGCTTGTTACCCCGCGGATCAAGACGGAACCAGCCCACGTCCGGCAGGTGTACCGCGTTCAAGCCATGCAATGCGTAGCCGGATTCCACGGTCCCTTTGCGCAGTACCCGCTGGTAGCAGAACCCCGCCGGGATCCCCATGCCCCGGAGCAACGTGGCCAGCACATGCGACTTCGCGAAGCAGATCCCCTCGTGTTGTTCAAGGGCGTCCTCCGCATTGATCGTCACCACCTTGTTCTTCGTGTCGAAGGAATGGTGCACCTCATCGCGCGCCACCAGAAAGGCCAACCGCGCCCGCTCCTCCGGCGATGATGTCTGTGCTTCAATGGCCTGGATCTTCTCCTTGACCCTTGGCGTGTTGAACTGGATCGCCGGCGGTATCTCACCGAGGTAATCCTCCAAGTTTTCCGATTCCAAAAGCAGTTCCATGGTCATTCAAAATTAGGCAATGGTAACAGCGGCACCGATCGCATAGCGCCTCGGGCAAGGTCCGTTATGTGTAGAGCTTCGATACGACTCGAGCTATCAGCCATGCCAATGCAGCAGATCTTCCGGTGCACCTTGATGAGCGCGAGCAGGCTGGTTGCCTTCCGGTGTTCACGGATACCATCGCGCATCCTTGGACAGTCATCGTGCAAGAATCGACTGGCTGTTGATAACTTTATCGAGATAAAGGATAATTAGCTATTTGTGAGACGGATAATTATTATAAGGGGGGGGGTAGATTCGCTTTCCTAAAACCCACCCCTGATGAGAAACCTGACCCCAGTACTCTTGTTGACGCTGGCCAAGATGATCGGAGCACCGCCAATCCAAGCCCAAGTGAGGCCGGACATATTTTCCTTTAGTGGAGGTCCAGGAGGGCAACGCGAACAACTGTTCAACCTGATGATCCAGTACATCGACGCGGATGTGGTGAAGACACACTGTGACATGACTATGGGCATGATCACAGGGTACCATATCCACAGTGATTGGGATTTCTTGCCGTTCCATCGCACCTACTTGGAAGGCATGGAGGATTTCCTGATCGCACAAGGTCATCCAGAGTTCGTTCCGCTACCATCGTGGAACCCCAAAATACACGCCCCAGATGAGTTTGAGCATGGGGGACCCAACCTTGACGGCATTGATCCGGACTGTGGTTCTCCTTGTACCGCCGGGGGACCAACTTCCGCTTGCGACATTCCCATGAATTGGGATCCACAGAATGATCGGGCCGACTATCCCGCGCTCAACCGCCCAGGCTTGTGCGATTGGAACATGGAACCCAGCTTCCCTGACCCAAGCAATATGGGCAATTGTTGCCCAAATGGGCTGAGCCGAAAAATCGAAACCCCATACCATGACAATACACATGTGTGGATGGGCGATCCTGACAATAATCAATTCACACCGAACGGTGTCATGTCGTATTTCCGTTCACCCGCCGCTCCCATTTTTTGGATTTGGCATGCATACGTGGATGACATTTGGAAGGAGTGGGAAGAATATTGCCCTGATGTTGCTTTGCCCCCTGTGGACCTCTATATGAAGGACACGCCCAAAGTGGTGGAGAGCGAGCGTGACCGTGGCGAGGAACCCAACATCGACACTGACCCCATGTGGTTGAGCGAGGACATTTGGGTACATAACCAGATCAACGACGGGGGCGCGGATCAGGAGCATCAGAATCCTGACCACCACACAGAAGGAGGTACGAACTTTGTCTATGTCCGGGTGCGCAACCGCGGTTACGAGGCTTCAGCGCCGGGTGTTCCACTGCGGCTGTATTGGGCAAAGGCAGCCACGGCCCTCGCATGGCCCAGCTTCTGGAACGGCAGCATCACCGATCCGGCGCTTATGGGTGAAGAGATCCAAGCGGGCCATGTACTTCCATCCATTCCCGCTGGCGGTTCCCATATCGAGGTATTTGAGTGGAACGCACCGAATCCCGCAGACTACAACGCGGTAGGGACGAACCCCATTTTCTGGGCCAATGAACCTTGGCACTTCTGCCTCTTGGCCCGCATTGAAACGGAAACAACAGCTCCGTTCGGTATGACCTTCCCGGAAACCGCCGACCTCAATGGCAACGTGAACCAGAACAACAACATCATCTGGAAGAACATCTCAGTGATCGACATCGCCGGCATGGCAGGTGGCGGCGGTGGCTGGGCCGATGACAAGCTGGTCGGTGCTTCGGTGCTAACAGGCGATGCTTGGGGGCATGGCGGTCGTTTCAACCTGGTCTTCAAGAACCCGGACCACTACAAGGGCAACCCGGTCACGGCGGAGGCTGAGGTGCGCGTGACCTTGGACCAGCCGCTCTGGGAGGCTTGGCAGGCCAGTGGAGGCCAAATGGAGAACATGAGCATTTCGCGGGAGGACCGGCACCAATTGATCGTGACGGGAAGCCCGGCCAAGTTGAGGAACATTTACTACCCTGCAGGCAAGCGCTGGTTGGCGCACGTCAGTTTCAACTTCCTGGCCAAGCAGCTCAGTGGACAGCCTCTGTTCGATTTTGACTTCATCCAAACCGACGAGTCGGAAAGGGCAGTGGGTGGCGAACGCTACCATGTGATCGTGCCGGGCAAGGAAGGCTTCTACGCGGATGCCGGACCGGACAAGAACGTTAGCCCGAATACCGCAGTGAACCTCAGCGCGTACACGGTCGACGAAGCAGCCATCTACAACTGGTACGATCCCCAAGGCGAACTGATCTACACGGGAAAAGACATGACCGTATCACCGGAGATCACCAGCAAGTACAAACTGGAGGTGATCGCCGAGAGCGATGGCGTGAAAGATTATGACGAGGTGGAAGTAAAGGTCAAGGAGCATGAGGTCACCAACATCGCCCCGAACCCGGCCACCGGAAATACCATCATAACTTACCGGCTCACCAATGCCACTTCCGCCTACCTGATCCTCACCATGCCCTACAGCGGAGTGAACAATCAATACATCCTGAACGTGGCGAACGATCAGGTTCAATTGAATGTAAATGACCTGCCACCGGGAACTTACAGCCTGATCCTTGTAGTGGACGGCATACCAAGCGATGTGGACCAGATCACGATCCTTTGACGCAATGATGAACAAGGTGAGTTCAAATTACCGATGCAACTCGATCAGGGGCGTGCTGTGCGCGCTCCTGATCGGGACCATCGCCCCGGTCTTCAGCCAATGGGAACCGATGCCCTCCGGCACCACCTCCTACCTGAAGGATATCTTCTTCCTTAACGATTCCGTTGGATACTGCGTGGGCGGTGGGGATAGTTACGGCTTTCCCAATGCGGAGCAAGCAGTGGTCTTGCGCTCCATGGATGGCGGCGCCACGTGGAGCACGGTCCTTCAGGATACAGGTGTCGCTTTCACCGAGGTGACAGCCAAGGGCGATACGGTGGTATGCTTCGGGCGGAGCATGGCTGCCACGGGACTGCTTTGGTCATCGTTCAACAATGGCAACTCCTGGGCCGCAGACACGCTGACATGGCTCTTCGAGAACGCGCGCAACCCTGTATTCTACGGGCCTGACATCATCTTACTAAGTGGACAGGACCTGCTAAAGTTGGACCTTGATACACATGTGCCTGAAACCCTTTTCGTTGCCAACAATGCTTCCCTTTTTGACATGGATGGAAGCAGCATATACTTGTTGAGCATGGAGAGACACTTGTTCAGAAGTACCGATGGCGGTTCGAACTGGGGCCCGATACCATGCCTCTTCGATAGCCTGGGTCCGTGGCAAGGGGATATAATGCAAACCCTTTACAGTACTGGTGATACTATCCTCATCACGGTCGGCTATAATCCTGCGACCGTCTACACCACTGACCTAGGCTTGAATTGGACCTGGTATGAGGGCACTAGTGGACCAAATGCGGTGTTCACTTCATTGGATACGATCTACATCTATGTGAACAGTGAAACCATCATTGTTTCAACTGACCGGGGTGTTAGTTCGCAGGTGCAGCAGACCCTGCCTTTTACGATCGGCAAGGTCTTCTTCCTGCCGGACACCGACCATGGCTGGGCCTGTGGGGAGAACGGCATGATCTACAAAACCACCAATGGCGGGTTCTCTACCGGTGTAGCGGAACGGCCATCACGGTCGGGACATATCACTGTACAGCCCAATCCGGCGCATGGCGAAGTCACGCTCGTGGTGCCGGACGGCATACAGGTGAAAAGCATCGAACTGCTGGACAGTACGCTGAAGCGTGTGCGGCTTTATCAGTCCAGCGTTAGGGTCTTGAATACGGAGGGCTTGGCCCACGAGCAATACCTGCTGCAGGTGATTACGGATCAAGGGACACAGAGCATCAAGGTCGTGTTGCAATGATCCTAGAGATGGTAGGTCGCCCAGCAAACCGCGTAATACTGATCGCAATGGTTGCATCGTTGCTGTCCTTCCAGCATGCGGTAGGCCAGATCACCTTTCAACGAACCTATTCCCCCACGCATAACGACTATGGCCAGAGTGTCGTACAGGCCGATAATGATGGCTTTTATGTTGCTGGAGCAGGTGGCATTGTAGTTGGGGGTGTAACGCACGGTGAAGCCGCCCTGTTGAGCACCGACGCTTCAGGCGACACGTTGTACTACGCGCACTACCCGGCGCCAACTGCCACAAGTCTGTTCCTTGAGCACATCATTAAAAGCTCGGATGGAAATTTGATCGTAGCTGGTTTGATAGACTATGGGGTATTCGATGGTCATAGCGATTACAACGCATACGTGGCCAAGATCACTCCTGCCGGGAATATGCTTTGGTCATCCTCTATTGGTGGCGCGTTCAAGGAATGGGGCTATCAGGTGCGAGAAACCCCGGAAGGAGGATATGTTGTTGCTGGCTGGCGGAACGCCACCGGTGTGGTGAATCATAGTGCCTTCTATTTGGTCCGGCTAGGTGCCACGGGGGATACGCTTTGGACGAAAACCTATCCCAATCCAACCCCCAATTGGGACCAATTGGCCTATTGCGTTGGCGTGATGCCCGATTCAGGCTATGTCCTCGCCGGGACACAACGTTACTTGAGTCCGAGCTTTTTTCATGTGATCCGCACGAATAGCCAAGGCGACACGCTTTGGACAAAAAGGCTGGAAGAGCTCGGCTCCGGTGAGGCACGTGATCTGGAAGTGCTGGCCAACGGACACATCGTGGTCGCCGGCCGTAGCTCTCCAACCGGTTACATGCGCCCTGTGCTTGTCGAACTCGATGAGAATGGCGAACTGCTTTGGTACCGGGCCTATGAACAAGTGCCGGGTGGCGGGCTGGCGGATTGGACTTATTCCCTATGCAAGACCACCACGGGCTATGCGCTCTTTGGCTTGGACTCCAACTACGACTTTTCGCTCATCAACGTGGACCATGAGGGCGACACGCTCTGGACGAGGCGCTTTGCGATCGGTGATGGCGATTATGGTTATTCGGTGGAACAGACCAGTGATGGCGGCTTCATCATGTGCGGAATAACTCATATAGGGGAACGCCAGATCGCCTTGGTTAAGACCGATGGCTTTGGAAATGTGACCACCTCTACCCACGACCTGAACATCGATCCAACGATCGTGGCCACGCTCTTCCCGAACCCTGTGGCCGGATCGAGCACCTTTCAGTACAGCACTGTTAGCGGCGGGGCATTTGCTCTGGTGTTGCATGACGGCGGAGGGCGGGTGGTACGGACCATCTTCACGAATGAGCGACGCGCTCCGGGCCAATACGAAGAGCACATCGATCTCACAGGTTTGGCATCCGGGGCATACACCTTGGTGCTGAGCAATGGGCCACGAGCGGTGAGTGTGAAGGCCATGAAGCTTTGATCGGCTATCGTGCCAATTGAGCGGACCTTCAGACGTTGCGCTCGTTGCGAACGTTGCGGTTTAAAACCACCATCACCTCCGGCACACCATCTGTGCCATCTGCGACATTCCGCTCTGCGGAACAGGTCCTGCGGTTAACCCAATGAGAAACCCGCTGACACACTGGGCCGCAGGCGCCGATGCAAGATCACTTCGGCTGCTCCTCGCTATCGCTCGGATCAGCCTCGCGATGACGTCAGAAAGTATCGTTGCGTCCGTTGCGAGCGTTGCGGTAGAAACCACCATAGCCTCCGGCGAACCATCTGCGTCATCTGCGACATCTGCGGTTAAAACCAATGAGGCACCTCCGGCACCTGCATGCCCAGCGCCTTGGCGCCTCTGCGGTTAAACCAATGTGAGACCTCCGGCAAACCCTCAGCGTCCTCCGCGCCCTCCGCGGTTAAAAACCCTGAGCGGTCTAGATCAACGCCGGCCAAACCCCCAGCACCAGCACGCCCACCGCGCACACACTGATCACCAGCCAGTTCAGCGGCGAGACCACGAAGGTCACCGTGTGGGCGGGGCGCACGAAGACCTCACGCACCACCATGATGTAGTAGTAGATCCCCAGCAGCGCCATCAGCACGCCGAACAGCATCACCTTCAGCCAGCCCGCGCCGATCGCCAGCAGGAACACCTGGTACTTCGCCACGAAGCCTGCCGTGAGCGGAATGCCCGCCAAGGAGAGGAACATCGCCAACGCGCAAAGCGCCAGCCATGGTTTCGCGACCCAGAGGCCTTGAAAGATGTTGTTATGCTCCGCGCCGTTGTTCGCGCGCTTCGCTATGGTGAAGAGCATCAGCAGGCCGATGGTGGCCAGCGAATACGTGAAGGTGTAGTAGAGCAGCGTATGCCCCACCGCCATGCCGTGCCCGGCCTCGAGCCCGTGGTCGCTCAGCAGCGCCAGCAGCAGGAAGCCGCTGTGCGACACGCTGGAATAGGCCATCAGGCGCTTGAAGTTCGTCTGTTTCAGCGCGATCACGTTGCCCACCAGCAGCGTGGCGATGGTGAGCAGCACCATGATCCGGGCCAGCGCATCCGGCATGCCGGTCATGTCGATGAAGCGGAAGAACGCCGCGAAGCCGGCCATCTTCACCACCGTGGCCATGAAGGTCATCACCAGCGTGGGCGAGCCTTGGTACACGTCAGGCACCCAGAAGTGGAAGGGCACCGCGCCCACCTTGAAGGCCAAGCCGGTCACGACGAAGAAGATGCCGAAGTTCTGCATCATGTCTCCGGTGCCTGCCTTCGCCATGTGGTCGGCAAGCACGTCGAGATGGAAGGAGCCGGTGATGCCGTAGAGCAGGGCGATGCCCATCAGCAGGAAGGCCGTGGAGAAGGCGCCCAATAGGAAGTACTTGAAGGAGGCCTCGTTGCTGCGCAGGCTGTGCTTCTTGGCGCCGGCGAGGATGTAGAGCGGGATGCTCAGGATCTCGATGCCCAGGAAGAGCATCAGCAGGCTGCTGTAGCTGGTGAGGATGAAGCCGCCGACCAGCGCGAAGAGCATCAGCGCGTACTGCTCCGCCACGTGGTGTTCCTTCCGGGCGTAGTAGTCAGGGCCGAAGAGGAAGATCAATACGGTGACCACCGCCATGCCGATGTTGAAGCCGATGCTGAAGCGGTCGAACACCACCATGCCGCCCAGCAGATGGTGATTGATGTGCCAACCGGTGTAGAAGAGGGCGATCGCGCCCAGAAGCCCGAGGATGCCCACGGGTGCCAGCCAGCTCTTCTTGGCGAACAGGCCGAGGTACAGGACCAGCACGCCCAGCACGGAGATCAGGATCAGCGCGCTCATCTCAAGGCAGGGAAGTGAATGAGTTCAACAATTGCTGCACGGGGCCGTCCACCAGATGCAGGATCACGTTCGGGAAGATGCCCACAAGCATGACGATCAGGATCAGCGGCACCAGGAAGGTGTGCTCCTCGTCGTCCGCGTCGGTCACGGGGATGTTGCGGTCCGGGCCGAGCATCACGCGCTGGTAGGCGTAGAGCATGTAGATGGCACCGAGCACGATCAGCAGCACGCCCGCGAAGGCCGTCCAGTTGTTCCACTGCCACAGGCCGTTGTACATCAGCCATTCGCCCACGAAGCTCTGCGTGAGCGGCAGCGCGATGGCGTTGCCCACCACGAACATGAAGAGCAATGCGAAACGTGGCATCTTCGTCTTCAGCCCGCCCATACTGGAAAAGTCGGTGCTGCCGGTGCGTTGGGCCACGGCGCCCACGATGTAGAACAGGCAGACCATCAGCACGCCGTGCGCGAAGGTCTGGTACATGGTGCCGCTGATGCCGTAGGCGTTCCACGTGAAGAGCGCGGCGCACATCAGGCCGAAGTGGCTCATGGAGGAATAGGCCACCATGCGCTTGAAATTCTCTTGGCGGAAGGCGATCACCGCAGCGTAAAGCGCGCCGAAGAGACTGAGTCCGATCACGACCGAGCTCCAGTGCTGCGCACCTTCCGGCACGATGGCGAAGAGGAAAACGATGATCCCGTACAGGCCCATCTTGCCCATCACGGCGCTCAACACCATCGTGCCCTGCGTGGGCGCCATGGTGTAGGTCTCCGGCTGCCAGCTGTGGAAGGGGAAGATCGGCATCTTGATCGCGAAGGCCAGGAACATCGTCCAGAAGAGCCACATCTGCACGTGCATCGGAAGGTGCAGGGCGGCCAATGCGGTGAAGTCGGCGCTGTGCGGCGCGGGCGTCTGCAGGGTGACGTAGGCGATGGAGAAGAGGAGTGCCAAGCCGCCCAGCAGGGTGTAGAGGAAGAAGCGGACCGTGATGGCGCGCTTGTGCTCACCGCCCCACTTCAGCAGCAGGAAGAAGATGGGCAACAGCGTGAGCTCGAAGAAGATGTAGAAGAGGAAAGCGTTCTGCGCAAGGAACACGCCGAAGAGCGCCGACTGGCAGAAGAGCAACAGCGCGTTCACAAGCACCGGATCGCCCACGGGCTGCTTGTAGCCGGTGCCAATGATGAAGGGGAACAGCACACCGGTGAGGATCAGCATCAGCAGCCCTATGCCGCCGTAGCCCAGCACGAAGCGCATGCCCCACGCGGGCACCCAGTCGTGCGAGATGCCGGTGACGGTCGTGCCGGTCCACGTGTACCAGAGCCAGAAAACCAACGCCAGCGAGAGCAGCGTGGACACCAGCGCGATGCCGCGCGCCATGGCCGTCGGGCGTGCGATCAGCAGCAGTAGGCCTGCCAGAAAGGGGATGAGGATCAGCGCGAGCACTTCCATGTTAAGCGCTGAAATAGGTTAGGACCAGGAGCACGACCACGCCCACCATCATGCCGAAGAGATAAAAGCTGGTGTTGCCGGTCTGCACTTTCCGCAGCCACTCGCCGAATCCCAGCGCAGCCTTTCCTGTGCCAGCGGTGAGGGGCACAGCGATCTTCTCCTCGCCGATGCTGAAGAAGTGCTTGCTGATCCAGCCGAATGGCTTCTCGAAGAGCCAAGCATAGAGCTCGTCCAGCATCCAGCGCTTCGCGATCAGGCGCTTCAGGAAAGGCATGTCGGCGGGCTCGCCGTCCAAGGTGGTCTTCTTGTAGAAGAGGGACCACGCGTACCAGATGGTCAGCAGCACCAGCGACGTGCTGATCGCCATGAGCGCCCATTCCGTGTTGGCGGAAAGCTCCGGCGCCGCCGTGCCGATGCCGTCCGCGGCGGTGGCGAGGAAGTTGTTCAGCCAGCTGTGGCCGCCGAAGATGTGCGGGATGTTCAGCACACCGCCGATCGCGCTCAGGATGGCCAGCACCACCAAGGGCACCGTCATCACCTTCGGGCTTTCATGCGGATGGGCGGTGCCGCGGTACGTTCCGAAGAAGGTGAGGAACAGGAGGCGGAACATGTAGAAAGCGGTGAGCATCGCGGCGAAGACCAGCACCGCGTAGGCAACGGGGTTCGCGGCGAAGGTGCTCGCGAGGATGCCGTCCTTGCTGAAGAAACCGCTCAACGGCGGTATGCCCGCGATGGCCAGCGTGGCCACGAGGAAGGTGATGTAGGTGGTCTTCGTCACGCCCTTCAGGCCGCCCATCTTGCGGATGTCCTGCTCGCCACCCAGCGCGTGGATCACGCTGCCGGCCGCGAGGAAGAGGAGTGCCTTGAAGAACGCGTGCGTGGTGACGTGGAACATGCCGTTGCCGTAATCGCCCGTGCCGAGCGCGGCGAACATGTAACCGAGCTGGCTCACCGTGGAATAGGCGAGCACCTTCTTGATGTCGTTCTGGAACAGGCCCACCGTGGCGCCGAAGAGGGCCGTGGCCACACCCACCCACAGCACGATGTCCTGCGTGTAAGGGGCCAGTTCATAGAGCACCGAGCTGCGCACCACGAGGAAAACGCCCGCCGTCACCATCGTTGCGGCGTGTATCAGCGCGCTCACCGGCGTGGGTCCGGCCATGGCATCGGGCAGCCAGGTGAGCAAGGGCAGCTGTGCGCTCTTGCCGGTGGCGCCGAGGAAGAGCAGCAACGTAGCGGTGACGATCAGCGGATTGCCGGATGCCATCAGGCCGCCCTGCTTCATCACGTCCACATAGTTCAGCGTGCCGAACTGATAGAACATCAGGGCCATGGCGAGCATCATGCCCACGTCGCCCATGCGGTTCATCACGAACGCCTTCCGCCCCGCGTAGTTGAACGTAGGCGTGGTGTACCAGAAGCCGATCAGCAGGTAGCTGCACATGCCCACGCCTTCCCAGCCGATGAAGGTGACCAGGAAATTCGCCCCCATCACCAGCAGCAGCATGCTGAAGCTGAAGAGGTTCAGCTGCGCGAAGAAGGTGGCCACGCGCGGATCGTCGTGCATGTAGCCGATGGAGTAGAGGTGGATCAGCGTGCCGATGCCGGTCACCACCAGCATCATCCACAGCGAAAGTGCATCGATCTGGAACGCGAACGGGATGTCCATCGCGCCCACATGGATCCAGCTGAAGAGGTGAACGATGTGCGTCTGGCCGTCGTGGCCGAGGAAGAGGATCAGCGAAGCGACAAAGCTCAGGGCCACCATCGCCGTGGCGATGCCGCCCGCTGCATAGGCGGAAAGCTTGCGGCGGCCGAAGCCCGTGATGAACACGCCCAGCAAAGGCAGGGCCGGCACCAGGATGGCGAGCAGGTCCAGCTTTACCATTTCAGGCGGTTCAGGATGTTCATGTCCACACTATCGGTGTTGCGCTTCATCAGCACCAGGATCGACAGGCCCACCGTCACTTCCGCAGCGGCAACGAGCATGATGAAGAACACCATGATCTGTGCGCCGGGGTCACTGTGGTAAGCGCTGAAGGCCACCAGCAGCAGGTTCACGCTGTTGAGCATCAGCTCCAAGCACATGATCACGATGATGACGTTCCGCCGCAGCAAGGCGCCCACCATCCCGATGCTGAACAGCAGGAAGCTGAGGAACAGGTAGTGGTCCAGCGGCACCACGCGGATGGCGGTCATCACGTGCTCCATCAGGCGGCGTTCCCGTTAGGCTCGCTGCTGGGCGGGCGGTTCACGTTGGGGGAATTGTCCTTCTTGGCCAGCATCATCGCCCCGGCCGTGGCCGAAAGGAAGAGGACGCTGCTCAGCTCGAAGGGCAGGAGATAATCGCGGAAGAGGGCGATGCCGATGCTTTTCACCAGCCCGACGCCGGGGTCGAAGGTCGCGGGCACCGGGGTGCTCAAGCCTTGCTTCGTGGCCGCCAGCAGCACCAGGAAAAAGAGTCCGCCCGTGATCACCGCAAGCACCTTCGTGATCACCGGCTTCTGCACCTCGATCATCGTGTTCATGTTCAGGAGCATGATCACAAAGAGCATCAGGATCAGGATCGCCCCGGTATACACGATCACGTGCACCATGGCGAGGAACTGCGCGTTCAGCAGGATGTAGTGCGCGGCGATGCTCAGGAAACACACCACCAGCGCGATCACACTATTGATCGGGCTTCTCGCCGACACCACCACCAATGCGGCGATCACCGAGATGGCAGCGAAGAAGTAGAAGAGGTATAGCATAGCGGCCCGTGGGGGTCCGATACGTATCGGACGGCGGCGAAAGTAAACCCTCCGTTTGGATTGGCGAGCATGGGTGGTGGTTAGTTGTTCGGAGGGGGTGTTAGGCCCTCACCCCCGGCCCCTCTCCGAGGGAGAGGGGAGTTGATACCAACAGCACTTATCGCCCAATAGCGGGTCCGCCGGGCTCCAGCCCGGCAACTAACCAACCGGGCTAAAGCCCGGCAACTAGCCAACCGGGCAAAAGCACGACAAATAGGCCAACCGGGCTCCAGCCCGGCAGCTGGCCAACCGGGCCAAAGCCCGGCAGATGACACCCCATCTCCATCCCGGCCCACCACCTCATTACCAGATCCCGACCCATATCTTCGGAACTTACCTAGCTCCTTCAACTCCCTCGAGCCGATCCATGCCCAACGATACCGACAAAGACGATCCCAACAAGCAAGGCACCGGCCGCTTAAAGGACGGTCTGGACGCGGCGGGGAAGCTGCGGGCCGGAGCACACATCTGGTGGGACCGTGATTACCTCCCTCACGTCGAAAGCACGGACCTCGTCCAACACATCTGCTTCCGCCTAGAGGACAGCCTGCCACGCCATGTCGTGGAACAGATGGAAGCGGAGCTGATGAACTTACCTCCAAGCCTGCGCAGCCCCGAGCAGGAAAAGCGCGTGAACGCCTACCTCGACGCGGGCCATGGAAGCTGCATCCTGCGCGACCCGTTCATCGCGGAGCTGATCCGTTCAACCCTGCTGCATTTCCACGGCGATCGCTACACGCTCTATGCATGGTGCATCATGCCCAACCATGTCCATGTGCTGTTCCAGCCGGAAGCGGGTTGGACGATGAGCAAGATCGTGGCGTCGTGGAAATCGTTCACCGGCAGGAGGATCAGTGCATATCGGAAGGAGCTCTTGGCATCAGGGGCCGGGCTGGAGCCCGGCGGACAAAAATTCGGTGCCGCCGGCCCCGTGTGGCAGCGCGAATACTTTGACCGTTTCATGCGCGACAGCGCGCACTTTGCCAACACCGTCAACTACATCCACAGGAACCCGGTCAAAGCACGGCTTGTGCAAAAGCCCGAGGACTGGCCATACTCCTCTGTCCAATGGATCGACCACCCGCCCGGCCAATAAACCCGGCCCACTTATCGCCCAACCGCGGGGTCCGCCGGGCTCCAGCCCGGCCCATAACCTCCGGCCAAAGCCCGCCCATAACCTCCGGCCACGGTATTCCACCATCTGATCGCCTGACCAAGCTCAACTTCCAGCCCACCACCAAGGCTACCTTGTACCACCATCCCCACCATGAAGCACATCTTCCATCCCACCGACCTCGGACACGGCAGCACCACAGCCTTCCTGATCGCCCTGCGCCTCGCCGCCACCACCCAAGGCGCGCTCACCATCATGCACGTCGACGGCACCGGCGAGGGCGAGTGGGCCGACCTCCCTGGTGTGCGCAAGACCTTGAGCAAATGGGGCATGCTGCAGGATGAGCACGACCTGGAGGAGTTCGAGCAGATGGGCATGCGTGTGCGCAAGCAGATGATGAAGAGCCAGCGCCCGGTGAGCAGCTGCCTGGACTACCTGAGCGAGCACCCCACCGACCTCATTGTGCTGGCCACACACCAAGGCAGCGGCAACAACTGGCTCAAGCGCAAGGTGGCGGAACCGATCGCGCGTGGCGCCGGCGAACCCACCCTCTTCGTGCCCGAGAACGCCAAGGGCTTGGTGGATGCCGACACCGGCAAGGTCAACCTGCGGCAGATCCTGGTGCCGGTCACGGTCGACCCCAGCCCGCAGCGCGCCGTCGACATGGCCGTCCGCACCGCGAAAGCGCTGGCGGATGGACGCGTACGCTTCACTTTTCTGCATGTAGGCGGCCAATACGAGGCACCCGTGGTCAGCATTCCGGAACATCCGAACTGGACCGTCGAGCACATGCTCCGCCTCGGCGACCCCGTGGAAACCATCGTGAACGTGGCCGACGCGACCCAAGCGGACCTGGTGGTAATGGCCACCAAGGGCCACGATGGCTTCCTCGACATGCTTCGAGGCAGCAAGACCGAGCGCGTGTTGCGCGCGGTGCGTTGCCCGATGATGGCGGTGCCTGCGTAGAGGGTGCCCTCACCCCCGGCCCCTCTCCGAGGGAGAGGGGAGTCGTAAGCGGCAGTGCTTATCGCCCAATAGTGGGGGTGGGGTAGCCCGCCCATCGCCCAACAGCGGGTCCGCCGGGCTCCAGCCCGGCAGAAGGCCATTGGCCAATGACCATACAGGCCAACAGCCCGGCCACCCACCGGGTTCCATCCCGGAAAATAACATCAGCCTCCCCAGCCCCAACTGCTTTCCGCGCACATACATTCGTATCAGTTAACCCCCTTACCCCCTCGCCATGGTACGAAGCATACTCGCTCGGGCCACCTTCGGCCTTCTGGTTTTCGCGGCAGCACCCGCGCAGGCCCAGTTCACCAAGCTCCTCGATCTCGACACACCCACCAGCGGCCGGCTCCCCCTTGGCGCCTTGGTCTCCGATGGCACCTGGCTATACTGCACGGCCACGGGCGGCGGCGCCAACAACGACTGCGGCACCATCGTACGCGTCAAGCTCGATGGCAGCGAGTCCACCATCCTGCACAACTTCGACTTCGGTCAAGACGGATGCCATCCCATGAGCAGGCTCTTCATCCAGGACGATCACCTCTATGGCACCGCCAAGGAAGGCGGAGCCCAGGGCTCCGGCACCATCTTCCGGATGCACCTGGACGGGACCGGCTTCCAGAAGCTGTTCGACCATACGGGCGCCAATGGCCAGAATGCCCTCGCCGGAGTGATCAGTGATGGCACCTGGCTCTATGGCACCACCTCCTACGGGGGGCAGTACACCTTTGGCACGATATACCGCATCATGCCCGATGGCAGCGGCCAGCAGCTGCTGCATGAATTCAACGGGACCGACGGCAACCAGCCCCATAACGAACTCCTGCTGGTGGGCGATACGCTCTACGGTACTACATCCGTCGGCGGGCCCTTATCCTGGGGCACGATCTTCAAGGTGAACAAGGATGGTACCGGCTACACCGTGCTGCACGGGTTCGGTGACCTGCCCGACGGAAGGTTCCCCGAGACAGCGCTCTATGCCATCGGCGACCAACTATATGGCATCGCGAACATCGGCGGCATCAACCTGTCGGGCTTCATCTACCGCATCGGCATGGACGGCACGGGCTTCACCAAGATCTTTGAGTTCACCCCCGCCACCACCGGCAGCGACATCCGGTGCTCCTTCATTTATGATGGCACCTGGCTCTATGCGAGCGGAACGATATCGGATCCCCAAAGCCCGGTCACAGGCACCCTCTTCCGCGTGAAGCCCGATGGTACCGACTTCACCATGCTCTACGGCATGACGGAATTGGAAGGCAGGAGCCCCAGGGACCAAGTGTTGATGCTCGGCGACTATCTCTACAGCGCGGCGAGCATGGGCGGCATCCACGGGGCAGGCACCATCTTCCGCTTCCACTACTCCGGCGTGGGCATCGCGGAACAGGCCGCACCCGTGGGCTGGAGCCTCTACCCCAACCCCGCCCACAGCGCCATCACCCTCCACGGGGATGAACCCGGCATGCTAAGATCATGGGAAGTGCGCGACGGCCAAGGCCGCACCGTGCTGGCCCGCAGCAGCTCCGGCACCACCGATGAGCAAGTGGACCTGTCCGGACTCGCCGGCGGGGTCTATGCCGTGGTGGTGAACCAGGCGGGTGGCGTGACGACGCAGCGGTTTGTGAAGTACTGAGGCCTTCACCCCCGACCCCCCCGCCGATGCGGGACTGGGAAGCTCTCCGAGGGAGAGGGGAGTCGTAAGCGGCAGTGCTTATCGCCCAATAGTGATTGGTAGCCCGCCCATCGCCCAACAGCGGGTAGGGGGATAGCCCGCCCATGGCCCAACAGCGGGTAGGGGGATAGCCCGCCCATCGCCCAACAGCGGGTAGGGGGATAGCCCGCCCATCGCCCAACAGCGGGTAGGGGGATAGCCCGCCCATCGCCCAACAGCGGGTAAGGGGATAGCCCGCCCATCGCCCAACAGCGGGTAAGGGGATAGCCCGCCCATCGCCCAACAGCGGGTAGGGGGATAGCCCGCCCATCGCCCAACAGTGGGTCCGCCGGGCTCCAGCCCGGCAGCGCATATGCCGGGCCAGAGCCCGGCGGATCAAAAATTGTAGTGGGAAGCACCAGACGATAAAGCGCCTAACAACTACCCCAGCCGCTCACTAACCCACCCATAATTGAACTCCGGCCGCCAGGCCAGCTCCGCCCCGTGCCGCACCCGGTGCAACCGCCCCTTCACGGTGAATCCGCGGATCTCCAGGAACTCCTTTGCCACGGGGTTCGCCTCCGGCAGCCAGTGCTCCTGCACGTAGGGGAGGTGCCAGCGCAGCAGTTCCTCGCCCACGTCGGCGCGGTCCGCTTGGAGGATGCCTGCGCCCAGCAGGGGCAGGTAGGTGCCGCGCACGCGACCCTTCTCCACATAGATGCGGCCCGCGTAGAAATGCTCGCTCATCAGCGTGCGGCGGTCCTCGCCGGTGGTGGTGCGGTCCAGGTGCAGGATGCCCATGCTGTGGTGCGGCTCGCAGAGCTCCACCTCGTCCAGCGTGGGCGGCTCGCTCTTGCCCCCGGCATAGCACACATAATCGCCTTCCTGCACAAAGCCGCGGGCTTCGAACACCGGCAGAGAACCCTCCGGCACCAGCGCATAGATCGTGGCGCATTCCCGCGCGTGCAGCTCCTGCATCAGCGCGTCCAGCAGCTCGCCTTCCAGCTCCGGCCCTTTGAAGCGCGGCATCATCAGCCGCTCGCCGATCCAACCCGAGCCGTTGTGCGCCACCGCCGTGCCCAGCCCGCTCATCATCGCCTCGCCCCAGACGCTCTTGATCGCCACAGCATAGGGCGTGCTCATGTGCCAGCGCATGCGGGCCATCATCAGGTCCCAGTCGGCGGGTTCCAGCTCGGCCAGGTCGATGAAGTCGTCGAGGATGAAAGGTTCGATGGTCATTGGTGGTGAATGATTATTGGACGCGGAGGCGCAGAGGCGCGGAGAAATGCGGTTGTTATATGGTGAGTGAAGAGCAAGATCGGGGTTTAACGTGGATCGGCGTGGCTGGTTCGATTATCGTGTTCGCGGGTATGCGCTGCACCCCGCGCGTCATCGCGAGGCCCCGCCCCCGGCGCAGGCCGGGGTGGGGCCGAAGCGATCCCGGACCACGGAGCGCTGAGCTCTCCAGCTCGCACGGAGCAGGATCGACTTGCGGAGCCCTGAGATCTTGGTTCGGTGGGCGAGTACGCTGACGTCCCTCTGGTACGAGATCGCTTCGCAGGGCCTCGCGATGACGAGGAGGGATTTCACGACACCCGCACACTTCCCGCGCGTCATCACTACTCCCGAAACTTCCGGTGAACAACACGCAACCCAACGGAAGCGGGCGGAACACCGGCATTCCCTTCACCCCGTAAGCTCATCACAGCCTCCATGAACTCGATGCCGAGCATGCTTCCGTCCTTCAGCATGTCGAAATTCAGCCGGCCCAGCCGCGGGCAAAGCAGCACGAAACCGCCGCCATACGCTGCCCGGGTGGCCCGCAGGGAAGGGTCTTGGAGGTAGGCATAGAGCTCATGCTCCCACCACTGTTCCGTGCAGCGCCCCAAAGCCTCCGCGAACTCCGGGCGGTCCGGGCGTTGCTCCAGCGCCAGTGCCACCAGCTCGGTGGGGTCGAAGGGCGAGCACTGGTAGCGCGGCGTGAAATAGTGCCGCTCTAGATCCGCCAGCATGTCGGCACGCGCCGAGGCGGGCATGTTCGCGTAATCCGGACTGGTGTAAGTGATGCGTTTTGCTTGTTTCATGGCTGTTGGTTTTTGGGACGCAGAGGCGCTGAGGCGCGGAGAATGCTTTTTGTTTTGGGACGCAGAGGCGCGGAGGCGCGGAGAATGCTTGTTGGTGTTTTGGTCGCGGAGGCGCGGAGGCGCTGAGAAATGCTTTTGGTGGGTTGGGTGAGGCGCGGAGGCGCCGAGAAATGCTGTTGGTGGGTTGGGCGAGGCGCGGAGGCGCCGAGAACCGCTGTGGTTTTCCATGATCCACCTCCGGCACTCCCCATTCTACATTCTACATTTTTCATTCCCACAAAGGGCTCTGCCCCTCTCTCTAACGCCCCGACCCCGCACACCTTTCGGTGGCGGGGCAAGAGCGCTGCGGTGTTCTGACGAAGCGGCTCAGGCGGCTTTGGCGTGTGCGCTGTCACTGAGGGGGCTGGCTCCGGCGGCGCCGATCGCCTTCACACGGAAGTAGTAGACCTCGTTGCTCACAAGACCTTCCACCGTGTGGCGGTTCTTGCTCGTCAGGGCCATCACCTTCCAGTTGCCGGCCACGTTCGGGTCGCCGGTGCAGCCTTCCAGCTCATACATGCCACGACCGCGCACACCGCCCCAGTTCACCTCCAGCACACCGGGGTAGAGCGTGGTGCGTGCCACCACACGCTTGGGCGCCGGCAGCGGACCTACCGGAACCGGTTCGCGGCGTACTGTGCAACCGGCGCTCTTGATGGCATCCAGGTCACCGTTGCTGGCGGCTTGAATGTAGCTGCCCAGGTCCATCACCATCAACCTCACCTTGTCCGATGCCAGATCGCGATCGATGCGCTCACTCGGCCCCGGGTTCAGCTCATAGGCGTTGATGGCGGTCTCCAGCACGTCCGCCGCAGCCGTTACGTCCGCCAACGGGGGCACCGGTGTGGCGTAGAGGAGGTTCCCGGTGAGCTTCGCGACCAGGTTGCGCGCTTTCACCAACAATCCGGACTGGGTGATCCGATCCAAACCCAACTTCACTGTGTAGTATGATGTTTTCAACATCTTCGTTTTGGCCTACGATGCCGGACCAGGCTTTGATCTGACCCGTTATCCGAAAAAAAACGGGCTTTGTTGGCCATACCTATCTTCCCGGATAGAGGGGCACCTATCCGCTGGGATAGGTGGGCTACCAGCGATCCCGGCAACGGCGCGACTTGTGGCGCAGGGCGGATCAAGTGGAAGAAGTGATGCCCCGGGGGAGGGGGTGGCGGCAAACGTGCTCACATGTGGCCCGACACGCCGATCGCAAAGGCCCACGATCAAGCAGGTGAAGGCCGACACGTTGATCGCAAAGGCCGACGCTCAGCATGCTAAGGCCGACACGCCGATCGCAAAGGCCCACGATCAAGCATGCTAAGGCCGACACGCCGATCGCTAAGGCCGACGATCAGCTTGTGAAGGCCGACACGCCGATCGCTAAGGCCGACGATCAGCTTGCTAAGGCCGACGCCCAGCTTGCTAAGCCCGACACGCCGATCGCTAAGGCCCACGATCAAGCAGGTGAAGGCCGACACGCTGATCGCGAAGGCCGACGCTCAGCTTGCGAAGGCCGACACGCCGATCGCAAAGGCCGACGATCAGATTGTGAAGGCCGACCCGCCGATCGCTAAGGCCGACCCCGAGGCCGGAAAGCCGCTTTCCGGCACCCGGATGGCAGCCCCGCTCCGCTGCCGCCGCCTCAGCCTTGGCGCTTGCCGACGTAGCCGCCGTGGAAGGCCGCGCACACCAGCCCGTGCCGCGTCCGTGGACCGAACAGCGTGAACAGTTCTTTCACGTGGTAACGCACCGTGCTCTCCACAATGCCGAGCCGCTCGCCGATGGCCGCATAGCTCAGGTCCGCCGGGTCGCACAGCAGGCGCAGCACCTCCTCCAGCCGCTCCGTCAACTTCAGCTGGCCTTTGGTCGTGCCGCTGCCCTTGCCCGTGCGCGGTGCAACACGCTGCGCATCCCACAGGCTGTTCGGGAAGATCCCGCCTGCGGCCAGCAGCGTCACCGCTTTCCGGAACTCCTCCTGGGCCGCGTTCCCGTGCAACAAGGCCCGCACGCCCTCATCCGCCAAGCGGCCGCCCACCCGCGGCGTAAGATCGCCCACCGCCAATACCGCCGGTTCCGAGGGCTGCCGCAACAACCAGCGGATCAGCTCCAACACCGGCGAAACCTCGTGCCCCACGTGCAGCATCACCACCTGCACCCCCTCAACGGGCCAACTGCTCCGCACGCGCTCCAGCCCGTCCAACTCCAGCACCACCCGCGCCATGTCGGCAAGCTCCAGGAATTGCCGCAAGCCGCACCGCATCGCCGGACAAGCGTGTATCAGGGCCAAGCTGATGGTATGCACCGGTACCATGAGGTAATGGGATAGGGATGAATACGACCGACCGCAAGACAAAGCAGTTACGCGCCAGTCACTCCCACAATACCCACTTGTGGGGATATTTTGTTGGGCCTCCGGCTAACGGACTCCCGACTCACAGACTCACATGGGTAATGCAAGTGAAGGTGGTAAGGGAGGTAAGGGGCGGGCACCACGGACGGCCAACCGTGACCTCCGTGACCTCCGTGACCTCCTTCACCTCCCTCGCCTCCCTCGCCTCCCTCGCCTCCCTCGCCTCCCTTACCCTCCTTACCCCCTTGACCTTCTTGACCATCGGACTCCCGACTCACAGACACACGACTCACATGTGTAGTGCAAGAGAAGGAGGTAATGGGGGTAAGGGAGGTAAGGGGTGGGCACCATCGCTCTCACCTCCTTGACCTCCCTCGCCTCCCTCGCCTCCCTGACCATCAGACTCCGGACTCAAGACTCACAGACTCCCGACTCACGTCTCTCATGGGTAATGGAAGAGAAGAATGTAAAGGGGGTAAGGGGCGAGCACCACGGACTGACCTCCGTGACCATCGGACTCACGTCTCCGGACTCACAGTCTCCCGACTCACCTCCCAGGCCTCAAAATACCTATGATCGGGTATTTCATCATGCAGCGGACAGAAGGACATTTGCCCGCGTTGGCCATCCCTTGAACGGTCGCATTGCAAGAGGAGCCAGCGGGTCATTTAGGCGCACAGATCAGGTCGTCCACATCGCTGGGTTGAGCTGACAAAAACCACCAACCTCGAAGAAAATGGAAGTTGCAACGAAGATCCGAACGGTCCTAATAGGCGCAGCCTTGATACTGACCGCAGAGGTCAATGCACAGAAGGTTGTGACTTTGAACATGGGAACACATCAGCTCACCGGGCTCGATAGCCTGAATGGCTTAAAGGAAGGCGAGACCTATCTGGTCAATGTGACAGGGGTGAACCTGAACTTGTACCGGGTGAAGGTGAACGGACGGGACAGTTCAATAGCCACGGCGCTGACCTTTCCAGGGTTCGGAAATGTGGCCACCGATGTGCTGGCCAAATTGGCCGGTGGCCTATCGCTCTCCAGTGCAAGTCATAGTTCCATCAACCAAGTCTACCCTGCTGCAACAAATTTTCATGCATTGACCCAGACCCGGAAGTTTCAAGACCTTTTAGGTGAGTATATGATGAACGTGCAGAAAGAGGACTCCTTGAAAAAGTTGATGCTCGCGATGCTTCCCAAGTACAATGCGGATATCAAGATCCTCGCGCTTGACCTTACCAAGCTCAAGGTCCGTATTGATAATATTGCCCTGGCCGTCCAAAAGCAGTCCTACAAGTTGCGGCAGATGAAACCAGAAGTTCCAGACACAACGGTGGATCGGTTTCTTGTTTTGCTTGCGGATGTTCGCCAAGAGGTCGTTGCCAAGCAGGAGGGAGTACAGCAATTGCAATTGGACTTCGCCCTCTGGAATACAAAGGCAGGGGTGATCGAGTTGCTCAAGGATAAGGACACGAAATCAGATGCAGAGGCATTGGGCAAGGCCATGGGCGAACTTGCCAGCACCTCAACCCAGCTTCTTACCTCCATTGATGCCACGAATACAGCCAAGGTGTTGGATCCGCTGTTCGCACTGCAACAAATGGCCGGTAAGCCATATACCTCTGCTCCATTCCAATACCATGGGGGGGATGGAAAGATCGATATCACGGTAGAGCCAGTGGAAAAGGATTCACGGCTTCCCTCTTACCACGCCGATTACTCGTTTCCGGCGAGGCCGAAAATGTATTGGGGAGTGAGCGCGGGGTTTTATGGAGCATCGTTGTACAGTGATGCATACAGTACGCTGGTGGACACAGCCGATTCCTATTCCATTGTGCAGGAGCATGTGGATCACCATGAGATCGGTGTAGACGCATTGTTCACCTTCGGTAGCCGAATTGGTGAAAAGGTACCGATCGGTCTCCATGTGGTCGTCGGCCCCGGAGTGGGCATCGCCGAAAAGGTCCGCCCAAGGGTACTCTTGGGTCTTGGCTTGTCCTTCGGAGAACGTAACAAGGTGTTGCTGGATGGCGGTTTCATAGCCGGTTGGGTGGATCGGCGGAGCGCCGCCTTCGAGAGTGAAGGCCCCTACAAAACCCATGCGGGTGATGCCATTACAGTATCCAAGCTCGATAGCAGTTTCTTCCTGTCCTTGGGTTACTTTTTCTGGAGCGGCAAACGATGAGGCCATTGTTGAGTTGCTGTTTCAGGCCCAGGCCATTGAGGAACTGCGTATCGACAGGTTTGGCGCTCATTCAGCTTCCGGCTTCAGGCTTAAGGCATCCGGCTCAAAGGCTCAGGCCAGTGGTTCGCCTCCGGCACAAGTAAAAGGCTCTCGACATCTAGGCGAACTGGCCTCGTGGTAACCTTTCGCGCCTATATCTAATAACTATCATGTCGGAAAGGCACATTCGGCTTTCAAGCTTCTTAGCTGCTGGTCTCATTTGGCCCTTCGGCCGTTTGGCGGGTTTAGGCTCAGGCCGTTCTAACCGTTGGTGGAATTGGGTACTTTGAGCCGCGAAATGTCCACCCGTTTCTTTACCAATACTGGAGCCAACACCCTCTTGAACAAGTTCAAGGGCATCTTCGAGCACACCAGTGTGGCGGAGTTTGATGCTTTGGTGGGCTTCTTCCGGTCGTCCGGGTATTTCCGGATCAGGGAGCACTTGCGCGGGGTGGATCAGATCCGCATCCTCGTGGGGATCGACGTGGACCACCTCATCAGTGAAGCTGCGAAAAAGGGATTGGAGTTCAACTTCAACACGGAGGTCACGCAGGATGCCCTGATAAGCGAGCTGCGGGATGACATTGAAAGGAGCGCCTACAACAAGGAGGTGGAGGAAGGGATTCTGGAGTTCATCAGCGATGTTGCCAGTGGTCGGATAAAGGTGAAGGCGCATCCGGACAAGAACATCCACGCCAAGATCTACATCTTCCGGCCCGAGCCTTTCAATGAGCACAAGAGCGGTTCGGTGATCACCGGAAGCAGCAACCTGAGCGTGCAGGGGCTGGAGACGAACTTTGAGTTCAATGTGGAGCTGCGCGATTTCGATGACGTGGCTTTTGCAACCGAGACCTTCGAGAAGCTTTGGTTGGAAGCCGTGGAGGTGTTGCCTTCGCAGATCGCGGAGCTGAAGGACAAGACCTACCTGAACGATGGCTGGACGCCCTTCGAGGTCTACATCAAGTTCTTGCTCGAGTACTTCGGAACGGCCATTGAGTATGACCCGGAGAGTATCACCGACCTGCCGCGCGGCTATAAGAAGCTGGTGTACCAGATCGATGCAGTGAACGATGGCTACGTGAAACTGATGAAGCACAACGGATTCATCCTCGCGGACGTGGTGGGCTTGGGCAAGACCATCGTGGCCAGCATCATCGCGAAGAAGTTCTACTTCAGCAACGGTTACCGCACACGCATCCTCGTGGTACATCCGGCTGCGATGGAACTGGCATGGAAGCGAACCATCAAGGATGATTTCGAAGTGCCTAACGTGGAGTTCGTATCCAGCGACAGCCTGCATAAGATCCTGCGACCGGAGAATTACGACCTCATCATCGTGGATGAGGCGCACAAGTTCCGCAGTGATGAAGCCCGGCGTTTTGATGAGCTGCAAAAGATCTGCAAGACACCGCGCAAACGGCCTGCGCCGGACGGTTCCATCGACAAGAAGGTGATCCTCATTACCGCCACGCCCCTCAACAACAGGCCGGACGATATCCGCAACCAGCTCTACCTGTTCCAGGACAGCAAGCGCAGCACGCTGGAAGTGGGCAACCTGCAAGCCTTCTTCCGCCCGCATATCGACAACTACCGCAAGCTGAAGAAGGAGGCGGACCCGGCCATGCTGACGCGCGAGCTGAAGAAGATGTACGAGGACATCCGCGTGAAGATCCTGGAACCAGTGATCGTGCGCCGCACACGTACCGACATCAAGATGACGCCGGAGTATGCGGAGGACATGAAGGCGCAAGGCATGAGGTTCCCGGACATCGTGCCACCGCACAAGATCCTCTATCAGTTGGATGCGGAACTGGATGCCCTCTACGACCGCACCCTGCAACTGGCAAGGGGTAAGGAGAATGGTTTAGGGTACTATCGCTACCAGGCCATCCGCTACATGAACCCCGAGGCACGCAGCGCGCATGAGCGGGCCACTGGCGTGAAGCAGAAGCAGGCCGAACGCATCAGTGAACAGCTGGCATTCCTGATAAAGACCTTGCTGGTGAAGCGCATCGACAGCAGCTTCCACGCCTTCAAGAGCACCCTCCACCGCTACCACCAGGCCAACAGCGCCATGGGCAAGATGCTGGCCAGCAACCGGGTCTTCATCGCGCCGAAGGTGGACGTGAACGAGTTCGTGCTGAACGAGGATGAGGATGCACTGGAGGAGTTGTTGGTGAAAGCCGAAGGGTCGGCAGAGATCCAAGTATACCAGCGCGAGGACTTCATGGAGGAGTTCATCGAAGGCATTGCGCGCGACCAGAAGATACTGGATGAACTGGTGCCGGCATGGGACCTGATAGAGAACGACCCCAAGTACGACGAGTTCGTGCGGCGCCTGCGCGATGAGCTGTTCGACGCCAAGACGAACGATAACAAAAAGCTCGTGATCTTCAGCGAAAGCAAGGAGACCACCCGCTATGTGGTGGGGCGCTTGAAGGCGGATGGCTTCACCCGCGTAATGGCCGTGGACAGCAGCAACCGCAAGGAATTGCAAAGCAGTATCCGCGCCAACTTCGATGCCAATGCCGATGTGAGCGAACAGGCGAACGATGTTGATATCATCTTCACCACCGAAGTGCTGGCCGAAGGCGTGAACTTGCACCGCGCCAACGTGATCGTGAACTACGACACACCGTGGAATGCCACCCGCCTGATGCAACGCATCGGCCGCGTGAACCGCATTGGCACGCGCAGCGAACGCATCCACATCTTCAACTTCTTCCCCACCGAGCGTACGGACAACGAGATCGAACTGAAGAAGAAGGCCTACATGAAACTGCAGGCTTTCCACAGCGCACTGGGCGAGGACAGCCAGATCTATTCGCAAGAGGAGACCTATGGCACCTTCGGCCTCTTTGAGCGTGTGCCCGAGGAAGAGCGCGACGAACGTTTGCATTACTTGGAGGTGTTGCGCCGCTTCCGGGCAGAAAGTCCTGACGAATACCTGCGCATCCGGGGCACGGTGCCTTTGCGTGCACGCGTGGGCCGCAGCATCCCCTTCACCAGCAACACCACCATCGCCTTCATCAAGGACCGCAAGCGCGACGCCTTCTACTTCATCAACAAGGACCTCACCATCGATGAGAAGACCTTCATAGAAGCGGCCCGCATTTTTGAAGCACACGCCACGGAGAAGGCCAAACCGCTGCATGGCCTGCACCACACGCAGATCGAGGCCGCCATCGGCAGCTTCCATACTGAGCTGCAGATCATGGCCTTGGGCGAACGTGCCAGCACCAAGCTCGGCCCCAACGAGCAGAAGGCCCTCTCCTTCCTGAACAAGGTGGGCTGGCTGGAATACGCCACCGCCGAGGACAAGGTGTTGCTGGAGAATGCCAAGGTGAGCATCCGCCGAGGCCGCTTCCAAAAGCTACCCCGCGAACTGAACAAGCTCTTGCGGAACTCGCAGACCGCCAGGGCCATGGTGCAGGAGGGCACCGATGTAGATACCCTTACGCGCACCGAAGTGACCTATCGCAAGCTCATCGCCATCCTGCGCGAATTCCCCTTGCTGGAAGCCGCCGACGATGAGGACAATCCGAAAGCCGCCAAGGCCGACCGCCTGAAAGCCGAACGCTCCGGAGGCCTGAGGCCCATGCCGCAAGTGATCATCTCCGAATCCTTTGCCTAAGATGCCATCCCACCCCCGCCTGTCATCCCGGAACGAGGGCGGCGCAAAGCGCCGGGGCCCCGCGTATCCGGGATCGCACAAAAGCGCATTCCATCCGTGTGTATCCGTGTCTATCCGTGGTTCGCATTCCCTTTACTGTGGTGAATCCCTCTTGCATACATGACCGAGAAAGAGATCCGCTCCCTGTTGGAGCAAGGCTATGATCGCGGACGTTGGAAAGAACTGGCCACGGCCATTCTACCCGGCCGTGACCTGTTCAAGACCGAACTACGCAACGAACCCGCGACCGCTGCGGACCGAAAACTGGTGCGCGCAGTGGTGCAGTTCGGTGAAGCTAAATTGAAGGATGGCCAGCTCATCGGTTTGTACGAAGTGGAACTCCTGCCCACCGTGGATGCCTCCCGCAACCGGGTCAGCATCCGGAAAGCGGTGGAGAGTCAAGTGAAATGGGGTGGCCTCAGCGGTGCCCTCATCTCCTTCCACGCGCCGGGCAGTGCCATCTGGCGCTTCAGCTACTACAGCAATGTGCTGGGCGAGGATGGCAAATGGGAAAGCGCCAACCGCAAGCGCTACACCTACCTGTTGGGCGAAGGCGAAAAGTGCCGCACCGCCGCTGAGCAGTTCCATGCGCTGGCAAAGAATGAGGGACAGGTCACTCTGGAGGACCTGAAGGAAGCCTTCAGTGTGGAGAAGGTGAGCAAGGCTTTCTTCCGCGAATACAAGGAGCACTACCAGAACTTCGTGGAGCACCTCACCGGCAAGCGCATGGTGAAGAAGCAGGGCAAGTGGGTGGAAGAGAAGACTGGTGCACCCAGCCCCAAGCTCGCCTATGTGTTCAATGGAAATGAGAAGGGGGCGAGAGACTTCTGCAAAAAGCTGATGGGCCGCTTAGTCTTCCTGTACTTCCTACAAAAGAAACGATGGCTCGGAGCCACTTCCGAGAAGTATGATGACGGCGATCTGGATTTTGTTGGGCACCTTTTCAGAGACAGAGGTGAAAAGGATTTTTACCAGCACATCTTAGTGGGCCTATTCTTTGATACGCTCAATCGCGAACGTGTGAGTGATGAATACGCCATGCCTGATGGGAGGAAAAGGAAGGTGCCATTTCTGAACGGTGGCCTTTTCGATAAAGAAAGCCTCGATGCCCAGTCCATCAAGCACATGCTCACCTTTCCCTCGAAATTCTTCAGCAATCCTGCGAAGATCGATGAGGAAAAAGAGCGCGGCTTCTTGGATTTCCTGAACGCCTACAACTTCACCGTACACGAGGCCGGGCCGGAGGAACAGACCTTGGCCGTGGACCCCGAAATGCTGGGCCACATCTTCGAGAACCTGTTGGAGGACAACAAGGACAAAGGCGCCTTCTATACCCCGAAGGAGATCGTACACTACATGTGCCAGGAAAGTCTGACGCAATACCTGAAGAACTACGTCACCAAGGCATTCGGTACGGAGGCTGTAGAAGCACAATTGGACCAGATACGCACAACGCGCAAGGACAGCACCGTGGACCTGGAAGGCTTGGTGCGCGACCTGATCCGCGAGCAGGTATGGAGCGACCTGGAAAGCTGGTGTGCCCCCGAACTGATCCGCGCCTTGCGCGATGTGAAGGTCTGCGACCCGGCCATCGGCAGCGGTGCCTTCCCCATGGGGATGCTGCATGAGATACACCAAGTGGCGAACACCATCCAGAACCTCCGCATGGATGAAGTGCCGCAGGTATGGGGCCTCGAAAATTGGGAACCCGCCGAGGTAAAGCTGCACATCATCCAGCACAGCATCTACGGCGTGGACATTGAGCGCGGTGCCGTGGATATTGCCCGCCTGCGCTTCTGGCTCAGCATAATCGTGGATGAACCCAAACCACGCACGCTGCCCAACTTGGACTATAAGATCGTGGTGGGCGATTCGTTGTTGGGTAAGTTCAATGGCGAGGTGCTGGAGATTGATTGGAATGTGCAGGGCGGTACGGACCGTTTGAATGAGATACGTGCGCTGATTGAAGAACTGGGCCGCAAGACGGAGAAGTTCTTTTTGGACCCCGATGAAGACAAGAAAAAACTGGCGGCGCAAGTGCGCGTGCTGAAAGTCCAGTTGATCACCAAGCAATTGGAGCTGACGCGGGACAAGTTCAAGGCACACATGCTACCCACCGCTCGTATCGGCGAACTCACCAAAAAGGAAATGGTGCGGGCGGCGGAAGAGAAGATCCAGTTGGGGGCCTATGAAGCGGCGCTGAGCAAACTGAAGCCGCTGGCCAAGGAGAAGGACGCAACGCTGGACTACTTCGACTGGCAGTTGGACTTCCCCGAAGTGCTTAACCCGAACGTGGCGAAGGACCCAGGATTTGACGTTGTGATTGGGAACCCTCCCTATGTGCGATTGCAGACCTTGATCGACGTGGACCCAACGCTTCCGGCACATTTGAAGAATCAGTATCGGGCGGCAGGAAAGGGAAACTATGACCTCTATGTTCTTTTCATTGAGCAAGGAGTCCGCTTGCTACGAAAGGACGGAGAGCTTGCCTTCATCCAACCCCACAAATTTTTCAATGCACAGTATGGAGAGCCGCTTCGCGCCCTCATCTCAGAAGGCAAGTATCTGCGACATGTGGTGCACTTTGGAAGCGAGCAAATATTTCCGGGCGCTTCAACATATGTATGTCTTCTTTTCTTAAGTCGCCACGGAGCCGAGGAATGTCGTTTCTCCTCTGTTTCCAACTTCCCCTCTTGGCTGGAGTCGCGCACGGCATCCTCGTCTTTGATCCCTAGTGCAACTATTGGTTCGAGAGAGTGGAACTTCGTTACCGGCGACGATGTGCCTGTATTTGATCAGTTGATGTCTAGCCATAGGAAATTGGGAGACATTGCGAACTTATTTGTAGGCCTCCAAACCAGTGCGGACACCGTGTTCCTTTTCAAGGATAAAGTCACATTCGATGGCCTAGTTGCAAGAGTGGTCTCAAAGGAACTCGGCGAGGAGGTGGAAATTGAACGGAGTTTACTTAAACGTGTTGTTAGAAGCGCTGAGATTGGACGCTACTGGTCATCACCAACCGCCTATGTTCTGTTCCCATATCACCTGGTGAAGGGTCGGAGCGTGCTCATCCCGGAGTCAGAGATGAAGAAATACTACCCAAAGGCATGGGCTTATCTAAAACGAAACAAGAAATTACTCGAAGGCCGGGAACACGGACGTTTTGCCGCAACTGGTTGGTGGCAGCTATATCCCAAAAATCTGGATAATTGGGAGCAACCCAAGGTGATGGTGCCCTATATGATTCCACGACTGTCAGCGTACTTGGACACCAGTGGTCTGTACTTCGTGAATGTTACTACTGGCGGCTTTGGACTGACAATCAAATCATCAGAAACATATACGCTTAAATTCATAACCGGTCTGCTGAACTCAACAGTTTTGGACTGGGTACTCAAGCGGGTAAGCAGTACATTCCAAGGAGGCTACTTCGCGGCCAACAAACAATATATGGTTCAGCTCCCGGTACCGCGGGTTTCTCAGGTTGGGCAAGTGCGCGTCGTGACTTTAGTGGAGAAGCGTATCCGCATAGTTGACAAAACCATGGCCACTGCCATAGAACGAGAGATCGATGTGCTGGTTTGCAAGCTCTATGGCTTGAGCTGGCAGCAGGCCAAGGTGGTGGATCCGTCACTGGCCTTGAGCGAGGCGGAGTACGATGCCATTGAGTTGCCTGAGCAGGATGGACCACCCAGCAGCATGGTAAGCGAGCCCGGTGTAACAGGTCTAACGGATGAGGGAACCTTGTTCGGGCAGCCAATGGAACCGGAGGCCGCCAAACCACCCCAACCCAAGAAGCCACAGGCACCGAAGGACCCACCCGCCAACATCAACGACACCACGCGGGAGGAAGTGCTGCAAGCCATTCGCAAGCTCTTCGGCACCGGCTCGCGCGATCGCGAAACGGCGCTTCGCGATCTGGCCAAGGCCATGGGCTACCAACGCTTAGGCACGCAGATCCACAAAGCGCTCAGCAACGAGCTTCTCACGGCCGTGCGCCGCGGCATCCTCATCAACGAAGGCGGCCAATACAGCTTGCTGGCCCGCAGCTTGGAGGACTACGACCGCGCCTATTTGAAACAAGTCTTTCTAAGCGCCAACACCACCGCTTGGACCGCACGCACGGATGCCATCCGCAACCTGACCCGCTGGCTGGGCTATACCCGCACCAGCGAAGCGATGATGGACGTGGGCCGGTCGTTGATCAATGGCTTGCTCCGGACGGGGGAGTTGGAGAAGGAGGGGACGGAGATGATCAGGAAGAGATGAGATTCCCCTAGGATCAGAGGTCATGGCTGGAACCACCACACGTCACAAGAAGATGAATGCTTTCCGGCTTTTCCTACAGGAGAAGGAACGGAAGGATCAGGTGTTCAGTGCAGAAGACATAGCGAAGGCCACCACGTACGAGTTGAAGGGAACGGTAAAGACCAACTTGGGCAAACCGGTTTGGCGCAACGTGATCCAGAAAGTTGGGCCCAACCAGTACCGCGCTGTGAACGTGGGCGGCCTTAGCGAACCGGAATTCGCACAGCGCATCAGTGTGAACCAACAACTGGAAGCGCCTGCCGATAGCAACCCGCCAAGCACCTTGACAGAACGGCTATATGCGAAGGCCCGGGAAAATTTTATCCTCGCCTTGGAACTATACAATCGGCCATCCTTGCTGAATCGGTTGGAAGCGTTCGCAATGCTGCACTGTACGGCCTGGGAGCAGCTGTTGAAAGGCAGGCTCATCAAAGAGAAGGGAGATGCATTCATATTCCGGAAGGACGGCCGCACGATTGGGCTTGGGGAATGCTGCGAAGCGCAATTCAAGAAGCGCAACGACCGGATATGGCAGAACATCGAAGCCATTGCCGAGTTGCGGAACATGAGCACTCATTTGATCATGCCCGAATTGGGGGTCGCCTATTCGCCGATCTTTCAGGCAGGTGTCGTCAACTTTCTAAGGACCTACCGGTCCTGGGCAGCGAATGATGCAATACCGCCTCATGCCATTGGTTTGCTCACGCTTACAACGGGAGCTCAAGCCCCATCAGCCATTGATCTGGCCACCAAATATGGCAAGGACCTCGGCGAACAGGTCGCCGCCATCATTAACCAAGTGACCTTCCGGATCGAGGCGGACAACCACCCCGAGTTCGCGATCGTGGTGCGCCACCAGATGAAGTTCGGAAGCGGGAACGACGTGGATTTCACCTTGGAACAACTCATTGCGAAGGGGGGCAACATGGCGATCATAGAAAAGCCACGAGATGCAACGGATGACCTCTTGGCAGGGCAAGTCGTAGAGGCAGTGAACAAGCTCCTAAAAGATCAACTACCCTTGGCGATCAGGCGTGCAATTTTCACTTACAAAGGCAAAGTGAGCGATATGATGAACCCTTCGGACTTCAACGTGCTCTGTGCCGATCAGAAGTGGAAGGCCTCCAACAACCAATACCACCAGCATCACGGCCCGCTGAACCGTGGCACCTTCACCATCAGATCCGTTCACTGGATCGTGGATAAGCTCAAGGACCAGAACGACTATTTGGCCAAGCGCAAAGAGAGCTACTTCGCCAAGCTGCGGAAGAAGCGGAAGAAGTGAAGTTGGCATACCTGAACCAAGGTGAACCCCAAGCCCAGTAACTTGCAGGCATTGCGTGAACTAAGATGAACACACTGAAGGAATTATCTGTTTCCGGTTTCCGGTCGCTAAAAGAAGTGCCTGGGTTGAAGTTCGGAGCATTGAACGTGCTGATCGGCGCCAACGGATCGGGAAAGAGCAACCTTATCAGCTTCTTCCAGATGCTGAACTATGCCATGACGGGAGGCCTTCGCAGCTATGTGAGCACGCGAGGGGGTGCTTCGTCTTTGCTCTTTTTCGGGCCTAAACAAACCAAACGCATTAACGCCAAAGTGGTGTTCGGTACCAACGATGGGGAGAACACCTACGAGCTGGAATTGACCCATGCCGCAGGCGATACGCTGGTTTTTACGGATGAGGCCGTGAGCTGGCAGAAAACCGGCCACCCAAAGCCAATACGCCCACAACTTGGAGTAGGGCACCAAGAGAGCAAGCTCAACGATCCGCAACAGCGCCAAAACCCGACGGTCAAATTTGTGCGCGGTTTGCTTTCCACCACCCGTGTCTATCAATTCCACGACACAACGGCGGAGGCGAAGATCCGGAACAAAGGTCGCTTGGGGGATGATAAGTGGCTCTTTAGTGATGGCGGAAATGTGGCGGCCATGCTTTACCGGATGCACGCACAACACCCGGCGCTTTATGTTCGTGTCGTATCCATAATCCAACAAGTGGCACCATTCTTCGAGGACTTCGTGTTGGAGCCGGAAACCGACAATGCGGACAGTATCCTTTTGCGTTGGCGGGAGAAGGGTTGCTTGGACATCATGGGGCCGCACCAGTTCTCCGATGGTACCATCCGCTTCATCGCGCTCACCACTTTGCTGAATCTTCCACCGAACGAATTACCCAGGCTCATCATCATTGACGAACCGGAACTTGGCCTACACCCGGCTGCGATCCATCTCTTGGTGGAAATGCTCCGGGAGGTTTCAGAGGGAGGGCATTCCCAAGTTTTCATTTCCACCCAATCCGTTACGCTTATCGATCGGATCCACCCGGATGAAGTTATTGTGGCCGAACGTACAGCTGACGGTGGCACGAAGTTCCATCGCCCGGTCGCAGAGGACCTCACGGTTTGGTTAGAGGAATTCTCCATGGGTGAGTTGTGGGAGAAGAACGTGTATGGAGGTCGTCCATGATGAAAGGATTGTATGTTCTGGTAGAAGGAGATACGGAGGAGAACTTCGTGGAGAAGGTGCTCGCCCTCTATTTCGAAGGCAAGCTTTGGGTCAAGGCTATCAACCAGCAGGGTGGCTTCAATAAAAAGTACACACCGTTGCATAAGACCTTATGGCCCTTACTTCTAAGTGCGAACGGAAACAGGGTGACCACGTTGTGCGATTATTATGCATTCCCGCTGGATGGGCCTGGCATGAGCGATCGTCCCACCACAAGCCCGCTGGATAAGGTGCTCCATGTAGAACAGGCGTGGAAGAAGCAGTATGCGGAACAATACTGGTTTCATCCATTCTTGGCATTGCACGAAACCGAGGCATGGATCTTCGCTGAACCAGAGGTCTTGGCTCGCAGGATGGGAGAGCCGGACCGAGCGGCAGAAATGGCTCGAATTGTACGAGAATCAAATGGCCCGGAAGGCATCAATGACTCGCCACAAACATCACCGTCTCACCGGCTGGAAGGATTTTTCCCTAGAAGCGATTCGATGCCCGGATACAACAAAGCACTGGACGGCCCAGCCGTGCTTTCCGAAATTGGGATCTCGAACATCCGCAAGCACTGCCCGCATTTCAATGCGTGGCTTGAAAGCTTGGATGCTTATGCCAATTCATGAACGAAGCCCTGATCACCCCATTCCTTGAGCCCTATCTGGCCTTTATTCAAAGCCCAAGCTACGACGAAATCTACAAGTGGCAGGTAGCGAAGACCGTGCAGAACAACTGGGACATCGAGGCTGTAGACCTTGCCGGTATGATCGACCGAAGCTTCGCGCACAAGTCCACGAACCTGTGGTCGGGCCAGAACTATTTACCGAAGGCAATGTTGATGCAATGGGCAGCAGCAGAACCGGAAGTAACACGAGAAGCACTACGCGAACTTCTGCTCGGCACAGACTCCCTAGATCGACGTATGGGCAACTTCAGGGCTCTGGCGCAGGGTTATGTGGCCCGCACGCAACCGGGCATGAATTCCTACCAGGACATGCGGGCCATGTCCCTGTGGTTGGGCATGGTGTTGCCAGATGAGCATTATTTGTACAAGTCCACCATGCTGAACAAATTTTGCGAGCGCACCGGACTTAAGGCGATTGCAAAAAGGGAGAACAAGTACGACAGGATCCTTCCCTATTACGCCCTTTGTGGTGAGGTGCGCGAAGCGCTATTGACCCGGCAGGATATCGTCTCAGCACATCGCGCACTTCGGGGTCCGGGGTGCCATGCCGATGCCGAGCATCACCTGATGACGCAGGATGTGATCTACTACGCCGCAGAGATCATGAAGGAGGAAGAGTGGAAAAATCTTGCTCTTCGCACTGCTGGCGACCTGTATGGCACACAAATGAAAATTAGATCCGAAGGCATGAGCATACCATTGAACAGCATCCTTTACGGCCCACCGGGAACGGGCAAGACCCACCATACCATCAATGCTGCGGTGCAGGTCTGTGATCCCGAGTATTACGCGAAGCATGCGGCTGACCGTGCGAAGATCCGCGAGCGCTATGAGGCGCTGCGCGTACAGGACTGGCGCAATGTGCAAGGCCCGGGACAGATCGGTTTTTGCACCTTCCATCAGAGCTTCAGCTACGAGGATTTCGTGGAAGGCATCAAGCCCATGCCACCGGTCGAAGGAGATGCCTACCTAAAGTACGAGGTGCGGCCCGGCGTGTTGAAGCAAATGGTGGACCGGGCGCAATTCCACGCGAGCGGCGAAGCCGCCAAAGTGAAGAAGCTCATCAGCCTGACCGATGCGCAAATGGACAAGGCGGAGTTCTATAAGCTCTCACTGGGAGATTCCAACAACCCGAATGACCAGCGTATTTATGACTACTGCATCGAGAACGGGGTCATAGCGATCGGCTTCCTTGGCCAGCATGATCTTACCGGGCTTTCCGAACAGGCGATCCGCGCTTTACCCTTGGCTCAAGGACAATCAAGTTATGACCATACGGCAATGGCCTATTTCACGCACTATCTCCGTGAAGGGAACTATGTGGTCGTCACCATGGGCAATTTCGTGGTTCGGGCTATTGGCAAGATCACGGGGGACTACTACTTCGACCCGAAGTCCGAGATCGGATACCCACATTTCCGCAAAGTGGAATGGCTGGTGAAGAATGAGGCCATCCCTTCAGTGGAGATCTATGGCAAGCCGATCACACAACAGACCATCTATAAGCTGAAGAAGGAGTACGTGCAACGGGACTTCTTCGCACCAGCACCCGCTGCGCTGAATGGAGCAGACCCTGCAAAGCGGTTCGTCCTGATCATTGACGAGATCAATCGCGGTAATGTGGCCGGAGTGTTCGGAGAGCTTATTACGTTGATCGAGGAGAACAAACGCGCAGGTCGTAGCGAAGCATTGGAAGTGACGTTGCCCTATTCACAGGAGACCTTCAGCATCCCGGACAATCTCTACATCATCGGCACCATGAACACTGCAGACCGAAGTGTGGAGGCATTGGATTCGGCATTGCGACGTCGCTTCAGTTTCAAAGCCATGATGCCTGAAACCAAAAACTTGCAGCGGCTCCAAAACAGCAAGGTGGATATCCGTGCCCTGTTGCAGAAGATGAACGAACGCTTGGTGCAACTCTTGGACGAAGACCACCAGATCGGGCACAGCCATTTTTGGGAGCTGCACAAGGAGGCCGAACCGTTGCCGGCATTGCGCGAAGTTTTCGCGGACAAGATCATTCCGCAACTGGAAGAGTATTTCCATCGCGACCGCTCCAAGCTCAGGCTGGTGCTGGGCGAGGCGTTCGTAGAGGAGGTGCCTGCCGATGAGAAGCTTTTCCTGAACAGTGAGGACATGGACTTTGAGCCACGTGCCACCTATCGGATCACGCCTCAAGCAAAATGGTCCGAGCAAGCCTTCATGGCCATCCATGGCAACGCGTAAGACCATAACGGTCTTCGAGCATCAGAAGCTGATGCTGAGCGCGAACGGGCTGACAGGCGCGCACGTGAAGCGGCTATTGGCTTGGAACGAATTGAACGGCAACAAGTATTTCACGTTCGGCCTGAAGAGCATCCGGTTCACGCAATACGTGGGCGTGATCCAAGTAGGCGACCGGGTGATAGAGGTGTTGCCCAAGGCTGATCGCAGGGAAGAGGATACAAAGGAAACGAAGGACAAGTGGCAAAGCGCCTTGCTGTCCATGCTGCGCACGGTGCATAACCTGCCCCTTACCAGCACCACTGAAAGTCATTTGCAGAAGCGCCGCAGCACGGTGCTCGATTTCTTCTTCGGCCTCTTCATACGCGATGTTGAAGACCTCGTGCATCGTGGGCTGGTGAAACGCTATCGTCGCACGAAAGCGAACTGCACGGCATTGAAAGGCCGCATCGATTTTCCTCGGCATATCCAGCAGAATCTCATTCATCAGGAGCGCGTCTTCGTGGAGCACCAGGTCTACCACACGGACCACTTGCTTCACGCGCTATTGAAGCAGGCGCTCTCCATCGTAAAGGACATTGCGCAGGATCCATCCATCAGTGTTCAAGCCAAAGGCACAGAATGGGCATTCGAGCACGTCACTGATCGGAGCATGGACGCGGCCACGCTGGATCGGATCATACTGGACCGCAAGACGGAACCCTATGCGCGTGCGGTGCAACTGGCGATCATGATCGTGCAGAACTATGCACCGGACATCAAAGGCGGACACATGCCGCTGATCGGCTTGATGTTCGACATGAACGTGCTCTTCGAGCAGTTCGTGTACCGCGTATTGCGCAAGGCACAGCCAGCTTTTTCAGAGCAGCAATTGAACGTGCGCGGGCAGGCCCGAAAGAAGTTCTGGCACAACAAGACCATCCGCCCGGACCTTGTGTTGGAGTACAACAAGGATGGAGAACACAAGCGGGTGATCGTGGACACCAAATGGAAAGTACCCGCGAACGCAAAGCCGAATGATGCCGACCTCAAGCAGATGTTCGTTTACAATCTACAGTTCGATGCAGCGAGCAGCGTACTTCTTTACCCAGAGGTGGAAGGCTGCGCGATCAGTGGCAATGCCTATGCCGTTACGGAACGCCTTCCTAATTGGCCGCACACTTGTTCCATGCAGTATGCGAACTTCTTCACCGATAAGGGCGCAGTGCGGACAGCTGCAGGGAAGGAGCTATTGGGCAGCTTGCTTAACGCATAGACGCGCACGCCGTGCGGTTAATGCTTTGTTGCGTTTCGTGCGCATGGCCCGTTCTGCTTTCAGCCATGTCTTCGGGTCATAGCATTTGCGCAACGGCGCCTTCCTGAATATGGCCTTGATGTACTCATCACCCCAGGTGAGCATGCTAAGTTGCTTTAGGAAGTGCGCTTCGCGTTCCTTCCGGCTCATCGATCTAGCGCGGGGAACATTTGGTCCTGCAACTTCATATACCAATGACCTACCATGCATATCGTCATGGCAGTCCTTACAGAGCAACTGAAGGTTCTCAAGCGCACTGGATGAACCCTTCGCATGGTGGATCTCAGTGCCCAGTTTGCCACAGAGGACGCACATGCCATGGCTTCTCTCGCGCACAGCCCGACGTATTGCGATCTTCAGGCTTCTCGCCTTCACATTGTATCCTCCATTCGAAATACTGACGACCCTGGTGTAGATGGCATCGAGGATATCGGATCTCCAAAAGATCCCTTCCTGCAACTTGGCTCTTCCATAGCGTATTGCCGCTGCCTTTTGCCGACACAGGTAGCCGCAATAGGCACTGGGTTGGTCAACGATGATTCCGCAGTTGGCACATTTCAGCGAGTGTGCGAAGCGGAAGAGCGCCTTTGGAAGTTCGTTGGATTTGTTTTTTGAAGCGGCAAGAGAAACACCCTTTCTCAAGATCGGTTGGTGGTATGGTTGATAGCTACGCGCAGGTGCGCTTTCACTTGAGGCACGTTGGCTAAGTGATTGAATGCCGTCCATGGTGGTGGAGTTTCAGTGCTCAACCCGATAATCGTGCCAAGCGGGTTTTCACACGTTTTAATGGACGTGTTGGAAGCTAATATCCCAAAGGTCCAATTCGCCTGAAAGCCTAAAGTCAAGGCTAAGAAGCTGAATGCGCCTGAAAGCCGCCCAAAACCTGAGCCCAAGGCCAAGAAACCAAGGGGCCTGAAAAGCCAAGAGGCCGAATGCGCGTGAATCCGCCAAATACCTGAGCCGAAGGCCGAAAGAGCCTGAACGCCGAATGCGCCTACGGGCCAAATGCGCCCAGCCACGTGTCTTGTATGGGAAGGAGTGGTAAGTTGCCGGTCCACCATGGGAATACTGGCATTCCGCATCCCGAAACGCTTATCCAGATCGGATGATCGGTTGATCGATATACCGGGCAACGCAATTGCGGAGAGCGAGAACCGACGCTACAACAAGCTGCGGGGCTTTTTTATCAAGCTCATTCACACGCGAAAATAGGATGAGCTTCAGCCCCATGTCGCTCCAAGATGTCCTCGTCATTGATCTGGAATTGGATCAAAGTGGTAAAAAGCTCTATGATATCGGAGCATTGCTCGGTAGTCGCGAGTTTCATGGAAGAAAGCTGGACGGTCTGAAGGAGCTGATAGCCAGATCCGGCTATGTCGCAGGACACAATATTCTAAGGCACGATGCACCTGCGCTAAGAAAGCGCTTGGGCCCGGAACTGTTCAACGGCAAGCCGATCGTGGACACACTATGTTGGAGCGCTCTGCTCTACGCGGATAAGCCCTACCACAAACTCGTGAAAGGCTATAAGCTGGATAACGAGGACGGCGAGAACAATCCACTAAGCGATGCCAAGCTCTGTTTTGCTTTGTTGGAGCAGCTTGTAGGCCGCTTCAATAACCTGCCCAATGGCTTGCGCTCCATCTATCATGGCCTACTGGGAGAACAGGAAGGCTATGCCGGCCTATTCCCGTTGTCAGGATTTGCCCCGACACCGGTGGAGGTGGACCAATTGGTCCGGGAGCATTTTAAGGGTTCCGTGTGTTCATCTGCGCCACTTTCGGAATTCGCATCCGGGCACCCCGTGGAGCTAGCACATGCTTTGGCACTGGTGGCCACCACGGAAGAAGCATCCATTCTGCCGGGTTGGGTAGTGCACAGCCTGCCATACACGCAGCAAGTGCTGCATGCCATTCGCTTTCGCCATTGCAAGGATCCGGCTTGTGCCTACTGCACGCTGTGGATGGACCCCCACCGGTGTTTGAAGTCTCATTTCGGTTATGATAGTTTTCGCAAGTTCGATGGGGAAACGGATATCGGGATACAGGAGAAAGCGGTGCGTTCCGCGCTGGCAGGCGAATCTGTACTGACGGTTTTCCCTACGGGCGGGGGCAAGTCGCTCACATTCCAATTGCCAGCATTGATGGAAGGCGAGCTCACCCGTTCGCTCACGGTGGTCATCTCCCCGCTGGTCTCGCTCATGAAGGATCAGGTGGAAGTACTGGAGCACCGCCACCAGATCGTGAACGCGGCCCACCTGAGCGGCCTGCTTTCACCATTGGAGCGGCAAGCTGTGCTAAGGCAAGTGGAAGAGGGCGGTATCCATTTGCTTTACATCGCTCCTGAAACGCTTCGTTCACCCACCCTTTCGCGGCTGCTTCGTAAAAGGCAGATCGCGCGGTTCGTCGTCGATGAGGCCCACTGCTTCTCCAGCTGGGGACATGACTTCCGGGTGGACTACTTGTACATCGCCCCCTTCCTCCGGCAGCTCCAAGAAGATCTTGGCCGGGAAATACCCATACCCGTTTCCTGTTTTACGGCCACGGCCAAGCCGCAGGTTGTAGCGGACATACGGAGCTATTTCAAGGAGAATCTTGGACTTGACCTTGTGCCTTACATCAGCCAAGCTCGGCGGGAGAATTTGGAATATGAAGTGGTGCCAGTGGAGGATGCGAGCGGGGCGGCCCGTCAGCGTGTATTGCTGGGTCTGTTGAACACCTGCGAGAAACCGGCGATCGTGTATGCAAGCCGCACAAAACGAGTTGATGAACTCGTGGAACTGATCAGGGCTACCGGCATGTCTGTTCGTGGATTCCATAGCAAGATGGATAGGGACCTGAAACAGATCAACCAGGACGATTTTATGGAAGGTGCCGTAGAGGTCATGGTGGCTACCTCCGCTTTCGGGATGGGGGTGGACAAAGAGGATGTGCATACCGTGATACACTACAACATCTCCAATTCACTGGAGAGCTATGTTCAGGAAGCCGGGCGAGCGGGCCGGAACAAGGACATTGCTGCGAAGTGTTATATTCTATATAATGAGAATGACCTAGGTGGCCATTTTCAACTTCTGCAGCAGTCCAAGCTCAACCAAAAGGAGATCCAGCAGATCTGGCGTGCCGTCAAAGGCCTAACTAAATTCCGAGACAAGATCAGTCGTTCGGCTTTGGAGCTGGCGAAAACGGCCGGCTGGGATGAAGAAGTAAGGGATGTACAGAACCGGGTGGCGGCATCACTCGCAGCGCTGGAAGATCGAGGCTATTTGAAGCGTACTTTGAATGCACCTCAGGTGTTCGCTACAGGACTCAAGGTGAAGGACCTTGATAGCGCATTGCGGCTGGTGCGTGGGAATGACGGCTTGACTGAGCAGCAGCAGGTGAATTGCTCTCGGGTGCTGCAACGGTTGATCAAGCCCGATGAGGATGGAGCGGCCATAACGCGGGTGGACGAGGTTGCTGATCATCTAGGGCTGAAGGTGCGTGAGGTGATCGGGACAGTTCAATTGTTGCGAAATATCGGGGTGCTGAATGATGAGCAGGACCTCAGCGCCTATTTGGATGCTCGACCACGGGCGGGATCCAGGATCCGCCTTCACCGCATTCTGGAAACCGAAAAGGCATTGATCGCGCTGCTCAACGATCAGGTGATGACAGTGAGCTTAAGGGCGCTGAACCAAGGGGTTCAAGACAGCGGGGTGGATGGGAAAGTGGAGGACCTGAAGCAATTGTTGCCGATCTGGAAGAAACGGCGACTTGTTAGCACCAAACGAGTGGATCGGCAGGCCGAGAACTATCAGATCACCTTATTGAAGGACCAGGACGAATTGAAACAGCATGTGCACGAACGCCAAGCCGTGGCACTGGCATGCTTTGAACATCTGGAAAATCTTTTGCCGGACACTTCCTCGGTGCCTGATGAAACGAAGCAGGAACTCCGGGTGAAATTCTCCTTGTTGAGTCTTAAGGCCTCCATGGCAGCGGGGATGTTCGGCAAAGACCATGAGCTCGATATCATCGCGGAAGCGTTGCTCTTCCTGCATGAAACGAACGTGCTCAGTCTACAAGATGGGTTCATGGTAATGTACCAGCGGATGAACGTGGAGCGGACTGAGCAGAATGTGAGGAAGCAGTATACCCAAGAGGATTATGGTACGCTAAGACATCATTACCAGAACCGCGTGGAACAGATCCACATGGTGGGCGAGTATGCGGCCCGCCGGATGGAGAGCGTGCAGGCCGCGCTTGCTTTTGTGGATGACTATTTCCGTATAGAACACGATGCTTTCGTTGACAAGTACTTTCCCAAACGCCGGACCGACATCACTCGTCCTCTTACCCGGAAGCGGTTCATCGAGCTCTTCGGCGATCTTGATTCGGAGCAGCTCAAAGTGGTCAAGGACAGCAACGACCACATCCTTGTCGCTGCCGGTCCGGGGAGTGGCAAGACCCGCGTGCTGGTGCACAAAGTAGCCAGCTTGCTTCTCTTGGAGGATGTGAAGCCGGAACAATTCCTCATGCTCACCTTTTCCCGGGCGGCTGCGATGGAATTCCGCGAACGGATCCATGCGATGGTCCCCGAATACAGAGGGCTGATCCGTGTCACCACCTTCCATGGGCTTTGTTTCGAACTCATGGGACAGCTCGGGGATCTAGATAGATCGGAGACCGTGATCAGCCGGACGATGGCTGCTATACGCGCCGGCGATGTGGACGTCACTGGCATCGCGAACAAGAGTGTGATCGTGCTGGATGAATTCCAGGACGTGGACCAAGAACAATGGCAACTTATCCAACTACTGGCGGAGACCGCTGAGAAACCACGCATCATCGCTGTTGGAGATGACGACCAGAACATCTATGAATGGCGCGGCGCATCCCCGGAGTTCATGTCGGCCTTCCGCTCAAAGTTCAAGGCGAATACGCATAGTTTACTGATCAACTATCGGAGCAAGGAAACGATCGTTCGCCTCACCAATTTCCTCGTCGGCCAGATCAAGAACCGCATCAAAGCTGGCGAGGTGCTCTTGGCAAAGGACGTTCGTGAAGGAGTACAAAGGGTTGTGCGGTATTCCGGCGGATACCACTTGGCCGGCCTTGTGCAGGATGTAGCCCGGTCTGCGCTTCCGGGTACGACATGTGTGCTGACCAGAACGAACAACGAGGCGATAATGGCTACCGCCATGCTGGAACAACGTGGCATTAAGGCGCGCTACATAGGTGGTTCGGATGATTTTCCCGTTGGTCGGTTGCGAGAGATTCGCTACTTCAGCCAGACGGTCAGCGAGCACCATCCGGGGATCGGTCTAATTCCCAGCGACGTATGGGATGCCACCGTCAAGGACTATTTGGAAAGCCTTGAAGGAAACCCTTTGCAAGCGGATTTGAAGGATCTTTTAGCGCTGTTCAAAAAGGGGAATAAGGGCCGTCATGATCTGGCAGAATGGGAAGCATTTGTGCGTGAGATCCGGATCAGCGATGCTGTTAAGCCGCAAAAGGGCGTGGTCCATGTTTCGACCATGCATAAGAGCAAGGGCAAGGAATTCTCCAATGTGTTCATCTACCTGAGCCACTATCCGATGGTGGAAGACAAAGACTTCCGCCTCCTCTATGTTGCATGCACAAGGGCTATGGAGAACCTGGTGATACATTCGAATGAACCATTCGCAATTTCATATGGTGATGCCACCCTGGTACAAGAAACGAATGATGTGAATTATCCTCAGCCCCAGGAGCTGGATCATGTGCTGGGTATGAAAGAGGTGAACTTGGGCTCATGCTCTTACAATTCCGACCTCATCTCCACACTTGCGACCGGGAGTCGGCTAATACCTGGTTCAAAACAGTTCGCGAACGGAAGTGCACTCGGCCTGGACAGCAGTTCTGGCAATGTGCTGCTTTATGCACGCAAGTTCCTTGAAAATGCACTCCCGAATTTTGAGCGCGAAGGATACCATGTTACTAAGGCCAAAGTGGAGTATATCGTGCATTGGTACGATAAGGAAAAGAAGAAGAGCTACGAAGTTGTATTGCCTAGGTTAAGGCTGTTCAAGCAAAAGCCACAGGAATAAGCCGCCTCTCCTTGCCCGGTATGGAAGCCATAAGTAACATCAAAAAATTGGCGGCAAGGAGTTTTGGAAGCTTTAAGAAGGCATTGAGAATCGAGTTGCTGGATAAACATAAAAACAACTGGTAGCATGACGACTGACTCGCCCTACTTTCAATTCAACCGCGAAGAGCGGAATCACGCTGCGATCCTATATCACTTGCTGCTAACGGGTACTGAGAACCTCAAGACATTCCTGAACCTCTTGGGCCAGCCGGAAACCGATGTATCGTCTTGTGAACTGTACTTTGAGTATGCCTTCTTGCGAGACATGTGGCACAATATGCCTGAGACTCAGAAGCGCGAATGGATCTTGTCCAAGCTGCCGTCACTGCGAAAGGAACTCACAGAGGCAAAGACAACAGCTGAATGGAACAGCTTTTTCGAGGTTCGTACTAAGCGCGCGTCCCAGGATAAGATCCAATCACCTGCGAACTGGGTGACGAAGCGGATCAAGGGATTGAATGATGACGAGATCAAAGAGGTCAACGAATTGAAGTGGTGTTTCAATCTGAAACCGGACCTGGTGATCAAGAAGACGAATGGCGATGTGATATGCATCGAAGCGAAGTTGGAGAGCAAACAGGACAAGTACACGTGTGCATTGAACGGTGATGCTGGTATTGCTCACTCCATCGGTCAGCTGAAATGCCAGCAGCTCATGTTCACGAAGATGCTCGGGTTGGAGGAGAAACGGATCCATCCCTTTCTCTTGGTCAGGGGCAATAGCCGCCCAAAGGGAAAGGACATCTTGACCTGGGAAGAAGTATTTGCTGCGATGGACAAGACCGGTAGTCATCCGTTCGTAGCGGAGTGGATAAACAGGAATGAAGTGTATGGATCCAAACTGGCACGCAGGGGCACCACGAAATAGCACCATATACCTTCTCTTCAGCTCCACCAACCTGCGGGGCAGTTGCGCCTCTCCCTACTGCAAGCAGATCCCATGCAACGGGTCCCATGCGCGGGAACCGAGGGTGAATTCCACGGGCACGTCCTCCGGCCAGTAGCGGTAGGGGTCGTCGAGCTTTTCCACCACGCCGGTGGGGCCCATGTAGGCCTTCCAGCTCAGCAGGTCGCTGGTCTGGCCATGGGTGCCGAAGTCCAGGTCGATGGAGCGGTTTTCCATATCGATGCGCACCCGGAACTCCGGAATTTCAATGTTGAAGTGATCACACAAGCTGCTTCCCTCGGCGAACGTATCCCAGAGGGGGAGGCCCTTGTCCAACTCGGCGTTCACCAGGTCGATGCAGCGGTTGCGGTCCGGGTGTTGTCCGGCCACACGCAGGATGGCCACGAGGTCAGCTTCCTCCACCAGCGCGAGCGCGGAGTACAGGAGCTGCTGGTATTCGTTCATGAGAGGGAGGTTTCGCATGGCGGATGGGGTTTGTGTGTTCGTGGTATGTACAAACTTGGCCATTGAAGTACGTGGTTCCGCAGTTGGTGGATCAAGTTATCGACGGCTTGGCGGGCATAGCGGGAGCCAAGGGGCCGAATGCGTCGACCACGTTGTAATGCAAGTGGAGGTGCTCGCAATATCTTGCGCGTGGGCAGAGGTGCCCAAGAACCCACTAGCGCATGTCCGCCCCGGCCGTTGATCGGATCTTCCTCTTCCGCATTGTCCATTGGGAATGCCTTCCCGCCGTGCTGGACCGTGGCTTCTATCCCAAGCGGCACCCCGGCTTCCTGTTCCCCAAACTGCGGATCGGCGATGTGGAGCTGGCGGACAAACGGGATAGCTGGGCGCTGCGCACGCCGGGAGCAGGCACCATCGGGGAGCATGTGGCCTTCTATTTCGCGGGGCATAGCCCCATGCTGTACAAGATCAAGACGGGGTATGGTGTGCCGCTTGTGGATCAACGCGACATCGTGTACATCTGCCTAAAACTGGAGGAGGTGGCCTCACTCTCCCGGCGCTCGGCTTTGCGAAAACCTCACTGCTCTGCCGAGTGCCCGGCGCTTGATCCGCCTCTGGCGGGCTCCGCCGGTATTGGTAGGCGTCCGTTCCTGTTATGGCGGCCCACGATACATTCGCATGAATGAGCGAACACCTCAAAGCCCACGTTCCGGGAGCTTCCTATTTCTGCACGCTCACTGTTGTGGGCTGGGCGGATGTGTTCACTCGGGGGCGTTGTGCAAAGGTGGTTTTAGATAGCTTGACATACTGCCAGACCCATAAGGGTTTGGAACTCTTCGCCTATTGTCTGATGCCAAGCCATCTGCATCTGATCGGTCGTGTCCAAGAAGGTCGATCGTCTGATGTGTTGCGCGATCTCAAGAGCTTCACTGCCAAGCAACTTTTGAACTTGGTGGAGGACGAGCCGAGTGAGAGCCGTCGCGAATGGCTGAGCCGATTGTTCAAAGAAGGGGCTAAGGGCACCGCACAGAACCAACGCTACATGTTCTGGCAAAAGACGGACCGGCCCATTGAGATCTTGGGGTCGGAGATGTTTGAGCAGAAGTTGGAGTACATCCACAACAACCCGGTGGAGGAGGGACTTGTTACGTTGCCGGAGCACTACGCACATAGCAGTGCGCACCCGGAAAGTCCTTTGACAATGTTCATGGATGAGTGTTGAATGGCCGGAGGCCGCAAGCGAGGGCACTCGGGAAAAACCCGAGCGCCGGTGTGAGAGGTTTCCTCACTTTTGGCTGACCGTGGAATGAACTTGGAAGTACGCGTGGACAACGGACACAACCTTTACTACGGATGATCACTTATCGCACAGGCGACATGCTGGCCGCAAGCACCCAGGCCTTGGTGAACACGGTGAACACCGTGGGCGTGATGGGCAAGGGCATCGCCTTGCAGTTCGCGGAACGGTACAAGGAGAATCTGCGTGCATACAAGGCGGCCTGCAAGAGCGGCGAACTGGTGACCGGTAACATGCTGGTGGTACGTGACCACGACCTGCACGGTGAGCGCATCATCGTGAACTTCCCCACCAAGAAGGACTGGAAGCACAAGTCCAAGTACGAGTACATCGAAACCGGTCTGGTCGCCTTGGCACAGGCGATCAAGCAGCACGGCATCCGCAGCATCGCCATACCGCCCTTGGGGTGCGGCAATGGGGGCTTGGATTGGGCCGACGTGAAGCCGATGATCGAACGGCACCTTGGGGCATTGGATGCGGAGGTGGTGGTCTACGAACCCTCGGACCATGTGCGCGATCTGCTGCGCGAGGAGCCCGCACGGGCGGCTAAGCTCACCCCTGCACGCACGATCCTCTTGTCGGCCTTGTTCCAGTATGAGCGGACGGGGGCGTGGTCGAACCTGTTCGTGGCGAACAAGCTCGCCTACTTCCTCCAGCGCCTTGGCGACAAGAGCTTGCGATTGAAATTCGAAGCAGCACCCTATGGTCCATACACCGGCGCAGTGGGCCACATGCTCTACCATGTGAACGGAGCTTTCCTGCGGGGATTGGAGCAGAAGGCGGCGAAGCCCTTTGAGCATTTCCTGCTCAACTATGAACGCCGAGCGGAACTGGACAAGAGCCTATCCGCGGAACAGCGGCAGCGCTTGGAGGCACTGGAAATGTTGATCGACGGCTTTCATGCGACATCGGACCTGGAACTGCTTTCCTCGGTGGCGTTCATCCTGGAACAGCAACCGCATGCCGATGTGCAGGAAGTGATCGCAGCCATGAACAAGTGGTCCGATCGCAAGGGCGCATTGGCGGAAACGGATAAAGTGGCAGAAGCGATCGAGCACCTGCACGCGTATGAGGGCGCTGGCCAGCTTTTCTGAACGGTTGGGGGTGGTCCGCACACTGGATACACGCCCGCCTCTCCTTGAAGGAAGGAGGAGAGAACTTCAACTATCGATGCTACCTCAGTGCGTTCGGGTGCGATACCGGGGCAGGCCCGGCATGCCAACCATCGATGTATTGATCTGTGCCATCCACGTGCCGCAGGCACACGGCAGTCGGTCGCGGCAACGGCATTATCTGTGCCATCTGTGTCATCTGTGGATAAGGGAGGGGCATCGCCCCCTGTGGCGTTAGGTTCTTCCACAGATGACGCAGATGTCGCAGATAAATGCAAAAGCGGTGGCTTTGGACGCAGGCCATCCGTGACATCTGTGGGTATGCCCGGGCGCAAGGCATTCATCGGCGTTTGCATTCGATCCTGTAGATCCTGTGATCCTGTCAAAGGCATTCTTCAGCCACGCAATGATGTATGCCAAACACCCCGGCCGTCAGGCCGCATCTGTGTCATCGGCGTCATCTGTGGAAAAGACCCGCCCTCCCATCGCCTGCCCGTCGACGGATCGCCGTGCAATGCCCCCCGCACATTCTTCCCCGCGTTCTCCCGAACTTCGGGCCCGGTACTTGCAATACCGCCCTTAAACCCTCCCCATGTTCCGCACAGCCCTCGCCCTGCTCACCGTCGCTACCTCTTTCACCCTCTTCGCCCAAGAGAAGGGTCCCCTCGCCGAATTGTCCGGTGGGAAGAGCCAGCAGTGGACCATCATCGGCAGCGGTGCGGCGGACGGGCCGTGCAAGGCCGGTGATGCGGTGTACACCTTCCAGGCTTCACCGGCGCAGGTGGTGGTGAAGGAATGCGAGGGCGGTGCGTGGAAGTCGCGCACCGAGGCGGTCACCAGCTGGAGCGCGGGCGGCAAGAGCGGCATCGCCTTCGGTGGTGCGCGCTACGAGGTGAAGAGCCTGCCGGCGGCGGCACCGGCCTGCAAGGGCAACGCGAACTGCGTGCGCCTGGCCACCGTGCCCGACGGCAAAACGGACGCCACGCGCAGCATCTACCTCTCGCATTGATGGACGACAAGGAAGTGAAAAGGGCCACCGACTACACCAAGGCGGTGGCACCGCTGCTGACGGTGCTGGGCATCATGGTGGGTGCTTGGCAGTTCACCAGCCAGATGAGCCACGAGAGCAAGATGGAATTCAGCCGCAGCATGTACACCAAGAAGCTGCAGGCCTACGAGCAAGTGGGCAAAGCGGTGGGCGACCTGCTGGTGGTGCCCCACGACGAGCGGGAGTGGATCGGTGCCGAGGACACCTTGGCCTTCGACAGCTGCCTGGAGCGCTTCCGCACCTGCTATTGGGGCGTGCTGCCCTTGGTGGAGGACACCACCGTGGAGGTAGCGATGATCCAGTTCAAGGACATGGCGCGTTTCTATCGCCGCGGCGAGAACGACTACCACGACCTGGCGCGCGAAGGCATGAGCCTGATGAACGCCTGCAACCAGTCGCTGGAGAACCACTGGAATAAGCCGAAGAAAGGGGATTAGGATACGCCTTGTCGTCATCGCGAGCGGTAACCCGCGAAGCGCCCCGATGCATATCAGGGTTGCATCGGCGCCTGCGGCCCACCATCCCTGTCGTCATCGCGAGGAGGCTCTGCGACGTGGCGATCTTGCATCGGCGCCTGCGGCCCACCATCCCGTCGTCATCGCGAGGAGGCTCTGCGACGTGGCGATCTTGCATCGGCGCCTGCGGCCGACCATCCCGTCGTCATCGCGAGGAGGCTCTGCGACGTGGCGATCT
>JBBSUV010000002.1:0-188372 GCA_038234075.1 Flavobacteriales bacterium | reverse complement strand
GCTGAGGCTCATGCAGCTCCGAAGGTAGTTCCGTGTTGCAGTCTGAAGACTGCTGGAGGCTTCAGTGCCTTGGTCGGCTCCAGAGGGCATACCCACAAGTCGCCCCGGCCTGTTTGGTTCAGGAGCTCACTTTATGGTTTGCCGGGAAGACTTGCGGGAGCGAAGGGGCGGGGGCTTGAAGACCGTGCCGTCTCCTGATGTGATGCCTATGGAACGAGACGGGCCAGAGGCCCTAGAATGCATGCCACTCGGCAAAAAGCCGAGCGGCTGCACGCATTGGGACACGCGAGCGAGTGCGGGGCAGGGACCGCAAGGGAATGTGAGGCTTTCTTATATTTCGGAAAACCAACTCATCATGAGGCTCCTGTTCACCCTTGCGATCGCCTTGCTCCATTGCATGGCATTTGGCCAGATCACGTTGGAGCACACTTACCCCAATGCCGGTTATTGGTCATCATACTCGCAGTTGATGATGGTGGACTTGGAAGTGTCCGGCATGAGCTACGTCCAGATCGACAGGGCGACTAAAGAGATCAAGCTCTACCATTTGGACCATACACTTTTCAAGACCGTGTCCTATTCAGCGGCCCCACAGCCGCCATATCCCTACATGATCTACATCATGTATATCTCGGAGCATCTCTTCGATCAAGATGAAGGCTTAGAATATATGTATGTGGATCCGTTGTTCCAGGGAGATTATTTGACGCAGGTATACAACGAGGATGGCTCGCTTTTGCTTGATGAGCCGGGAGCCTACCCCATGGTGCTCTCCACCAGCCCAACCCAACAACTCCCGATTTACAATACGGACGAAGGCACGAAGTTGATCCTCAGTCATAGGGACAGCACAGCACGGGTCTACAGTTTGGGTGGCACCTTGAGCGTGGGCCTTTCCACGGCGGCCAACGGACAATTGCAAGAGTTCACGAACACGGCAAAGCTCTTTCCGAACCCTACGAGCTCGCTGATCCACTTCACATTGGCATCAGCACTTCAACAAGAAGCTGAACTGACCATTTCCGATAACGCAGGTCGCGTGGTCAAGACCGTATCTATCGCACGAGGCACCTCGCAGGTTGCGCAGGATGTAAGCGACCTGCCGGACGGGTTATACCTCTATCGCTTGATGAACAATGGTACGCGGCTGACCTCGGGCACTTTTGTTCGCACGCAGTAGGAGATAATACGGGCCAAGGGCCTTGGTAAGCCTGCCCGCCCAATGCCCCTCATCTGGCGAGAGTCTTCTCTGCATAATATCTGGAGCGGGAGTTAGGCCATAAAGGGAAAGCGGGAGTCGGGCCGTCCTCCAGTGCCCACGATGATCCCCAAGCTGTCGCAAGTCTTCTCGGCCAACCAAACCCTGCGCTCCAGTATGGACAGCCGGGGCGACTTGTGACAGATCTACAATGCTTCCATTGGTGCTCTCAAGTGAAGTCTCCAGACTTCACTTGATGAGGACCGAACGCATCGAATTTATCTCGACCCGCGAGCACTTGGCAGGATTAGGCTGGCACCAACAACGCAGCGGGTTACCCAGACGTCGCGGCACTAATCCGGTTTTCAATAGTTGATTGTAGCTCGGTCAGAAGCAATGAAAGTTGTCCGAGTTCAGAGTCGCTGCATTTGTCCTCGTCTCGTCGGCGTGCCAAGTACCCATTGAACTCAAGAAAGTCCGGACAGTCAACAACGTTCACATAGCTAGGTGAGACTATAGGCGAGGTTGTAATGAAGCGCCAAGCTTGGGCGGTATCAAGATGTCCTAATACAGAGTGAATGAGGTTTCTCCAAGACTGGACATTTTCGTTGAAACGGAGTTCAATCGCTTCATACACTTTGGTTTTTGCATTCTCTGCGGGATTGGACTTTCTCCTGTGCCGAATAGGTATGTCCGCATCATCAGAATGTTTGATGGCAAGTTGTGTGGCAATAATGGTGATTTTGTTCTCCATCTTATAGGTTCTGTAGGAAGTCCGACTCTGATAGAATCTCGATCGGTGCTCCGTTCACTTTCATCTTCATCGCCTTCTCTTGTTTCGTGCTTATCCCATCTTCCCCAACCAAGCGGTAGTCCTGTTGGCCAACAACGAGAAAGTCCGTGGTTTTTGTCACGGTTCCGGTCGCGATCCCACCGATATCAATAATTGTTTGCTGTGCTTCAGTACGCGTCATGGATGACAGCGCACCCGTGAACACTACGTTTCGTCCATAGAAGATGCTTTCCGGATTCTCTTTAGATGGGTCCGCTACCAAAGTTGAAATGGCGGGTTGATGCCAAAAGCTCTTTTCGCTCTTTGTATTACAAGGTTTATACCCGTCCGGGAAGAGTTTACCCACAACAGTTTTGAGCTTGGTAGGGAAATCTTCTGACCCTTCGACCCCGGCGAGTTCAAAAGCACGGATCGCGAGTTCGGCGGTTGCCCGGCTATCTGGTCCCGCGCGATGATGCTTGAAGTCGATTCCATTCAGCGTACACAATTCTTTCAAGCCATAAGAGGGTTGTCCTGGCCATACCGGCTTCGAAAAGATGCGACTACAAGCATAGTCAAACGTTGGTGAGGGGAGAGCGCGCCGCTGCAACGATCTTCGAAGTACACCAATGTCGAAGCCGGCGTTATGCGCGATAATGAATTGACCTTCCAACAAGGGCCCGACCTCTTCCCAGATCACATCGAACACAGCTTCATTCTCAACCGTTTCCGGTCGGATCCCGTGCAGCAGGATGTTGAAGTAGTCAAAAGTGTTGGGTTCAGGTCGGATCAACCAGCTTCTCGTTTCCGCCAGTTGGCCATTTCTCACAAACGTTAGCCCAAGCTCACAAGGGCTGGTTGTCGCGCGATCGGCGGTTTCAAAATCCAATGTGATGAAGTCCATGCTCTGCTGCTGTTTTAAAATTCCGACGCTGTCGCAAGACTTCTTGGCCACTAAACGTTGCGCTCCAATAAGAACAGGCGGGGCGACTTATTACAGATGTATAATGCTTCCATCGGGGCTTGCTGGTGAAGTCTTTGGACCTCACATGATGAGGTCCACACGCATCGAATGTATGGAACGGTTGTCTTTGTAAGCCATGTGTGACCATGGCCCGAAACGCAAACGCTTGTGGGAGCGGGAGTAGGCACTCGCGCCACGCGAGCGAGTAAATTCAGTGGCCCCGAAAAAGCCTAGGTACAATATAATAGAGGCCTCCAAGCCCAGGTCACGAAGGCCAAGGCCGAATGCCTCAGAGCCAACAAAGCTGAGACACAACAACCCGGAAGCCACCAAGCCAAAGGCCATAAGGCCCAAAGCCAAGATGCCCCAAGCCACCAAGCCGCAGCTGAAAAAAGCCGACCCGGCCTAAGCTCAGCCGCAAGCCACTTGGCCAGCCGAAGCGCTGTATTGATCGACCGGGCCTCTCATTCACCTCGGCAAACGGCTGATTCACTCCACTGATCCGGTGCTTTGCTCGGCTGATCCAGTCATTTGCTCCACGGATCCAGTGAATTACTCCGCTGAACCAGTGAATTACTCCGCTGATCCAGTGGTTTGCTCCACTGATCCAGTGGTTTGCTCCACTGATCCAGTGGTTCGCTCGACTGATCAAGTGGTTTGCTCCACTGATCCACTGGTTTACTCAACTGATCCAGTGGTTTACTCGCCTGATCCAGTGGTTTGCTCCACTGATCCAGTGGTCTGTTCGGCCGATCCAGCGGTTTGCTGCACCGATCCATTGGCATGCCCAGGCCGGTCGGCGACATTATTACACAGCTTGCTGAACAGGGGCAACCTATCCACAGCAGTTTCAAAGCGGTGAATAGCTGAAACGCATTCCTTCTCTAACACATACATACAATATCCACATCACGATCCGCTCATGCCCATGCCGATCAGCCGGGCTAAGGAGCAGAATAGCCATGCTGCCCGAGCATTTGTATTGATGTGCATACGAATAAGGTATAAGCGACTGGAGCTGGGCATGATCCGGACATGAATGCCTTTCAATATACAATATATTGAGAATCAGTAACATACATGTAATATAATCAGATCACTCAACTTCTTTTTCAAAAAAGTGGAACCAATCGAATTTACCTTTCGTTATAATCCCTGTCGACGCCTAATAAGCTAGACCACCGCTCGAATTTTTCGCACGGTGTACCAATACCACAGTAAGATGTTTGCAGATATCAAGAAGGTTTCTCGAAGTTGCGCCCAGCGCTTTTGTTGGCCCTCCTTCAGAATGTAATGGCGAAACTGGCGTTGAACGCCTTCTTCCCCGCCCCGCCCATCGACCAAGCCGCGCTGGCCCGCTTGTCCACGGACTTCGCCGATAGCATTGCCAAGGCCACGCAAGGAACGCCCACTGCCCGGGCCGCCCGCGATGCCAAAGCGTTGGAGGTACGTGCCGCCCTCAGTACCACTGCGGATTACGTGCGCCTCGTCTCCGCCGGCAATGCCGAAATGCTGTCCAGCAGCGGTTTCGATATGGCCAAGGTGCCTGCTCCTGTCGGCCCCATTAGCGCTCCGCTGATGAAGCTGGCGCAGATGACGGGCATTGTTGGCGAGGTGGAGTTGGCTTGGACCCGCAGGATCGGTTCCCACAGCTACACGGTGCTCCGCACGGATATGGACCCTGCCCTGGCGCAAACGGTCTGGACCCCGGTGGCCTCCACCACCAAGGTGCGCTACACCGCCACCGGGCTGGTGCCGTACAAGCCCTACTGGTTCGCTGTGCAGGCATTGGGCACCCAAGGTCCCAGCGCCATCAGCGATCCGATGATCGGCCGTGCCGCTTAGGCCTGACCGCCGCCTGCGAGGAGCGCGCAGAACACAGAAGAAGACCTCGGCCATTGCGGCCGGGGTCTCTTTGTTTTTGGTGCAGCCGTCCATAGCGTTCCCTGTACAGTGAAGGAAAGGAATGGGCCCATGTTGCGGGCACGCTTGGGCCTCCGGTTTTCCACCGGGTCGGGTTGATGGTGGTGGACGTGGGGTCTTATAGAATGTTCTTTGTGGGAGGTCTTGAATGCATGCACTTGGCCTCTCATGGCTTGAGCGGAGTTGAAGGCTTGGCTCAGGCCTGGCCTGTATTCCGGCCTGTTCAGACTTCATGGCTTTTTAGGCCTGGCATCTCGGCGTATTCAGGCCCCTTCGGCACTCAAGCTTTTCAGGCGCATTCCGGTATTCGGGCTTCAGGCATCGGCTCAGGCTTCAGGCGGGTTGCCGACACTCGCGACACGCGAGCGCTGGCTTGGGCATTCGTGGACGGTACTCGCGACAAGCGAGTACTTGCTTGGGGAGTGCAGGAGTGAAAAAACACCATCCATTCGTGCCAAGCAGCACTTTGGTCTGTAACAACGTCTACAAAAGAAAGTGACCTATATTGAACGACCATGCGCATCCAAACCCTTGTTACTGCCGCTTTTCTTACGCTTATGGCAAATGCCCAGACATGGGTGGCGGTCACGGATGCGCCAGCGAGCTGGCTTTGCCACACGCTGTCCGAGGACAAATGTCAACTAGCACGGGATGGCGGAATGCTTTTCGTCACGAACGATGGAGGAAGTTCATTCGATAGTTCCCAGACCATGTTCACCTCCGAATGGTTTATGGACATGCACTTTCCGACCGATCAAGTCGGCTACGCGTGTGGCGGGTCACACTATGGGTATTACAAGGACATCATCGCGAAGACTGTTGATGGTGGCACGACCTGGAGTCCACTGACACATGATGAATACGATTGGTACTCCTTCAATCGGATCCGTTTCGTAACCGAGGACATCGGGTTCGTTGCCGGGGATGTCAACGTATTCCTTAAAACCACCGATGGCGGTGCCACGTTCGACCAAATTGACCTGCAACTACCGGAGTTCAACAACGTCCGTGATATTCAATTCGACGGGAATACCGGCTACATATGCACGCGGTCCGTTTCCAACTTGAACAACAACGACTACCTATACCGGATCCTGAAGACCACGGATCTTGGCACTACTTGGAGCGTCCTCTACACGGACTCCGTATTCGACAGTGTGTATACGACTGACAGGGGCGTGAACAGCATTCGGTTCATGGGTCAGCTCGGGATGGCATGCGGCAACAATGGCCTTTTGTTACGCACTGAGGATGGAGGGGCTAGCTGGACCGAGACCACCGTTCTGAATGACACGACCTTTTTCACCGGTCTTGAAATGGCGAATGAACAGACCGCCTTCCTTACTTCGCAGTATGCCTATGCCGGTATGTATCGGAACACCATGCAAACGAACGATGGTGGCCTAACGTGGTTCGCGATCCCGCACAAATTCCACAGCATTTCGATAAGGAACGGCGCAGCCTATGCCATTGACGAAACCGGGCAGCTGTGGAAGAATGCCAAAGTATTGCTGGGTGTTGAAGAACCGCAGATCAACGGTCTCGAACTATTCCCTAACCCTACATCCAACAACGTTACTGTGATACTACCAAGTTCCGTGACCAATGGAAGGTATACCATCATCGACCCAAGTGGCCGGGTGTTGACCGAGCGCGATCTTGCAGGACAAACGCGGATCACGATCGATCTAAGTGGTAACGCGACAGGTGCATATATGCTGCAGATCAGGGATGCCGGTTCGGGCGCGGTTTACCGCGAACGCATTGTGCTGGAATGAGCGCTGGCTTGCTCACGCTGTCGCAAGCGCTCGCGTCCCGGCCAACCAAACCCTGCGCCTGCCTGCCGTAAGCACGGCTCCAGTATGGACAGCCGGGGCGACTTGCGGCGGATGTACAGGGCTTCCATCGGTGCTTCTTGGTGAAGTCTTCGGACTTCACATGATGAGGTCCGAACGCATCGAATCCTGGAGGACTTGCTTGGGGAGGCTTGCGCGCCCATGAAGGTAGCCGGGACTGCGGGTCGGGCCCGCAGTGACGATGCACGCACGATCCGACGTTGGCAATCTCAACCCCTTCCACATCCTTCGAATGGAATAGGCGGTTATCTTTCGTCAAGTTCCGTCCACATGCGCAACTTGATCCTTCTTCTCATACTCGGTATCAGCGCTGGTGCAATGGCACAGAGCGTCATCTATCGCAGTTATGGCGAGTACGTCTCAAAACAGGGCGAAGCGGTGGATGGCTCGATCGACGTTGTGCCGAACATGGGCCGCTTCGTAGTGAGCTATGTAAAGGACGGATCGAAGAATAATCTCGCCACCCGCAAAGTGTGGGGCTTCATGAACGAAGGCTTCCTCTACCGCATAGAGCCGGAGGGCCACCTACCCGTGCGTTTGATGGCACAGGGCGCGATCTTCTATTGGGAGAACGGCTTCGCCCACTTGCGCATGCAGCGTGATTCCACCGAGGCTTCGGGTTTTGAATACGGGCGTGCATCCTATCTGAGCCGGGAACTGCAGAGCACCATCGTTCCGGCGATCTTCAAAGCGGACGACACGAAGTCAGCATCCGCGAAGTTCAAAAATGCGTACCCGGCTTATGCTGAGTTATTGGGCCGCATCGGTGAAGGGGCGGACATGGACAGCGTGCGCCAGCTGGTGGTGGATTATGAAGTGGCGGTGGAGGAAGGGCGTGTGGCGGGGCCGTGAGTTCAGTTGTTAGTTGTCCGTTGTCGGTTGTCAGGGCACTTGGCCAGCGCTGTGCTATGGCACGATCGCCACACGGCGCTGCTGATGACGAACGCGTACACTTCGGCATGCGCGTACATGCGTGAAAAGCTTCGGTGTTGATCCTTCTTAAGCAGCACCATCGGAGCATGCCTGACAACGGACAACTACTCCCCGTAGCTTTCGGCCATGAAGGCATGGCAACTCACCGCGCACGGCGATCCCGCGAAAGTCCTTTCCCTGGAACAACTTACTGACCCAGCGCCAAAGCCGGGCGAGGTGCTGATCCGCAGTGAGGGCTTCGGCCTGAACTATGCTGATGTGATGGCCGTGAAGGGGCTTTATCGCGATGCGCCGCCACCGCCCTGTGTTATCGGATATGAGACCGTGGGCCGGGTGGAGCAATGCGGGGAAGGCGTCCCAAGGGAATGGATGGGCAAACGCGTGTTGGCGATGACGCGCTTCGGAGGTTATGCCGAACTCGCCTGCACAGACTATCGCGCCGTGGCGGAGATCCCCGACAACATGGGGCTGGGCGAAGCATTGGCCATGGCCACGCAAGGCGCCACGGCCTGGTACATGGCCATGGTGGTCTCACCGGTGCAGGCGGGTCAGCACATCCTTGTGCATAGCGCTGCAGGCGGTGTTGGGCAGCTGCTCACGCAGATCGCCGTGCATCACGGGTGCGAGGTGTTCGCCGTGGCACACGGGACAGAGAAGATGGGCTACTTGAAGCAGCTCGGAGCACAGCACATCATCGACCGAAAAGCAGATGACTATGCAGCGAAGATCGGCATGCTACTGGGCAAGGAACGCTTGGACGCGAGCTTCAACGCGGTAGGAGGGACCACGTTCAAGAAGGACTTGAAGTTGATCGGCAGTGGCGGCCGCCTGGTGCTATTCGGCGGTGCCGAACGTGGTGCAGGCGGCGCGTTCGGTACGCTGCGCTTCGTGTGGAACATGGGCTTGGTGATCCCGATCTTCCTGATGATGCAGAGCAAGAGCCTCATCGGTGTGAACATGCTGCGCATGAGCGAACACAAGCCACTGCTCGTCACCTCCTGTATGCAAGGGGCGTTAAGCGCAATGCGTGAAGGATGGCTGAAGCCCAAGGTCCATCCGCTCTTCAACGCGGATCAACTTCCGCAGGCGTTGGAGTTGCTGGGCTCAGGGAAGAGCATTGGCAAGGTGGCGGTGAAGTGGTAGTGCGCACTCGCTCCTTCCTAAATGCGCTCACTTGCACCTTTTCAAGATGGTCATTTCCGTTTTGGTAATGCCTGGCGGTTCACTTACCGGAATGCAAGCAAGGATCTTGTCCGTTGAAGGATCCACTGCAACTCTCATGTAGATCAGGTTGGTGACCTCCACAAAGACCGAGGTGCCTATTCCAACACCCACCGGAACGGAGAAGAGCACGGCTTTATCAGCATCGCCATTCATGTAGGCCGATTCCAATTCCGAAGGGTCCACCACTTCGAGGTTCCGTCCATAGCTGTCAATAGCATCGGCCGGGCTCATCTTTTTGGAAAGGTCCTGCTTGGCCATCAACAATTTCTTGGAGGCCAACTTGGCACAATTCTTTTCGGACTGATCCTTTGCATACTTGATGAAGTTCTCGGATCTCTTATTCCCCGCTGCGGTGTTCCACTCCAACAGCTTTTGTGCTTCAACCAAGGTGAATTTCATGCTCGCCTCGGAATAGTCCTCTCTACCATAGTTGGTAGGGGTGGTAGCGAGGTAAGCTTGAAAGTCCCAATTCGTCAAGGTCATTTGACCATTCTTGTTCACCTTGCTCGCGCCATCGGTGGCCGTGAGAACCAAGGCGGGAACCCCGAGACCGAATGAGTATGCGTACGCCCCGCCACCATCGGCCAAGACCACTTTGATCAAGGCGACATACTTGGGGTTCTTTTCCTTGAAGAGTTCGATGACCTCCGAGGTGGTCTTGAATTCGATCTCCTTGTTGTAGGTCCAGTACTTGCGGATGGCAGGCTCGATCTGTTCGCGATAGGCGGCCAAGGAATTCTCATAGGCGGCCTTCTTCGCATCGGCGGTCTTTGCTGGGAATTCCGCTATAACCCGTTGATTCGGTTCCGGAAGCTCCACCACAAGGGTGCGCGTAGCCAAGGCTTTTAACTCAGCGGGGCTAGCACCGATGGAGGCGCTCACTTGTGCATGAGCGGAGCCGGCAAATAAGAGGAGAAAGGCAAGTACAGGAAATTTCATGGAGCACGGTTTGCCGCAATGATAGCCATATGTCCCAAGACCTATGTTGACGTGGGTTTCTATAACCGGCGTACCGAGTATTCCGGGCAAGCCCAGAAAGACATTCGTTCAGGAATGACGGTAAACTCCGTCACCTCAACACGTTGAGAAAAGGCTAAGTACGGCTATGCGTTGCACGCTCAAGCCTTTTTCGCCGGGTCGTCCTGCGCAGGCTTTGGGTCTCCTCCCACGTTTTCCTCATCCTCCTCCTGCCGAAGGATCTCGTGAAGTGATCCCGGGGGAAGTGTGGGGGAGAACGGGTCGACACTTTCGTTGCCCAGCGGGCGCGGCCTTGGGTCGGGAGTGGGCTTGGTGTCCATGGTTTCTTTATATTGCTTTGTACAAGGTACGTACGAAAATGCGTGCCGGAAAAGCACGGGGCGTGGCCCCAATACCTTTGTATCCGATGTCGATACCACAGATACTTCCTGTTCCCTTCGCCGATTGGGGCATTGGGCTTCAACGGCCGCTTACCATCGCGGGCCCCTGTAGTGCTGAAAGTCGGGAACAGGTATTGGCCACTGCCGAAGGGATCGTGGAACAAGCTCCACAGGTGAAGGTGTTCCGTGCGGGTGTGTGGAAGCCCCGCACCCGTCCCGGTGGCTTCGAAGGCATGGGTGAGGCCGCGCTGCCTTGGTTGGCCGAGGTAAAGGAGCGGACGGGCCTGTTGACGATGGTGGAGGTAGCCACGCCTGAACATGTGGAGGCCGCCTTGAAGGGAGGCGTTGACATGCTGTGGATCGGTGCGCGCACCACGCCGAACCCGTTCAGTGTGCAGGCTATCGCGGATGCACTCTCCGGCACGGACATCCCCGTCTTCGTGAAGAACCCCGTGAACCCCGACCTGCAGTTGTGGATCGGCGCTTTGGAGCGCTTGTTCGCCGCGGGCTTGACGCGCATTGCGGCCATACACCGCGGCTTCCATTGGTATGAGCGCACACCCTACCGGAACAGCCCGATGTGGGAGTTCCCGGTGCGACTGAAGGCCGCCTTCCCCGATCTGGAACTGCTCTGCGACCCCAGCCACATTGCCGGGAACCGGGAGCTGTTGGCGGCGGTAGCCCAACAAGCATTGGACCTCAACTTCAGCGGGTTGATGATCGAGACGCACATCGATCCGGCCCATGCGAAGAGCGATGCGCAACAGCAGGTAACGCCACAGGATCTCGCGCTCCTGCTGAGCGGATTGACCTATCGCCGTTCCACCGCCGAGCCGGGCCTCAGGGATGAACTTCAGGAGCACCGCGGACTGATCGATCGACTGGACGAGGAGATCTTGCAGAAGGTGACGGCACGCATGGAGATCTCCGAGCGCATCGGCCTGTTCAAGCAGGCGCACAACATTGCGATCCTGCAGCCGGAACGGTGGCGGACGATCATGCAGGCGGCGCATGGGATGGGCAAGGAACTGGGGCTTTCCCGACACTTCATCCAAGCTTTGATGGACGCGGTACATGACGAGAGCATCCGCAAGCAGACCGAAGTATGGGAGCGCGAGCAGCTCGCCGCAGGATACCAAGGATCGACGAAGAATGTTGAAGGCTCTCCGGACACCGGACGTGGAACCATATAGCTTTCATCCATAAGTCCACCACCACATCCTCCAAACCCCGACACATGATCAAAAACTACGTTATCGGCTTGGGCGCTTTACTACTTGCGTTCCAAGCCACTGCCCAGCCCGCCTTTACCGATGGGACCGCGATGTTGGGTCATCAGGCCAACAGTGGTGGTTGCATGGCCGTCACCGACATGGATGGTGACGGGCTGGATGATGTGGTGCAGCTGGACTTCGGCAAACACGTCTTTGTCCTTTATCAAGAGGAGAATGGCAGCTACACGACTGTGGATTATGGCACCGTGGCTGGTAGTTCCCAGTGGGGATGGGCCATCGGCGACCTGAATAACGACGGACATAAGGACATCTGCAGCGGGTCCTCTGGCCAACAGAATTTCCTGAGCATCACGGCGAGGGGCGTTTCCACCTTCAGCCATTTGGACGGACCTTCCATCTTCACCCAGTGCATGAGCATGGGGGACATGAACAACGATGGGCGCACGGACATCTTCGCCTGCAACGACACCGGCGCCCCGAACATCTGGTTCACCGATGCCAGCGGCACGCCCGTGAACAACAACAGCTACATCAATTGGAGCACCAACCCGGCCAGCGACATGAGCGGCAACTACGGGAGCTGCTTCGTGGATTTCGACAACGATGGCGACCTGGACTTCTACATCGCGCATTGTCGGCAAGGCGTGAATAACCCGGATGACCCGCGGCGTTGGAACCGCATGTTCGTGAATGACGGGACCAACCATTACACGGACCAAGCCGTGGAGTTCGGCGTGCAGGACCATGAGCAGACCTGGACATCCGATTTCGGGGACTACGACAACGACGGTGACCTGGACATGTTCAGCAACGAGCACAGCACAGGCACCAAGCTGTTCCAGAATGACGGGACGGGGCACTTCACCGATGTCACCGCTGGAAGCGGATTGGCCGTGGCCAACTTCCCACTACAGGGCATGTTCCGCGACATGGACAATGACGGCTTTCTGGACATCATGATCGCCGGTGGTAGCGAATTCTATTACAAAGGCAATGGTGACGGCACCTTCACGCCAGTGCAAGGTCTGTTCCCATCCACCAAGGCCATGCACAGCTTTGCCTTCGGTGATCTCAATCGCGACGGTTTTGAGGATGTGTATGCCAACTACGGCAGCGGCTATGTCGATGGCAGCAATGGCAACCCTGATCGCCTTTGGTTGAACACGCCCAACGGCAATCATTTCCTCCGCGTTCGTTTGCAGGGCACCACCAGCAACCGGGACGCCATCGGTGCCCGCGTCACCATCACCGGCCCATGGGGCACGCAGATCCGCGAGGTTCGTTCCGGCGAGAGCTACGGCTTGGTGAACTCCTTCATCCTCCCATTCGGGCTGGGTGCGGAGACAACGGTGCCCACCATGACCGTGCGCTGGCCCAGTGGCTTGGTGGAGACCTTCAACGACCTGCATGCGGACCAGACCATCACTGTGGTGGAAGGCACCTGCATTTCGCCGAACGTGGCCATTTCCGCATCTCCTTCCGCCATCATCTGCCCAAGCAGTGGCCCTGTTCTGTTGACCGCCTCGCCAGGAACCGACTTCACTTGGAACAACGGCACCACGGGAGCGACCCTCAGCGTGGACCAAGCGGGTGCCTATTGGATCACCACCGGTACCGGCGCCTGCACCACCCAAGCGAATGTGAACGTTCTGGAGAGTCCGGATGAGACGCCCACGGTAACCGCCGAAGGCCCCACGACGATCTGCCCACTGGACCAAGTTGTCCTTACCGCCAGCCCGGCCTCTAACTACCTGTGGAGCAACGGCAGCGACCAGCAGAGCATCACGGTAAGTGCGGCCGGTGCCTACACGGTGTCGACCCAAGGGGCATGCGCCGATTTCACCTCAGCACCCGTGGTGGTGAACTGGCTCAATGCTCCTGCTGCACCAGCAAGCTCGGATGTGACCATTCCTGTGCCCGGCACTGCGGTGCTGACCGCCACCGGCGATAGCGTGGTGTGGTATGATGCTGCGGTGGATGGCACTATCCTAGGCTACGGCAGCCCATGGAGTACGCCGTTCGTGGATGTGGACACTTACTTCTGGTGCTCCGATGTGGGACAGAATGGCGGTGTACCACAGTATGGCGGAAAGACGGACAAGTCCGACATCGGGCAATACCAGAACAACGTCACCTACTTCAACTATTTCAGCACCACCGAGGACATGGTGATCAAGAGCGCCAAGGTGTATGCGAACGGGGACGGTATCCGTCCGATCGCGATCGTGGACCAAGGCACGGGCACAGTGGTGGCCTCCGGGGATTACTTCATCCCGGACGGTGAAAGCCGGGTGCAGCTGGATCTGTTGGCACCGGGTGGTGGCACGTACGGCCTCCGCATCGTTTCCGGTGATCCGCAGCTGTGGCGCGACGGTGTGGGTAGCAACCCGGCCTTCCCGTATGACCTGGGCGGCTTGGGCGCGATCACGGGTACCAATGCCGGTTCGGCTAATTACTACTACTACTTCTATGATTGGGAAGTAGCCTCACCAGCCACATGGTGCGAAGGACCAAGGACCCCAGTGGAAGTGATGCTCGGCACAACGGGCGTTGCGGCCAACGATCAGGCTGCTGCCATGCACATCTTCCCGAACCCGGCCGCGGACAAAGTGACCATCTCCGGGGAATTGCCCGAAGGCGCTGCCACCGCGGACTTCCTGGACGTGGCCGGCCGTGTATGCCTCCGCGCCGCGATCACTCCCGCCGGTCTTACGATCGATGTCTCAACCTTGGCCCCTGGTGCCTACACCTTGCAACTGCGCGGTGATCACAGCACCAGTAACACGGCTTTCGTGAAGCGCTGATCACGTACACATCTTCCACAAGAAGCCCCGGCGACACCGGGGCTTCTTGCTGTTCCGACCAAGGCGATCGAGTGGTTACTTTGCGCCATGACCGAGCAAGTGAAAGGATCGTTGTCACTGAGGCTGCTAATCGTGGGCGCCGGAGCCTTGGGCAACACATTACTGCCACGCATCCTGCGCTGGGAATGGGAGGGTATCACCATCATGGATGGTGACCGGGTGGAAGAGAAGAACCTGGCGCGTCAGGAGCTCTTTGCGCCCGTGGACATCGGCGCGCCGAAGAGCGAGGTGCTGGCGGCCTGGGTGCGCAACATGCCCGTTACGGTGCGGATGACCTTCCGGGATGAGTTCCTCGATGCGAACAACGCCGAAACGCTCATTGCCGTGCATGATGTGGTGGCGGACTGTACGGACGATGCGCATGTGAAGCGGCTGATCGACCGCACCTGTGCTGACTACGGTGTGGCTTTGGTAAGCGGTTCCGTCCACGGGAAGGAAGGTCAGGTGATCCTTTTGCATGCGGAAGGGGAAGGTGAAGCGATCACGCGCGATGATCTTTTCCAAGGCAAGCCCGGCATGGAACAGGACGGCTGCGACATGCGCAAAGTGCCGCTTCAGACACTGGAGGAAACCGGCCGGCGCATGGCGCAACTGTTGCGCGCCCTGCTGCATGGCGAGCCGGTGAAGAACGGCGGCATCGACCTCTTCGATGGCAAGCGTTGGACCGCGATCGATCCCGCGGGCCATTGATCAATGGATAGCACGCTGCTGATCGTCCTGATCGCCTTCGTTGCTTTCGCATACGCAATGGTGGGCCACGGCGGCGCTAGCGGCTACCTCGCCATTATGGCGCTCGCCGGAATGTCGGTAGTGGTGATGCGCCCCACCGCGCTCGTGCTGAACCTCTTTGTCAGCGCCATCTCCTTCGCGCAATACGCGCGCTCAGGGCATTTCAAATGGAGCACGTTCTGGCCCTTCGCAGTGCTGTCCATGCCCGCGGCATGGCTCGGCGCACATGTCGTGTTGGATCCCGTGATCTATAAGCGCATCCTTGCGGTCTGCCTCCTTTTCGCGGTCGCAAGGCTTTTCGGGTTTTTCGGCAAAGGCAAGGACGGCCTCGTACCGATACCCTTGTTCTGGGGGCTTTTGATCGGCATCGCGCTAGGCTTCGTTTCCGGCATGATCGGCATCGGTGGTGGCATCCTGCTCAGCCCGGTGTTGCTGCTCTTCAACTGGGCTGACATGAAGACCACTGCGGCCACCTCGGCGCTCTTCATCTTCGTGAACAGTGCAGCGGGCATGGTAGGTGCGTTCGGCAACGGTGAAATGTTGAGCACGGAGATGGTGCCGTGGATCATCGCTGCGGTGTTGGGCGGCCTGCTCGGCAGTTGGATCGGAGCGAAACGGTTGAACGAACTTCGCTTGAAGCAAGCGTTGGGCATCGTATTGCTTTTCGCCAGCGTGAAATTAACGCTCCCATGATCGAAGTGAAGGAAGCGAGGCGGCGTGTGATGGCCAACGTGGGCATGACGTCCACGGAAACCGTCCCATTGCTCAACGCATCGGGGCGTTTCGCATTGAGCAACGTGGTCGCGCCCTTCGATCATCCGCTGTTCGATTGCAGCGCGATGGATGGTTATGCATTCCCGTTCTCAGATGATGCAAATGCATGGACCGTGGTGGGCGAAATGGCTGCCGGCGATGTTTTTGCACGCGGATTACAAGCCGGTGAATGTGTCCGCATCTTCACCGGGGCCATGATCCCGGAAGGTGCGGATACGGTGGTGATGCAGGAGCGCGTGCAACGTTCCGGCGATGTGATGTCGCACTCGGATGTGAAATTGAAACGCGGCGGCAACGTGCGTTTCAAAGGTGAACAACTGCGAGCTGGCGATGTGGCCTTGGCGAAGGGAACCATGCTGCACGCGCCAGCGATCGGATTGCTGGCTTCGGTCGGCGTGAACGAAGTGCACGTAGCGAAGAGACCGCGTGTGGCCTTAGTGATCAGCGGTGATGAATTCACGGAAGGAACATCTCCGCAACCCGGCAAGATCTTCGGGAGCAATGGCGTGATGTTACAAGCGGCCTTGCGCACCGCGGGGCTCGAAGCCGAGCTTGTGCAGGTCAAGGATGATCGCGATGCGTTGATCACAGCATGGAGGCAAGCAGCACAGGACAATGACCTCATTATTTCCACCGGCGGTGTGTCCGTTGGCGATCACGACCTGGTCCGTCCCTCGTTGGAAGCGGTCGGAGCGGAGATCATCGTTCACGGCGTGATGCAGAAGCCGGGCAGGCCGATGCTTTTCGCGAAGCTGGACGGCACGCCAGTCTTCGGACTGCCAGGTAACCCGCGCGCGGTGATGGTGCTGTTCTGGGAGTATGTGTTACCTGTTCTGCGTGCCATGCAAGGAGCGCTGGAACCCGGTCCGCGGACCGACCATCTTCCGCTCGAACATGAATTGAAAGTCAAGGGCGATAGGGCGGAATTCCGCGCGGCGCTGGTCGCGAACGGCAAGGTGGAATTATTGACCGACGAAGGCTCGCACATGTTGCGCTCGCTCCTCGAAGCGAATGCACTGGCGTACATCCCTGCGGATGTGCGCGAGTTAGGGAAGGGGGACTTGATCGAAGTACATTACATCCATTGATGGGAAGCAAATACGCATGGACAGGTGTGGTGCTCGCCGGTGGCAAGAGCACGCGCATGGGGCAGGACAAAGCGCTGATGGAAGTGGACGGTAAGCCGTTGCTGCTGCACGCTGTGGAGAAGCTGAGGCCGCATGTGCGCGAGCTTTTTGTGCTGGGTGAACCGCGCAAGTATGGCCACATCTGGCCCGACGTCATGCCGGACGAGATACCCGGCTTGGGGCCGTTGGGCGGTCTCGTCACCGCCATGGGCAATGCGCGCCATGACCGCTTGCTGGTGCTGGCAGTGGACGTACCCGGCGTGAACGCGCGGCTGCTGGAACGACTTACCCGCGAGCTTCCGGAGGATGCCGATGCATTAGTTCCGCGCCACAACGGCGAACTGGAGCCCTTGGTGGCCGCATACCATCGCCGCTGTGTCGATGCGTTCATGGACAACATCACGCGTAGCCAACTTTCCATTCAGATCGCATTGGGCGAGGTCAAAACGGCCTTTCTCGATATCAAGCCGGGCGATGACGGGTTGCCCGAGGACCTCTTTCATAACCTCAACAGTCCTGCCGACCTTTGAGCCATGGACGTTCTGCTCTTTGGGTTGATAGCGGAGAAAGCCGGGACCGATAGACTATCCATCTCCGCGCCGGACACGGCTGCTTTGCTGCAAGCATTGGAAGAGCGTATCGAAGGTCTTTCAGCGTTGAGCTATGCGTTGGCCGTGGACCGGAAGATCACGAAGGGGAATGTCACACTGAACGGCAGCGAGGAGATCGCACTGCTGCCACCATTTGCAGGAGGATGAGCGAAGCAAAGACGCACAAGAAGCGGGACATCTTCACCGAAGGCCCGATCGATCCGGCCTTCATCGCGGAAAGCATCGCGAAGCACAGCACGCGCCACGACATCGGCGCACACGAGATCTTTCTGGGGCAGATACGCGCGGACATCGCTGGCGGCACGGGCGGGAGATCTCCCGCCCGTACAACCGCCATCGACTACACCGCCTACCGCGACATGGCCAACGAACAGATGATCGCCATCCGTGAGGAAGCCTTCGCCCGTTGGCCCATCACCTGCCTGCACGTGTACCACAGCCAAGGTGTCATCAAGGCGGGGGAGCTCTGTTTCTTCGTCTTCGCCTCTTCAGGACATCGCCAAATAGCGCGTGAGGCCGTGGCCTTCGTCACGGACGAGGTGAAGAAGCGCCTACCGATCTTCGGGAAGGAGATCTTGGAGGATGGTGAGCACGTGTGGAAGAAGAATTCCTGAAAGCCGTTGGACTGGACGGCGACCTCATTGATGCTCATGAAGTGGGCCGGATCATATTGGATCCTTATGCCCCCTCGTCCTTCTTCCTCTTCAATTCCTGCACGTCAAGTAGGTCCTTCGGTCGTGCTGATCGCAATTTGCTTGTGATCAGGTCATCATAGCTCAGTATGCGAAAAAGCGCCACAGGCTCCCCGGCCAGTTCGGATGTCTCGCTATGTGCCCAAGCCTCTTCAAACGAGCGTCCTGGGTTGAAGCAGGTGATCAGCTCGATCTCCATGTCGGGGGAGATCTTGATCGAGACGTTCTGCTCTTGGCGAAGTACGGCTTCGGGCAGGTTGTTCAACTCATATCCCAATGATCGGAGCACATTCAAAAGACGGTCGAAATTCTCCGCACTTGGTTCTACCCACAGGTCGATATCCGCGGAATGCCGCTGATAACCGTGGAAGTTCACGGCACCACCACCGACGAGCAACACGCGAAGGTCATGCTCGTGCGCAGCTCGCAGAAAGCCGCTGATCTCCTTGCCGAAAGGGATCATGTTTTCTTCCGGATCACAAAATTCTTGGTCGGCCGCTCCTTGGCATTGGGATCGTGCCGCTCATCAAAACTCCGCAGGAACCACATAAAGCGTTCACTCGGCGTCAGCGCCAAGAACTCACGTTCGCGGCGGGCGTTGCTTTCCTCCTTGGTCTCGAAGCGGATGCGGTCGTCTGTTGGCATGGTTGATATCAAAGCTACGGTACCATTACAACTCCGCTCTTCGGACCGGTAGTTTCCATGAAGCGCCACAGCACGCATTGTCCGCTTGGCATGGAGATCCGTAGATCACTTCGAGCATCCATTTTCACGGACCGCAACACGCGGCCTTGTGTATCGAACAACTCCAAGATCCCGGTATCGCCGTCGTTATGAATGGACAGGCCATCCACATCGCTTGACACACGGAACGTTGATGCGTGCTGTTCCGTGATCCCTGTCGTGGTGATCTCCACTGCGAAGGCACTGGTGTCCGCGCGTCCGCAATCATCCATCGCGATGTATGTCACCGTGAAACTGCCATCGGCAGTGTAGGTATGTGTGAAACCACTTTCTGTGCTGGTGTTGCCATCGCCGAGGTCCCAGGAATTGCTGGTGCTGTTCGTGGAGTTCTCGCTGAATGCCACCTGGCCACCGCCGAGATCCACGTGTTGCGGTAATGCGATCGGATCGTTGATACCGATGTTCCACGTGTTCAAACTGTCCAACACCACGGATGATGCGACTTGCTGGATCGTGGCCGCGGTCGCTGCATCCAACGTGGAAGTGAAGGTTGCGCCCACAGCAGTTCTGCGAAAGAATGTGCTGTACATCGTACAGGCCACCAAGTAGGAACCGGCAAGGCTGGGATGGCTGCCGTCCGAGGAGTAGAGGTTGATCGCGGGGAATTCCTCCCGCATGCGCTGCCAGGCCATGCCGGCAGGCGCACATTCGGCACTGTTATCCTGCGCCATTTGCAAGTAGCTGATCCGCAGTCGTTCTTGCATGCCCTCATAAGTACATACAGGTGGCCATGAAGCGCAGTTCTGTGCATCACCGGTTTCACGGCCCCACGTCATGTAGAACACCGCTTCTGCGCAGGGGGAATGGGCACGGATATCATCCACCAATACCGTGGCGTACGGGTAACATGCTGTTGCTACCTGGCCCGGTGGGAAGGAGGGAAGTTGGCTCTGTTCCTGGAGGACCACATAGTCCCAGCCACTTTGGTCGATCAGGTTCTGTGTGGTGGCATTCGTGGTATGCCCTTGGAAGGTGACACCGCCTGGCGAGGAACTGCTCACCGCCAACGTATCACCCAAGGAAAGCGCCAGTTGCCGTGTGATCTCCGGCAGATCGTTCACTGCCGTGTAGCTGTTGCCGATGAAGAGGACGCGCGTGGTTTGCGCACTTACGGAGATCAGCGTTCCAAGAAGGACCAAGAATGCGAAGAGATGCTTCATGTGGCGAAGGTAAGTGGCCCCATTGGTGGCTCTAAGAAGCGGCACCCATGAAAAGGCATTTCTTTGCGCACCGGAAACCCGCAGGCACTCCTTCGTGCCCTTTGCGTTCTTTGCGGTAGAGAAACATGGTCAACGGCAAGGAAGCATTTGTGGAGGAGTTCGTGTTGCATCGCATTGGAGCAGAAGGGGAACCCAGCGTGTTCAGTGACTTCAGCGCGGTGATCAAGGGTGAGTTGGAGCAGCAGTTCCTTCGGAAGCTCTTTCTGCGCCCCTTCACGAACATGGCCTTCACCTGCGAGTTCGTCTCGGAGAGGAGCGCGTTGCGACAGCTGTGCACGAATATCTACGACGGTGAAAGTATCGTGGAGAACTCATTGGCCATTGCCAAGCAGCTTATCGCCGCAGCCCCGGAGGACAAGTTGCCGGGCGGTGACCTGATCGTGGCGAAGTTCAGCGCGGTGCAGGTGGGCAATGCGGAACATGAAGCCGTCGGCATCTTCAAGTTCGATGAGAAGGAAGTGTTCCTCGAAAGCAAGCTGAAGGACGACGCCATCGCGCTGCGCATGAAGCGAGGGCTGGGCAACAACAAGCCGAACAAGGCTTGCTTGGTGGTCTTCGCCGGGGAGTCGCCCACGCTCTTCATCATCGACAACCAAGCGAACACGGAGTATTGGCAGAAAGACTTCATCGGGTCACGCGCCAAGAAGGACAACGTGAACAGCACCAGCGATCTGATGCACCTCACCAAGACCTTCATCACCGAGCAACTGCCGCAGGACTTTGTGGTGGATAAGGCCGACCAGATCGATCTGTTGAACCGTTCCGTGGATTACTTCAAGAACCACACGGAATTCGACCAGGACGAATTCACACAGGAGGTATTCCAGGAAGAGAAGGCCATCAGATCGTACAAGGACTATAGCGACCGCTACGAGAAGGAGAACGATGTCGAAGTGCAGGACAACTTCGAGATCTCTGCCCATGCTGTGAAGAAGCAGGCGCGCGTCTTCAAAAGCGTGCTGAAGCTGGACAAGAATTTCCACATCTACATCCACGGCGACCGCAACAAGATCGAACACGGCGTGGACGAGAACGGAAGGAAGTTCTACAAGATCTTCTACGAGCAGGAGTCATAGTCCCATCAACGTCTCACGAAGTGGACGTTGATGCACCGCGAGGAATTTACGTGTCCTCAGGTCCGATGCATATCGGACCCCTTCGGGAGATCGCTGAGGGAACAAGTTCCATCAACGTCTCACGTAGTGGACGTTGATGCCCTGAAGTTCACCTCGCTCACATGGACAAGCTGCACATTTTTGTCCTCCTTACCTTCCATGTAGAACGCCGCACTAGAATGCGGGTATAGCGAGGCGTCATCGGCAAGCATCCATTTCCCCCGCACTGGGTTGCCATGGATATAGCCGATCTTCTGCTGGACGAACCATGGAGAGTAACAGAGCTTGATATCGGATGATACCCGCCAAACGCGATGCTTGTGTGACCCGGATGCAGCCAAGCTCACTTGATCGGCAAGCCGGACAAGGAGATCACTGCTTCCCGATGTCCGCAATCGCTTGACCACTTCATAGGCGGCGAAGCGCTTCATGTTCGCCAAGATGGAATTGATCGTCATGCCTTCCGGAACGAACAACATGAAATGTATGTGGTTCGGCATCAGTACATAGCAGGTCATTCGGCAACCTTTTTCATGCATAAGGGCCATCCATTCATAGAGATGGTCGAAGAGCTGAGTTGCCTCGATCAACGGCAGCCAGTCCCAGCAGGTGGCCGTGCAGAAGAACAGCCCACCGGAGTTCCCTTGGTGAAAGTGCGTGGCCATCCCTGCAAGATATTCAGGGAACTAGTTCCATCAACGTCTCACGCAGTGGACGTTGTATGACTCGGGAATTAGTTCCATCAACGTCTCACGCAGTGGACGTTGTATGCCTCTGTATTCTTCGTGTCCTCAGGATCCCCTTCGGGAGATCGCTGAGGGAACTAGTTCCATCAACGTCTCACGCAGTGGACGTTGCATGCCTCTGTGTTCTTCGTGTCCTCAGTTCCGATACATGTCGGACCCCTTCGGGAGATCGCCGAGGGAACTCGTTCACCCCCCGATGCTCACCATCGGCCGGCTGCTCAGGTCGTGCAATACTTCCTCTTGCTTGTCCGGATTGAACTGCGGCAATCCGCCCAGCATCTTGTGCTTCGCCAGTACGTTCGCCTCGATCAAGCTCGAAACATCCGCACCGCTGCGCAATGCTGCAAGCAGGTCTGTTTCCTCGCGGGCGAAGAGGCAGTTACGCATCTTGCCTTCCGCGGTCAGGCGTAGGCGGTCACAGTTTCCGCAGAAGGGCTCCGTCACCGTGCTGATCACCGCGAAGGTGCCTTGCCAGCCTTTCACGCGGTAGGCCTTGGCCGTGCTGTGAAGGTCATCATCCAGCTTCTCGATCGTGTGCGTGCTACCGATGCGGCCGAGCATCTCCCCATAAGTGTACACGCGTTCGCGGCCCCACTTGTTGCCGGCAAAGGGCATGAACTCAATGAACCGCACATGCGCCGGCCGGTCGCGGGTGAGCTCCACAAAGCGCAGCAGCTCATCATCGTTCACGCCGCGCATCACCACCATGTTCAGCTTCACATGCAGGCCGCGGTCGATCGCCTGTTCGATGTTCGCGAGCACGCGGTCGTGGCCATCGCGGCGGGAGAGCGTGCGGAAGCGCTCCGCATCAAAAGTGTCCAAGCTGATGTTGATGTTCTTCAAGCCTACGGCGATCAATTCATCAAGGAACAGGTGAAGGCGCATGGCATTGGTGGAGAGGCCGAGCTTCACAGGTAGCTGCGCCATGTCACGGACGATATCCACCACGTCCGGCCGCATCAACGGTTCGCCGCCCGTCAGTCGGATCTTGTTGATGCCATATTTCTCCACAAAGAGCTTGGCCAACGTGCGGATCTCTTCGCACGTCATCAGCTCATCGCGTTTCAGGAACTGCTGATCCTCGGGCATGCAGTAGGTGCAGCGCAGGTCGCACTTGTCCACAATGCTGATGCGCAGGCTGCGGTGTATGCGGGAATGGAGGTCGGTGAGCAGGGCCATGTCGGGGACAAAGGTACCGAGGTGGATTCCTGTCTGCCTGAACAGGCAGTATGGGTGGAGTGTTGAGGGTGGAAGGATCCCCCCGCCGTATGAACCGATCCGTCCTGTTGACCGCATCACTGCTTGTAATCGCTGTCGGCCTGTCCGGCTGTGTCAGCATTCCGGATAATGCGAAAGCCGTGAAGCCCTTCGATGTGAAACAGTTTACTGGGAAGTGGTACGAGATCGCTCGCTTAGACTACCGTTTTGAGAAAGACCTCGAGAACGTGACCGCCGAATACGGTATGCGGCCGGATGGCCTGATCTCCGTGTTGAACCGGGGCTATGACGTGAAGAAGGGAAAGTGGCAGCAGGTGGAAGGGAAGGCCAAGTTTGCGGGCGATGAGGATGAGGGCCGATTGAAGGTCTCCTTCTTCGGTCCGTTCTATGCGGGCTATAACGTGATCGCATTGGATCCCGACTACCGCTATGCCTTGGTGGTGGGGAAAAGCACGGAATACCTCTGGTTACTTTCGAGGGAAACCACTATGCCTGACGACGTGCGCGACAAATACGTCGCCATGGCAAGGGCCTTGGGCTGCGATACCTCTAAGCTGGTCTGGGTGGATCAGAAGCCAAGGGCTCAGTAAGCGGGAGTGGTTGCCATTCCCGAACTTCGTCGCCATGAAGGCCGATGAAAAGGTGCGTTGTCCGTGGTGCCTGAAGGACGACATCTACATGCGTTATCATGATGAGGTCTGGGGCGTACCCGAGCACGACGACCGCAAGCTCTTCGCGAAGCTGATCCTGGACGGTGCGCAAGCCGGATTGAGTTGGTATACCATCCTGATCCGCACGGAGAGCTACGCGAAAGCCTACGACAATTGGGATGCGAAGAAGATCGCGCGCTATGCTGAGAACGACATCGAGCGTTTGATGAACGATGCCGGGATCATCCGCAACCGCGCCAAGATCATGGCCTCCATCGGTAACGCACAGGCATACTTGAAGATCATGGAGGACGGCCCCGGCTCCTTCGACCGGTTTCTGTGGAAGCACGTGGGAGGCAAGACGAAGGTGAACGAAGTGAAGGGAATGAGCGATGTGCCAACCTCCACATCCGAAAGCGATGCGATGAGCAAGGAGCTGAAGAAGCACGGCTTCAAGTTCGTGGGCACCACCATCGTGTATGCTTTCATGCAAGCTTGCGGTATGGTGGATGATCACATGGAGACGTGCTGGCGAAAGAAGGCCTGAGAAAGATGCGCACACCGGTATCACCCATACGCATCACACGCGTCGAGCATGGCACGGCTTCCGAGGCGGACGACATCCTCGTCACTGAAGAGCCGCTTGAGATCCGCCTTGGCCACGGACCGGAGGAGAACAGGAAAGAAGTACGCCTCAGCGTTACGATGCGCACGCCGGGGAACGACGAGGAATTGGCACTCGGTTTCCTCTTTACCGAAGGCATCATATCGGGCATCTCCGAAGTGTTGCGTGTGGTGCCGTGCGAGAACGTGAAGAAGGAGGAGCGGGGCAACGTGATCCGCGTGGAGTTGCACCCGGATGTGGAGCTCGATCCCGCAAAGTGGCAGCGTAACTTCTACACCAGCAGCAGTTGCGGTGTCTGCGGAAAGACCAGCATCGATGCGGTGCGCACGCAGTGTGCAAGGTCGATCACGCCATTCGGCCCCATCGATCCGAAGGTGATCACGGCACTGCCTGATCGAATGCGCGAAGAACAAACGGTCTTCAAGCACACCGGCGGTATCCATGCAGCGGCGCTCTTCGACCGGGAAGGGAAGTTGCTGATACTGCGCGAGGACGTGGGGCGCCATAATGCCGTGGACAAAGTGATCGGAGCGTGGCTCTCGTCGCCGCAGGGTCCTCTTAGTTTCGGAGACCTCAGTTGGAGTGACCCTGCGGTGACTTCTAGCGGCCCCGGACAACTGACAACCAGCAACTGCCAACTGCTGGTCAGCGGCCGCGCCGGCTTTGAACTGGTGCAGAAATGCCTAATGGCCGGTATCCCGTTGATGGCCTCCGTGGGCGCACCTTCCTCATTGGCCGTGCAACTGGCGAAAGAGGGCGGGTTGACGCTGGTCGGCTTCTTGTCCAAGCAGCGGTTTAACGTTTACTCAGGCGGCTGAGCGGCAAAATGGTAAGGAATCCTGATGATCGTCAGGATCCCACTTTGACGCGCCGGATAACTTGCGTCCTCAATCTGAAGGGCAGATCGTAAATGAGCGTTAGCACACCGGAAGAAACTACTGGAACGTCCTGCGAAAAGGGTGACATCCGGACAATAGAGGATGTGCGCCTGTTGGTGGATACGTTCTATGGCCGCGCCCGCTTGGATGAGTTGGTGGGGCCGGTCTTCAACGACACCATTCAGGACCGTTGGCCGGAACACTTGGCCAAGCTCTACAACTTCTGGCAGACCATCCTGTTGGGGCAGCATACGTACTACGGCAGTCCGTTCATTCCCCATTCCGGCCTGCCGATCGATAAGGACCACTTCGATCGCTGGCTCCAGCTTTTCCACGCGACGTTGAACGAACTCTTTGTCGGCCCGAAGGCTGATGAGGCCAAACAACGCTCAGTCATGATGGCGCAGATGTTCCAGTTCAAAATGGCCGAGCACGCGCGTGCAGGCACCACACCGATCCGCTGATGACGGTGGTGAAGCATCCGGTCGCCTTGGTCGCGGTGTTCATCTGGATCGGACTGGTCGTGGGGGTCGCCTTCCTGGCCTCTTGGCTCAAGTACCGCGCGTTTGGCGTTTCCCTTTCTGTAGGAGCGGGCATCGACATGAAGCTGCTGCCCGCGTTGCTGCGGGTGGAGTGGGCACTGGCGGTAGCTGTACTCGCCGACTTGATCTTGGGCAAGTCCTCCGCTGTGATGTACGGGCTGGTGGCTGTGCCGCTGCTCCTCCTGGCTGCCCAGACCTTCTGGCTGCAACCGGCCATGGATGCCGAAGCCTTGTTGGTATTCCACGGTCAAGGTGGCTTTGGCAACGGCCTTCGCACGGCGAATACAGCAATGGAGGCCGTGAAGGTCACCGCACTGGCCGCGCTGGGCATCGCTCAATTCTCACGCATATCAACCTCCGCCGGGGACCCGGCGGTCAACAACCAAAACACACGATCATGAAGATCACACCCGAACGGACCGTAGGGTCCATCGTCGCCGAGGACTATCGTGCGGCCGCTGTGCTCACCAAGTACGGCATTGATTTCTGCTGCAAAGGCGGCCGCTCCGTGCAGGAGGTCTGCGAGAAGAAGAACATCGACCAGACCAAACTGGCCGAGGACATCACCACGCTCCTGGCCCGTGATACCAAGAGTGATGATGACGCCCGGACCTGGCCGTTGGAACAGCTCGCGGACCATGTGGAGACGGTGCACCATCGTTACGTGGAGGAGCGCGGACCCATCATCCAGCAATACTTGGCCAAGCTCTGCAAGGTGCACGGCGACCGTCACCCGGAGCTGTTCACCATCAACGATGAGTTCAACGCTTGCGTGGGGGCCATGGCCGTTCACATGAAGAAGGAGGAGTTGATGTTGTTCCCCTTCGTGCGCAACCTGGCTAAGAGCGAGCGCACCGGTGAGCCGTTCAAGACGCCGCACTTCGGAACGGTGGAAAACCCTGTCCATGCCATGATGGCGGATCACAACGACGAGGGTGAGCGCTTCGAGCGCATGGGTGCCGTCAGCGATGGGTTCACCACACCGGAGGACGGTTGTGCCACCTATGCCACGGCGTTCAAGATGCTGAAGGAGTTCGAGGAGGACCTGCATCTGCACATCCACTTGGAGAATAACATCATGTTCCCCCGTGCGATAGCATTGGAGAAGAGCTTGATGCATGTCGCTAACTAAGCGACTACCTGAGTTGCAGGGGATCAGCAAGGAGCACCATGATGGGCTCATGCTGAGCTGGAAGATCCGGACGGGCACCGCGAAAGGCGTGGCGCCCGCCCGCATCCGGCGTTACTGCCAGCGTTTTCTCCGGGAACAGCTCAAGCCTCATTTCAACATCGAGGAAAGCGTCCTATTCCCCGTCCTTGGCATGGATCATCCCGGAGTGCGCAAGGCCATGGCGGAGCATCGCCGCTTGCAGCGCTTGATCAATGGCCACAGTGATGCGGTAGTGGCCGTTGCACTGATCGAGGAGGAGTTGGAGGCGCACATCCGTTTCGAGGAACGGCAGTTGTTCAACCTGATACAGGAGGCGGCCACGCCGGAACAGCTCGCGGAAATAGAGAAGGCCCATGCCGACCTGCTTCAGCCGGAGGCGAAGGGTACGCCCGAGGACGTTTTTTGGGAATGACCGCCGTTCAGCGGGTCTTCAGCAGCCACGCGTGGCTCTGGGCGCCGTCCGAGCTGGTCCAGAAATAGCACATATAGGCGCTGGGGTCTTTCAGAAGGGCCGCCAACTCCGGATGCTCCAAACTGGGATAGCACAGATGGAGTCGTCCCTTTTCCCGATCGAGCCACGGTGCTGGACTTTGGTCCGGTGACTCGGCAATGGTGACCAGGGCGCTCTTCACGATACTGTGCTTGGATGCCGGTGCTCCCTTGAACAGCAGCAACTCCGGATACTTACGGGAACGGCGCTTTATGCGCAGCACTTCCACGTGGCCAAAGGAACGCAACGCATGGTCCGGCGCAGGCAACTGCTCACGCAGAATGGGATCGGAAGCTGGTGTCGTGGACATCGAATGTCTCTGCTGGACGCTGCTGCAAAGGTGGCGGATCAATGTGGAATACACCACGAAATTGCATCAAAAAGCGGCGAGCTCAGTTTTGGCGCGACTTTCCCGTCCGCCGCAGCCAGCTCGGTGCGACGATCGCACCCACGAAAAGATAGAGATAGTAGGTGAATAGCCGCCACAACAGCGCCACCACCACTAGCATGGCACCGGCGGGCAACAGGTCGCGCATGAAGCCCACGAAGGCGAATTCGGCCGTACCGCTCGCGCCCGGCGTGGGACTGATCAGCAGGATCACCCAGAGCACGATCTGGCGCGCATACATCAGCACATGGTCGCTCACGTTGAAGAAAGCCGCTGCGATGAGGTTCAGCACCAGGAATCGTGATCCCCATGAGCACCAGGTGGCCGCGATCGCTTTCAGCCAGAAGCCCACCGAGCGGCCCTTGAACTGGGCGCTGGCGGCGATCAGGTCGTCCCCGGCCTCGGCCATGTGCGGTCGGAACCGACGGATCCAGCGGTGCTTGAAGAGGCTCACCAAGAGCAACTTGATGGCACGTGGCCGGAAGAAGACGGAATAGAAGACCGTCACCTTCATCACGGCGATGAAGGCATAGCCGATCCAGAAGAGCGCTTGCACCGGAAGACCCCACATGGCTTCGTCCAGCTCGGGTGGGAACAGCCTGTCCATGCCCACGAAGATGAAGACCGCCGGGGCGAACAGGAGGAAGAAAAGCTCATCGAGCATGGCCGTCACCAGCACGATCGCGGCGCTGCGGCCAAGGGGTGTTCCGTCCTTGGCCATCACATAGATCGCCACGCTGGTGCCGCCCACTATCGCAGGAGCCACCGCCGTGGCGAACTCCCAGAGCGCGATCACTTGGAAAGAGCGTTTCCAACCGAACTCGCCGTCGGTAAGGATGCGTAACCGTACGATGTAACCATAGTCGCGCAGCAGATTGGCAATGAGCGCGCCGAAAAGCAGCCACAGCCCCCAAGGTGCGAGATGGACACTTCGCAGGCGCTCCATGCCGCTCATCAGGCGGTAGTCGCCATCTGCCGCTGGCGTGAATTCCGCCGCGTTGCTGAGGTCCACTTCGCCGTTGCTGTTGGTATCCGACCAAGTGTAGTTGCCGGTGCCTGCTGCCACTTTCTCAAATCCCTCCTCGTGCAGCTCATGCCAAAGCAGAAAGCCCACAGCTAAAAGACCGAACAGGATCGGCAGCACGGAACGCCATGCCCGGAAGGAACGCCGCACCTCGCGCTCATCCTTTGGGTCGATGCCCACGTCATCTTGCACCACCTTTGCCACGGGGCCAAGGTATTCGACAGCGGCCTCCTGTGGTCATTCATTAGATCTCCTTCAGCTTGGACCGTCGCTCACTTGCGTTCTTCGCCCTCTTCTTCGTCAACCTGTTGTACGGCATCAACTACGTGGTGGCCAAGGGGCTGATGCCGGGCGTGATCGGGCCTTCCGGCTTCATCCTGCTGCGTGTTGCAGGAGCGAACCTGCTCTTTTGGCCGGTCTGGCTGATCAAGCGGGAACGGGTGGCATGGTCCGATGCAAAGCGCTTGGTGCTCTGCGGGATCTCCGGTGTGGCCATCAACCAGTTGATGTTCTTCCATGGCCTTATGCGGACATCACCCGTGCACGCCAGCATCATCATGGTGGCCACGCCCATCCTGGTCCTGGTGTTGAGCGGGGTACTTATCGGAGAGCGCATCACGCGGAATAAGGCCATGGGCGTGGGTTTGGGCGCGATCGGTGCGTTGATGCTCATCTTCCTCGGAACGGCGCATAATGACGGTGCATCGGTGCTCGGCGACTTCTTCATCCTCATCAACGCCAGCTCCTACGCTGTCTTTTTGGTGATGGTGAAGCCCCTGATGTCGAAGTACTCCGCGGTTACCGTGATGGCGTGGTGCTTTCTCGTGGGGAGCATCATCGTAGTGCCCTTCGGCCTGCATGAATTCATGCAAGTGGATTGGCAAGGGCTAGCTGCACCCGATGCTTGGAGCCTGGTCTTCGTAGTGGTGATGGTCACCTTCGTGGCTTACCTGCTGAACACCTGGGCGCTTCGGGTTGTGCAACCCAGTGTGGCGGGCACGTTCATCTACTTGCAGCCCGTGTTGGCCTTGTTAGCAACATACGTGATGATGAAAGGCGACCTCGGCCTGGGGTGGCCGCAGTTCGCGAGTGCGGCGTGCATTTTCGCAGGGGTGTGGCTGGTGGGGAAGAAGGAGAAAAAGAGTGTGACTTGACCACTTGGTGTTGCACAGCACTATCCGAGCGCCCTGCGGAGACAAGGAACGCTGCTACATTTGCCGCCCATGTTACGCTCTATGACCGGCTTCGGCCGCGCCGAAGGTTTAGTGAACGAGAAGAAAGTGACCGTTGAATTGCGGTCGCTCAACAGCAAGCAGCTGGACCTGCAGGTGAAGCTGCCTGGAGCTTGGCGCGAGAAGGAAACAGAACTGCGCCAATGGGCCGGGGAGCGCGTGGTACGTGGCAAAGCGGACCTCTATGTGGGCGCTGAAGGGACGAAGGTCGCCAAACGGACCACCTTCAACACCGAGCTGATCAAGGCCTATCATGCTGAACTGCGCGAGGTGACCATGTCTGTAGCACCCGAGAGCGCGACGGACCTGCTCGCCATCGTACTGCGCATGCCTGATGTGGTCTCCACCGCCAAGGACGAGTTCGACCTCTCCGAGTGGAAGGGCGTATTCGGGCTGATGGAACAGGCTTGGACCGCATACGAGGAGTTCCGCTCTACCGAAGGAGCAAGATTGCATACCGAATTGAAGGAGCGGACGAACAACATCACGCGTCTACTGGCCGAGGTATCCGCCATGGACAGCGGAAGGATCGCTCGGACCCGTGAGCGGATCCTTGCCCGGCTGGAGGAGCTTCAGGCCAAGGTGGACCAGGACCGCTTCGAGCAAGAGCTGGTGTTCTACTTGGAAAAGATGGACGTGACCGAGGAAAAGTTGCGCCTCGCCACACATTGTGAATACTTCCTCACGACCATGGAGGAGGAGGAATGCCAAGGGCGCAAATTGGGCTTCATCACCCAGGAAATGGGGCGTGAGATCAACACCCTCGGTTCCAAGAGCAATGACGCAGAGATGCAAAAGCGCGTCGTGCTGATGAAGGACGAGTTGGAGAAGATCAAGGAACAGATGCTGAACGTGCTGTGAGGAGGATGGAGATGGGGAAAGGCAAATGCATCATTGTCTCTGCACCTTCCGGTGCCGGGAAGACCACGATCGTCCGCCATCTGCTGGGCCGCGACCTGGAGCTGGATTTTTCCATCAGCGCCACCAGTCGGCCCAAGCGGGACTATGAACAGGACGGCCACGATTACTTTTTCCTCACACCCGAGGATTTTCGTGAACGCATCGCTGCCGATGATTTCGTGGAATGGGAGGAGGTTTATCCAGGCCGGTTCTATGGCACCCTGCGGAGCGAGATCGAGCGCATTTGGAAGGCAGGCCGGCATCCCATCTTCGACGTAGATGTGGTAGGCGGCCTTCGGCTGAAGGAGATCTTCGGTGAAAACGCGCTCTCCCTGTTCGTTTCCCCACCCACCATTGCCGCCTTGGAACAACGATTGCTTCTCCGTGGTACCGAGACCCCCGAAATGCTGAGGATCCGCGTGGAGAAGGCCTCGCACGAACTCACCTACACGGTCCGCTATGACCAGGTGGTGATCAATGACGATATGCAGCTTGCTTGTGAAGAAGCCTATTCGGCCGTAGCCGGTTTCCTGAGATCATGAAGATCGGTTGTCTTTTCGGTTCCTTCGATCCGCCCCATCTGGGACATGTCCTACTGGCCAAATACATGCGGGAACACCAAGGCTTGGACCAGGTCTGGCTGGTGGTGACGCCGCAGAATCCGTTCAAGCAGGACAGGAAGTTGAGCCCCGAGAGCCACCGCTTGGCCATGACGCACTTGGCCGTGCAAGGGGTGGATGGACTGAGCGCCAGCGGACTGGAACTGGACATGCCCCGGCCGAACTATACGGCGGACACGTTGGCGTTCATGCGGGAGCGATGGCCGCAACATCAGTTCTCGCTCATCATCGGGAGCGATAACTTGGCGTCGCTGCACGAATGGAAGGATGCGTCCCTCATGTTGGAGAAGACACCGGTTCTGGTCTATCCGCGTTCCGGTCTGGAGGAGCATCTAGCCCAAGCGGACCTGCTTTACCATCCTTCCGTGACCGTTCTTCCCGATGCACCGCAGACACCCGTCTCCTCCACCGGGATACGCGTGCGACTGCGGAACTGGCTCCCGGTCGATGGGCTGTTGGACCCGAAGGTGCTGGCCTATATCCGGCAGAACGGGCTCTATGCCGGCTGATCGTTACTGTCCAAGGCACTTCGCTGCACCTCTGCGGCCACTAGCCCCTTCACACCGATAGTGCTTGGAACTCCGGCACGCCGGTCTTGTGCATGAGGTGGTCCCGCAGCACACCAAGCGCCCGTTCAAAATTTTTCTCGTTCACCACATGCAGGTCACAATGGCTACGATAGGGAAGGAGGTGCTCGCGATAGGCGGGCACCACGTGGTTCTCCCATTGATAGAGCACATCGGCCAATGGATAACCGCGTTCACGTTCGTCGCGTGCAATGCGACGGCTCAGTTGGACCTCTTCGCTGGCTTCCACGAACACCTTCAGATCGAACAGGTCCCGCAAGGCGGGATGTTGCAGGAGGAAGATCCCTTCAACGAGGATCACGCGCGCCGGTCGGATCTCCATCCAGCGCGGTTCGGTTGCCATGTTGAAATTGTATTCTTGGCGGTAGATGGCCTCCCCCGACGCCAAGCAACGCAGGTCTTCGGCCAGTAGGTCAAGGTCCAGTGCGCTGGGAAGGTCGAAATTCACCTTGCCATTGGCATCCTTCACCTGCCGCTCGATCGGGAGATAATAGTCGTCCTGGGAAACGATGCACACACTTTCGGGGGGGAGCAACTCGCGGAGGGCGCGCACCAGGGTTGTTTTCCCCGATCCACTGCCTCCGGCCACACCAACAAGATAGGCGTCGCGATGCATCTGGGGCGAAAATAGTGCAAGGAGACTTTCTGGGGAAGGCTTGTGGAGGACATGCCCCTATTTACCGCACCAAGGCTATCCTGTACGAGCGTCACCGAGGTTTGGCACGCGCTTGGCTTTTGGTCACGCACACTAACACTCCACCCCATGACCCCCAATCCAGCACGAGCTCAGAAGTTGATGAACGCCGCCACCCGCATGATGATGGCCGGTGATGTTGAGCGCTATCTGCACGCTTTGCGTCTGCTGGTAGATTTGCGCACCCGTCCGGTGGCAATGGCCTGATCCCTCGGATCGAAAGACCTCGTTTGAAAGGCGGATCCCCCCCTTTGGGCCTAGCTCCTATCTTGCCATAGGCCCTTGGCTGGAACTAAAAATTTCGTCTGAGTGGATCCTTTTGCAGGCAAGTGCCGTTGAAAGTGCCATGACGAAGAAGGACAAAATAGCCTTCATCAAGAGCAGCAAGCGCAAGTCGCATGTGTACAACGACCTGCAGCGATACTCGGACCAACAGCTCGATGAGCTGATCCGTGAGATCGTGCAGGGGCTGGTAAGGGAAAGCGAGTTGATCGCTAACGCTTACATGAACGGCTACCGCTGAACATGGCACTGGTTCTTCCCTCTTGACGGGGCTCAAAACGGACAGGTGGTAAGGCCTCGGCGAATAGCCGGGGCTTTCTCACTTTCCACCTCTCCCTCAGGGTCTCCCGAAAAGGATCCTGAGTTCAAACCGCTAAAGATGGAAGTGGGGCACGGAGCGGATAGACGCTTTCGTTACTTCCGCACCGGTGGTGGCGGTGCACGCTTCACCGCACCATCCTCATATTCCACCGTGGAGACCACTTTGCCCGTGCCGTCAAACCGGCTCATAGTGCCGTTTAGCCGACCATTTTTGTAATTCATTTCCTGCACGATGCGGCCTCTTCGGTCATACACGGTGCATTTGCCTTCCGGTGCGCCGTTCACGAAGCTCTGCACGCGCTGCTTCACGCCGGCATCGTCATAGTATGTCCATGGGCCGGTTGGAGTGCCTTTGGTATACATGCCCTCACTTGTTGGCAGCCCATGTTCATTGTATACCTGCCAGTTGCCGCTTTTCAACCCGTCCGCGAAACTGCCCACCTCGCTCGGCTTTCCATTGTCGAACCAGCTTTTCCAAGGGCCGTTCTTCATGTTGTTCTTCCAAGTGGCCATGTAGGTCTGGGTGCCGTTGGGTAGCCAGCCTTGCCAGATCCCGTCCATCTGGCCTTGTTTAAAGGAGCCCTTGTCCTTCTGCTGACCATTCCCGAACCAGCTGTTCCACTCGCCTTCCTCCTTGCCGTTCACGTACTTTCCTTCCTGCAATTTTTGACCTTTTTCGAACCAAGTGGTCCACAACCCATCCTTCTCGCCGTTCTTGAAAGTGCCGCGTTTCCAGTTCTGGCCGCCGTCGTAGTAATAGAGCCACTCGCCTTCCTGCTTGCCCGCCCGGTATAGCCCGGTGGAGCTGAGCTGTCCATTGGGATACCAGTATTTCCAGAGCCCGTCCTGCAGGTCGTTCTTGAAATGGCCCAGCATATCGCGCCCGCCGGTGGCGGTGTACCAGGTCCAAGTGCTGTCTTTCTTTCCGTCCAGGTAGAAGCCCTCCACGTTCTCCTTGCCATCCGTGAACCATGCGGTGAAGGGACCTTCCAGCTTGCCTTTGCTCCATGTTTCAGTCCGCTCATGGGTACTGTTCGAGTACCACTGATCCCATTTCCCGTGTCTCACACCTCCGAGCCATTGGCCTTTGGTCTTCAGGTTTCCGGCGGGCCAATACTCACGTTGTTCCCCGCTTCGGACACCGAAATGGTAGTGGCTCACCTCGGCGGTATCGCCGGTGGGGTAGTAGCTCCGTATCAGCCCTTCGCCTTTCTTCAGGGTCTGGGTGCTATCACGGTCCCAAGCTTCGAGACTTAGGCAGATGCCCTTGCCCCAGCGCTCGGTGAGCATGAGATGCCCGCCAGGGTAATAGTAGTTCCACAGGCTGTCCTTCACGTCCTTCACGTAGTTGCCTTCCTCCATCAACTGTCCGGTGCCGTAGTAGCTGTGCATCACGCTATCCTGCTTGCCCTGATGGATCCAGCCGTCATGCTGCACCTTGCCATTGCCGTAGAAGATCACCACATGCCCGTCGCGCTCGCCGCTTTTGAAATCGCTCTTTTCGGTGAGGCGTCCTTGGGTATCCCAGAATTTCCATTCGCCCCATTCGCGTCCGTTCACCATCAGCCCTTCACTCTTCTTCACGGTCTTCAGGCTGTCCCAGTGATCCACGTAGGGCAGCACCGTCTGGGCTTGGGCGGGAGCCAACGTGCTAAGGGCCACGGCCACGGCCAGCGCTTGGAAAAGGCGATAGGGGGTGGATCGCAGGGAAGACAAGTATCCGATCATGCGGTCAAAAGTAGAAGCACCTCGATGCGCTCCGCCACATTCAACGCGGAAGCATCAACGATGGTGTGCGGGAAAGTGGGGGATACCACCGGCGCTCTGGTCGTGAGCCATGGATGAACGCGGTTGAAGATGGATCGGTAAAGCAGTATCAGCCCTTGGTCCTATCGGGAAAGGGCGCACCATCAGACCGCCCGAATGACACATTTCCCGTTCAACCACGTATACCTTCGTCATCCGAATGCCCCGTCGCTCCTTTTTCCCCAAGAAACTCCGCGTCCTCTCGGGGCTTTGTGTTCTGGTGCTGTTGCTCGTGGGATGGTCCGCCGCGACCACGCCGGTGAAGGGTCCGCACAGTCCACTTGAACTGTCCATTCTACGCAATCAGATCGAAGGGCTGAACGTGCAGTTCGGCACCTATTTCGTCACGGCAGGGCGATGCGCCGGCTGCCATGGGCATGATTCGATCGGCCTCGCCATGGTGACGGGTGAGGGAGAGGACGTGAACGTGGTGAACGACTGGCGCAGCAGCATGATGGCGAACAGTGCGCGCGACCCCTTCTTCTTGGCCAAAGTGGAACACGAGGGCTTGGTGAATCCTCAGCATAGGGAGGAGATCGAGCACAACTGCATGAAGTGCCATGCACCACTTGCTGTCTTCGAGCAGAAGATGCAGGGCAACCCACCTTTCACCCTGGCGAACTACGATACCAGCCTATTGGCGCAGGATGGTGTTTCCTGCTTGTCCTGCCACATGCAGAATCCGGATTCCGCGGGGCGTTTCTTTTCCGGTGATCTGCATTTCGACAGTGCACGGGTCTGGGGGCCGTACACCCAGGAACAGATCAACCCCAACATCATGCAGTATTTCGTGGGTTACACGCCGGACCAAGGCTCACACATACTCGATGGGCGTGTATGCGCCGGGTGTCACACGGCGATCAATAGGACCATGGACCTCAGCGGCAACTACACGGGAGGCTACTTCTACGAGCAGACCATGTGGCAGGAATACGAGAACTCGATCTACTTCGGAACGGAACAGAACTGCCGCAGCTGCCACATGCCGCGGATCCAGGATTCCATCGTGCTGGCCTCGGAGTACATCTTCCTTACCGGCCAATCGCCATTTGGCAAGCATCATCTCGCGGGTGGAGGCACCTTCATGCTGAAGTTGATGAAGGACCATATCGGCCCTTTGGGCATACCTGCCACACCGACGCAATTTGACAGCACCATTGCACGGAGCAGGGCGAATCTGGCCATCTCCGTGGACTTGCATACCGAGGTCGCGGAACGCACCGATGATACCGTCTTTGTGAACGTGAAGCTCACCAACCTCATCGGACACAAGTTCCCCAGCGGTTTCCCGAACCGGCGCGCGTTCGTGCAGGTGATCGCACTTACCGCCACCGGCGACACGCTCTTCCAAAGCGGGCGGTGGGACAGCACCTATGAAGTGTACGGGCACGACGCGGGATATGAGCCGCACCACGATGTGATCACCCGGGGCGACCAGGTACAGATCTATGAGTTCGTGATGGGGGACGTGAACGGCGATGTCACCAGGACCCTGATGCGCGGTGCGATCCGGCTGAAGGACAACCGCCTCGTGCCGAAAGGCTACAGCACCTCGCATCCCAGTTATGATACCACAGCTATCGCAGGCTTGGCATTGAACGACCCGGACTTCAACCACGATGCCAATGGCGTGGAAGGCAATGGTGGCGATATCGTCCATTATCACATTCCGACCAACGGGTACATGGGGCCGGTGCAGGTGAGGACGAAAGTGTTTTACCAGCAAGCGCCCCCCTTGTGGAACTCGGAGATGTTCAGCCACCACGGAGCACGTATCGACACGTTCCGGACCATGTACGAGAATGCCGATGGCACGCCCGATCTGGTGTCGGCGGATTCTTTGACGGACATCGGGACGGGGATCCACGATGCACGCTACATCGGAGCACAGGTCTTCCCGAATCCTACCCGCGACGGCGTCGTGTCCATCAACGTTTCTGAGGTTTCCAAGATCGTTGCATACGATGCTGGTGGCAAGCGTGTGCCGCTGGGAACAACGCGACGAGGTGATGGCTGGCGCTGCGAACTTCCTGGACAGGTGGGCGTGTATCACTTGGTGATCACTACGCCGAAAGGGGACCGCTTGGTGCGTGTGGTGCGGACCGCGCCATGATGGCCACCACGATCGCTTCGATCCATATTTACCCGGTCAAATCCCTCGGCGGCTTTGCTCTTCCGGAGGTTCGCTTGACCGACCGGGGATTGGAGCATGATCGTCGCTGGATGCTGTTCGACCCCGAAGGCCGTTTTTTGTCGCAACGCGAATGCGCGGCCATGGCCTGCCTGCATTGCACCCCGCATGGGAACGGATTCCGCGTGACCGATGTGCGGAATGGAAATTCAGTTGATGTGCCGTGGTCCCTTGCGGAAGGAGAGCGTATAAATGCCAAGGTCTGGGATGATGAAGTGGAGCTTTTGCTTGGCCATGCAACCGGGCACGAATGGTTCAGCGAAGCCCTGCAACGCCCGGTACGCCTGGCCTATATGCCGGATAGCACGCTGCGCACCACGGATCCGCGCTATGCCCCTGTGCCTGTTGCGCTGAACGATGCGTTCCCCGCGTTGATCATTTCGCAGGCCTCTTTGGACGACCTCAATACGCGGCTGGGAACGCCTGTGCCAATGGAGCGCTTCCGCCCCAACTTCGTCGTCGCCGGGGGTGTTCCCTATCAAGAGGATGATTGGAAAGAGACGGTTATCGGGCACGTACACTTTTCGGTCGTGAAGCCCTGTGCACGCTGCGTCATCATCACCACGGACCAGCGAACGGGCGAGCGCTCTCAAGAGCCCTTGCGCACCCTCGCCAGCTATCGCTCCGTAGGCAACAAGGTGCGTTTTGGCATGAACGCGACGTTTGTGGGAGGGGGTAACGTGCGGGTCGGGGATAACGTCTTGGAACGCTGATCGGTGCAGGTCAGAATGACCTGAACGGATCAGATGAATGCGACCGAACGTCGCATTCACTTGCGATTGCCAGCGTTATCTCTCCGATCACTTCACCGCCGCCGTCTTCTTCCCCTCCGCGGGTGACCAGTACTCCACCTTGGTCGCTGCCGGAGTTACCGTGCGGAGGTAATCGTAGATCGCACCGAGGTCCTGCTCCGACATGCCGGCATACATCAGCCAAGGCATCACGGTCTGAAAGTCATTTGCTTTCCAGTCGATCGCTGCTGGCACGTAGCTACTGTCAGCGAAATCCTTGAACTTGCGGATAAAGGTCGCCCTGTCCCATCCGCCGATACCGTTCTCCGGGTCCGGTGTGATATTGGCCGAGCGCGCTATCGCGCCATTAGGGAAGCGGAATTCGAAACCACCGGCGAAGGGTTCACCCACTACTTGTCCCTTTTCCTGCTTGGTGTGGCACACGCGACAGCCTGCGGCATTTGTGATGTAAGCGCCGTAGTCCGGGTCGGTGATCTTGGGCAGTGCCGTCGGATGCGCGGGCTCGGGGATGGTGTGCAGAATGATGTTCATCGGGAAGTCCGCTTTGGAATCCTCAGGATGGCTTTCGATGGCCGGCAACGAGCGCACATAGGCGATGATGCTGTACACATCCTCCGTGGCCAGTTTATTATAGTTGGGGTAAGGCATCACCGGGAACAAAGCGCGCCCGTCCTTATCGATCCCGCTGGTGATCGTGCGGTAAATATCCCCGTCCGACCATCCCTTCAGGTTGAAAGGTGTGATGTTCTTGGAAGTGAAACTACCAGGGAATCCTTGGTTTTTGTCGAACAACTCGCCGCCCTTACCCATAGTGCCGGGCTCGAGGGGCGCAGAGAACCTGTTCCAGTTCCGGGTGCTATGGCAATCCATGCAAACCGTGACATGATTGGCCAAGTATTCCCCGCGGGCCACGCGCTCCGGGGTTATCTCCACATGGAGATCTTTAGGTTCGGCGATGTTCGGTAGGGCTTGCGTGATGTACGTGATGCCGCCGATGGCGACCAGTACGATAACGAGGAGCAGTACCCCGATGACCTTCAAAAGCTTCTTCATGAAAATGGTGGATCAGGGGGGCAAGATAAAATCGCAACCATGGGATGTGCAAATCGAAGGAGCACAGCAACCTTTTGCAACCAGCAAATGAAGTGGTTCCATAAAGCTTTTTGCGCACATGAAGACCGGAGCGGCACTTTCTTTGCGTCCTTTGCGATAGGGATCAAGGCTATGGCCAAGAAGCGCATTACCAAAGAGGATCTTTTGAAGATCGAGCAAGCTGCCGTGCGTGAGGAACGCAAGGAACAGGGTGCCTTGGATGGCCGCTATCGGGAAAAGGTGGAAGAGAACAAGAAGACCTATTCGCGGAAGGTCAAGCACAAGAAGTAGGAACCGTGATCGGGCGTGTGCCGATCATGGACCAGGAAGAGGCCCTGCAATACGAGCAGCGGCACTGCGCGTTCAAACGACCTTTTAATCAATGGCAGGAACACGCCTCAGATATCTCTGGCCATTCCGCTGTAACCGGACCAACAGGATACCATTCACACCGGAGGGGATCTTCAGCATGGAACTTTCCGAGGTAGCACTGCCTTGTGCCAAGACTTTGCCAGTGACATCGTGGATAACGATGAGGTCGTTCAGTTCCAGCCCGGAAAGAGCAACGGAATGTGTCGTTGGCATCCATTGTGCCGTGAATGGAACTTCCTGAGTGATGGTGGTCACCCCGGTGGAAAGGCAATCGAACGAAGCGGTGAAGCGGGTGGAGGTCGAAAGCGTATCCGCCAACGTGATGAATGCTTCCGCAGAGCCACCGATGAAGTGATCGAGCCAGAGGTCGGTGACATCCAGTACGGTCTGATGCTGCTGCCCACGGTCGACCGTGAGGTCCGGGCCGCAGGTGAACTCGCCCAAGGAACAGGTCGTACTGGCATCGCCGAAGTAGCAGTGGCCACCACCGAGGATGTTCACGAAAGCCTTGCACGAAGCGGCTGTCGCATCATACATCGGTTGGGTGTTCGTGGCGATGGGCGTGACGCAGTCCTCACTGGCACCGAAGATCAGGGTGGGGACCGTGATAGAGGCGCAGGCAGTGATCGCACTGGGGTTGGTCTCTGCCGGTGCAAGCACCACCACCGCTTGGATATTGACGTTGTTCGCAGCCCCAAGCAGGGCCGCACCACCGCCCATGGAATGCCCCATCAGAACGGTGGAAGGCCCAACGTGTTCAAAAAACGGCGAATTCGCATCGGTTCCAAGAGCTTGCAGTGCACCAGCAAGAAAAGCGAGGTCTAGACCGAAGCGCCCATGATCCGGGGCAAATCCACCTTCCGTGGTGGGCAGGACCACGATATAACCCTTCGTCGCGTAATGTTGACCCAAGTAGGCATATGCGCTCACCGTCATCACGAAGCCATGGCCGAAGATCAGTGTGGAGAAAGAACCGGCTGTCACCGCTTGGTCCGCACCCGCCACAATGGCCGGATAATAGACCGTGGAGGGAACATCGCGGTTCCGTACATCGTCATGCAGCGTCAAGGATGTGGTACCGACAAGGAATGGCTGCGAATAGGCTTGCACCGCAAGGAGCAATGCGGATAGCAGGAGTAACAGAGTTCTCATGTAGAGGATTTAGCAGTGTGAAAGATAGGTCTATCGGTTCGAGTTGACCGCAAGGATCAATGCTGGGATATTGGGATGAACACGCACACGGTCAGAAATTTGATCGCGTTGAACATCCTGTAGGACCGGACCGCAAAAATGGAAGTGTATGTCCGGGTTGGGCAGATGCTCCACCAGTTGTTTGAGATAAGCGACCTCATCCCCGGCCCTGGGATATACGGTGAGCACGGCACAGATATCCAGCGCCCCTTTCCACTGCCGTGTGAGGCCGACCAGGTCCTGGACCGGTACGCTCTCACCCAAATAGATGCTGCGACGGCCCTCCCGCCTCATCCGATATTGCAGGTAAAGCAGACCCAGCTCATGTATCTCGTTCTCCGGTAGGTAAAGCACGGCCATGGCGCGGGAGTCGTTGCTTCCTTGAGGGAGGCCGTCGATGGCACTCACCAGTTTTTGCCGCACGAGGTTGCTGGAGAAATGTTCTTGTGCCGGGCAGATCGCTGAGGATTGCCAGAGCAGGCCGAGCATGTTCAACAGAGGCAGGTAGAGGTTCTCCACCAGCGCCTCGAATCCATGGTCGACCCGATAATTGCGGGAGGTGGTCTCGAACAGGACCTCATCGTAGGCCACGGTGGCCATCTTCAGGGCGTTCAAGGATTCGTCCTTCCCCCATTTGGCACCGATACCGTCCTTGATCTTCTCCTCGCGTTGCTTTTCCGAAAGTGAGGCGACCTGCGAAATGGACATGCCTTCCTTCAGCAGAAGAGAAGTATTGAGGATGGTCCGGAGATCATCCATGTCATAGGACCGGATGTTGGTCTCACTGCGTGAAGGCTTCAAGAGACCGTGACGTCGCTCCCAAGCTCGGATGGTGTGGGCCTTGATCCCGGAGAAAAGCTCCAGGTCCTTGATACTGAACTGTTCACTGAAGTAGACGGGTTCGACGTTCATTCAAGTGGTCTTGGGTGCAATGGAGGAAGAGGCGATCACCAAGACCGCCTCTTCCTTATCACTGCGTGCATGTGCTGCGTTTAGCGTACAACTTGCAAAGGAAGTAAAGTGGAGGCATCCGTGGTGCTGATCAGCAAACGATAGCTGCCCGGGGCCAAGCTGCTGACATCCACCTTCACGGAATTCCCGTTCGTGGTGAGGTCACGCGTTCCCAGGTCCATCACCATGCGTCCGGCCACATCGGCGATCTGCAAGCTCATGCGTTGGCTTTTCGCCCCCTGCAACACCAACTCTGCGGAATTGTTGGCCGGGTTGGGATAGAGGGAAACGATATCGGCCACCTTCACGATGGAAGCAATGCCGGTGGTGTTGGACAGCGGTACCAAAGGACCTCCGGTCGCCAACGATGCCCACAGGCCGAAGGCCGGACCATTGCTGTTGTTGGAAGGGGTGAGGAAGCCGCTGGCGAATACCGTGATGGCTTGCCCCTGAAGACCCAAGGTGGCGAGTGGTGCATCAAAGGAGGCTACTGGCGTGCCATCGGCCGTGCGAACTTCCAACGTGTAGTCGCCGGTCGGTACTTCGAGGTAACCTGCGAATTCACCGTAGGAAAGATCATTCACCAAAGTGGCACCACCGAGAACTGCGGTCTCAGCAACATCCACCGTGGGGGCGTCAGTTGATCCGTGGAACACCAGGATGTCGGTCTGCATTGGATCGGTAGCGACCTCGCGTGCATCACCTGCCACGTAGATGTCGAAAGGCTTAACGGGCGAGTAACCGGTGGGGCTCACGATCCCGTTGGCAACGAGGATGTAGCTGCCGCCTTCAGCAAGTGTGTAGGTGTAATGTGCGATGGCACCCACGGTATCCGTGCTGGTCGGTGCAGCGATGCTCACCACGAATGGAACACTGGCCTGAGCGTCCACGAAGGGGCTAGCAGTACGGAAGGCGAAGTTGTCCAGGAGCAAGGTGTTGTTCAGCCAAACGTCCACGGAGGCGGCGGCGAGGTCAGCAGCGTTATGCACCACTTGTACGCGGGCGGTAGGAATAGCCACGGATGGCAGTGCTACCAAGGGGCCACCGGTCGCCAAGGACGCGTACAGGCCGAAAGCCGGACCATCGCTGTTGGCGGCAGGGTTCAGGAATCCGCTGGCGAAGACAGTGATAGCGGCGCCACCAAGACCCAACGTGCTCAGCGGTGCTGCGTATGCGGCAACGATGGCGCTGTTGTTGGCATTGCGCACTTGAAGCGTGTAATCAGCCGTTGGCAGCTGCAGGTAGCCTGCGAATTCGCCATAGGAGATGTCATTCACGGCGGTAGCGTTCAACACAGCGCTTTCATAGATGTCGACCGTGGGAGCGTCCGTGCTGCCATGGTACACGAGCACGTCAGTAGTGTTGGCACCACCTACGGCTGCCTCCTCTGCCATGTCATACACGGCCAGGTTGAAGGGTTGTGCGGGGCTGTAACCGGTACCGCTCACGATCCCGCTGGCGACGATCTGGTAGGATCCGCCTTCAGCCAAGGTGTAAGTGTATTGTGCGATGGCACCTACGGTATCCGTGCTGGTCGGTGCTGCGATGCTGACCACGAAGGGCACACCTGCCTGCACATCCACGAAAGGACTTGCGGTGCGGAAGGCGAAGTTGTCCAAGAGCAGGGTGTTGTTCACCCATACGTCCACCGATGCGGCTGCGAGATCTGCGCAGTTGTGCACCACTTGTACGCGGGCGGTAGGGATCGCCACTGCGGGCAGGGGAACCAACGGTCCACCGGAAGCCAAGGCAACATAGAGGCCGAAAGCGGGGCCGTTGCTGTTGGCGGCAGGGTTAAGGAAACCGCTAGCCAGTACGGTGATGGCAGCTCCGCCGAGACCGAGCGTGCTCAAGGGAGCGGAATAAGCGGCCACGATGGTGCTGTTGGCGGCATCGCGGACTTGAACGGTGTAGTCATTCGTCGGCAGGGCGAGGTATCCGGCGAATTGGCCATAGGAGATGTCATTCACGGCCGTGGCGTTCAATACGGCACTTTCATAGACATCAACCGTGGGAGCGTCCGTGCTGCCGTGGTATACCAACACATCAGTAGTGGACCCGTTAGCTGAAGCTTCTTCGGCCATATCATAAACGGCCAAGGAGAAAGGTTGTGCCGGGCTATAGCCGGTCGGGCTCACGGTGCCGGAAGCAACGATGATGTACTTCGCATCGGCGGCCAAGGTGAAGGTCTGCTCGTAGAGTGATTGGCTTGCGCTCGTGCTGTTACCGGGCGCGATGCCCACGGTCAACGGAATTCCGGCGGGAGCCGGAATGAACGGGGTGGCTGTTCTGAAGTCCACGTTATCCAGAAGCAGGTTGCCGTTCAGGTAAACGTCCACAGTGCTGGCGGCCGCATCGGCGCAATTGTGGATGATCTGGACCGAAGCGGTGCCGCCACCGGCCCATGCTGACGTCGTCAGCGCAAGCCCGAAGGCTGCTAAGAGGGTTTTGTTGAGATTCATGTGTTTGTTTGTTAGGGGATGCAAACGTAGCGCATTAAAAACGAATATGTTCAATATAAAATAAAGAAGATTGAACATTGCAAAAATATGACGCTATTAAAGTGGCCAAACGTTCATGCATGTTGTCGTCATACATGAACATGCTGAGTTCGTGTCGTGCTGGGGAAGGGACATGGGATGGGCTGTCCGTTCTCCAGTTCCATTAAGAAGAAGGGAAGCTCGGGCTACCGCTTTCGCAAGCGCACCACCACGCTCTTGATGGCAGCGGTGCTGAGGTTGTGAGGACCTTCTCACTCGTCACCCCTTAAGTCCGGTTCAGGAATTGTCCTTTCAAGGAAGAAAGAAGGGGCGTAAACCATATACATTCGGCATGTCCAGAACTCTCGCCAAAGATCCGATCCCATCATGCTGATCACCCGGGTCCTTCTCGTCAGCGGAGCCTCGGCTTTTCTTTCCCTTTCAGGCTTCACACAGGCTGATGCCCCATTGCCCCATCGGATCGGGATTTCCTTTTCGCGCTCCGCCACTCCGCCCATTAGCATCTATGATCAGACAGGTCCGGAAAGGAACATCAAGCTGGGCTGGGCCAAGTGTGACAATTTAGGCTTGGCCTATTCCTATCACTTTAATGATCGCCATGGTTCATGGCTGGGAGCTTCCGCCGAGACGGAGGTCTATCTCCCGAGATCACAAGTGGATATTGCTGGCTATACAACGCCTTACGGCATTGAAGGTCTTGGGATCCACCTACGCCGGAATTGGGACATAGAAGAGATCTTCCACTTCAATCTGCTTGCTGGCCGTACCGCGAAATGGAGCAGGGTCCGGACGGTGGAATATTACGTAGGGGCTGGTATTGTGGAATCCACGTTGACCTATGCGTTAACAGGTTGGTACGAATACGTGGACACCACGTTCATTAACTATGGGGGCGCCGATGTGGACTTTGCGGATGAGCATTTGGTGGCCCCATCCGTGCGCTTCGGTGGTGATGTGATCTGGTCGTGGGGCCGCCATGGCTCCTTTTCCCTCGGTGCTTTGGCGGTGGTTACGGGCCGATATATTTCGGGGGGCTATGTCATTCTTCCGGGTACTCCGCGTGAGAGCACGGGCAAGTTCAGGGGCACGCTCAGCCATGTAGGCATCCGCATCGGTTATGGCTTCCGCTGGGGTACACGGGAAAAGACAAGTGGTTGATCTGTCGACCCGGACAGGATCCTCCGCTACCGCTTCCGCAGTCTTACCACTACGCTCTTGCTAGCGGGGGTGCCACTTCGATCGGCCTTCAGCTCCAAGGGCACCAAGACATTGGCCTCCGGAAAGTACGTGGCCACGCAGCCGCGAGCGATGTCATAGGGGATGACGAAGAAGTCCGTGGCCACACGCTCGCGTCCGTGGTTGCTCACGAGGTCCACGCGGTCTTTGGAGGCCAGCCCCTCTCTGGCCATGTCATCGGCGTGCATCAGCACCACGCGGCGCTCACCGTGGATACCGCGGTAGCGGTCCTCCAAACCGTAAATGGTGGTGTTGAACTGGTCATGCGTGCGGATGGTCATCATGAGGTGATCGCCATCGGCCAGCTTCCAAGTGGGGGCCTGGTCCACCATGAAGTGCGCCTTGCCGCTTGCCGTGGTGAAATTAGCCCCGTCACGCGGGCCGTTGGGCAGGACGAAGCCTTCCGGCTGGCGCACGCGACGGTTGTAATTGTCGAAGCCCGGTATCACCACCTGCACTTCTTCGCGTATGAGGTCGTAGTTCTTCGCCATGGCTGGCCAGTCCACCTTGTGCTTATTGCCAAAGGTCGCCGCTGCAAGTTCGCAGATGATGGCCGGCTCGCTGTGCAGGTGTTCGCTCGCGGGTTCGTGCGCGCCTTGGGAGCGGTGTACCACGCTCATGCTGTCCTCCACGGTGACGAACTGGACCTTGCCGTTCTGCACATCCCTTTCGCTGCGGCCTAGGCAAGGTAGGATGATCGCTTCTTCGCCGGTGATCACATGGCTGCGGTTCAACTTGGTGCTTACCTGCACCGTCAGATCGCAATTCATGAGAGCACGTGCGGTCACTTCACTGTCCGGTGTGGCGCTGATGAAGTTTCCGCCGAGGGCGAAAAAGAACTTGGACTTGCCGTCCCGCATGGCCTCGATCGCAGCCACCACATCGGTGCCGTCCTTCCGCGGGGACTTGAACCCGTAGCGTTCATCCAAGGCATCCAGCAAGGAACTGCTCGGCCTTTCGAAGATGCCCATCGTGCGGTCGCCCTGCACGTTGCTGTGTCCGCGAACAGGACATGCGCCCGCTCCCGGCTTCCCGAATGCGCCACGCAGCAGCAGCAGGTTCACCACCTGATGGATGTTCGCCACTGCGTTCACATGCTGTGTAAGGCCCATGGCCCACGAGACGATGATGCGGTCCGTACTTGCCACGAGATCAGCGACCTCCTTCAACTGGGTGAACGGAACCCCACAGATATCGGCCATGGCCTGAACATCGGTGTTGCGTAGGTCCGCGATGAACGCATCGAAGTCAGCTGTCTTTTCCGTGAGGAAGGCCTTGTCGAACGTGGATCCGGGAGCTGCATCCTCCTTGTCCAACAGCAGCCGCATCACACCTTTCAAGAAGGCCACGTCGGTGTTGATCCGCAGGCCCACGTGCAACGTGTGGAAATTGGTGCCGTTCACCAACACGTTGGTCACGCTTTGGGGATCGATAAAGCCGAGTGTTCCGGCCTCGGGCAGCGGGTTCACGCTGACGATCTTGCCACCGTTCTCCACGCACTTCTTCAGCGCGCTCAGCATCCGCGGGTGGTTCGTGCCGGGGTTCTGGCCGATCACGAGGATCAATTTGGCTGCATAGATGTCGTCCAGCGAAACGGTTCCCTTGCCGATGCCGATGGTCTCGCCGAGCCCGGTGCCGCTGCTCTCGTGGCACATGTTGCTGCAATCCGGCAGGTTGTTGGTGCCGAAGAGACGTGCGAAAAGCTGATAGAGGTAGGCCGCTTCGTTGCTGGCGCGACCACTGGTGTAGAAGATCGCTTCATCGGGCGAGGAGAGCGAATTCAGCCGCTTCGCAATGTTCGCATAAGCCTCGTCCCAACCGATCGGCTCATAATGGTCGCTTCCTTTCCGCAGGATGAACGGCTCGGTGATGCGGCCGCTCTTGCCCAGCTCCAGGTCGCTCCAGTGGCTCATTTCCTCCACACCATGCTTCGCGAAGAAATCCCGGTCAACGCGCTTGGTGGTGGTCTCCTCGGCTACGGCCTTCGCGCCGTTCTCGCAGTATTCGCCGAGCTTGCTGCGGTGGTGCGGGTCGGGCCAAGCGCAGCTGGGGCAGTCGAAGCCGTCCTTCTGGTTCAGCTTGTTCAGGATCTTGATACCATCGAGCACGCCCGTCTCCTCCTGGATATGCGCCAACGACTGGATCACGGCGGGGATGCCGGCGGCGCGGTGCTTGCGATCGCTCAAGGTGAGGCCGGTGTGCGTGTCCGGCGGGAGGAGGGCAATGTTGCGAGGGTTCATGATATCAATGGGATAATGAGAGGGCCGCTAAAATTAGCCCATCATCGGGGTATGCCTTCCCCCGGAAGCAGAGCATGTCAAAGGAACAGTGCGGGCACCAGCTCCTCCTTGTTCAGGTCCTCCCAGCGCAGCAGAGGTTCTTGATCTCCCCGGTACTTGCCGAAGATCCTTTTGCAGGAAGGGATCGTGAACCGTGTGGGCGCCATCATCTTGGGTAGTTCGACCGTTTCCTGTTCCACTTGGATCAACGGATGGTACTTCAGCTCCGAAATGGACTGGCTGGATCCGTATCGCTCGGGTCAAGGTGATGTGACCCACCAGAAAAAAGATCGACCGCTGCACATCCAAGGTCCAAGTGTGCAGCGTTAAGGTTCCGGGGCGCACGGATCTCCGTGATATCATGTCCTGTATGGAATTTCCCGGAAACAGCTATATTTGCCGCCGTTTAGATGCGGTGAGGAGAGGAAGAGGGGACCGCCCCTCTTTTTTGTTCCCCGCATCGGCGCAGTCCGGATGATGATCACCACAGCCCAACTTCAACAGGCTTTACAGCGACAGCTGGAGGGTACTCCCCATTTTTTGGTGAGCGCCGAAGTACGCCCGGGAGGCAAGGCCGTGGTGGAGGTGGATCACGATGAAGCACCCATCACATTGGCCGACCTCACCACCATCAACAAGGCGCTCCAAGAGGCATTCGGCGAGGCCTTGGACGATATGGAGGTTCAAGTAGGCAGTCCCGGATTGGGTAAGCCCTTCAAGGTGGAGCGCCAGTACCGCAAACGCGTTGATAAAGGGGTGGATGTCACGCTCACCGATGGTACCTTGGTGCAGGGCGTGCTGAAGTCCTATGATGAACACGGATTATCGCTGCAGGTCCTTCAACCCGCCAAGGTGAAGGGCAGGCAGCCCAAACTTTCGGACGGGATCACGGTGATCCCTTTCACCGGCATCAAGTCCACTCAGGCCACGATCAACCTCAATTGAAGCAGTGCACAATGAGCACAGTGAACCTCATCGAATCCTTCGGGGAATTCAAAGACATCAAGAACATCGACCGGGTGACCATGATGGGCATTCTGGAGGATGTGTTCCGCGGTGTTGTGAAACGGAAATATGGCGAAGAGGCCAAGTTCGACATCATCATCAACCCGGACAAGGGCGACTTGGAGATCTGGCTGAACCGCGAGATCGTTCCCGACGGCGAGGTGGAGGACGAAGGTCTGCAGATCCCCCTCAGCGAAGCCTTGAAGATAGAGCCTGATTTTGAAGTGGGCGAGGAGGTGAGCCAAGAGGTGAAGATCCCCGACTTCGGCCGCCGCAACATCCTTTCCCTGAAGCAGAACCTCCAGAGCCGCATTATGGAGCTGGAGAAGGACCATATCTACTCCAAGTACAAGGAACGCGTGGGTGAGATCATCACCGGCGAGGTCTACCAGATCTGGAAGCGCGAGACCTTGGTGCTTGACGATGAGGGCAATGAGCTGATCATGCCCAAGGACCAGCACATCAAGACCGACTTCTTCAAGAAGGGCGATACCGTGCGTGCCGTGGTGTGGAAGGTGGAGATGCGTAACAACAGCCCGGTGGTGCTGCTTTCACGCACCGCTCCGGAGTTCTTGGAGAAACTGTTCGAGCAGGAAGTACCCGAAGTGGCGGACGGCCTGATCACCATCAAGCGCATCGTACGTGAGCCCGGTGAGCGCGCCAAGGTGGCGGTGGAGAGCTATGATGACCGTATCGACCCTGTGGGCGCGTGCGTGGGCATGAAGGGCAGCCGTATCCACGGCATCGTCCGCGAACTGCGCAACGAGAACATCGACGTGATCAACTGGACCTCCAACGACTCGCTGCTGATCCAGCGCGCATTGAGCCCCGCCAAAGTGGGCGAGATCAAGCTCGACGAGGTCAACAAGCGCGCCGAGGTCTACATGAAACCTGACCAAGTGGCCTTGGCCATCGGAAAGGGCGGGCACAACATCAAGCTGGCGGGCAAGCTCACCGGCTTCGACATCGATGTGTACCGCGACAGTGACGAGGTGACCGACGACGTGGACCTGGATGAATTCCGCGACGAGATCGAGCCTTGGATCATCGAGGCACTGAAGAATATTGGCTGCGACACGGCCCGGTCGGTGGTGGAGATCGCTCCGGAGGACCTCGCCAAGCGCACCGATCTGGAAGAAGAAACAGTAACCGAAGTGCTGCGCGTACTGAGGCAGGAGTTGGCGAAGTAGAAGAGGTAAGCAGTGGCAGTAAGCAGTAGCAGCAAGCAGTAGCAGTAAGCAGTAGCAGTAAACAAGGTCAGTAGGCAGTTGGGAAAACGAGAATTAGGGAGCGAATGAGCGAAACGGCAGCTAAGACGGTGCGATTGAGCAAGGTGACACGGGATTTCAATCTCGGCGTGCATACCGTGGTGGAGTTCCTCGCCGCAAAGGGGCACGAAGTGGAGGCATCGCCGAACGCCAAGATCCCTGAGAACCTGTATGCCTTGCTGGAGAAGGAATTCGGGCAGGATAAAGCGGAGAAGGAGGCGAGCAAGCAGGTGATCCAGGAGCGCCAAGAACGGGAGGTGGTGGCCTTGGCCAGCGTACCCGAGCCGGTTGCCCCACCGGAACCGCCGAAGCCCGCTCCCGTGGTAGAAGCCCCTGTGGCACCGCCTGCGCCTGAGGTAAAACAGCCTGTGATCGCGGCCAAGCCCGAAGAAAAGGCTGCACCCGTGGAGCCTCCCGCTCCGGGCCCCGAAGTCATCCGCGCCACCACCCAGCGGGTCACAGGTCCCAAGACCGTTGGCAAGATCGACCTTGAGATCGGAAAGAAGGGACGCCCGGCTGCCAAAGCCGCGGAACCTGCACCCGCACCCAGACCCGTACCTGTACCAGTACCTCCCGCAGCGCCTGCAAAGCCGGTAGCGAAACCTGAGGTCAAGATAGAAGCACCCAAGCCGGCTGCGCCCGTCCACCAAGAACCCGAGACCATCCGGGTGAACGTGGAAAGGCTTGTCGGACCCAAGACCATCGGCAAGATCGAGCTGCCGAAAGAGCGAGAGCGCAAGCCCATCGATCGGGATAAGGACCGCGGTAGACGTAAGCGCATCGTGAAGCCCGGTCCCGTGAACGTGGGACGCGTAGTGCAGCAGGAACAACGCAATGCCCCTCCAGGGCGCCCAGGTGAACTGGATGAGAACGCCGTTAAGCGCAAGGTCAGCGAGACCTTGGCACGCCTCACTGGCGGCGGCGGCGGCGGCAAAGGCCGTGGCGCGAAACGCAAGGGCGACAAGCGACAGGAACGCTACCAACGTCGCGAGGAAGAAGATCAGGCACGCCAGTTGGCGGGCCGCACATTGAAGGTCACCGAATTCGTCACGGCCAATGAGCTGTCCTCGATGATGGACGTGCCCGTCACCGACATCATCAAGGCCTATTTCTCCTTGGGTATGATGGTGAGCATCAACCAGCGCTTGGATGCCGAGACCCTCGCGGTGATCGCGGACGAGTACGGCTTCAAGGTGGAGTTCGTAGGAGCCGACGTTCAGGACGTCAAAGTGGAAGAGGCCGACAACCAGGAACGGATGGTGCCACGTGCGCCTATCGTTACCGTAATGGGCCACGTGGACCACGGTAAGACCTCGTTGCTGGACCGCATCCGCAAAGCCAACGTGATCGCCGGGGAGGCCGGTGGTATCACCCAGCACATCGGTGCATACAGCGTGACCTTGGACAACGGCAAGCGCATCGCCTTCCTTGATACACCGGGTCACGAGGCGTTCACCGCCATGCGTGCCCGTGGTGCACAGGTCACTGACATCGCGATCATCGTGATCGCGGCTGACGACAGTGTGATGCCGCAGACCCGCGAGGCCATCAACCACGCGCAGGCCGCCGCTGTGCCGATGGTCTTTGCATTCAACAAGATCGACAAGCCAGGGGCCAACGCGGACAAGATCCGTGAACAGCTCTCCCAGATGAACATCCTCGTGGAGGAATGGGGCGGCAAGTACCAGACGCAGGAGATCAGCGCGAAGAAGGGTATGGGTATCGAACAACTGCTTGACAAGGTGTTGTTGGAGGCCGATATGCTCGAGCTGAAGGCCGACCCCGAGAAACGGGCCACCGGTGTTGTGATCGAAAGCACTTTGGAGGTGGGTCGCGGCTACGTGACCACCCTGTTGGTGGAAGGAGGCACCTTGCACAAGGGCGATATCCTGCTCGTTGGCCAATACAGCGGCCGCGTGCGGAATATGTTCAATGAGCGCGGCCAGCAGGTCGCCGAGGCCGGTCCTTCGGTCCCCGTCTCCATCCTCGGTTTGGATGGCGCCCCGAACGCGGGTGACCGATTCCATGTGATGGAGGATGAACGCGAGGCACGCCAGATCGCTACACGACGCCAGCAGTTGCAGCGCGAGCAGGGTATCCGAACGCACAAGCACATCACGCTCGACGAGATCGGGCGCCGCTTGGCCATTGGGGATTTCAAGGAGCTCAATGTCATTGTCAAAGGCGACGTGGACGGCTCTGTGGAGGCATTGACGGATTCCTTGCTGAAACTCAGCACGGCGAACATCAAGGTGAACGTGATCCACAAGGCTGTGGGCCCCATCGCGGAAAGCGATGTGCTGCTGGCCTCAGCCTCCAATGCCATCATTATCGGCTTCCAAGTACGGCCCACGGTGGGCGCCCGGAAACTGGCCGAGAACGAGGAGATCGAGATCCGTCTCTATTCAATCATCTACGACGCCATCGAGGAACTGAAGCTCGCTATGGAGGGCATGCTCGCCCCGAAGGAGGTGGAGAACGTCATCGGTACCGCGGAGGTGCGCGAGACCTTCCGCATCAGCAAAGTGGGTACGGTGGCCGGTTGCTACGTACTGGACGGCAAGATCGGCCGCAACAGCAAGATCCGCCTGATCCGCGACAGTATCGTGGTATACTCTGGCGAGCTCAGCGACCTCAAGCGCTTCAAGGACGACGCCAAGGAGGTTACACACGGCTACGAGTGCGGCCTCAGCATCAAGAACTTCAACGACATCAAGGTCGGCGACCACATCGAGGCCTTCGAACTGGTGGAGGTGAAGCGGACGTTGGAGGGCTAGTTTGCAGTTGCAGACGGCAGCGGCAGTAGGCAGCCGCGCTTGACCGCTTCTAGCTCCCTCAGCGCTCTCGCTAAGCGGAGCCTGTGATCACGCTAAGCATGATGCCTCAATGCGCATCGAGCCACGGTGTGAGACGTTGATGACATTATCTCCTCAGCGGTCTCGCGAAGAGGATCCTGAAATTACAGGAACGATGTTCGTGCCGGTCGATCAGTTGCGCTCCGTGGGGAGCTTGGGCAGTTCGATCTGGTCCGGCACCACATACAACCCGGGGAATTCACTTTTCAGGTTCTCCCGTACTCCTTCGGCCTCCACCCGGTCCCGCAGATCGCCCACTCGCACCCTGAAGTTGGGTGCCAGGTAGCTGAGATAGGCGGGAACGTCCGGATGTTGCAGGAGAAAGGTCCGTCGTGTGCTCTCCGCTTGGGCCCTGTCACCGAGAAAGATCTGGACACGGTAACCGTCCAGAGGCCGCTTGTGCGCGGCATAATCCGCCATAAACACCTTGATGCGTTCACTTTCCACCACGGTAACGACACCGGGCGTCACGCTTTCCTTCGGAGGGTCTTCATTCGGTCGAATGCCCGCAGCGGCAGTAGTATCTGTAGTGGCATTCGATGGTTTGAACAGGCGGAGGTCATCCTGTGCGGAGAGGTTGACGGTCAGTAGCACGAGGACGGAGAAGATGGCAATGCGCATGTGGAGGCCAAATGTACCGGCTTGGAAGTACTGCACAAGAATCGTGCTTACGGTTTTTGGACAGCACAACCCCACACTGTACACCCTTTAATGAACGGGGCAAAGTCACATTGCCAAATGTGGGAATTTACACCTCCATGACATGGGTTTAGCCAACCGGGCTGTGGCTTTGCGCTGACACGGCCATTTTAGAACGCTTCTAAATAGACCCTTTACCCCCTCTCCGTTCGCTGTATGATTAGCTCCGTATGGCTTGGCGTCTATTTTTGCGCGGCGAAGATCCAACGGGATCCACCATCAAAATTGTCCGGAATGTCCTTTGTACCCAGGCTTCTCAAGCGCTCCATCGGTCTGCTCCATCTCAGCGCCCTCGCCGCCTTCCTGCTGATCGTCGCCAGCGCCTCCGCCCAGGTGGACAAGGCACAATACGACAACGGCGAGAAGATCTTCAAGGCCAACTGTGCCGCATGCCATAAGCCGGACAAGGCCATGACAGGCCCTATGCTGAAGGGTTCTAAGGCACTTTGGGAAGGCAAGGGCGATATCCACCTGTGGGTGAAGAATAGCCAGGCCTACATCAAGACCGGCAATGAGTTCGCCAAGCAGCTCTTCGAGGACAACAACAAGATCGTGATGCCGCCTCAGGCATTGACCAACGAGGAGATCGATGCCGTCCTTTATTTCGCGGACAACTTTGCACCCAAGGGCGCTGCGGTTGCGGCCCCAACTGCTGTAGCGGAGACTAAGCCTTCCAGTAACTGGGAATGGTTGTTGATCACTGGGCTATTATTACTCTTGGTGCTGCTCTCCTTGGGCGGTGTCCGGCATCAGCTTTCGAACGCCGTGCGGGAAAAGGAAGGACTGGCGCCTGAGCCGGCATTGGGCAGTTGGGGCCGCATCCGCCGTTGGGCTAGCCGTAACAAGGGATGGGCTTCGGTGGTTGTGCTGCTTTTGGTCGTATGGGGTTGTGTGCTACTCTGGAATTTCATGTTCCGGATCGGTGTGTACGGTGGCGACAAGGTGGCTCACTACAAGCCCTCTCAGCCCATCAACTTCGACCACACGCTCCATGCAGGCAAGGACAATTTGGCCATCAATTGCCAGTACTGCCACAGTGGCGCAGAGAAGAGCAAGCACGCCGGTATCCCCAGTGCGAACGTGTGCATGAACTGCCACAAGGCCGTCAGTGAAGGGCCGAAGACCGGTACGGCAGAGATCGCCAAGATCTATGCGTCGGTGGGCTGGGACCCCGCTACCATGACCTATACAGGCCACGAAAAGCCCATAGTTTGGAACAAGGTGCACAACCTGCCGGACCACGTCTACTTCAATCACTCCCAGCACGTGGCCGTAGCCAAGATCGAGTGCCAGAAGTGTCACGGCCCTGTGGACACCAAGATGGATCAAGTGGAGCAATGGGCTCCGCTGACCATGAGCTGGTGCCTCGAGTGCCACAATGAGCATGAGGTGAAAGTGGCGGGCAGCGACAACGGCTATTACAAGGAGGTCCACCGTCGCTTGGCCACGACACCGATGGGCCAGATGGAACTCCGGAAATACTTGGAGGACGAGAAGATCACCGTTCGCGAGCTTGGCGGCTTTGAGTGCGCCAAGTGCCATTACTAAGACCGAACAGCGCAGACAGATGTCGAGCACGAAACGATATTGGCAGGACCTTTCCGAAACGGATCCTGCACATGTACCCGCCAAAGGTGCGCACGAGTTCAATGAGCCCATGCCCTTGGACCAGGTGCTTGCCGATGGCAGCATCACCGGCTCCACCACCAGCCGTCGCGATTTCCTGAAATTCCTCGGCTTCTCCGTTGGCGCTGCGACCTTGGCCGCATGTGAGGCCCCGGTGATCAAGAGCATCCCTTATGTGAACAAGCCAGAGGAGATCACTCCTGGCGTGGCCAACTGGTATGCCAGTACCTATTATGACGGCGAGGATTTCGCCAGCGTGTTGGTGAAGACCCGTGAAGGGCGTCCCATCCACATCCAAGGAAACCCACGGTTCGGCATCAATCGTGATCCGAACATCAACAAGGGCGCTGTCAATGCCAGGGTGAACAGCAGCGTGTTGGGCTTGTATGATAGCGAACGACTGCCCGGCCCCATGGAGGTGAAGGACGGCAATTTCACCCAGCATGCGTGGGCCGATGCGGACAAGGCGATCGGTGGGGAGCTGGACAAGGCAAGCGCTGCAGGCAAGCGTGTCGTGATCCTCACCAATACGGTGATCAGCCCCAGCATCAAGTCGGCCATTGATGTTTTCAAGGCCAAGCATAATCTGCGTCTCAACAGCAGTGATGCTGCCATGAGCGTGAATGTGGGCGGCAAAGTGGACCACGTGCAATACGATGCCGTGAGCTATGCAGGGGTCGCTAGCGCAAATCTCAAGAGCTTCGGCAAATGGGCCTTCCCGACATACGACCTCACCAAGGCCGATGTGGTGGTGGGTGTAGGTGCGGACTTCCTCAGCAACTGGGGCAGTAACACCGAGAATGTTTGGCAGTATGCCAAACGTCGCAAGCCTGATACCGCAACGAAGGATACGCCCATGAGCCGCCACTGGCAGTTCGAGGCGCGTATGAGCCTTACAGGGGCCAATGCGGATCAACGCACAGCCATTCGCAACAGCATGCTGCCCTTGGTGGTGATGGGGCTTCACGACGCGATCGCCGGTCGCACGGGAGGGGCCACGGTCTCCGCCCCGAAAGTGGACGCTCATACAGACGCGGCCATAGCGCAGTGTGCCAAGGAACTTCTCGCCGCCAGAGGCAAGAGCGTGGTGATGTGCGGTGTTAACGACGAAGGCACACAGGTACTGGTGAACAGCATCAATAGCATGCTGGGCAACTACGGTAACACCATTGACATCCGCAATGCCTCGCCCTTCTTCCAAGGGAATGATGCAGTGATGGCCCAGCTGGTGAAGGACATGAACGCAGGAACGGTCGGCGCGATCCTCATTGCTGGAACCAATCCCGCTTACACGTTGTCCAATGCGGAGGAGTTCAAGGCGGGCCTGAAGAAGACCGGACTATCGGTGAGCTTCAGCAGCCATGCGGACGAGACCGCTTCGCTCTGCAACTGGATCGCCCCTGACCACCATTGGCTGGAAAGCTGGAATGATCAGGTGCCCAAGTCCGGACAATTCGCGCTTACCCAGCCCACGATCCGTCCGTTGTTCGACACCCGCCAATGGGGCCAGAGCCTCTTGGCATGGAGCGGTTTGAACTCCGATTGGCACAGCTTTGTGCAGAATGTCTGCAAGGATACCCTTCCCGCTGCGGGCGGTATCTTGAATGGCTGGGACCAGAGCGTCCATGACGGGGTGTATTCCGGAAATACCAGCTCGGCCGTGGAGCCCACCGCCTTTAGTGCGGATGTGGCACAGGCCGCCGGCAAAGCGCGTGAAAGCATCAAGCAGGCCGGTGATTGGGAAGTGGAACTGTATACCTCCGAAGCACTTGCCAGCGGCTTGCACGCCAACAACCCGTGGTTGCAGGAACTACCGGACCCCATCACCAAGGCGACTTGGGATAACTACGTCTGTATCGCACCCGAAGACCTCAGTGAGCTCACTGGGAAGACCTTCAAGCAACTTTACATCGGACAGGAAAGCCCTGCTCATGTGCTGAAAGTAGCGGTGAATGGCATCGCCATGGATCTGCCTGCGATCATGAGCCCGGGCCAAGCGCGAAGGACCTTGGCCGTTGCTCTTGGCTACGGCCGCGGTGCGAACGGGGAACGCGTTGGGCGTGCCGCCTGCATGCGCAACCCGGATGGTACTCCGGCACCTGTGGGACAGAACGTCTATCCGTGGACCTCCTTGCATGACAACACCGTGCGGTATACCGCACCGGCTACTGTGGAGACCACCGGAAAGACCTATGCCATCGCGCTCACCCAGACCCAGATGACGGGCATGGACCGCGAGAGCATCGTGAAGGAGACCACCTTTGCTGTGTGGGCGCTTCATGAGCCGCGGGAGACCTATAATGAGATGGAGACCTTGGCCGTCCATGAGGACGTGAACAAGGATGGCAAGGTGAACGCCCAAGACAGGGTGCCCGCTACCTCGATCGACCTGTGGGCGGCACACCCGGTCGCAGAGGTGGGCCATCGTTGGGGTATGAGCATCGACCTCAACAGCTGCATCGGCTGCGGCGCATGCATCACCGCTTGCAACAGTGAGAACAACATATCCGTGGTCGGCAAGGACGAAGTGCGTCGGAGCCGCGAGATGCACTGGATGAGGATCGACCGCTATTACAGCTCGGACACGCACACCGATACCGAAGGTCTGAGCTGGGCCGGACGACTGTCGGAAATGGAGCGCCCGAGCGAACAGCCATCGGTGATCTTCCTCCCGGTGATGTGCCAACATTGCAACCACGCTCCCTGTGAGACGGTCTGTCCGGTTGTTGCCACCACGCACAGCGAGGAGGGTCTGAACATGATGACCTACAACCGGTGCATCGGTACGCGTTATTGCGCGAACAACTGCCCGTATAAGGTTCGTCGCTTCAACTGGTTCAATTACGTTACCGAACAGTTCGGCGATGTCAACCCTGCTTGGGACGATCTCGGCCGTATGGTCCTGAACCCGGACGTTGTGGTACGCAGTCGCGGAGTAATGGAGAAGTGCAGCCTCTGCGTGCAACGGATCCAAGCCGGTAAGCTCGAAGCCAAAAAGGAGAGCAGGCCGGTGAAGGACGGTGAGATCCAGACAGCCTGCTCTGATGCCTGTCCTACAACCGCCATCATCTTCGGAGATCTCAACGACAGTGGCAGCCAAGTCCGCGCCGGACGCGACAATGAGCGCGGGTATCAGATGCTCGAGGAGATCGGCACACAGCCCAACGTGACCTACTTGGTGAAGGTGCGGAACATCGAGGGGAACGAAGAACACGAAAAAGCCTAAGAGAAGACCGGTAACATGCATCAGGAAGCAGCCATCCGCCCACCGCTCATCTTGGGCCACCGCACTTACGGGGACATCACGACGGACGTGGTAGGACCGATCGAGGCCAAGGCGCCCCGGGCCTGGTACGTACTCATCACCATAGCGTCCATCATCGCCTTGTACGGTGTGGGCTGCATCCTCTATTTGATCAGCCATGGCATCGGCGCGTGGGGGATGAACAAGACCATCAACTGGGCTTGGGACATCACCAACTTCGTGTGGTGGGTGGGTATCGGCCACGCCGGCACGCTTATCAGCGCGGTGCTGCTGCTGTTCCGCCAGAAATGGCGCATGGCCGTAAACCGCTCAGCGGAAGCCATGACCATCTTCGCCGTGATGATGGCGGCCATGTTCCCCATGATCCACATGGGCCGCATCTGGCTGGCCTACTTCGTGTTCCCGCTGCCCAACCAGTTCGGTTCCCTTTGGGTGAACTTCAACTCACCCCTCCTTTGGGACGTGTTCGCCATCAGCACGTATTTCTCTGTGAGCTTGGTTTACTGGTACATCGGCCTCATCCCGGATTTCGCTTCGATCCGCGACCACGTCGCGAAGAAGTGGCAGAAGACGATGTACGGTATTCTTTCCTTCGGCTGGACCGGCAACGCCAAGGCTTGGCAGCGTTTCGAGGAAGTGAGCTTGGTGCTCGCCGGCCTCGCCACACCGCTGGTGTTCTCAGTTCACTCGGTGGTGTCCATGGACTTCGCCACCTCGCTGGTGCCTGGTTGGCATAGCACCATCTATCCGCCGTACTTCGTCGCGGGGGCCATCTTCTCCGGCTTCGCCATGGTTCAGACCCTGCTGCTGGTGATACGCAAAGCCATGAAATTGGAGGCTTATATAACCCGCAAGCACGTGGAGTACATGAACATCGTGATCATGGTCACCGGTGGCATCGTGGCGGTGGCATACGCTACCGAGTTCTTCATGGGCTGGTACAGCGGCGTTGAGTACGAGTACTACACATACATGTCCGTCGGTGCTGCCACCGGACAGTATAGCTGGGCATTCTGGGCCTTGATCATCTGTAACATCCTGATCCCTGCGATGCTCTGGTTCCGGGCCGTCCGCACCAGTTTCTTCTGGGCCTGGGCCATCTCAATCGTGGTGAACGTGGGCATGTGGTTCGAGCGCTTCGACATCATCGTGGTCTGCCTGCACCGCGATTATCTCCCTTCCGGCTGGACCATGTTCTACCCCACGTGGGTGGATGTCGGCACCTTCTTGGGCACCATCGGGATCTTCTTCACCCTATACCTGCTCTTCGCCCGCTACTTCCCCGTGCTGGCGTTCAATGAGCTGAAAACCATCCTCAAGTCCAGCGGCGAAAGCTACAAGGGTGAGGTGTTACCCAAATCACAGCACTAAGCGGTATGGCCAACAAAGTCATTTACGCGTTGTACGAAGACCCGGAACTGTTAAAGTCCGCGGCACGCAAGCTGGTCACCGCTGGCGTGAAGGTGCGCGATGTCTTCAGCCCTTTCCCGGTGCACGGCATCGACCCCATCATCGGCCTGAAGCGTACCCGCATGGGGATCGTTTCCTTCATGTTCGGCGTCCTCGGTCTGTCCTTGGCGATCCTTGGCACCTACTACATGGCGATCTACGATTGGCCGATGAATATTGGTGGCAAGCCGAACCAGTTCTACTATCAGAACGTCACGGGCTTCGTTCCCATATTGTTCGAATTCACAGTGCTTTGCGCCGCACACGGCATGGCGATCACCTTTTTGATCCGGAATAAGACACTCCCCGGAATGTCAGCACGGAACCCGGACCCACGCAGCACGGATGACAAGTTCATCATCGAACTGCGGACGGAGGACAATCATGCCCATCCGGCAGAGGTGCTTACCGGCATGTTGCGTGAGACCACTGTGTTCGAGATCAACGAACGCCAATGCTGAGGATGATGAGCAACATGAAGAATCCGCTTCTCCTTGCGATCGCCATCGGCGGCACGGCCCTCCTCATGGGTTGCGCCAGCGATCCGAACAGTCCCGGTCTCGAGTACATGCCGGACATGTACCGCAGCCCGGCCGTCGAGGCTTACGTTGACTACGGCCAGGACCCTTACTACTTCGGCGACAGCACTGCTCAAGCCCAGCGCGGGACGCCCAGCGCGCGGATCCCAGCGGCAGGGACCATCCCGTTCGCAGAGCAGGAGAGTGATGCCAGTTTCAATTTCCCATACCCCTACCCGAACAGTCCGGAAGGATATGAACAGGCCGGTCTCCAGCTGCATAGCCCGATCCAAATGACCACTGCCACTGTGGAGCAGGGCAAAGCGATCTACGAGGTGTTCTGCATTGAATGCCACGGAGCTACAGGTAAGGGAGATGGTTCCGTAGTGACCAAGGGCAATTATCCGCCTCCACCACCCTACGACGGCGCCCAGCTCGGTCAACTTGCTGAGGGGAAGATGTTCCATTCGCTCACCTACGGCAGGAACATCGCCATGGGCAGCCACGCCAGCCAGCTCAACCATAAGGAGCGTTGGTTGGTGATCCAGTATGTGAAGTATTTGCAGCACGACGGAAAGATGCCCGGCGAGGGCACGGCCACGGACAGTGTAAAGACGGCTACCGCCACCGCCAAGTGATCAAACAAGCAGCGATGAATTTCACCATTAGCAAACGGGCCCGGACTGTCACCTTGGCGTTGATCATCATCGGTCTGGTGATGGCCGTGATCGGCGTGGTGGGCGACCATACCGACCACAAACAATATTCCTGGGCGGCCTTCTATGCCAACGCCCTGTTCTTCTTCTTCATCGCCCTTGGCACCCTGTTCTTCTATTCGTTGAACCACATCACCGAAACCGCATGGACGGTGTTGGTGAAGCGGGTGTACGAGGGCATCATCGGCTATCTGCCATGGGGGGCGCTGTTCGTGCTGATCTGCCTGGTGGCGGGCTCGGTGGGATTGAACCACATCTGGCCTTGGATGGACGCACGCGCTTTGGACAAAGCCGACCCAGCGCACTACGATGCTCACATCGATCTGGTGTCGCCGTATCTCAACAAGCCCTTCTTCTGGATACGTGCCATCATCATGATGGCCACATTCGTGCTCTTCGCGCATTGGTTCCGCAAGCACAGCTTGCGCATGGACGGTGAGACCGGTGAGACCTTGTTGCGGTCACATTGGCTGAACTACCGCCGCAGTGTGGTGTTCATGGTGCTCTTCGCCTTCTTCAGCTCCATCCTTGCATGGGACTGGATCATGAGCATTGACGTGCATTGGAAAAGCGCCCTCTTTGGCTGGTATGTTTTCGCAGGCATGTGGATCGGTGGCATGGTCGTGGCAGTGGTCGTCGTGCTCTATCTCAAAGGCAAGGGCTTCCTGCCACAGGTGAATGGGAGCCACATCCAGGATATGGGCAAGTGGGTATTCGCCGTGAGCTTCCTGTGGAGCTACCTTTACTTCGCCCAGTTCCTACTGACATGGTACGCGAACATTCCGGAGGAGGGCACCTACTTCAAGGTGCGCATCGACCATCATCCATGGCTGACCTGGGGCATGTACTTCATCAATTTCGCCCTGCCCATGGTACTCTTGATGAGCCGCGATTCCAAGCGCAGCTCTCGTTACCTCATCGGTGTCGCTTCGCTCATCTTCATCGGCCATTGGCTGGACACCGTGCAGATGATCATGCCAGGATCGCTGGGCGAGCATTTCATCGGCATCGGTACATTGGAGATCGGATTCTTCATCGCCTTCCTCGGCCTGTTCATCTTTACGATACTGAACACTTTGACGAAGGCACCTCTTACGGTGGTGGCCCATCCTTTCCTGGAGGAAAGTGTTCATCATCACATCTGATCACGGGACCATCACAGAGCATAATCGAATAGCATGACGACGTTGTTGATACTTGCGGTCCTGGTGCTTGGCTTCATGGTGGTGCTCCGCCTGAGCCGGGTGGCCGAACTCACGGCTGCTTTGCGTGGCGAGCGTGAAGAGAACATCCCTGAGCGGGACAACCGCATCTCCGGTCGGATGATGTGGGTATTCGGGGCGGCCTATTTGGCCTTCTTCATCTGGATCCCCATCCATTATCGCGATGTGTTCCTTCCTCCCCCTGCCAGTACGCAAGGGGTGTGGATAGAGAAGATGTACGATTTCAACTGGATCATGTTGGGGATCGTCTTCTTCGGGACCAACATCGCGCTGTTCTATTTCGCCGGCCGCTACTACCACCGGGCGGACCGAAAGGCCTACTGGTATCCGCACAACAACCGGTTGGAGCTGGCTTGGACGGTGATCCCCGCTACTGTTTTGGTGGCAGTGGTCATCTATGGCCTCACCATCTGGAACAAGATCACGGCCGCGCCGGAACCCGGCACCATGGAAGTGGAGGTATATGCGAAGCAGTTCGACTGGACCTTCCGCTATCCCGGCAAGGACGGTAAGTTGGGGGCCACGGATTTCCGACTGATCGATGGGGACAACCCATTGGGTGTCGTCACACGCGCAACCATCACCAAGCGGTTGGCGGGGCTGAGCGATCAGATCAAGCAGGAGAAAGCGGACAGGGATGCTCAAGAACTGACCACGGCCCGGAATATTTTGACGGAAAAGGACGAGCATCTCGCACACCTGGGCCGCTTGTCCGAAGGTATCATGAACCTGCGCGCTCTGATGGAGCAGGACATCACGGACAATGGCGCCAACAGCACCTATCTCCATGGTGCCGATGACAAGATCACCAAGGAGTTGCACCTGCCAGCGGACGTGCCGGTGGAACTGGTGATCCGTAGCCAGGACGTGATCCATAGCGTTTATCTGCCGCATATGCGGGCCCAGATGAACGCTGTGCCGGGCATGTCCACCCGTATGCACTTGGTGCCGACCATCACCACGGACAGCATGCGCACCATCACCGGGAACCCGGACTTCGATTATATCCTACTGTGCAACAAGGTCTGCGGGATATCACATTACAACATGCAAGCACCTTTGACGGTGGAAAGCGCAGGAGCCTTCAAGGTGTGGAACATCCTGCTCTCTGCTTTTGAGAAGCCCTCAGGGGCACCCGCCGCCGCAGTGACCGCTCCCGATTCCGCCAAGACCCAGATCGCCGGCGAGGCGGAGGCTGCCGAAGGCAAGAACAAACAACCGAACTGAGACTATGAGCGTCGAAGCCCATCCGCAGGCGGCCGATAGCGGCCACGCCCACGTGGAGCACCATCATCATAAGGAGAGCTTCATCTCGAAGTATTTCTTCTCGCATGATCACAAGATGATCAGCAAGCAGTTCCTGATCACGGCCATCGTCATGGCGTGGGTGGCGATGATCATGTCGATCATCTTCCGCCTTCAGATCGCCTTCCCGGGCGAGAGCTTCGCCTTCACGCATTTCTTCCTCGGCGAAAAATGGGCACCCGGTGGTGTGTTGAGCTCAACTATGTTCCTCGCTCTGGTCACCATCCACGGCACGATCATGGTGTTCTTCGTACTTACTGGCGGACTCTCCGGGACGTTCAGTAACCTATTGATCCCCTTCCAGGTGGGTGCGCGGGATATGGCGAGCGGTTTCATCAACATGTTGTCCTTCTGGTTCTTCCTCGCAGCGGCCATCGTTATGATGTCCTCTCTCTTCGTGGAGAGCGGCCCTGCAGCTGGCGGATGGACGGTCTATCCGCCCTTGAGTGCATTGCCCCAAGCCATTCCGGGCTCTGGCACCGGCATGACCCTTTGGCTATTCAGTATGGTGCTCTTCATCGCAGGTTCCCTGATGGGAAGCCTGAACTACATCGCCACGATCTTGAATCTGCGCACCAAGGGTATGCGCATGACTCGGCTGCCTTTGACCATCTGGGCTTTCCTCCTCACCGCGATCCTCGGTGTGCTGGCTTTCCCGGTACTGGTAAGCGCGGTGGCCTTGCTGATCATGGACCGGATGCTCGGCACGAGCTTCTACCTCAGCGAGATCCACATAGCGGGCGAGGCTTTGGACCATATGGGCGGTAGCCCGATCCTTTACCAGCACCTCTTCTGGTTCCTGGGCCACCCCGAGGTGTACATCGTGATCCTCCCGGCGTTCGGTATCAGCTCCGAGGTGATCTCCACCATGAGCCGTAAGCCCATCTTCGGCTACCGCGCCATGATCGGATCCCTCATGGCGATCTCCTTCTTGAGCTTCCTCGTCTGGGCACACCACATGTTCGTTACCGGCATGAACCCGTTCCTTGGCAGTGTCTTCGTATTCACCACTGTGTTGATCGCCATTCCCAGTGCGGTGAAGGTGTTCAATTACCTCACCACGCTATGGAGGGGGAACATCATCTTTTCACCGGCCATGCTCTTCAGCATCGGCATGGTGTCCACTTTCATTGTGGGTGGTCTTACGGGCATCATTCTCGCGAATGCCGCACTGGACATCCAGGTCCACGACACCTATTTTGTGATCGCGCACTTCCACATGGTGATGGGTGTGAGCGCCATCTTCGCCATGATGGCAGGGGTCTATCACTGGTTCCCGCGGATGTACGGCAGGATGATGAGCACGAAGCTGGGTTACCTGCATTTCTGGATCACCTTGATAGCTGCTTATGGCGTTTTCATCCCCATGCACTATGTGGGTCTGGCGGGTGGTCCACGACGCTACTATGAGTTCACCGAGTTCCCGATGTTCCAAGGGCACTTCATGGATCTCAACGTGATGATCACGGTCTTCGCCTGCATCGGTGGCCTCGCCCAGATCGTCTTCACCTACAACTTCTTCCACAGCATCTGGCGCGGCCAGAAGGCACCGCAGAACCCTTGGCATAGCAATACCTTGGAGTGGACCGCCCCGGTGGAACACCTGCATGGCAACTGGCCCGGTGCCATTCCAACGGTGTATCGCTGGCCCTACGATTACAGCAAGCCCGGCAAGCTGGAGGACTATGTGCCCCAGAACGTTCCCTTGGAGGAAGGGGAGGAGGACCATTGATCATCGCATGATGGACCTTGGAAGATCCAGGTCTTTAGGAAGGTCCGCACTACATGTGCGGACTTTCCTGTTTCTGGGCAATGCCGCCGGGCGGATGTTGGCCGGATGCCTGCTCGTGGTGGTGCTTCCAGTGAAGGCACAATTGCTGGACAGCCTTCAGCTCTTCTCCCACGAGCCATCCAAGTTCGTTGTGAAGTTGGACTCCCGGGGCTCGTTCATCAGCAATCGGAATGTGAAGTTCACGGGTGTGAAGGTGGGCTTGGAGCATGCAGGTCGCCTTCAGTACGGGATCGGCTACAGCTTCCTGTCCACGAAGGTTGAACAACTTATGCGGGTGGACGATGTGGGGATGGTGCCTGTGCGGTTGCGACTGGGCTATGTGACGCCCTATGTTGAATATGCCTTTTATCAACGCGGACATTGGGAGGCCCGCATCCCGGTGCAGATCGGTATCGGTGGCGGTTCGCTGCTCTACGACGACCCAAGCGGGCGCCGCCATCGGCTGCGGCACGCCTTCGTACTGCTTTACGAGCCGTCGATGACCATCCAATACCGCTTCCTGCGGTACTTCGGTGTCAGCGCGGGCTGGGGATACCGCCTGGTGGTCACCAACGCGGGTCTGGGGGAGAACCTGACAGCCCCGATCTATCTCTTTGGCCTGAAGGTGTTCTTCGGAGACCTGTGGAAGGACCTGCGGCGATGACCGACGCAGTTAACTTTGGCCTTACCAATGGCTGAACAATTCGACGTCCGTCATGAACAGCGTTCCGCCTCCGATAAGGAGATGGAGCAAGTGTTGCGCCCGCGCCGCTTCGAGGAATTTGCAGGGCAGAAGGCTGTAACGGACAACCTGAAAGTGTTCGTGCAGGCCGCCAAGCTCCGCGAGGAAGCGTTGGACCATGTGCTTCTGCATGGCCCGCCAGGATTGGGGAAAACCACTCTCGCGGGGATCATCGCGCATGAGATGGGCGTGGGCATGCGCATCACCAGTGGACCGGTGTTGGACAAGCCCGCCGACCTCGCGGGCCTGCTCACGAACCTGGAGCCGAACGACCTGCTCTTCATTGACGAGATCCATCGGCTCAGTCCGATCGTGGAGGAATACCTCTACAGCGCGATGGAGGATTACCGCATCGACCTCGTGATCGACGCGGGGCCGAACGCGCGCACGGTGCAGATCAACCTGAACCCGTTCACCTTGGTGGGTGCCACGACGCGTAGCGGCCTGCTTACGGCCCCTCTGCGCGCTCGTTTCGGCATTAACAGCCGATTGGACTATTATGATGCCGAAACACTCACAGGCATCCTTAAACGCTCTGCGAGCCTCTTGCACGTGCCCATTGTGGAGGAAGCGGCGCATGAGATCGCGCGCCGAAGCCGCGGGACGCCCCGTATTGCCAACGCATTGCTGCGAAGGGTCAGGGATTTTGCACAGATCCAAGGTGATGGAGCCATTGATATGGCCATTGCGAAGCATGCGCTGAAGGCTTTGAATGTCGATGCGCACGGCCTCGATGAGATGGACAACCGGATCCTGCTCTGCATCATCGACAAGTTCGCCGGCGGCCCTGTGGGCCTGAACACCGTGGCCACAGCAGTGGGTGAGGAGAGCGGCACCATCGAGGAGGTCTACGAGCCGTTCCTGATCATGGAGGGCTACATCATGCGCACCCCGCGTGGCAGGCAGGCCACCGAACGCGCATATAAGCATTTGGGAAAGGCTCCGACGGCCAAGCCGGGAAGCCTGTTCGAGTGACGTGGCGGATCAGCCCATGTCCCGCGCAATTGCGCACTGCCCACCATGACCGATCTGAAAGCACGTTCCGAATGCATCAAGGCCAAGGCCCAAGAGCTGGGCTTTCTGGCTTGCGGCATTGCCGAAGCAGGCTTCTTAGAGACCGAGGCACCCCGACTGGAACAGTGGCTCCGCGCGGGAAAGAACGGGGAGATGGCCTACATGGCGAACCATTTCGACATGCGGCTCGATCCGCGGAAACTGGTGCCCGGCGCCAAGAGCGTGATAAGCATGGCGTACAACTACTTCACACCGGACAGGCAGGAAGATCCCGAAGCGCCGAAACTGAGCACCTACGCCTACGGCCGTGATTATCACAAAGTGGTGAAGCAGCGCATGAAGCCCTTGTTGGCCTTCATCACGGAGCAGTTCGGCGAAGTGGACATGCGCTGCTTCACGGACAGTGCACCGGTGCTGGAAAAGGCATGGGCGCAGGAGGCAGGCATCGGTTGGCGGGGAAAGAACAGCAACGTGATCCGCCAAGGCAGCGGCTCATACTTCTTCCTCTGTGAGATCATCCTGGACCTGGAACTCGCGCCGGACGCGCCTGCCACGGATCACTGCGGCACCTGCAGGCGATGCATCGATGCATGCCCGACGGATGCGATCACACCCTATGGCGTTGACGGCAGCAAGTGCATCAGCTACTTCACCATCGAGCTGAAGAACGCCATCGCTTCGGATGCCGGTGACTTCAAGAACTGGGCATTCGGTTGCGACATCTGCCAGCAGGTATGCCCGTGGAACCGCTTTAGCACGCCGCACCAGGAGCCGGATTTCAACCCCAAGCCGGAACTGATGAGCCTAACGGCCGACGAGTGGCACGGTATGACCGAAGTGCTTTTCGATGAGCTCTTTCAAGGAAGCCCGGTGAAGCGCACGAAGTATGAGGGGCTGAAGAGGAACTTGAGGTACTTGAGGGAAGAGGGGCCGCAGAGGCGCGGAGGCGCAGAGGAGGTTTGAGCAGGCAGCGGCCAGTTGGCAGTGGCAGTATGCAGTCGGCAGTGGCAGTATGAAGTATGCAGTAGCAGTCGACAGTAGCAGTTGGCACATCACCACTTCCAACCTTGCATTTCTCCGCGTCTCCGCGCCCCTGCTACCGCAGGCAGGTCCGCGCCTCGGCGGCAAAAACATCACGCTCGCATCGAACGCTGGAACACCTCCAGGATCACGTCCTTGTACATGTGCCCGAAGGTGGCCAAGCACCATGCCTTGAGCAGTAGTTGATCACGATCGCCGACCCAGTGTGCGGCCTTCACCAGTTCTTTCTGGAACAGTCGCGGGTCGAAGCTCACTTTCTGAAGTACTTGCTGGCTGAGCTCCAGCATCTTCCTACCATTTTCCTTCATTACGATTCATAATTAGGCAACGGCTCGTAGGTCCAATATCAGGGTTGAAGATAAGTGCTCCGAAAGGCTTCTGCAACACCCTGTGATCGATCGTTTACAACTTGCTTGGTTGCATCGGAACAGCCCGAACAATGCTCAACGTGCGGTTCGGTCGATCCGTATGTGGGGTCGGATCGGAGGCGGTCTATTTACGGGGTGAACTTCCGCTGGGCCGCCTGCTTTACCTCGTATTGGTCCGCACCTGCTGTGCTGTACACATAGGCCACGAGCGCGCAGTTCGCGGTGTTGAGCACATGGTTGACCGCGCCTTCAGCGGGCAGTGTGTAGGTAAAGGACTTCGTCAGCGTATCGCCCGGCTGGGCGCTCGTTGGTATGATCACGTCGCCCCAGGCACCATTCAGGTTGTCCCGTAGGACATGGCGATGATCATAATCTGGAATATCCTGTTCGCCTTGTGGTCGTCGACCGTCCTCCTGCCAATCAATGACGTGGTCCTCAGTGAGGTAGACCGTAAGGTTGTGCGGTCCGATCACAGGGTTCAGCACCGCCACTTTTACCGTGGTGGAGACCTGGTTCGTGGCGCTGTTGAAATTAAAACTGTCGAACCAGAGGTCCATGTCGGCTGGAAGGTCGATCACTTGGGCCACCGCGCTGCTCCAGTTCTGCCTGTTAATGCCTAAGGTGCCGTTGTATGGCATGCGGTTGATCAGCCCTCTTGGCAAGCCAAGGGCAGCCATGCCGAAGGTTTGTTCATAGACCACACCGGCTGGTGTCCGGAAGTCGGTGGTATAGTTTGGTGGTACCGGTGCGGAGAACTGGTCCACCATGTTGATAGCCACCACGATCACACGTTCCTCATTCACGTTGTAAAGATCCTGTATGCCATCTGCGATCTCTGCTGCTTGCGGGCAATTCGGGCATCGCGGTCCTGTGCAGTCCTCCAGCAAGACCCTGCGTATTACGCCGTTTACCGGATTGACAGGTTGCGCGGAGTCGCTTTTGGGTGCATTGATGATGTCGCAGCCGGATAGGAGAGCGAGGGCCAAGAGGGACGAGAGCAGGGTGCGCATTTTTCAGAAGGTTGTGGTAATGGATGCGGAGAGGCCGTTTGCTGCAGGCACTACGCGACATATGCCACCCACGCAGAAGATGCCTGCTCGCTGGCGACCGTAGTTGAACGTAAAGCGGCTGCCCCCGCGGATATAGCCGAAGCTGCCAATGGGATAGTGGATCTGCTCGGTCCCCACGGAACCACCGTAGTTATACTGGTCCAACGCAGCAACGAACCAATGTGGACTGAAGGTGAGTTCCACCATTGCGGTAGCCCAATTGCCATGGTCCTGTTTGGTCGATAAATGTTGTAGTTCGAAACGAAGCGAGGTCTTGTCGTTGAAGTTCTGCAGGCCTTCCAAAATGAACATATCCGCATATATGACGGGCTTGCCCGTCTTGCCCTGCACGGTCTCGATGTCGTAGACGAAATTGAGATAGGTGAGCGCCAGTTCCAACTTCGAGCTCACCTTCTTGCGCAACTCCACGTTGAGATCGCTGAAGTATTGCCGGCCGCCCATGGCGAAGAATTTGGTGCGGTAGCCCAGATAATGGGCGGTGTCATTAGGGATGGCCGTGCTATCCAAGCTCCAGGCACCGCTCCAGTTCGCCGTGATCTTGGTGCCGTATTGGCCGCCGAGTTTGCTGCCGCGCTTGAATTTGTAGAACACCTCTCCTTGATACGAGATCTCTCCGTTCGGCTGGGTGGCGTATGGATAAAGCGTAGCGGGCAGATTGTAGGAGTGCTGTTTGGCCAAGGTGGGCAGGTAATTGATGTTGAGGTCGAACGGTGTGGGTGCGCCACGATCGCTCTGGAACACCATGTTGTCATAGGTATGCGCACCGGCGCTGATGCCCAAGCCGCGCACGCTGTACGTGGCATTGGCCATCAAGGCCTGGCCCGGCTTGTAGATGTTGTTGTTGCTGCCGTTGGGATCGTTGATCTTGTAGGCGTACTCGCTGTAGAGGTCCCACTTGGCATTGGTGTAGTGGGCGCGTGCCGCCCAGATGCCCACATTCTCGGGTAGGACCAACTGGGGATCCTGGTCGGTCTGGAATTTGCTGACGAAGGAACCGCCCAAGGTGAGGTTGTTCCCCTTTTCAGCCAATTTCGGGAAGAAGCGCGGGAAGGCTTCCACCAAGGAGATCTCGCCGTCTATGCCGCGCACGATGCCCACACCTTGTGTGGCGCGCTTGTCGAAGGCCAAGCGCTGGGTACCGATGATGCCCTTGAGATAGATGCCCGTGACCGGACTGAACTTCACGCGCACACCGTCCATGGCGTTGTCCACGCCCAAGGCGCGTTCCTCATAGCTGCGCAAGGCGAGGCCCTGTCCGAACTGCTCGTAGAAGTTGCCCGCCGTCACCTCCAGTCCGTCCTTGCGGAAAGTGGCATAGCGATACCCGATGCCTGTGCCTTTGTAGGCGGTGCCGGCAGGGTAACCCAACAGCGCGGGCTCGTAACTTTCAAACCTCACGCCGGCGTCGAAATTACCATTGCGGTAGTTGAGGTTGGACCACGAGTTGAACCCGAAGTCCGCCGGTGGTTTCACCGCACCGATCTGTTCGTCATCATTGTACAGCTGGCCATCCATGCTGAAGTTGCCGTGGATCTCGCCCCCGCCTTGTGCGAAGAGGGTGCCGGAGAGGCAGAGTGCAAGGGAGGCAAGAGTAACGCTGTGGATATGGCTAGGATGCATGATGTATCGTGAGTGGCATTTGGACGCAGAGGCGCGGAGGCGCTGAGAAATGCAATAGCTGAACGGCTTGGCCAATGGATGTGATGGTCCAAAGATCCATGCGGCAAAATACATCACCGATCCGTTCGGCCTCCTCTATTCATCCTTGAACATTGGAAACCATACGGGAGAGCCACCGGTCATCGGTTTCTCCGCGCCTCTGCGCCTCCGCGTCTATTTCAAGAAGGCTTCGTGAGGCTCACTTCCCGACCAGCAGCTTCACCTGCTTGTAGAGCTCGTTCTCGTCACCGGGTTCGTAATTGTTGTGCTGCCATACGATGTTGCCCTTGCCGTCCACGAGGAAGGTGTGCGGTACGTTGTTCACGTTCAGTGCGCGCTTCAGGTCGCCGTTCGGGTCGAGGTACACCTCGTAGTCCCAGGCTTGGCCGTTCACGTATGGTTTCACACGGTTCATGCTGCGTGTGTCGTCGATACTCACGGCCATCAGTTTCACCCCGGTCTCCTTCTGCCATTCGGGATAGAGGTCATTGATGGCGTTCAGTTCGCGCTTGCAGGGTGCGCACCACGTGGCCCAGAAGTTCACGATCATAGGCTTGCCGTTGTTGCTCCAGCTGGAGGTGTTCACCTTTTGGCCATTCATGTCCTGCACGGTCACGGACGGTAGTTTCCCACTTTGGGCGGAGAGAAGAACGGGGATCAGCAGGGCGAGGGAAAGAATGGTCTTCTTCATGGGTGTCGTTTTATCAAGTTCGTTGATCGGGCCGTGGGGCAGCGATGGCGCACAGTTCAAACCCCGGGCCAAAGAAAAGGCCGATGGCACCCGCAAGGGGACCGTCGGCCTGTTTCAATGGTGGTCCACGCCGCTGTTATTTGCTCAGCGTGATGGTGCGAGTAGCCTGATGTGTGCCAGCATCCACTTTCAGTACGTAGATGCCGTTGCTCAGGCTGTTCAGGTCAAGCGTTTCGCGCTGGAAACCACTGGCCGGGCGGATCGTGCGTTCCATGACCACTTTGCCGACCACGTCGCTGATCAAGACCTTCACCGTGGCACCTTGGGCGAGAGAGTACTCCAAGTTCACCAGTCCGGTAGAAGGATTGGGGTAAACGTTCAGGCTCTGCTCCAGTTCATTGGTGCTGATGCCGACACCGGCGTTGATGGAGAATGGTTTCACATCCGTGGAAGTGAAGGTGCCACCTGTGATGATGGTCTGGCCGTTCGAGATGACGTTGTAAAAACCTTGGCCGTAGCTGCAGCAGAACCCGTCGCCATAGGCGTCATAAAGCTCCAAGCGGTAGCAACTGTTATTCTCGAGGCTCCAGTCGAAGGTCCTCAAGGGTGAAGCGGTGCTGTTCGTGTATGGGCCACCTTGGGCGAACACACTACCACTTGGATCGAAGAGCTTCCAACGGGTCTCCGAGCCGTAGTTGTCGGTCTGGAGCTGGAAAGTGACGTCGGTGCTTCCGGCCGTAACGCTACTGGCGGTCACAGCAGCGGTGCTGGTGTTGTTGGAGGCATTATCGTCGGGCGATGTGATCTGCAGTGTGATCGAGCCACTGGCGGTAGGGGCATAGTTGGTAACGGCCACGTTCTCCACGGCATAGGTGGCGAGGTTGCCGGTCCAATTCACTGTACCCAGCACCGTGGAACCTTGGCGTGCCTCGATGGTCGCACTGGTCATCGGTGTGGTACCCAAGTTCTGCAGCCGTGCGGTCACTGGAACATCGTTACCAACGCAGGCGACGATGCTGCCCATGCCGGGCAGCAATGCGCCGTCGGAGGGGCTCACTGCCACTTGGCAGGAAGCGACGGATGCCCACAGTTGCGCAGTCGTTTTCTGTCCGATCTCAGTGATCAGCCTGTTAGGGCACACCTTATAGATCGTTGGGAAATAACTGATCTGGAGCAGATTGGCAATGGTGGCGTTGTCGATGATCGGGTAAGGGGTACCGGTGATCCAATTGCCTTGGGTGTTTGTCCCGGTCCCGTTGAGGTCCGCAAGGGTCGTCTGTGCATCCCCTTCAATAAAGAACACCCTTACTTGGTTAGCGGTGCTGCTCGGCCCGTAGTTGGTATACAGGTTCTCCAGAGCGTGCGTATTGTGGTAGCTCCAGCAAGGTGGGCACCACGTCGCGCTCACATCGATGAAAACGGTATACCCGGAGTCCAGGATGGAATACAGGTTGTGGGAATTGCCGTTGAGATCCGTGCCGGTCCAATCCGGGCAGATGGAGTTGTCCGGTATCTGGGCCAGAACGGAGCCGCTGGTAAGCGCCACCGCGGCTGCGATGAGTAAGGTTTTCTTCATGGCGGTAGGAATTGGGTTGGTTTACCGACCACAGGGGCATGGCGGTTAGACCAAATGTAAACACCCGCGCAAAGTGGACAATGGAAACGATGTACCTCCCTTGGAATCCTTAGCACCCTCCCGTTCGTCTCTCTTGCCACCCATGGCAGCCTTTCAGCCCTACCTTTGTTACGCAACGGTAAACACTTGACACGATCTACCCATGGTGAAAAACTACATACTTCCCATCTTGGCTTCCAGCCTGATGGCCATTACCCAAGTATCCGCGCAAGCACCCTTGGTCACGCTCACCAATGCAGCTCAGGAGGTGGTGAACGGCACCACGGTGCAAGTAAATGCCGGGGTCACCGATATTGACCAGCTGCTGGGCATGGGCTTGTCGGCTGAGAATACCAGCGGCACCTCACGCTTGGTGAACGTAAAACGCTACGAGACCTCCGTATTACACGGCACATCGAACTATTTCTGCTGGGACGTTTGCTACGGCGAGCGGAATGCCGGTGCGTTTCCGCTATGGATCGCTGCTGACCCGGTATCAATGGCCGCTGGTGAAGTGGCGAATGGTTTTCATGCCTACTACAAGCCGCAGGTCAATACGGGTACTTCCACCTTCCGGTATGTGTGGTATGACATGAACAGCCCTAACGACAGCACTTGGGTGGATTTTGAATACAATGTCACCGAAGCTTCCGGTATTGCCGAGGTCGTCGATGTGCGTGCCTTCAAGGTATTTCCCAACCCATCCACCGGAGGTGACATCACGATCAATTACGATCTGGCCACCGCTACTTCGGGAACGCAGTTGGAGTTGTACAACGTCCTGGGTGAGCGCAAGCTGGTCCAGCCGGTCAGTGCTGCCCAAGGCAAAGTCACACTTCGCGAAGGCGACCTGAACAGTGGTGTCTGGTTCGCCGTGTTGAAGCGTAACGGCAAGACTTTGGCCACGAAGCGCCTGGTCGTGGCGCGGTGAGGCGGTCTGCACAGTCAGCGTTCAGCGTAAATTTCCTTTCAGGAACTGAGCCAGCATAGGTACACCTATGCTGGCTTTTTCTTTCCAGTGCCTGACGCGCGGTCCTATCGAAGTGATATGCTGCGGGTCGACCAAGTGGATCTGTGCATGGGGTGAGGCGGCATGGAGCAGGCCTGCCGCGGGATATACCTGCAAGGAGCTGCCCACCACCACCAGTACATCCGCTCCGGCCACCATCGCGGCCGCTTCCCCGAGCAGCGGGACTTCCTCGCCGAACCATACGATATGGGGCCGCAATTGGGAACCCAAGGAGCAGTGGTCCCCTAACTTTAGGTGTGATCCGGTGAGCGGTAACACCATGTCCGGATCCACGGTGCTGCGGGCCTTGAGGATCTCTCCGTGGAGATGGAGCACCTCCTTGCTGCCCGCGCGTTCGTGCAGGTCATCGATGTTCTGGGTCACCACCCCTACGGAATGATGCTCCTGAAGCTCGGCGATAGCAAGATGGGCCGCATTGGGAAATGCGTTCAGTACCTGTGCCCGGCGTTCATCATAAAAACGGAGCACGCGCTCGGGGTCCGCGGCGAATGCTTCTGGCGTGGCCACCTCCTCAATGCGGTATTCCTCCCAGAGCCCATCGCTGTCGCGGAAGGTGCGCAGGCCGCTCTCCGCGCTTATACCTGCACCGGTGAAGAAGACGATACGCATGGAACAAAGATGGGGAGATCCCTCTTGGATGGAATGCGGATAACGCTGGTTTTTAACCGCAAAGGCATCCCTACGGGAGCCAGGGACGCAAAGCGCGCAAAGGAATTCAGGCCGCAAAGGAACGCCTGCGGCATTCAAAGGCACCGAAGTGCGTAGGGAAGGAAACCGCAGATGGCGCCGATGGTCCGATACGTATCGGACGGAGATGGGATCTGCACAGGTATCTTTTTGGTTTACCTCCGGATAGCAGTGTATTGCAGCCATGCGCGGAGATGCTGGGGGACTTTCAGGGTATCGGACTGTTGACCGGGGAAGAGGTTTGAGCAGCACGCTTTCATCGGTATTGATCCGCGGTTATCCCTCCATCATCCGTGGTGCGAAATTCCGGACCATTTTTGCGGTTCTTTGGAAGGGGGCGTTGCAGTTCGGGAGTTCCGCTTATTTTGCAGCCCTTTTGACCTTATCCCCTCGCCCATAGTTCCACTTTTACTCACCCTCCAGATCGCATGATCGAAGCGTTGGGAGGCCTTGAATGATAGATAGCCTATGCGGCGAGATCGCGGAACGGACCCCTTCCTATACGGTGGTGGAATGCAATGGCGTTGGGTACTTGGTACACATCACTGCCAACACCTACGGCGACCTGCCGGTTCGTGGCGTGTGCAAATTGTTCATCCACTATACCGTTTCCATGGATGTTCGCAGCGGCCAGAGCGAGCACAAGTTGATCGGCTTCTTGGACAAGGAGGAACGCCATTTGTTCCGCCAGTTGATCAGTGTGCAGGGCGTCAGCAGCACCATCGGGCTGGCCATTCTGGGTGCGCGTCGTGCCGCGGATCTGCGCACAGCGATCATGCACGGGGATGAATCGGCCTTGAAGAGCGTGAAGGGGATCGGGCCCAAGCTGGCCCAGCGGATCGTACAGGAGTTGCGCGATAAACTCGCGATGGACCCGATCGAGAAACTCGCCGGACCGTCCATCGGCGGGGGCAATACCCTGAGGTCCGAGGCGTTATCGGCCTTGATCTCACTGGGGTTGGACCGGGCCAAGGCCGAGCGTTCAATGCAGCGGGTCTTGGATGAACGGAAGAACGATCCGCCGGAAATCGAGGAACTGATCAGGCTTACCCTGAAGAACAGCTGAGCACGCTCCGGCGCGACTGATGACCGCATCCACCACGCTTCGGCCCCTGCTGCGCTCCCTTGCGTTGTTCGTCCTCTTGGCGATCACGGCCCGCGGAGCCTATGCCAACTGGGGCTTCAACACCGTGCTGCAGGTGGACAGTCCGCAGACGGATCTGCATTATCCCATCGTGGACCCGCCCGCCACCGGCGACGATAACACGGGCACCATCGACCTGGGCACGCCCAGCAACGTCACCAACGATGTGGTGTACGATCCGGTGACCGGCACATACATCCTGCGCAGCAAGATGGGCGATAACATCGATTACCGGCCGCAGCAGAGCATGACCTTGGAGGAGTACATGAACTACGACATGTCGAAGTCCATGAAGACCTATTGGGCGGAGAAGAACCAAGAGGAGACCGAGCGCGCGGCGAAGAGCCTGATCCCCAGTATCCAGATCCGGAACGAGGCGTTCTGCCGGATCTTCGGCGGTTGCAACATCGACATCCGGCCGCAGGGCAGCGCGGAGATCACCTTCGGCTTGAACACGAGCAAGACGGAGAATCCACGGATACCCGTGGACCAGCGCAAGATCACCACCTTCGACTTCGACCAGAAGATCCAGCTGAACCTGGTGGGCAACATCGGTGACAAGCTGAAGATCAACACCAGCTACAACACCGAGGCCACGTTCGATTTCGAGAACCAGGTGAAATTGAATTTCGCCGGGCACGACGACGACATCATCCAGAAGATCGAGGCAGGCAACGTGAGCCTGCCGCTCACCGGCCAGCTGATCCAGGGCAGCCAAAGCCTCTTCGGCCTGAAGACGGAACTGAAATTCGGGAAGCTAACGGCCACGGCCATCTTCAGCCAGGAGAAGGGCCAGCGGAAGAACATCGCGGTGGCGGGCGGCGCACAGACCACCAATTTCAACATCAAGGCGGACGAGTACGAGGCCAACAAGTACTACTTCCTCAGCTACTATTTCCGCGACAACTACGAGAATGCTTTGCGGACCCTTCCCACGGTGAGCAGCGGGGTGCAGGTGACCAAGGTGGAGGTGTGGGTCACCAACACGCGGAGCGACTACACGAACAACCGGAACATCGTGGCCTTCACGGACCTGGGTGAGGATGCCAGCGCGGCGAGCGTGGCGGCCAACCGGGTGAGTGCGAACCTTGTTAATTCGGGTTTGATCACGGACGGGCCGGGCAACGAGGCCGCCAACGGTGCCAACAGCCTGTATGCCCAAGTATCCAACAACGGCGGGATCCGTTCCTTCACCGCTGCCGCGGCTTCATTACAGCTGTTGGGCATGCAGGCCAGCAAGAACTTCGAGAAGCTGGAAAGCGCCCGGCTCCTGGGCCCGAACGAATACACGCTGAATGAGCGCTTGGGCTTCATCGGGCTTAACCAGAACCTCAACAACGACGAGGTGCTGGCCGTGGCTTATCAGTATACCTACCAAGGCCAGACCTTCCAAGTGGGCGAATTCAGCACGGATGGTATCGCGCCGCCTAAAGCGCTGATGCTGCGCCTGCTGAAAGCCACCATCACGGACCCGCGTCTGCCGCTGTGGGACCTGATGATGAAGAACGTCTATTCCCTGGGCGCCTTCCAAGTGAACCCGCAGGATTTCCGGTTGGAACTGCTGTACAACAACCCGACCACCGGCGTGGACCTCAACTACATCCCGAAGCCGCCCATCGATCAGATCCCATTGCTCCAAGCACTCGGGCTGGACCGGCTCGACCAGCAAGGAGCGCCGAACCCGGACGGATGGTTCGACTTCCAGGACAATGCGGCCACCATGGGCGGCACCATCAACTCCCAGAACGGTCGCATCTTCTTCCCGGTGCTCGAGCCGTTCGGCAGTTACCTCAACCGGCAGCTCAAGGGACCCGATCCCGCGGCCCCGATACAGGACACCTTGGTGCGGAAGAACATCGTGTTCCAAGCGCTCTACGATAGCACCAAGACAGCCGCGGAGAACCTGCCGGAACTGAACCGCTTCAAGCTCAAGGGCAGCTTCAAGAGTGCCAGCAGCGATGTGATAAGCCTCAACTCGGTGAACATCCCGCAGGGTTCGGTGAGCGTGACCGCCGGCGGCGTGAAGCTGGTGGAGAACCAGGATTATACCGTGGACTATAACCTGGGCCGTGTGAAGATCCTCAACCAAGGGATCCTCGAAAGCGGTACGCCGATCAATGTGAGCTTGGAGAGCAACTCGCTCTTCAGCATCCAGACCAAGACGTTGGCCGGTGCGCGGTTCGACTATAAGATGAGCAAGGACCTCGTGATCGGTGCGACGATCATGAACCTCTACGAGCGTCCGCTCACGCAGAAGGTGAATGTGGGCGATGAGCCGATCGCCAACACCATACTGGGAGCCGATGTCAACTGGAAGAGCGAGAGCGGGCTCATCACGCGCTTGGTGGATAAGCTGCCGTTCTACAACACGAAGGAGACCAGTTCCATCGATGCCAGCGGCGAGGCCGCCTATCTCATTCCGGGCCACAGCAAGGCCATCGGCGGCGCGGGTACCAGCTACATCGATGACTTCGAGGGCAGCGTGAGCAACATCGACATGCGCACCCAGAGCCAATGGTTCCTGGCACCCACGCCGATGGGCCAGACCGGAGATCTCTTTCCGGAGGGTGAATACATCAATGATCTCCGCACCGGCTTCAAGCGCGCACTGATGGCTTGGTACGTCATCGATCCGCTGTTCTTCAACAACAACAACCTGAAGCCGCCTTTGCCGGACGGTTCCGATTCGGACAACCGCTCGCGCGAGGTCCTGGAGCGGGAAGTGTTCCCGAACCGACAGCTCGCCACGGGCACGCCCAGCAACATCCCCGTGTTCGACCTGGCTTACTACCCGAACGAGCGCGGCCCTTACAACTACAATCCGGGCTTGGACGACAACGGCAACCTACAGGACCCCGAAAGCAATTGGGCCGGTATCGAGCGCCGCGTGACCACCACGGACTTCGAGGCCAGCAACATCGAGACCGTCCAGTTCTGGATGATGGATCCCTTCAATCCCGCTTCGAGCAACGCCCAAGGAGAACCCGCCAGCAACGTGGATGCGCAGAACACCACCGGTGGCGATCTCTACCTTAACCTAGGGAACCTCAGCGAGGACGTGCTGCGGGACAGCCGCAAGAGCTTCGAGAACGGACTCCCGAAGAGCCCCACCGATGAGGCCGCCACCGTGGACCAGACCAACTGGGGTGTGGTGCCGACCACCCAGAGCGTAGTGAACGCCTTTGCCATCAGCGACCAGAACTCCTATCGCTACCAGGACGTGGGGATGGACGGCCTCTCCAACAGCGACGCCAATGCGTTCCAAGCGGGCCTGAACGAGCAGACTTTCTTCGAACCCTACCTGAACAGTCTGAGCCCCGGTGCACGTTCACGATGGAACGGTGATCCCTCCGCAGATGATTACCAGTACTTCCGCGGTGGTAACCTGGACAGTCCGCCCCGTTCGATCCTGGAACGGTACAAGCGCTTCAACGGGCTGGAGGGCAACTCGATCACCGACGAGGACAGCCCCGAGAGCTATCCCACTCAAGCCACCACCTTGCCTACCACCGAGGATATCAACCAGGACCAGAACCTCAGCGAGAGCGAGAGCTATTTCCAATACCGGATCAAGCTGAAACCTGCGGACATGGTGGTGGGGCAGAACTTCATCACGGACCGGATCCTGGGCAATGCACCGAACGGGAAGGAGGTCTATTGGTACCAATTCAAAGTGCCCGTGCGCCAACCACAGAAGGCGGTGAACGGCATCCAGGACTTCCGCTCGATCCGCTTCATGCGCCTCTTTGTGAAAGGCTGGGCACAGCCGGTGGTGCTGCGCTTCGCACGGTTGGATTTCGTGCGCGGCGAATGGCGCAAATACACCCAAGGGTTGGAGACGCCCGGCGAGCTTATCGGGGGCGATCCTGACCAGACCACCTTCGACGTGGCGGCGGTGAACATCGAGGAGAACGGTAACCGCACCCCGGTGAACTACGTGCTTCCTCCGGGGATCAATCAAGAGACTGACATCGCGAGTGCGAACCTGCGCAGCCTGAATGAGCAATCCTTGGAGCTGAACACCTGTGGGCTGGGCGACGGTGATGCGCGTGCCGCGTTCCGGAACGTGAACTTCGATATCCGTAGCTACAAGAAACTGCGGATGTACGTCCACGCGGAATCCGGCGACCCGACCCGCCCGCTGGCTTATGGTGACGTGACCGTCTTCATCCGACTTGGCAACGACTACGCGCAGAACTACTACGAATACGAAGTGCCGGTGGTACCCTCGGTCTTCTACAACAGCGACCCTTACAATGTGTGGCCGGATGCGAACAACATGATCATCGAGTTCGCCCGGTTGAACGATGTGAAGATCCAGCGCAACCAGGCGGGCTTCCCCGTGAGCCAGCGCTATACGCAGATGGATGGCGACCGTCGCGTGACGGTGGTGGGCAACCCGAACCTGAGTCAGATGAACACCATCATGATCGGCATCCGGAACCCGAAGAAGGACGGGGACCAGGCCAATCCTTGGGCCAATGATGATGGCTCCTCCAAATGTGCAGAGGTGTGGGTGAACGAGTTGCGACTAACGGACTTCGACCAACGTGGTGGCTGGGCGGCCATCGCCCGTGTGAACACCGCACTGGCGGATCTGGGCACGCTGAGCGTGGCAGGCAACTACAGCACACCGGGCTGGGGCGGCATCGACAAGAAGGTGAGCGAGCGCCAGCGCGACACCCGGTATGGCATCGACGTGAGCGCCAACTTGGAGATGAGCAAATTCCTCCCGGAAAAGAGCGGCGTGAAAGTGCCGATGTACCTGGGCTATTCCGAGCAAGTGATCAATCCGCAATACGACCCGCTCAACCCGGACATCGAATGGAATGATGCCACCCGTTCGTTGACGCGCGAGGAGAAGAAACAGCGCTTGAAGGAGCTACGGACCTACACCCGGCGGCGGAGCATCAACTTCACCAACATCCACAAGGACAAGTCCGCAGGGAGCAAGACGGAACACTTCTATGATGTGTCCAACTTCGGGCTTTCCTATGCCTACAGCGACCAGGAATACCACGATGTGAACACGCAGTACGAGAACACGCGCACGTACCGTGGATCGCTGAACTACCAGCACAACCCGAAGCCCCGGCCGGTGAAGCCCTTCGAGAACCTCGCGTTCATCGGCAAGAGCAAATGGTTGCGGCTCATCAAGGATTTCAACTTCAACCTGGGCTTCAAGCAGATCACTGCGCGGACATCCATCGACCGCAGTTATTTGGAGCGCCTCATCCGGCCCAATCCGGACATCGAAAGCCTTCCTCCTTCGCCCACCTATAACAAGAGCTTCAACTGGACGAACCAGTACGGCTTCCGCTACGAGGTGACCAAGAGCCTGAAGCTTGATTTCAATGCCAACAACAATTCCATCATCGGGGAGCCCGCCGGCCGCGTGAACGCCGACGACCACGACGAGTACAAGATGTGGAAGGACAGTGTGCTCACCAGCCTGAAGAATTTCGGGGAGACCACCACCTACAACCACATGGTGAACCTCACCTATACCTTGCCCTTCGACAAGTTGCCCATCACCGACTGGATCACCGCGAACGCCACCTATGGCGCAGGATACCAGTGGGACCGCGCACCGCTCAGCCAGGACAGCGTGGGCAACACCATCCAGAACTCACGGAACATAAACCTCAACGGACAGTTCAACTTCGTGAGCCTTTACAACAAGATCGGCTACCTTAAAAAGATCAACGACAAAGCCCGGAGCGGTGCCAAGAAACCGGCAAGGGGCAATCCCACGAAGAAGGATGATGGCAAGAAGGAGGATGACCAGTCCAAAGACAAGGACGGCCCGAAGATCAATCCCTTGGAAGGGTTGGCGCGCCTGTTGATGACCGTGCGTACCGGTACATTCACCTACAGCCAGAACAACGGCATCCTGTTGCCCGGATGGGGCCGTGGCAGCAACGTGATCGGCATGGACCGCGGCTTTGGCGCGCCTGGCTTCGGCTTCATCCTGGGCGAGCAGAACCAGGACCTGAGCGGCAATTATGTGCGCGACTTCGCCAGTGAGGCCGCGAGTAAAGGCTGGCTGGTCGAGACCCCGAGCATTTTCAATCCGTACACCAACACGCGCACCGAGACCATCAATGGTCGCCTCTCACTTGAGCCGTTCAAGGGCATGCGCGTGGAGCTGCTCGCCACCCGCACGCAGAGCGAGAACCGCAGCTCCTTCTTCCGTTGGAACGCGACCGAGCAACGCTATGTGAATGACAGCCCGCGCGAGTTCGGCAACTTCAGCGTCAGCACCATCAGCTGGGCCACCACGTTCAGCAACGATAACGAGAACTTCGTGAACGGCAACTTCAGCAACATGCTCGCCGCCCGGCCCATCATCAGTCAGCGGTTGGGTATTTTGGACCCGGAGCGCAGCGGCCCCACGGACAGCTTGTACTACATGGGATACGGTGCCACCAGCCAGGATGTGGTGATCGCATCATTCCTCTCTGCCTACACCGGGAAGAGCCCGGACAAGGTGCAGCTCAACCCGTTCAAGCTGATCCCGCTGCCGAACTGGGACATTACCTACGATGGCCTCACGAAGCTCGACCTCTTCAAGAAACTCTTCCGCACGTTCAGCGTGAAGCACAGTTACCGCAGTACGTTCAACATCGGCGGATACCAGACCAACCTGCTTTACGAGCCTGGAGGCAGCGTGCTGGATGCAGGTGGCAACTTCCTGCCGCAGAAGCAGATCTCTGTGGCGACCTTGTCCGAGGTGATGCACCCCTTCCTCAGTTTCGATGCTACGCTGCAGAACAGCCTGCTGGCCAAGTTCGAGTACAACCGCGATCGTAATCTGAGTTTGGGCCTCACCAACTATCAGGTCACTGAAGTGCGCGGTAAGGAATATGTGATCGGCAGCGGCTACCGCTTCAAGAACGTGAAGTTCCCCGTCGCGATCGGTGGCAAGACGCCCAAGAGTGACCTGAACCTGCGTGTGGACCTCAGCTGGCGCCAGAACAATACGGTGATCCGCAAACTGGAGGAGAAGCAGAACCAAGTGACCGCAGGACAGGATATCATTTCGATCAAGGCGAGCGCGGACTATGTGATCGGAGAGCGTTTGAGCCTGCGTGTATTCTACGAACGGGTCATCAACAAGCCGGTCATCAGCACCTCGTTCCCGAGTGCCAATACCAATATTGGCATAAGCCTGCGCTTCACATTGACCCAATAAGGCATCTTTGCACTTCTTGACCGACCAACCGATCCCCAGCAAGACATGAATATCCCAGCTGAACTGAAGTACACCAAGGACCACGAATGGGTCCGCGTTGAAGGTGATGTGGCCGTTATAGGCATCACGGACCATGCCCAGAGCGAGCTTGGCGACATCGTTTTCGTGGATATCAACACGGAAGGGGAGGACGTGACGAAGGAGTCGGTGTTCGGCACCATCGAGGCGGTGAAGACCGTGAGCGATCTCTTCATGCCCCTCAGCGGAACCGTTTCCGAAGTGAACCCCGCCTTGGCTGACGATCCTGCTGCGGTGAACAAGGACCCCTACGGAAGCGGCTGGATCGTGAAGGTGAAGATCAAGGATGCCGGCGAGTTGGAAGGTCTGCTTACGGCGGACCAGTACAAGGAGTCCATTGGTTGATATGCTTCTTACCGCGCTTGCTCAATGCTGGCGCTGATCCGGCGGTACGCCTGGCTCTTGGCCGTGCTTTGGGCCGGGGCTGTGCTGGTGATCACCCTGATGCCAAGTCGTGATGTGCCGGCTTGGCCCTGGGCCGAGAAGGTGCAGTTGGACAAGTTTGTGCATGCCTTCCTTTTCGGGATGCAAAGCCTGCTGTTGGGCATGGCGCTGGCCGGCATGGGAGAATGGCGGTCGCGCATCGGCCCGTCGGCTGTTGCCGCGGTTGCGGCGATCGCCTTCGGAGGTGTGATCGAACTGCTGCAGGAAAGCATGGGCGCTGGCCGCCACGGGGACATCCTGGACCTGCTGGCTGATGCCGCCGGTGCGATCATCGGATACGGCCTTCTGAGCTGGCGGAGCCGGAAGTAGGATCAGACGATCATGCCCGCAGCCACCGTTTCGTTTGTGCCCTCATCGATGAGTATGAGGCTACCTGTGTTGCGGTTGCGGGTATAGTTGTCGAAGTGCAGCGGCACCGTGGTACGCAGCACCACACGGCCGATATCGTTCATGCCGATCGTGTTGTTCTCGTGCTTGCGCAGGGTATTGATGTCCATCTTATAGGTCACCTCCTTCACCATGCAGCGCGCGTCCCGTGTGGTATGCTTCACCGCGTATTTGCCATTGGGCTGCAACGGACGCTCGTTCAGCCAGCAGAGCATCACATCGATGTCCTGACTGCTTTGTGGCAGGTTGTTCGGACTCACGATCATGTCGCCGCGGCTGATGTCGATCTCATCGTTGAGCGTCATCACCACGCTTTGCGGAGCAAAGGCCTCCGCCACTTCCCGCTCACCCAAATGGATGCTCTTGATCGTGCTCTGGAATCCGCTGGGCAGCACTTGCACGGGGTCGCCAGTGCGGAAAATGCCACCGCTGATCTGGCCCGCGAAGCCGCGGAAGTCGTGCCACTCATCGGTCATGGGACGGATCACATGCTGCACGGGAAAGCGGCGGTCGATGTGGTTGAGGTCGCCCGCGATGTGTATGTTCTCCAGCATGTACATCAAGGTGGAACCTTGGTACCAGTCCATGCGCGTGCTGCGGTTCACCACGTTATCGCCCTTCAGAGCGCTGATCGGGATGAAGTTCAGGTCACGCGCCTCCAGCTTGCTACTGAAGTCCTCCAGCTCGCTCTTGATCTTTTGGAAGACCTCCTCGTCATAATCCACGAGATCCATCTTGTTGATGCAGAACACCACGTGCGGAATGCCCAGCAGCGAGGCGATGAAGGCATGGCGGTTGGTCTGTTCCTGTATGCCTTTGCGCGCGTCCACCAAGATGATCGCCAAGTTCGCGGTGCTCGCACCGGTCACCATGTTGCGCGTGTACTGGATATGCCCGGGCGTATCGGCGATGATGAACTTGCGCTTGGGCGTAGCGAAGTAGCGGTAGGCCACATCGATGGTGATGCCCTGTTCGCGTTCAGCACGCAGGCCGTCGGTGAGCAGGCTCAGATCCACCTCTCCATTGCCGCGCTTGGAGCTGGCTTGTTGCACAGCTTCCATCTGGTCGTCGAAGATCGCCCGGCTGTCGTACAGCAGGCGGCCGATCAACGTGCTCTTGCCATCGTCCACGCTGCCTGCCGTGGTAAAACGCAGGAGGTCCATGTCGAGGTAACCGTGGAAAGAACTATCCTTCATGTTGATCTTTGAATGAGGTTGAAAGAGGCGCGGGCCTCTGCCTTTTCCTGTAGAACAGCCATTGCACAACAGCGATCACCGCTCCGGCGGCGATCACGATGTGCGGTAAGAAAGTCGGCCATGTGTTGAGAATGAAGATCCTGTATAGCACGATCAATGACCAGATCAAAGCAAGGGACAAGAATGCACTAATGGCAATGTGTGCAATGCCCCGTGCCTTGAAGGCCATCACGATCGACCAAGCACAGATGCCGATGGCAACGGCACTTGGGATCAATCCCCAGAGGAGGTCTTCGATGATCGTGCTATCTCCAATGATCATGCTATCTCAGAAATAACCCTCTTTCTTTCGATCTTCCATCGCAGCTTCACTGCGCTTGTCATCCATGCGGGAGCCGCGTTCTGTCGTACGTGTAGAAGCCACCTCTTCGATGATCTCCTCCAGCGTTGAAGCCGGTGAATCCACCGCGCCGGTGCAGCTCATGTCGCCGATGGTGCGGAAACGCACGCGCTTCATGAAGGGCTTTTCAGTTGGCTTCAGGTGCATGAAGGGCGAGTTGGCATAGAGCACGCCGTCACGCTCGAACACTTCCCGTTCGTGGCTGAAGTAGATGTTCGGGATGTCGATGTTCTCCAAGAGGATGTATTGCCATACGTCCATCTCCGTCCAGTTGCTGATGGGGAATGCACGGAAGTGCTCACCCGGCCGCTTACGGCCGTTGTAGAGGTTCCAGAACTCCGGACGCTGGTTCTTCGGGTCCCACTGGCCGAACTCGTCGCGGTGGCTGAAGACGCGCTCCTTGGCGCGAGCCTTCTCCTCATCCCGCCGGGCACCGCCGATGGCGCAATCGATCTTGTGCGTTTCGATGGCCTCCAGCAGTGTGTTGATCTGCAGCTTGTTCCGGCTGGCATGGAAGCCCGTTTCTTCCTGCACCTTTCCTTCGTCGATGCTTTTTTGCACGCTGCCCACCATCAACTTGGCTCCGTATTCTTCCACGAGCTTATCGCGGAACTCAATGGTCTCGCTGAAGTTGTGGCCGGTGTCCACGTGAAGCAATGGGAAGGGCACCTTGGCGGGGAAGAAGGCCTTGCGGGCCAAGTGAAAGCAGAGGATGCTGTCCTTGCCGCCGCTGAACAGCAGCGTAGGATTATCGAACTGCGAGGCCACTTCCCTTAGGATGTGCATGCTCTCGCTTTCGAGCTCTTTCAAGTGGGTCAATCGGTAGGAATGCATGTGTCAATTCCGTTTGATGCGCGGAAGCAGGTATTGGAACAGTTTCTCCGCCGCCGCGTCCGCGGTGCGGCCCACGGTTGTGAGGTGAAGGGCAGGGGAGGGTGGAGCCTCGAAAGATGCGCTGATGCCGGTGAAGTTCTTCACCTCTCCGGCGCGGGCCTTGGCGTAGAGTCCTTTCACATCGCGGCGCTCGCATTCCTCCAGCGGGGTGTCCACGAAGATCTCCGAGAAGTCGGCCTCCCCGATGATCGAGCGTGCTTGCTCGCGGATGGCGATGGTTGGACTTACGAAACAGCAGATCACCACGGCGCCGTTCTGTACAAAGAGCTTAGCCACCTCGGCAATACGCCGGATATTCTCCGTGCGGTCGGCATCGCTGAAGCCGAGGTTGTTGTTGATCCCGGCACGGATGTTATCGCCATCCAGCACCACGGTGTAGCGGCCTTCGGCGTGGAGGCGTTGCTCCAGTGCAATGGCGATGGTGCTCTTCCCGCTGCCGCTCAGTCCGGTCATCCACAGCACGGTGCCGTGCTGACCCAACAGGACCTCCTTATCCGCCCGCTGAAGCAGGCGATCGGCGATGGGGTGGATATGCTCCGGTACGTTGGCCATTATTCGGGCCGCGAAGGTACCGTTTCTGTGGCGGTACCGATGGCCAAATGCAGCATATCCCATCGGCCTTCAGCCTATCTTTGGCGGTAGCCATGAGCAATACTGTACTGAAAAGCATTGGGGTCCAGGTACCCGACCATGCTCCCACGATCGACCAAGTTGGCATCGAGGAGCGCGTCGCCCGCATCAAGACCCGCAGCATCAAGAAGGAAACGAAGGTGCAAGGGATGAAGCTGGCCCTGAGCATGATCGACCTCACCACGCTCGAAGGCGCGGATACGCCCAGCAAGGTGCGTCAGCTGTGCTACAAAGGGATCCACCTGCACGACTCACTCCCCGGCCTACCGACCGTCGCCGCCATCTGCGTGTATCCCACCATGGTTAAGACAGCCAAGCAGGCACTCGGCGACAGCGGTGTGAAAGTGGCTGCCGTGGCCACCGCCTTTCCCAGCGGACAGGCCCCGAAAGCTGTGAAGATCGCCGACACCAAATTCGCCGTGAACGAAGGTGCGGACGAGATCGACATGGTGATCTCACGCGGTCATTTCCACAGTGGCGAATACAATTTCGTTTTCGATGAGATCGCTGCGGTAAAGGAGGTCTGCGGAAAGGCCCGCCTGAAAGTCATCTTGGAGACAGGCGAGCTGGGCACGTATGACAAAGTCCGTTTGGCAAGCGACATCGCCATCGCGGCAGGAGCCGACTTCATCAAGACCAGCACAGGCAAGATCAGCCCTGCTGCTACTATGGAAGTAACGCTCGTGATGCTGCACGCCATCCGCGACCACTACTTGAAGACCGGCGTAATGATCGCCATGAAACCCGCTGGCGGGATCCGCACCAGCAAGCAGGCGCTGCATTACCTGATGATGGTGAAGGAGGAGCTCGGGCCCGAATGGTTGGATAACCATTGGTTCCGTTTCGGCGCCAGCAGCTTGGCGAACGATATTCTCATGCAGTTGGAGAAGGAGGCTACCGGCAGGTACCAGAGCGCGGACTACTTCAGCGTGGATTGAGCCTACGGGCGTGGACACGGACGACAGCACTTAAACCTGGCAGTGGCACGAATTGCTTCAGCATGCTGCGGGTGATGGACCGAAGATCTTTGCTTTACTGACGACCAACTTAAGATCAACACACGATGAAAAGGATCCTTACCCTGTTGATAGCGATATCCGTGGCCGGTACCACCTACACCCAGGAGGTCCAAAAATGCTGCGGAACTTCCAGTAGCACCTTTCTGCTGGGCAGTACGAACTATGCGCGGCACACACAATGCCTGTATGCTCCCGGGGATTTTACGGGGGCTACTTCGGGAAGCATCATCCGGCTGTATTACCGCTATGGCACATCGGGAGTGGCCAACGGCAATACGCTCGGTGATCTCTCCATCAGTCTTCGCCAGACCACTGCCACAGCCTTTAGCGGAGTGCAATTCCTCACTGGTCTGCAGTCCGTGCTGGATGCCACTTCGTTGTCGATCGCACCGGGGCAATCGGGCAATTGGTTCAGCATCGAACTGGACACGCCCTTCCTCTATGACCCCACACAATCCCTAGTGGTGGATATCCGCTTCGAAACCTCGGCGAACACTGCCTTTGGCACCTATGCGACCAGCGGCAACACCGGCCGGAAGATCATGTCGGATTCGACCGCGTCCCCGACTGGTGAGACCTGGGATACCCTACAGGACCTTGGCTTTGACCTGGACGACGGCACGGGTGTGAGCCAACGCGTGCTCACCGACGTCATGCTTTACCCTAACCCTGCGGAAGCCCGCAGTGAGCTGGTGTGGACCATGCCATTGGCCCAAGGTGGCTTCATCACACTCTCCGATCTTTCGGGGCGGACCATGATGACCAGCCCGGTGGCTGCTGGCCTGATCCGGACCTCCGTGGACCTGACCTCCATGGCTAAAGGGATGTACCTGTTGCAGCTTCGCGATGCGACAGGCCTACTGTATTCCGAGCGGTTGGTGCGGGAATGATCGAAGCACTCGCACGTGTTTTCTAAAACAACGCGGGCAGCTCTCGCCTTGTTTGGCGAGTGCGTAGTCTTTTAGGGCGTCCCGCCCGCTTCAATACTTCCGTCACGGTGAGGCTTTAATTCAACGCATACACCTTCCCCGGAAGGCTGCGCACCACGCCGTTGAACTCCAAATTCAACAAGATGCCGGCGGCCTTGTGTGGCAGCATTTGGCTGCGGAAGCAGAGCGTGTCGATATCGATCTTACCCTGTGCCTTGATCAGGTCCACCAGCGTTTGTTCATCCGGCATCAGGTCCGTGAACAGTGCACTTTGGACCGACGCTTTCTTTTTCGCCTCGGGCAGCCATTCCATCAGCTTCAGCACATCCTGCGCGCAGGTGATCAGGTGCGCCTTGTTCTGCTGGATCAGGCGGTTGCAACCGGTGCTGTAGGTATCGGTCGGCCTGCCGGGGTATGCCATCACGTCGCGGTCGTAGCTGTCGGCGATATCCGCGGTGATGAGGGAGCCGCCCTTGGGGCCGCTCTCCACCACGATGGTGCAGTCGCTGAGGCCCGCGATCACGCGGTTGCGAGCGGGGAAATTGCCCGGTGCGAAGGTGGAGCCGCTGGTGAGCTCACTGATCAAAGCGCCTTGGCCGCACATCTCTTTCGCCGTGGCGGCATGCTCCCCCGGATAGAGCTTGTCCAGGCCATGCGCCACGCAGCCTATGGTGTTCGATCCGTTCCGCAAGGCCGAGCGGTGCGCGACGATGTCGATGCCGTAGGCCAGTCCGCTCACGATCATGGCACCGCTCGGGGCGAGGCCTTCCACCAGTTCTTCGCACAGGCGCTTGCCGTGTTCCGTGGGCGTGCGCGTACCTACGATTGAGACGCTGCGCGGCGGGTCCAGTTCCGCTTTTCCCTTCACGAAGAGCAGCACCGGCGCATCATTGCAATGGCGCAACCGCTTGGGATAATCCTCATCGAGATAGAAGAGCATCCGCAGCTTGTTCTTGCGCACGAAGGTGAGCTCCTGTTCAGCCGCCTTGATCACCGAGCTGCCGATGATCGAACCGGCCAGCACCTTGCCGATGCCGGGCACCTTTTCCAACGAGTGCCGCACCGCCTTATCCGTAAAGAGCGGGTCCACGCCGCCGCAGTATGCCACGAGGTTGCGCGCGTTCACCGGCCCGATGCCTTTGAGCAGCGAGAGCGCGATGCGGTGGATCAGTTGGCGGTCGTCCATGGTTGCATGCTGGCGATCGCTACTTTCGCCGTCAACGCATGTCGCCCAAAATACACTCCATGAGGATTCTTTCGTTGGTGGTGGCCACCTTCGGTCTTTTGACCCTGCACGCCCAATCGAACGCGCCTCTGGAAGGATGGGTAAAGGGTTCTGTCCGGGACATCAAGGATCATTCCCCGATACCGGGCGCGGTGATCTCCTTTGGCGGCACCAAGGCGGTGAGCGCCAATGATAGCGGGCGTTATGTCATCAGCCTTCCCGCGGGGAAGTACACGGCAGTGGTCCGTTTTATCGGCTACGTGGACCGCAGCCTTCCTGTCGATGTGCCCGAAGGCGGAACGGTGAACTTGGACGCCGTGCTGGCACCCTCCACCTCACAGCTGGACATGGTGGTGGTGAGCGCAGGGAAATTCGAGCAGCGCGTAGGGGAGGTGACCCAATCCTTGAGCGTTCTGCCCGCCTCGATCATTCGGGATAAGAACACCACCAACCTGAGCAGTGCGCTTGACCAAGTGCCCGGCGTGGTGATCGTGGATGAGGATCCCCAGATCCGCGCAGGCAGCGGATTCAGTTACGGCGCCGGCAGCCGCGTGATGATGTTGGTGGATGGCATGCCCATTCTCAGCGGGGATATCGGGCGCCCGAACTGGTCGTTCCTGCCCATCGAGGACATCGAGCAGGTGGAGGTGATCAAAGGCGCGAGCAGCGTGCTCTACGGCAGCGCGGCCCTCAGCGGTGTCATCAATGTCCGCACGGGTTGGCCGGTCGATTCCTCCAGGACGCGCGCGACGGTCTTCGGCGGTGTCTATGACACACCCGGGAATCCGGATTCCAAGTGGTGGGGCCCCGATCCGCCGCTTACCACGGGCGCCAGTTTCTACCATGGCCAGCGCTTCAAGAAATTCGACCTTGTGATCGGGGGCAATGCCTTCGGCGATCAAGGTTATGTGGGCCCGGAACGTGTACCGGCCGACACCATCAGAAAGGACCCCTATCGGCTCGGCAACGGCGGCTATGACCATCGTGTCCGGTTCAATTTCGCCACGCGCTGGCGCAACCAGAAGGTGAAGGGCTTGAATTACGGCCTCAATGGGAACGTGATGAAGAGCAATAGCACGAGCGTATTCATCTGGGATAATTTGAACGAGGGCCTCTACCGGCCCCTGCCGGGCACGTTGACCAACACCAAGGGCACACAGCATTACCTCGATCCCTTCGTGAACTATACCAGTGCGAAAGGCACGCGCCACAGCTTGCACGGTCGCTGGTACCGGCAGGATTTCGACAATGACAACAACCAGAGCAATGCCAACGACATGCTCTATGGTGAGTATCAGCTTCAGGAGAAATTCGAGCTTTTCGGTCCCACCACGGTGACCTTGGGCGTCACGGGACAGCATGTCGCAAGCCATTCGGTGCTGTATACGGGCGGGGCGGGCGGCAATGGGGAGAACACCGCCACCAACCTTGCCGGTTACCTGCAGATCGACAAGAAGCTGATGGACAAAGTGGCGATCAGTGCCGGGGTGCGCTATGAGCAGTTCACGGTGAACGACTTCAAGCAGGCGGAGCCGGTCTTCCGCGCCGGTGCCACCTATCAGATGTTCGAGGGCACCTATCTGCGGGCCAGTTACGGCCAAGGTTTCCGGTTCCCGACCATTGGCGAGCGCTACATCCTCACCTCGGTGGGTTCGTTGCACATCTATCCCAACCAGGACCTACAACCGGAGACCAGTGTGAACATCGAAGCCGGGGTGAAGCAGGGCTTCAAGATCGGCAACGTCACCGGCTATGTGGATCTTGTGGCTTTCCGACAGGATTTCGATCGTTATGTGGAGTTCACCTTCGGCCAATGGGGAGAAGACCGCTCCTTCGCGAACCTGCTGGGCTTCGGATTCAAGAGCATCAACACCGGCGGCGCGCGTATTACGGGCACCGAATTGGAGGTTGCCGGTAAGGGTAACATCGGAGCCTTGGAATTGCGGTTCTTATTGGGATACACGCACACACTGCCCATCAGCACCACGCCGGATGAGGCTTATGCCCATTCGACGACCAACACGGGCGTGGATCAAGGCATTAGCTATACCAACACCAGTTCATACACCAAGGATGACGTCCTTAAGTTCCGCGTCCAAGACCTTTTCCGCAGTGACCTTGGTGGCACATTGAAGCGCGTTTCCGCTGGTGTCAGCGTGCGGTACAACAGCCACGTGCGCAATATCGATGAGGCGTTCATCACGTTCGAGCGGTATGGACAGCTTGGTGAAGTGGGCATTGAAGAGTGGATGAACACGCACACCACGGGTGATTGGATCACCGACGTGCGGATCGGTTATGCGCTCACCCCGCAGGTCAAGGCCTCGTTCATCGTGAACAACCTCAGCAATGAGGTCTATGCCATCCGGCCCATGGCGATCGAGGCACCCCGGAGCTTCCAGGTCATGTTGGCGCTCGAAATATGAGCGCTGTGCAGCGCATACTCGGCGTGATCCCCGCGCGCTATGCCAGCAGCAGGCTGCCGGGAAAACCCTTGGTGGATATTGGCGGGAAGAGCATGGTGCAGCGCGTGGTGGAACAGGCCAAGCGTTCTAAGAGCCTCTCTGCCGTGGTGGTGGCCACGGACGAGCAGCGGATCGTGGATCATGTGCACGCGTTCGGGGGCGAGGCCGTGCTGACCTCCGCGTCCCATCCGAGCGGAACGGACCGCTGCTGGGAAGCATTGGAGCGGATGGGTGTCGGAAACTTCGGCGGCGTGGTGAACATTCAAGGGGATGAGCCTTTCATCGAGCCGCAACAGATCGACGAGGTGTGCGCTTGCATCGGGCAGCCCGGGGTGGCCATCGCCACGCTGGCACAGCGCGTGACTGATGACCACGACCTGGATGAACCGGGCGAGGTGCTGATAACAGTGGACGTGCATATGAACGCGCTCTATTTCAGCCGTGCAGCGATCCCCTTCCTCCGGAACCCGACCACCGCGCCGCGCCACGGCCAGTTCCGCTATTTGAAGCACGTGGGCCTATATGCTTACACCGCCGAGGCCTTGGAGCGGATCGTGCAATTGCCGCCCTCGTCTCTGGAGCTCGCGGAATCCCTGGAGCAGTTGCGCTGGTTGGAGAACGGAGTACCGGTGCGGGTCGGCCTTACGGAGCATCCTTCCTTCTGCGTGGACACGCCTGCAGACCTGGACCGGGCCCGAAGGATGGCGGAAAGCCGCCGATGAGCCACTTAGAACCCGGAGCCAGGGTTTCCCCAGCCGACGCATTCGCTTAGTTTTGACCCTGCACATGGCGATCGACCGCGACATACACGACCTGCTCTTTCAACACGATTGCGTGATCGTGCCCGGGTTCGGCGGCTTCCTTACGCATTACCGCCCCGCACGCTTGGATGCGCAACGCCTCTTGGTGCATCCACCGTCCAAGGACCTCAGCTTCAACAAACACCTCGTGCGGCAGGACGGCTTGCTCGTGGATCAGCTCGTCAGGCGGGTAGGGATGGACTTCCAGACCGCCAAGAATAAGATCGACGAGGAGGTGGGGGAGTGGAGGTGGAAGCTTCAACGGCAAGGCCGCTTGGAAGTGCCTCAAGTCGGCACGTTCTTCCATGATCACGAGCAGAATCTACAGTTCGAGCCGGACCGGCGCGTGAACTTCCTGAAGGATGCGTACGGCCTGCGACCTGTTGTGGCCGTGCCCGTCGAGCGCCCGGACATCATGCCGAAAGTGGTTCCGGCACTGCTGCCAGAGGCGGAGCCCGAGGCGGAGGAGCCGCGACGTACACCGGCCTTCCTGGCCGCAGCGGCAACCATCGCCATACTGCTGACCGCCGCCACTTGGTGGGTGGTGGGTACCAACGGCCCGAAAGGCATCGCATTGGGCGGTTTTGATCTGTTCCGCAGTTCGGAGCCAGCCTTTTACATTTTACCGGAAGCGCCTCCGGCACCCAAGGATGCTCCGGTGGAAGCTTCGATCTGGTCGGTACCGGCTGACCTGCAAGGAGTGCATGAAATGCCCATTGCGGGGCAGGATGCGGCGGCGGTGGCAGTGGATTTCGGTCAAGCACCTGTAAAGGCTGAACCGGAAAGCACGGCCGTGGACACGCCGGTGGTGCAGACCCGCTATCACATCATCGGTGGCTGTTTCCTGGAGAAGGAGAATGCGGACCGCTTCATCTCCGAGCTTCAGGCCAAGGGCTTTGCAGCCTCATTGATCGACCGGAAAGGCGGGCTTTACCGGGTGGCATATGGCAGCTATCCCTTGAAGTCCACTGCGGTGGAGGCCTTGGATGCCGTGCGCAAAGAGGAGGCGCCGGATGCTTGGATGCTGGTGAAGTGATCCCTTTGGCCCGCTGGCCTGAAATTTGCTCATGTCGCTGAACACGGAATGCTGCAAACGATCGATATGAAGGCCATTGAACTTTCCTTTCTGGAAGGGGATGTGGTGCATGCCCATTTCAAAAATGACATCCTGGGCAGTGCCGAGGATGTCCATGAGCTTTTCGATACGATCGGCCGGGAACGCAAGGACCGCAAAGGACTCTTGCTAGTGACCGTGGGCGACCGCAGCACGCTTACCAATGAGGCGCGGGCATTGGCCAGCGGCCCGGAAGGCGACAGAGTGCTGGTCGCGGATGCCATCGTCCTACGCGATTTCGGACATCAGCTAGTAGCCAATGCATTTGTCAGGCACAACCGGCCGTTGCGGCCGACCAAACTCTTCCAGGACCAGAAAAGCGCCTTGGCCTGGCTTAGCGAACAACATCACCTCATAGACAACCCATGAAGCTTCCTCTTTGCGCACTGGCCATTGGCATGCTCACCCTCCAAACCTCCGCCCAGGTGGTGCTGGATCCACCGGCGAAGGTCTTCGAACTGGGCAAGAGTCAAGTGACCTGCTTCGCCATCGCACCTAAGGGTGATCGGATCTTGGTGGGCACCGACCATGGGGCGGAACTGCGTGACCTGGAGACCGGCAAGCGGGTCGCGGAATTCCCCTACAATGAGGATGGCAGCACCACGGTATACCATGCCGCGTTCAACGACAACGGGGAGTACGTGGTGTTGATCGGCTTTGCGGGCACACGGGAGGTCTGGGACGTGAAAACGGGGAAACAGGATAAGCGGCTCGCGATGTACAAATGGATCCCGGACGCGATCCGCACCCGCGACCTGGGCTTGAAAAAGGGGAACTCGAACTTCGACCGTTTCTATCAGCAATCGAAAGCGGAGCATGGGGATGTGATCGCGCACGCCGACAAGGATGGCTCCGTGGTGTTCACCGATGCGGATGGCAATGCCTTGCAAACGCTGACTTTCCCAAAGAACAAGGACAAGCTGTACAGGGCGCCGTGCCTCTTTCACGACAACCAGCTCATCATCGGTACGGATGATGGACGTGTGCTTTTCTACGACTTGGCCAAGCCTTGATCGCTCAGTGACGCCAAGGCCTCGCGCACATGCCGCGTGGCGTTGAGCCGATCGGCCACCACGGCCCGGATGATGCCTTCAGCGTCGATCACAAAAGTGGCGCGTGCCTTAAAGCCCAATAACGTCCGCAGGCCGAAAGCCTCACGGGCCGCTCCCTCCACATCGCTAAGGAGCGTGAAGGGCAGGCGGTATTCTTCGGCGAACTTCTTGTGTGAGGCCACATCATCATCGCTGATGCCGACGACGACCGCATGCAAGTCTGCGAATTCGGCGTGCCTGTCGCGGAAGGTGCAGGCCTCTTTGGTGCAGACGGGTGTGTCGTCCTTCGGATAGAAGTATAGCACCACCGGGCTTTTGCCGTGCAGGGCGGAGAGCCGGAACAACGATCCGTGCTGGTCGGTCAACTTCACTTCCGGTGCTTGATCTCCGATCCGTAGCATGCCCAAGGGTTCAACACCATGGCTTCACAAGCGCCAAGTATGCCGCGTAAGGTAATCGCGATGCAGCCGCTAATTTCGCGCTCCAACCTCGTTCCATGGAACCCAAGCTGACCAGTGATAGTTATTCGGAGACCACCAACATGGTACTGCCCAATGATGCAAATACCATGGGCAACCTCTTCGGCGGCCAGCTCCTGAAATGGTTGGACATGAGCTGCGCCATCAGCGCCCATCGCCATTCAAAGTCCGTGGCGGTGACGGCAGCCGTTAACAACGTCAGCTTTGATGTGCCCATCAAGCTCGGCGATTTTGTCACCATCAAGGCGCACGTCAGTCGCACATTCAACACGAGCATGGAGGTGTGGGCTGACGTATGGATCGAAGATCAAGTGACAGGGGCGATGACCAAGTGCAACAGTGCCATTTACACCTTCGTGGCCCTTACGCCTGCAGGTAAACCAACTCCAGTACCCACAGTGATCCCGGTGACCGAAGAGGAGAAAGTGCGCTATGATGGGGCCTTGCGCCGCAGGCAGCTGCGTTTGATCCTGGCCGGCAAAATGAAACCCGCCGAAGCGGACGAGCTGAAGGCGCTTTTCGCTTGAAGGGTGTTTAACCGCGGAGGGCGCGGAGAACGCTGAGAAAGGTCAGGAAACCGGCCGGTCTAATGCCTGCCACGTCCAACACTTCAGACGGAATTCCTTTGCGTCCTCCGCGCCCTCTTCGGTTAAAACTCACGATCCCTGCGGTGGAGCTTCCTCCGCCCAAGAGGCGATCTGGTCCAGGTCCTGCTTTTCCATGCAGCGGAAATGCCCACGTGGACATTGATCGAAGCCGATCTTCGAGCAGGGCCTGCAGGACAACCCGAGCACCTCGCTGATGTGTGCCCGCTCCGGATGTTGTGGGATGTAGGGACCCATGCCGAACTGCGGCACCGTGTTGCCCCATACGCTCACCGTGTTCTTGCGGAAGGCACTGGCCACATGCATCGCACCGCTATCATGGGCGATAACACTGGCGGCTTGGCGGATCAAGGAGGCCGAACCCATGAGGTCGTACTTCCCTGTGGTATCGAATGCACGGCCCCCGACCGCATTGCAGAGCAAGCGGCCAACGACCTGATCCTCCGGGCCGCCGATGATCACCAAGGGGCCCTTTAGTTTTTCGGCCAGTTCCACGAGTTTATGCGGTGGCAGGCGTTTCGTGAAATGCCCCGCGCCGATGCACAAGGCGATGTATCCATTCCGGTGTGAAGCGGGCAATGTGGCCAGGTCCACTTCCTTCACTTTGGGGATGAACAGGTCAAGCCCTTGGCCATCATTCTTCACGCCGAGATGCTCCACTGTGCTGAGGTAGCGGTCCACGATGTGGGTGCGCGGAAGTTTGTCCCTTTTGAAATTCACCAGCAGCCACTTCTCGAAGTTCAGCTTGGGAAAGCTCTTGGAAGGAACGCCCAATGCCATTTTCACGCGTAGCGTGCGGTTGTTATGGTGCAGATCTACGATGTGGTCGAACTTTTCCTTCTTCAACGCACGGATCAGCTGTCCCATGCTGTCGCCCAGCACATGTACGTGGTCCACAAAAGGCGAGTAGTCCACCAGTGAACGGAATGCTTCCTTGGTGAGAAAATGCACCTCCGCGCCGGGCACCTGTTGCTTCAGGCAACGAAGCACGGGCGAGGTGAGGATGATATCACCGATTGAACTGAAGCGGATAACCAAGATCTTCATGGTAGCGGGTACGAAAGTAGCCGTAGTGCCGCGAAGAGATCGACCGTGGAGGTGGTTTTAACCGCAGAGGACGCAGAGAGCGCGGAAGGGAGATACTGGGCCCAGACTTTGGCCGTGGGATCGGCAGGAACTTGGACGTACCCACATCTGCTCCTATCTGCGGTTCTCCTTTCTTCACGGACAGCCTTCGGAGGCCATCCCTCCACATCTGTGGAAAGCTCCATCCCGTATCTTGTACCGAAAGCCTCACATTTGCGGTATTCCGACTTTTGGAACTTGAAATGTATATCGACACGCACACCCATCTCTATCACAAACAGTTTGATCCGGACCGCACCGAAATGGTGCAACGCGCCTTGGATGCCGGTGTCCTCAGGCTCTTCCTTCCGAACATCGACCTCACCAGTGTGGAGGCCATGCATACACTTTGCGATCAATTCCCGGAGGTCTGCTTTCCCATGATGGGCCTCCATCCATGCTCGGTGGGCGATGACCCGGGCCGGGATCTCGCCGAAGTGGAGCGCTTACTCGGCACCGGCCGTTATTGGGCCGTGGGTGAGATCGGCATCGACCTCCATTGGGACAAGACGTGGCTCAAACAGCAGCAGTTCGCGTTCCGTCAGCAGGTACGCTGGGCCAAGGAGCTCGCGCTTCCCGTGGTGATCCATTGCCGCGAGAGCTTCGAGGAGACGATCGCCATCATTGAAGAGGAGAAGAACGAGCACCTCACGGGCGTTTTCCATTGTTTCACCGGTTCCGCCGAACAAGCGCGGCGCATCATCGATATCGGTGGCTTCATGCTTGGCATCGGTGGTGTCATCACGTTCCCGAAAGGCGGACTTGCGGAGACCATGGCGGAAGTAGGTGCGGCGCACTGTGTGCTGGAGACCGATTCCCCATATCTCGCTCCGGTACCCAATCGCGGCAAGCGTAATGAGAGCAGCTACATCCCCACGATCGCCGAAGCGCTTGCGACCGCCGTGGGGATCACGGTGGAGGAAGTGGCACGGATCACCACGGCCAACGCTGAGCTGCTCTTCACCGAATGAGTGCGCCAAAAGTCCTCCTGATCTATACCGGTGGCACCATCGGCATGGTGGCCGATGCGCGCAGCGGCACACTCCACGCCATGAACCTCGACCACTTGGAGGAACAAGTACCGGAGCTGGCCCGAATGGGCATTTCACTGGATACCGTGTCATTTGGTACGCCCATTGACAGCAGCGATATGCATCCGCCCCAGTGGGTGCGTATCGCGGGAACGATCGGCCAGCGCTACGCGGAGTTCGACGGCTTCGTGGTCCTCCACGGCAGCGATACCATGGCTTATACCGCCAGCGCGCTCAGCTTTCTATTGGAGAACCTCAGCAAGCCTGTGATCCTCACCGGCAGCCAACTGCCGTTGGGCACCATCCGCACGGACGGCAAGGAGAACCTGCTCACGGCCATCGAGATCGCCGCGGCGAAGGAGAACGGCACGCCAAAAGTGGCGGAAGTGGCGGTCTACTTTGAATATAGCCTCTACCGCGGCAACCGCACGGTGAAGGTGCATGCGGAGCGCTTCGAGGCCTTCCGTTCGCCCAATTGGCCCGTGCTGGCCGAGGCGGGTGTCCACATCCGCTACGACCAGGCCGCATTGCTTCCCCGGCGCACCGGCCCGTTGCGTGTGCATACGCGGATGGACGAGAGCATCGGGGTGATCCGGCTTTTTCCCGGTATCCGCGCTTCCTGGGTCAAGGGGATGCTGAACGATCCCAGCCTGAAAGCCGCCGTCCTCACCACGTTCGGCAGTGGTAACGGTCCCACGGACAGCGACCTCCTCGCTGTTCTTCGTGAAGCGCGCGCACGCGGCATCGTGCTGGTGAACGTCACCCAATGCGTGGGCGGACGCGTGGAGCAGGGCCGTTATGAGACCAGCCGGGCCTTTGCGGAGATGGGCGTGGTAAGCGGACAGGACATGACCACTGAGGCCGCCATCACCAAATTGATGTTCCTTTTGGGGCAGGGGATAGGGGAGAAGGAGGTCATGCGACGCATGGGAGAGTCGCTCTGTGGCGAAATTGACGTTCAGTAAGGCGCGGCCTTGTTACATTCGCGGCCCGCATTCCCGGAAGCGGTGTATTGGAGAAGTGGCCGAGTGGTTTAAGGCGCACGCCTGGAAAGTGTGTTTACTGAAAGGTAACGGGGGTTCGAATCCCTCCTTCTCCGCTAACGCTGCCCGCGCAGCGGGCGGTCCCAAAGCTGCAGATCGGTGCGGCGCTAGCTCCAAGCACCGATCTTCAGCTTTGGGACCAAAGGCCGCAAAGCGGCCGCAGCGTTGAAGCCTCCCCTCTGGGAAAGCGCGCCTCGCGCAATCCCTCTCTTGATATTTCTGCGGTGATCGCTGGAAGCATCCTTGAGCGTTTCATCAATCCCATTCAATAGGCCGCGACCAAGCTTGCTTGCATACGCGGCCTGCGGACTTTCTGCGGGACCCGCGCCGCGGGTCGCCGCTCGAAGCCATCCCCTCTAGGAAAGCGCGCCTCGCGCAATCCCTCTCTTGATATTTCTGCGGTGATCGCTGGAAGCATCCTTGAGCGTTTCATCAATCCCATTCAATAAGCCGCGACCAAGCTTGCTTGGATAAGCGGCCTTCGGTCTTTATGCGGAACCCGCGCAGCGGGTCGCCGATCGAAGCCACCCCCTCCGGGAAAGCGCGCCTTGCCCAATCCCTCCTTCACTTCCTTGGTCTTCGATCGTAGCCACGCCCCAAGGGAACGGGCCTCTCATTCGATCGATCCTTCTCCACCCATCGGTCCGCCCGTGATCGTCATATCCCGGATCCCCCTATCCACTACCTTAGTCGGATGGAGCTGGTCCACATAACGGATAAGCAAGCGTTCCTCGAGGAGCACTATCCCTTCACACCCGTGGTGAAGCTCACCGACGTCTTCCGCTGCCTCCACTGTATTGAGGTGATCCGCGTGGTGGACTTCAAGGTGTACAAAGGCAGCAATGGCTTCCTCTACATCTGCTGCCCGAATGCACCGGAATGCAGTGGCACGGTGATCGACTGGATGCCTGTGGACATGAATTGATCCAGTTCTAAAATGCAACGGGATCGCGCGCCTGAACGGCCGGCTAAATTGCATTCCGTGCGGTACCTGCTTTCCATTGTGCTCCTGCTATGCGTGGTCCATCTTCAGGGACAAAGCGCGCATGTGCGTGCTGCTTCCGTCACGCTGCAGGGTGATGTTACTCGCGATCTCGCCTTGATCGAGAAGGCCTTGGTCACCCATGACAGAGCCTCCTTGGAGCGGGCGCGGCTGCTGGAATTGAAGGGAGAGCAGTATTACCGGCTCAGCGATATCGGGGAGGCTCAGCAGAATTGGAACGTGGCGCTCTCCATGCGCCAGCGGCTCTTTGGGGACAGCTCCGCTGAGGCCGGAGTGGGCTATGCGTACCAAGCGCGCTATCACTCCTACATGAGCGGACCCCAGCTCGACCATCAGGCGGTAGCCTATGCCGAGGCCACGCGCGCCAAGCATTTGCTGGCAACACGAAAGGGTGGCGTGAAGGCTGATGAACGCATTTTCGTGCTGCGGGAATTCGCATATGCGTACAAGATCCTCCATGTGGTGGGTGCAGAGCATCCAGGAAATGATCTTGAACGCACGCGATCATTCTTCAGGGAAGCCTTGCGGATCGCTGAGCACACAAAGGATACCCTCTGGATCGCGCAGGTCACACATGACATCGGCAACACCTTCACTGACCAGATCGGTTGGAAACGCCTGCCCGCCAATTCCTTCGAACTCCATAGCCTTGTGGACAGTGGCTTGACGCATTACCGGCGCTCCATGGATCTGCTGTCCGCCATGGGTCAAGGCGCTTCCGAGGCGATGATGATGGAACACTACACTACGGCCTTACTGTACAAGTTCGCCTACGGCCAGGATAGTTCGCAGATCGCCATTGCAGCATTTGACCAGGCGTTGCTCACCATGCTGGCGCCATACAGCGGGAGCAAGCGTGAAGATCCGCTGCACTTTGAACCGAGGCTTGCCAACAAGGCTCAAATGGTGGAGTTGCTGTTCCAAAGAGCGCTCGCCTATGCCGATCAATACCAAGAGCCTCCCGATACGATGCGTTTGCGACTGGCGCTCAAAAGTCTCGAAGCCGCCGTGCCCTATTGGTGGGCCATGCTCCGCGAATACAGGAGCCGTGACATACAGAAAGTGATGGGGAGTTACAGCCATTCCCCGTTCCGCTATGGCACCCATCTCGCTGCCGAGCTGTATGCCCTCAACGGCGATCACGCGCGGTTGCAACAAGTACTGGATTGGTATGATCTGGACCGGGGAGCCTTGGAGCAACGTGATCTGTTGCGCTCCGGTGCGTCCTCGGTGGAAGCAGCGATGAGCCACGAGCATACCGGACCATCCCGACTGCCTGAAGGCACCATGCTCGTCGCATTCCACGGCTATCCATGGCTCATGGCTATCGTAATGGACCATACAGGCACCCGCATTATTCGGCCCGGGATCGAGAAGCTCAACTCCGGCGACTTGGCACAGCTTGGCACCGCCCTTCGCCGAGCGATGAAGGAGGGCAATGTGGAGGACTATCGCCGTATCGGTAATGCGCTTTATGTGAACACGCTGAAGGATGCCCTTGTGGGTGAAAAGGTGCAGGAACTGATCATTGTTCCCGACGGCCCGATGGCCTTCCTTCCTTTCGAAGCGCTGTTAGCCGATACGGTGACCGGGAAGAACTGGGGCGACCTGCCATACCTGCGGAACCGCACGACAGTGCGCTACGCACGATCGATCCGAGGTGCGCTAAAGCCCGCGATCACACTCTCCGGTGGCAGGTTCAATTATGTGGTGGCGGATGTGCCCGGCCTTTCCCTTCTCCCCTTTGCGAACGCGCTGGTGCGTAGGCAGGAAGAGCGCAAGGGTGAACCACTTTCCACCGCACCGCTCACACGTGCGCGGCTCGGTGCCTTGATGCACGGTGAAGTCGCACTGCATATCGCTACGCATGCAGAGGCCTTGGATGTGCCGGACGCAATTCCACATCTGCTTTTGACCGATGGCAGCCTTACGCTCAACGACATCGACAGCATCGGCTGCAAGGCCCCATTGGTGGTATTGAGCACCTGTTCCAGTGGTGAGGGACGGGTTTTTATCGGCGAAGGCGCCATGAGCCTCGGCAATGCCTTTCTGCGCAGCGGGGCACAAGCAGTTGTGGAGACGCTTTGGCCGGTGGACGATCAGGCCACAAGTGAAGTGCTGGAACGGATGTACGCATACATGGATGAGGGGCGATCCGTCAGTGAAGCCCTTTCGGCAGCGAAAGCAGATCATCTGCGCGAGCATGCGGATGGAGCGTTGGCAAATCCTTTTTACTGGGCCGGCATCGTTACCACTGGCGCGGAGGTACGATCGGTCCCCAAGAACTCTTCAACCCGGCCCTTCTGGTGGATGGGCGGTGCATTCATCCTCGCGGTCGGTGCCGGAGCAGGCTATAGGCGATCAAGACGCTTCAGAAGATCCTCGGCGCGCTCAGAGAGTTGAGCATCCTTACCCGCGGCCACGCGTTGGAGCAGGACGCGCGCTTGGTCCGTTCTGCTTTCCTGCAAAGCGCACAATGCCCCACGGTACATCGCCCGCAACGCATAAGCGGAACCTCCAGGAACACGGGCATAGGCTGCTTCGGCTTTTGGGTATTTCTTCTCCCTCTCCATCACTACGCCGGTGAAATACAGGAGTGTGTCATTGGTCGGGTCCTTGAGCGCCGCCAGTTCCAGCAATTGACCGGCCGTGGCCAGATCATCCTGTTTGTAGGCGTTCATGATCGCGTCGAGCACGCGCGGGCTGGTACCCATCAGCACGGGCAACCCTTCCTCCTTTACCGCATAATGATCGGCCAGTGCCTGCGGTGTATCGCGCGGCATTAGCCACCAGCCCAGCCCGCCGAGCAACACCACGGCTGCTGCGGCCCACCACCACTTGCGCCAAGCTCCCGCCATGCCTCTTCCGTTCAGCTCGGCATCGGCGGAGCGCAATTCCTTCCGCAGCCGTTCCACGCCCAAGTCCTTCAGTCCGGAGATGGTGTTCCGCACTGCGGCGAGGTTCTCCCGCGTCGCCGGGTCCTTGGCTAACTCCTGCTCGAAAGCAGCGCGTTCAACCACGTCCATGTCGTTCTCCACATAGCGGATAGTGCGTTCCATAACGGGGTCGTTCTGCTGCTCTTCCATCACAGAGCAAGCATTTTGACAACACGCACCAATGAGATCAGACGTTGCAGCGCGTAGTGCTTTTTCTTTTTCGCCACGTTGCGGTTCTTCAGTCCCATGGCTTCGGCCACGGCATCCATATCGTTCCCTTCCAAGTAGTAAAGCTCAAGCACGCGGCGGTCATCCGGTTTCAGCTCCGCCAAGCGTTGACGTACCAGTTCCGCAGTGGCCTCCTTTTCCTGCCCGTCCATACCTTTGATACCCGGATCCGCCACTAGGATACCATCGAAGTCATCCTGGAGCGCATCCTGCTTCTTCAGAACGCGCATGCGGTTCAGCAGTTGGTTCTTGCCCACGGCGAAGAGATAGGTCCGCACCGAGCAGTTCAGCTCCGCCAAACCACCGTCGCTCGATTTTCGGTAAAGCACGATCACGGCTTCCTGGAAGGCATCGTGGGCTTCCTCATCCTCCACATGATAACGCTGTTGTGCCCAACGCACAAAGGGGTTCCGATGCTCCTTGTACAGGGCACGGTACCGATCATGTTCGGTGTGGGCGGCAGGTTGGAGGGTGGACTCCATGAGGGTGGCAAGGTAGGGGGTGGTAACCTTTTGCGGGAAGATCTATCAAATGGCGTCCTCCATCGGGATCGCCTACATGGGAAACTTGCTTAACTTCTTCCAAGCGCTGTTGATACTGGTATCCATCATCGCTTGCAATTCGGGACCGCGGCCGTCCGGACCGGATGATCCGGGGTCTCAAGCCCCGCTGCACGTATGCACGATCACGAACGTCGGGGCCTCCGCCGTCTTGAACACCGGCAATTCAAGCGAATGTGCCAACTACTTGAAAGGCAAAACCTTCATCGGGGAGAACTTCCGCTTGAAGTTCGACCACGACGGCAATGTGAGCGCCTATGGCCATGACGGCAAGTTGGTCTTTGGCGGAACGCTGGAACTGGGTGACACCGTAAGCGAGGTGAGCCGGTGGATCAACGTCCGTGACATCTCCAGTAACGGGAAATTGCAATTTCTCCTCAGTAATGACGGGAAGATGATGGAGTCGAAAAGCTTAACGATCTATAGACCTGAATGAACAGCCGATCCTGACGGTTGCCTTTAGCCTTAAAGTAAAAGAACGTGGCCCGCTTGGACCGCAGATAGCATGTCGTTCATCAAGCCCGCAAACCGCCCACACATCGTCTACTGGTGCGCCTTCCTCATCGGCCTGATCGCCTTGGCAGGGCTCTGTGTCGGGCTCAAAGAATGACCATACGCTGAGGCGTTCGTAGTGGAGCCTACGTCTATAACGCCTCAGCCAGCCCGGGGATCGTTCGCGATCTCCGGGCTTCTTGGTTTACGCTGCGTAATGCCTGAGGCCACGGACATGATCCGCGAAACCTGATCGGAACTCTGTCGCGAGCTCTTCGCTCTTGTCCGTCTTTCCCGCCGCAAGGCGGATCCGATCCTGTCAATCCCGTAATCCTGTCAAACGGCATCATTCCCGTTTCGCCGGTCCTTGCCGTTCAATCCAGTGATCCCAACAAAACCCTGTCCAGCCACCCATCAAGTCCGTAAATTCGCAGCCATTTCCCACATGCCCCGCATCGGCCCCATAGAACTCGGCGATTTCCCGCTGCTCCTCGCTCCCATGGAGGATGTGAGCGATCCGCCCTTCCGCGCGCTCTGCAAAAAGCACGGTGCCGACCTGATGTACACCGAGTTCATCAGCAGCGAAGGGTTGATCCGTCAGGCGGCGAAGGGCATGAAGAAGCTGGACATCTTTCCGGAGGAACGCCCCGTGGGCATCCAGCTTTTCGGTGGGAGCGAGGATGCCATGGAAGAGGCTGCGCGAATCGCCGAGCGCGCAGGCCCGGAGTTGATCGACATCAACTACGGATGTCCCGTGAACAAGGTGGTGAACAAAGGCGCCGGGGCTTGTCTCCTGCAGGACGTGGATAAGATGGTGCGGCTCACCGATAAAGTGGTGAAGGCCGTGAAGCTGCCCGTCACCGTGAAGACGCGCTTGGGCTGGAGCGATCAGACGAAGAACATCATGGAGGTGGCCGAGCGACTACAGGATGTGGGCATCCAAGCGCTCAGCATCCACGGCCGCACCCGTGCACAACTCTATAAAGGCCCGGCGGACTGGACCTTGATCGGCGAGGTGAAGAACAATCCGCGCATCCACATTCCCATCTTCGGCAACGGCGACATCGATTCACCGGAGAAGGCCTTGGAATACCGCAACCGCTATGGCGTGGATGGATTGATGATCGGCCGGGCCAGCATCGGTGCGCCGTGGATCTTCAACCAGATCAAGCACTTTTTCGCCACCGGAGAGCACCTGCCACCACCCACGATAGACGACCGCGTGGACGCTGCTCGCGAACACTTCGAGCGCAGCCTCCTCTGGAAAGGCGACCACGAAGGCGTGGTGGAGATGCGCCGCCACTACACCAACTACTTCAAGGGCCTTCCGAATTTCAAGGAGCACCGCATGAAGCTGGTGACGGAGAACGATCCTCGCATTGTGTTGGAGTTGCTGGAGATGGTACGTGTGCAGTTTGAGCTCGCAGCTTGAAGATGATTAGCTGATGAGAAGAGGGATTAGCTGATTAGCTGATGGGCGCTCCGAACGACTTCATCTGTGAATTGTCATCAGCTAATCGTCACATTAGCTGATCAGCTAATCAAACAAATGGCCTACGATCACCAGTTCGAGCTTCGCATCGCCGAGGTCCTCTTATCACAAGGCATTGAAGCGGAGACCGTGAAAATGTTCGGGGGCATCATCTTCATGGTGCGCGGCAACATGAGCGTGGGCATCACGAGCAAGGGCGACTTCCTGGTGAAGTTTGATCCGGAACGGCACGCGGAGGCGAGCGAATGGCCCGGTGCGAAACCGTTCCACATGGGGAAAGGTGACGGCAAGGGCATTCTCCTTGTGGATGCCGACGAGGTGGAAAGCCGCAAGGCCATGGAGAAGTGGGTGAAGCTTTCGTTGGAGCATGTGCTCACGCTGCCACCCAAGGTGAAGAAGGCGAAGAAGAGATGAGCCTATCTATAGCAGTAGATTCACATGATCGGATTCTCTGGAAACACAGATAGTTCACTCTTGAAAGCCGTATTCAAGGAACGTATTCCGAGAAAATCATGATATTTACGGAATACAATCCTGAAAAATCATGATCGAACGCACCTTGCTCCCGGAACTTCGGCACCGTCTGAAGGGCAAGAAGGCCATTGTGCTGCTCGGTGCCCGACAGACGGGAAAGACCACCTTGATCAACGAATTGACACGGGACCTACCTTCGGTTGTCCGCTTCACCGGAGATGACCCGGCTGTCCAACGTGCTTTGACGGACGCAGGCCAAGAAGAACTGAAACAGCTACTTGGCAACGCATCCGTGGTCGTGATCGACGAAGCGCAACGTATCGACGGGGTTGGGCTGACGGCGAAGATGATGATCGATGAGCTTGGCAAAAAGGTCATCCTCTCAGGCTCTTCGGTCTTGGAACTGAACAACCGGATACAAGAGCCGTTGACCGGTCGCAAGTGGACCTTTCAACTTTTCCCGATAACGTGGAAGGAGCTGGTGCATCACGACGGTCTGCTCACTGCTCGCGGAAAGCTGAAGGAGATACTGGTCTCTGGCATGTATCCGGAGATTCTCACTGCTGAAGCCGACCGCGATCGGGTATTGCGCGAACTGGCGGACAGCTATCTTTTCAAGGACATCCTGGCGCTCACAGGCATCCGCAAGCCACGCGCCTTGGTGGACCTGCTGCAAGCCTTGGCTTGGCAGGTGGGGCAGGAGGTTTCCATGAGCGAAGTGGCCCGCACGGTGGGCATCGACATGAAGACCGCAGAGCAGTACGTCCAATACTTGGAGCAGAGCTACATCGTGTTCCGCCTCGGGCCGTTCAGCAGGAACCTCCGCTCCGAACTGCGCTCAAAACAGAAGGTCTACTTCTGGGACAACGGCATCCGCAACGCCGTGATCGGCGACCGTTCACCTTTTGTTCAACGCCAGGATGCCGGCGCGCTCTGGGAGAATTTCATCGTGTCCGAATTGCACAAACGCAACATCTACGCTGACACCGGAGCACGGCTCTACTATTGGCGCACCGTACAACAACAGGAGATCGATCTGGTCGAGGAGAACAACGGGAAGTTGCGCGCCATGGAGATCAAGTGGTCGCCCAAAGCGAAGGCGCGTCCCCCGCAGACCTTCACAGATGCCTATCCGAAGGCTACATTCGAGGTGATCAACAACGAAACATTTGAGCGGTTTTTGCGGTGAAGGCGAAAAGTGAATGACCGGCCATCCGGGATGCACCAATGCGCCCTTATTTCTCCCCCAACCGCGCCATCAACTCTTTGTTCGTCTCCCGCAGAAAAATCACTTCCTCCTCCAAGTGTTTGATCCGAGCCTCATATAGCTCACACTCCTTCAGGCTGGTCTCGTGGTAGGTGTTGTTGGAACCCAAGACATGCTTTTGGGTGCAGTGATTGAATGAAACAGACTCATCGTAAGAAAGGAGTTCCGGTACGGACATTTCGAACTCGTTGGCGATCTGTTCCAAAAGCTCCATGTCCGTCTTGGCTTCCCCGGTCTCATGTCGGCCATATTGCTTGGCACTGCTCATGCCCAGCGCATCCGCCATGTTCTGCTGGGTCCGCTGTTTACGTCTGCGAACGTAGCGTATCTTGTCACCGAGTTCTTTCCGGTCCATGGTTGTCAACTTTTGTCGGGAAAGTACCCTAAATTGTCTCGCAATGTACTTGGACGGGCGAAACCAACGTAGAACATTTGTCTGGCGGATAGGAACATCGGTTGCCAACCCGTACGCCCTTCGTGAGAAGGCCGAAACCACGGAGCAGCCAGTAGCCTTTGTAGCCACACCGTGAGCGGTTGCCGAAAAGCTCGGATAGAGTAGGTTAGATTTTTTGAATTGATACGATGAAAACGAAGAAAAGAAAAAGTGAAGGCCTTTTCACAAAGCTGGCCAAGCATCGCCTGTCCAACTTGGATGCTATTCATGGCGGTATTGGCAGTACTGGTACTGGCGATAACGACTGTACCAATTTGATGGGACGCAGCGATTGCGGCGATAATAGCACGCAACCACCCACTGCAGACACAGTTTTGACTGAGCGCGGCGACGACGGATGCAAGTAGAGCCTAACAACATGACAATTAAAGCACTGCGCCATCGCATTCAGCGATGGCGCAGTGCTTTACCAACGCATGCATCACTGTCCCTCCGCACTTGGGCATGCTTGGTCTTTTCTGCGACGATGCTGACACATGCGACCGGCCAATGTACCGTGGAACGTACCATGCTCGACAGCGTGTTCCGGCTGGTTGAAGTGAAAGAGCTACCCAGGGCATTCAAACTGTTTCAGACTTTGGATCACTCGCACGTAGACCCCAGGGGTAAACTGTCTATTTGCATCGAAGCCTACTTGGCCGGAGATAGCGGATTGTTTAAGCACATCTTGGTTGACTTGACAGCCAACCATGGCTACATGAATGACAGCACAACAACCGGGATGGTCTTCGCCTCGGACATAACTTCGGGTAGATATGCTGTGTGGTACCACTCGATCGAGGATAGCTGTCGAAGCGCATTCGAAGTTTCCCACGCCCCGCGCAAGGAAGTCATCGAAACACTAAAACACATCTATGCCAGAGATCAGTCGCGGGCCTATGTGTACAACACAATTTCACGAGAATCTCTGGCTGACTCCATAGTAATCGAGCGCGACAATGCCAACTTCAGTGAGCTCATTCAACTGTCGGCTCACTACGGTCTGCCCAATGGATATGATGATCTCTACAACGCGGGCGGTATTGTTGAACTGGTGCTCCTGCATTGCGGCAAGAACCCGACGGGATTTCAAGATCGCTGGGACGCGATCATGCCTTATATAAACCAGATGTTCGATAAGGGAAAGGATGACAACGGATTCGCGTACATCTACGACATGACGCTCCAGTTCCACAGTGGGCAGCAATACTATGGCACCCTGCCTGGTGAGGTACCGGTTCGCGATCCAGACGGCCTTGCGGCACGAAGGACCAAGTACTGTATCCGATGATCGTAATCATTTCGGACCATGATGACCAGTCGACCAACGAGGTAATTGATTGGCTCTATCATTTCAAGGCCCCGTTCATTCGATTGAACGAGAACGATAAGATCAAGGATTACACCATGCTTCTGTCGGATCAAGGTGTGACCTGCACACTCGCTACACGCGATGAGGCTGTTTGGGAAGGCCACACCGCGCATACATGGTATCGAAGGGGGGGCTTCAATCTGGTGGACTACACGATTCCACCCATGGAAGGTTTCACAAGGAGAGACCGCAATTCTCTACAAAACCAACTCGATCTGGAACACCAATGTACAACGGAGGCTTTGGGACGAACCATATTCAAAGAAGCAATCAACAGCCCATTCGATAATAAACTGAACAAAGTAGTTGTCCTCGCTTTGGCGCAAAAGATCGGCCTCAAAATTCCGGCAACGCTCATTACTAACCGGCGGTCGATAGCACAAGGTTTTAGGAAGGAGCATGGCGCAGTGATAACCAAGAACATTTCTCAAGGAGTATACGCACGCGTTGCCGGAGCCACATATGGTGGCCTAACCACCATATGTACTGCGGCCTACCTCCGTTCGCTCCCAGTTCGTTTCCCCAATGCGCTTTTTCAACCTCTGATAGCCAAATGGCTTGACCTTCGGGTCTTCTATCTAGATGGTCGGATTTTCGCCTCGGCCATCTTTAGCCAAGTCGATAAGCGCACACGGGTCGATTTCCGCAATTACAATGAAGAACGACCAAACCGCACGCCACCATTCCGATTCGACTCTGCCGTGGAGAATATGCTGTGCGCCTTAATGACGACCCTGGGACTGCGTTCGGGATCTATCGACATGATCCTCACTCCGCAAGGCGATTACGTGTTTCTGGAAGTCAATCCGGTGGGTCAGTTCAAGCAGGTTTCCTACCCCTGCAATTACAAGATTGAAAAATTGATTGCAGAAACACTGATACATGGCTACAATCAGGATTGATAAGCTTAACGCTGCATTGAAAAGCTGTGAAGAACTACCTCCATACATGCGCCTGAGCACTTTTTCGGTGATCAAAGCCGCAAAGAGATCCTCCCATCTTCGGTCTAATCGGCACCGCACCAACAATCTCCGTTACCGTCCAGTGCTGAAGCTGCCCTTTATACTTACGAATTGATGCAAGTCATTCGCATTCATGAACAAGTCAGGCTCCACACCGGCTATCTGCGCGGCATTGCGTATGACCTACCTCGGAGTGCCCACCATTTCCTGCCGAAGGAACTGGTCAGCACACTCATTGAAAGCCAGGGTGTGCCACTAAGTACGATCGAGAAGCGTGTTCGGCAAGCGGGAATAAATCTCTTTGACTGGCTGGAACTGCTCGAAAAGGAGGAACTGATATTTGAATGTCCGGCTGCCTTCAGCAACAACTTTCCAAAGATAGACCTTGTGGTTGAACGTCCCTTGCTAATCGATACGGCCGTGCTTCCCCTTTCCCTTGCGAGACCGGACGTGTTGCGCGTTCTGGAGGAGGCCGGATGCCAGCATATAGCCGTGCGCATGATAGCTAGAAACAAAGGACTACTCCGATCTTTCTGGCAAACCATGGAGAGTATATCCATCACGTCGGTGTCTATCCATCTCGATGAAGAAGTATCGCCATCCTTGATTGCAACCCTCATTCCGGAGCGTGAATTAAGCCCTAAACTGAGGTTCGTATCAATGAAAGGAAGCGACATCAACCCTCGCTTCAGTGGCGACGTGTCCCTACACCAGGTCCCGGACCGATCAAGTAGCGGGCGATACGAGCCCTGCCTTACATTGAACCAAGAGGTCTATATGGATGCCCTCCGGTGGAATGTATATTATAATCGGAAGATTTTTATCGACGAAAAAGGTCGAATCGGCCCAGGAGTAAACCGCTCTAGTATTTACTCTACACCGAAGGCGCTCGCAACCGCCCTATCGGAGCACCTCAATACCATGGGCAAGCCCGCGTTGTGGTCCGTAAAAAAGGATGATGTTACGGTTTGTAAGGATTGCGAACTCAAGTATATGTGCGTGGATCCAAGGGTACCTGACCAGCGCGGCAACGGCACGTACTTTTACAAAGAAGAATGTGCTTACAATCCGTATATTAGCAAATGGCAGGATGAGGTGGGCTACCGTGGGCTCCCTGAATGTGGTATCACGAATGATAGTAAGGGGTTTACGGTGGATCACCAACGCATAGCTGCGATCAATTCCAAACTCTGGGATGAATGAGCTTCCCCTTCCACAAGCAGCCGGACTACATGGACTGCGGCCCCACCTGCCTTCGCATGGTGGCCAAATTCCACGGGCGGTCCATTTCGCTGGAAAAATTACGGAGCTTGAGCGAGACCACCCGAACGGGGAGCACCCTGAACAATATAGCCCAAGCGGCGGAGTCCATCGGGTTCCGCACCTTGGGTGTAAAACTGGCGCTTAGGACGTTGCTGCAGGAGCAACCTTTTCCCTGCATCTTGCATTGGAACAGCGACCATTTTGTGGTGCTTTATAGGATTTCAAAACGCCGTAAGCAACCCACGATCCATGTAGCCGATCCCGCACATGGGCTGCTTACCTACACTGAAGCGGAATTCTTGGAACGATGGATCGGCAAGTCCGCAAATCGGGATACCCAAGAAGGCATCGCCTTATTGTTGGAACCCACACCACTCTTGCGTCAGAGCGAAGAAGATGACGCGGAGCGCCCGAAGAGTTTCGGCTTTCTGTTCCAATACCTCTGGCCGCACAGGAAATTCGTGTGGCAGTTGGCGCTTGGCCTCTTAGCGGCAAGCTTGATCCAGCTACTCTTTCCATTCCTTACCCAAAGCGTGGTGGACGTCGGCATCCAGCACCGGGATATCCACTTTATCTATTTGGTGCTGATCGCTCAGTTTTTCCTTTACCTCGGCAGCACAGCCATCGAGATAGTGCGGGGTTGGATCTTATTGCACCTTAGCACGCGCATTAACATCGCGCTGATCTCCGATTTCTTCATCAAGCTGATGAAGTTGCCCATCGGCTTCTTCGACAGCAAACAGACCGGGGACATTCTGCAACGGATCAACGACCACCAACGCATTGAGCAACTGCTCACCACCACTTCGCTCAGCGTGTTGTTCTCGCTCTTCAACATGGTCATTTTCGGGGCGGTGCTGGCGTGGTACAGCCTGTCCATTTTCGCGGTGTTCCTTGTAGGGTCGGTCATCTATGTGGCTTGGGTCTGGCTTTTCATGAACCACCGTCGTGACCTGGACTACAAGCGCTTCGCACAGATGAGCGCGGAACAGAGCAAAGTGATCGAGCTGATCAACGGCATGCAGGAGATCAAACTGCATAATGCGGAGCGGCAAAAGCGATGGGGCTGGGAGGAGGTGCAGGCGAGGCTGTTCAAGGTGCAGATCAAGGGCTTGGCACTGCAACAGACCCAAAGCATCGGCGGCGGTTTGGTGAACGAACTGAAGAACCTCGGCATCACCATCCTCAGCGCCATGTTGGTGATCGATGGGTCCATCACCTTGGGCATGATGATGAGCATCGCCTACATCATCGGGCAATTGAACAGCCCCATCCAGCAGTTGATCGGTTTCCTCTATACCACCCAGGACGCCAAGATCGCCTTGGAGCGCCTGAGTGAGATCCATTCGAGGCCGGATGAGGAACAGGACGAAGGCGAACGCATCCACGACATCCCGGTGGATGGCGACATCACTTTAAAGGGCGTGGCCTACCGCTACCCCGGCAGTGCGGAACCGGTGCTGCGCGATCTGGACATGATCATACCCGCGTGCAAGACCACCGCCATCGTAGGTTCCAGCGGGAGTGGGAAGACCACCTTGATGAAGCTGCTGTTGAAATTCTATCCGGTGGACAAGGGGCAGATCACCTACGGCAACATAGGGCTGGACAACATTGGGCACACGGCGTGGCGGGCACATTGCGGTACGGTAATGCAGGAGGGTTTCATATTCAATGACACAGTTGCCAACAACATCGCCATCGGGCAAGAGCGCGTGGACCGTGAGCGCCTGATGCATGCGGCGGACATCGCCAACATCAAGGATTTCGTGGAAGGGCTTCCGTTGAGCTGGAACACGAAGATCGGCGGGGAGGGTCTCGGCATGAGCACCGGCCAGAAGCAGCGCTTGTTGATCGCACGGGCTGTATACAAGCAACCCCGGTTGTTGCTGTTCGATGAGGCCACCAGTGCCTTGGATGCCAGCAACGAGCGCGAGATCATGGACAAGTTGCACACCTTTTTCAAGGGCCGCACCGCCGTGGTGATCGCCCACCGGCTGAGCACGGTGAAGAACGCCGACCAGATCGTGGTTTTGGATGAAGGACGAATCGCTGAGCAAGGCACCCATGAAGCATTGATCGCCAAGCAGGGCATCTATTTCCGTTTGGTGCGCGACCAATTACAACTGGAACGGATAGGGTCCGCGGATTGAATGCCTTACCCGCAGATTAGCGCAGATGAACGCAGATCATAGACAGCTCTCGGTGTTGGACAACCGCAACGCACGCAACGAGCGCGACGGAAGTGACCGCCTGACGGCGGACTGGTTTTCTTAACCACGGATGGACACAGATGAACACGGATAATGCATTGGTCTTTTTGGTTCTAACCGCTGTTTGACACTGATGAACGCTGATAATTCAATCCCTCTGAATGCCGGTTGAAGAGCGTATTGAGTGTGCGCCGGTGGAGTTGCGGAGCGAAAGCGTTTCGGAGATCTTGGGCCGCATGCCTCACTGGACCATTCGGTACGGCATCACGGTGATCTTTGGGATGATCCTGATGTTGGTCCTGCTGTCGTGGTTCATCCGTTATCCGGATGCGATCGTTGCACCAGGTACATTGACCACAACCGACCCGCCACGTAGTATCACCGCACGTACTGAAGGGAAATTGGTGCAACTGAGTGTTCAGGACGGAGATACGGTGAAGGTGGGAACAACTATCGCGGTTGTGGAAAGCCCGACCTCCCCGGCTTCCATTCAACTCCTGCAAACCGTTTTGAACGAATTCGATTCGGCACTTATCAAACCGAATAGTGCCATCCCTTTCTTGAACGACCTGAGGCTTGGCTCCGGTCAAGCAGATTACGACGCATTGCGCGGGATATCAATGGAATTGCGAACATGGCGCACCGAGAACTACCGGCAAGAACGCAACGTGCGCATGCGCAAGAAGATCGAGGGCTATGGTCGCCTGATCCAAGCTGCGCAGGAGCAATTGGCCATTGGCAACCGGAAGCAATCCAACTATACGAAGGAAGCCAAGACGGACAGCCTGCTCGAACACAACGGGGTGATCTCCAAGACCGCGTACCGGACCAAACAGAACGACTTCATGGACCACCAGATGGCCTTGAAAGACCTAGCTGGTTCCGTGGAGCAGAACAAGATCACCCGCTTGGACCTCGAAAGCCAATTGGACGACCTGTTCCACGCCGATGCCGCCAAAGAGCGGGAATTGACGGAATCAGCGCGGGCTAGCGTGGCCTCCTTGCGCACCTTCGCGGACACCTGGCAATTGAACTACGCACTGACCGCCCCGGTGAGCGGCATTCTGCACTATAACGGTCGCGTGGTCGCCGATCAAACGGTCAAGCCTCAAGACCTGCTTTTCAGTGTTGCCCCTGTCGTGCAGTCGTTCGTCTTTGAGGCAGTCGTGCCAAGTAACGGAGCAGGTAAAGTCAAAACGGGTCAACAAGCCTATGTCAGTTTGGACAACTATCCTTCGGAGGAATTTGGACGTTTGATCGGCACGGTCCGTTCCATGGCGGTAATGCCGAATGCGGAAGGTTATCGGGCTGTGATCGAATTGCCCAAGGAACTCAAGTCATCCTTTCACCGCGAATTGGCCTATCGCCCGGAAATGAAAGGCCAAGTGGAGATCGTGGCCCACCAACGCAGCATTCTGGGACGGATCTTCGATAAGTTGCGGAGCGCGGTTTCGGAGTAAGGATCTGCACGGATTGGTTACCCTATGTACTTTGCGCAGCACAACCACGCGTGCTTCAAGCTCAACCATCTGTGACAATCATTCCCATGACAAGTTCCTTCCATTCCAGTTCGGTTCGTCGCCTGCAAGTGAGTGCGCTCGTGCTCGCCCTCCTCAGCGGAACCACCTTCGCCCAATCCATGAAGCCTTTCAACTACAAGGAGATGCTCATGCTGGACCGTATGAGCGGACTCAGCGTGGACCCCAGCGGCCACTACGCCGTGTTCAATGTGCGCGCCACTGATATGGAAGCGAACAAGGGCGTCACCACGCTTTGGCTTAAGGACCTGAGCAAACCGGCCGTGCCGGAGGTGAAGCTCGGTGTTTCTGAAGGCGGGGCCAGCAGCGCGGCATGGAGCCCGGACGGCAAGACGATCTACTTCCTCTCCTCGCGCGGCGAAGGCGAGATCTCTCAGCTCTGGAAGACGGACGTTTCCGGCGCCACGGCCACGCAGGTCACGCGGCTGCCGTTGGACATCGGTTCTTATCGGATCACGGCCGATGGCAAAGGTCTGGTGTTCTCACTGGCCGTTTTCCCGGAATGCAAAGGCAACGAGATCGCTTGCACAGTGAAGAAGATGGAAGCACGCAAGGCCGACAAATCCACGGGCGACCTCTATACCAAGCTCTTCATCCGCCACTGGGATACGTGGGAGGATGGCACGCGCAACCACCTGTTCTACTTGCCGCTGGAAGGAGATGCCGCAGCCGTCGCGCTGATGGATGGCTACGACGGCGACGTGCCCTCGAAGCCCTTCGGTGATGAAGGTGATTACTCCATTTCTCCGGATTCCAAGACGGTTTATTTCAGTGCCCGCTTGGCCGGAAAGACCGAGCCGTGGAGCACCAATTTCGATGTGTACAGCGTGCCGGTTTCCGGTGGTGCGATCACCAACCTTACGGAGAGCAACAAGGCGTGGGACGCTTCACCGCGCATGTCTCCGGATGGCAAGACGCTCGCCTACAAGGCCATGAAACGTCCGGGCTTCGAGGCCGATCGCTTCTGGATCCATCTGCGCGATGCTTCCGGAAAAGTGACCACGTTGGCAGCTGACTGGGATCGCAGCGTGGATGACATGAAGTGGAGCGCCGATGGCAAGAGCCTCTTTGTGGTAGCGGAGGATGTGGGAAATACGCGGCTGTTCAAAGTGGACGTGATGACAGGTTCCGTTACGCCGATGTCGAAGGACGGCCACATCGATGCCTTCTTCGAAACACCGAAGGGCTTCGTCTTCCTGAAGAGCGGGCTGAACAATCCTTCGCTGCTGTATGCGGCCAAACCGAAAGCCAAGCTGATCGACGTGGACGCGGTGAACCTGACGTCAGTGGATGCGAGCTTGAAAAACCTCGAATTCGGGAAGTACGAACAGTTCAGCTTCCCCGGCTGGAACAACGAGACCGTGCATGGCTACGTGATCAAGCCGGCCGGTTATGTGGAAGGCAAGAAATATCCTGTGGCCTTCCTGATCCATGGCGGCCCGCAGGGCAGCTTCGGCGATTCGTGGAGCTTCCGCTGGAACCCGCAGTCCTATGCGGGCGCGGGCTATGCGGTGGTGATGATCGACTTTCACGGCTCCACGGGCTACGGACAGGCCTTCACCGATGCGATCTCCACGCACTGGGGCGACCGTCCGTTGGAGGACCTGCAGAAGGGCTGGGCGCATGCGCTGAAGACGTACGCCTTCTTGGATGGTGATCGCGCAGCTGCGTTGGGCGCGTCCTACGGCGGTTACATGGTGGACTGGATCGCGGGTAACTGGCAACAGCCGTGGAAATGTTTGGTGACGCACGACGGCGTGTTCGATACCCGGGCCATGGGCTATTCCACCGAAGAGTTGTGGTTCGACAATTGGGAGAACGGCAGCGATGTGTTCAAGGATCCTGCGAAGTACGACACGTTCAATCCAATGATGCACGCGAAGGATTGGACAGTGCCGATGTTGGTGATCCACTCCGACAAGGACTACCGCATTCCGCTGTCCCAAGGCATCGGTGCGTTCACCGCCTGCCAGGCCAAGGCCACATGGTGCAGTACCGCGCCAGGGATGCCGCCGAGGAGTTCGCGTACATGAAGTATGTGATCGGGCGGGCCGATGGGAAAGGGGCAGAGGGAAAGTAGGATCTGGACAAGAACTCCCGTCGTTACCTCACCACATGCAAACCACATCATTGCTCGGGTAAGTGATCCCGCAGATCCGCGGATCGAATTGATCACCGAACACAGGAGGCACGCTCGAGTTGAAACAAGGAGTAGTGTGTTCGGGTACCACGTAGACCTCGGCGTTGCCGGAGAGCTGAGCACCCGATGTACCGGTGACGTCGATGGAGTAGTGGTACCGGCCAGCGGTCGGCACGCTGTCATTCACCGTAGCATCGATCCCGTTCCAGTCTTCGGTGTAGTTCCTTGAGGTGAAGACCACACTATCCGCCTCATTGCGGATGGTGATGCTGTACCCAGTTTCGTTCCGGCATTGGACGTGGAAGACATCATTCATACCATCTCCATTTGGTGTAATGATGTTCGCAGCTTGCACACAAAGGCTGTCCACGGACAACTGCAAGTGCTGGTCGAGAATGATGCCGCCACTGCCGCTTTTCGTCTCCTTCTTGCAGGCTGCAAATAAGCAGTACGCGATCAGCAAGAGGGGCAGGGTACGGTTGGAGAACATGGGCGGAAGTACTGGTTGCGAATGCAAGGTAGACATTGACCGGATGCATGACCAGCGTATTTTGCACGACGCCCCAAAGGCCGGTGCAAGCCCATACAGCAACACCCAGTTCCTCGTACTACCCACGTCCAAAATTGTGGAACAGATGAAATTGAAGCTTCTTTTAGCTCTGGCTGCCTCCTTGGTGTTATCACATTGGTGCCATGCGCAAAAGCCATCATGGGAGAATACTGAGGTGCCGGATATCTTGTATAAGAAATATGTCGCCGATTCACTTTTTGAGGAAGGGAGCTTCCGGGCCGCTTATTCCCGGTATAAAGGGTTGTATCGGAAGAAGTTGATGACGTTCAGTGAATACTTCAGTTACGCGACTAGCGCCGATAACATCGGGAAGCCCCTCTCATCATGGTCTGAATTGAAATACATGGCGGACAACGGTTATTTCCTTGAACCCGAAGGCTATCCGGAAAAGCAATACCACAAGTACCTCAAACGGTTCTTCTCTAATCGGATGGAATGGCCCGGCTTTACAGTCCACCAGACACTACAGGAGCGGGATCAATTTCTGCGCACCCCTCCGCTCATCGGTATCGTTGCTTCCCAAGCAAACAGTGGTGTTGCTGGCAGCATGCTCGCCGTTATTGACAACGCGAACTGGGCTTGCGTCATGAAGTACGTTGAAGTATACGGATGGCCGGATTATGACATCGGCATAGATGACCTTTTTACGGTATGGCAGCATGCGGTCCGTGAAGGGCTTTGTACCAAAAGTGACTTCAATACACTTATGCCCTCGGTCCTTCGATCTGCATACATGGGGAAGGTGAACATCAGCATGTATTGCTATTTGTACGACCTGTTTTTGATCAATGTCAAGCATGAACCGCAACGGTTCGGAACGGTCTACCTAGAGGATAACATCACGCTATCGCCAAGTCTGCCGGTGGAGGAGATGAACAAGGAGCGGAGGCAAATAGGGTTTTATGAAACCGTCCAGCGAAGTTTGGATGAGCGCAAGAAGTATGTCGAACGATAAGTACAACAATGAAGAGTGGAGTACTTGAACGTTGGTTCGGCCAATGCTGCCAAGTAGATTGTCGGTGCTACGTACTTTGCGCTTCGCGCGGCACCCAATACGGTTGAAAAATGCGCGACACGCCAACCATGAATCACTATTCATTTTCCCGGAGCCTGCGCTGCCTAAAGCTGGGCGCGCTCGTTCTCCTCGGCTCCACCACCTTCGCCCAATCCATGAAGCCTTTCACCTATAAGGAAATGCTGATGCTGGACCGCATGAGCGGACTCAGCGTGGATCCTACCGGCCAATACGCCGTGTTCAATGTGCGCGCCACCGATATGGAAGCGAACAAGGGCGTCACCACACTTTGGTTGAAGGACCTCACAAAACCCGCCGTGGCGGAAGTGAAACTGGCTGTTTCCGAAGGTGGTGCCAACAGCATGCAGTGGAGCCCGGACGGCAAGTCGCTCTACTTCCTTTCCTCGCGCGGTGCTGGAGAAACTTCGCAACTGTGGAAGACGGATGTTTCCGGCGCCACGGCCACACAGGTAACCCGTCAGCCGCTGGATGTGAATGCCTATCGGATCACACCCGACGGCAAAGGACTGGTGTTTTCAATGGCTGTTTTCCCGGAATGCAAAGGCAACGAGATCGGATGCACGGTGAAGAAGATGGCAGAGCGCAAGGCCGAAAAAGCCACAGGCGCACTCTACACCGAGCTCTTCTTTCGGCACTGGGATACGTGGAGCGATGGCACGCGCAATCACCTCTTCTTCCTTCCGCTGGAAAGCAACGAGGCGCCGGTCTCGCTAATGAACGGACTCGACGGTGATGTGCCGAACAAGCCTTGGGGAGATGAGGGTGACTTCTCCATTTCGCCCGATTCAAAGACCGTGTACTTCAGCGCCCGCTTGGCCGGAAAGAAAGAGCCATGGAGCACCAACTTCGATGTGTACAGCGTGCCGGTTTCCGGTGGCGCGATCACCAACCTGACGGAGAGCAACAAGGCTTGGGACGCTGCACCGCGCATGTCGCCCGACGGCAAGACACTCGCCTACAAGGCCATGAAGCGTCCGGGCTTCGAGGCCGATCGCTTCTGGATCCAACTGCGTGATGCTTCCGGAAAAGTGACCACGGTGGTGGGCGATTGGGACCGTAGCGTGGACGATATGAAGTGGAGCGCGGACGGAAAGAGCCTTTACGTGGTAGCCGGTGATGTCGGAAAGACGCGGCTGTTCAAGGTCGAAGCGAAGACGGGTTCTGTTACGCCGATGTCCAAGGATGGGCACATCGATGCCTTTGTGGAAACACCGAAGGGTTTTGTCTTTTTGAAGAGCGGTCTCAACAGCCCGAGCCAGCTCTATGCCGCCAAGCCGAAAGCCAAGTTGATCGACGTGGATGCCACGAACCTCACTGGCGTGAATGCCAACTTGAAGGATATGGAGTTCGGTGCGTTCGAACAGTTCAACTTCAAAGGCTGGAACAATGAGACGGTGTACGGATATGTGATCAAGCCCGCCGGTTATGTCGAAGGTAAAAAGTACCCCGTTGCATTCCTGATCCACGGAGGGCCGCAGGGCAGTTTTGGCGAGTCCTGGAGCTACCGCTGGAATCCCGAGAGCTATGCAGGGCAAGGCTATGCTGTGGTGATGATCGACTTCCACGGGTCCACCGGCTACGGGCAGGAGTTCACGGATGCGATCTCAACACACTGGGGCGATCGTCCGCTGGAGGATCTGCAGAAGGGCTGGGCCCATGCCTTGAAGACCTATTCCTTCCTCGACGGTGATCGCGCAGCCGCATTGGGCGCATCATACGGTGGCTTCATGGTGAATTGGATCGCCGGTGTTTGGCGCGATGCATTCAAGTGCCTCGTTTCCCACAATGGTGTTTTTGACACCCGCGCCATGGGCTATTCCACCGAAGAACTTTGGTTCACAAATTGGGAGAACGACGGGGACGTGTTCCACCATCCGGAGAAGTACGACGAGTTCAACCCCTTGCTCCACGCAAAGGATTGGAGCGTGCCAATGCTGGTGATCCACTCCGACAAGGACTATCGCATTCCGCTTTCACAGGGTATCGGCGTATTCACCGCATGTCAGGCTAATGACGTCGATTCCGAGTTCCTGCGCTTCCCCGACGAGAACCACTGGGTGCTGAAGCCACAGAACGCCATGATGTGGCACAACACGGTGTTCAATTGGCTCGAGAAGTACATCGGCGACGGAGCGAAGTGAACACTTGCTGCAAAGCCTATCTTTGAACTATGGTCGTTGTCATCAAACGAGGCATGTCGCGGCAGCGCATCAAGTTGCTGTTGAACAAACTGCACGCTACCAAAAGAAAGCGGCAGAAGGAGGTTGACGTATATAAGTATGTCGGTGTCCTGAAACTGGAGGAGGATCCTGTGGAAATACAGCGACGGTGGCGTGATGAATGGTAGCGCATTGCTTCTGGACACGAACGTGGCTCTTTACCTCTTGCGTGGTGACCGCTCCGCTGCTGATGCTCTTCAAGGCCAAGGGGTTTTCATTTCCTTCGTTACCAAGATGGAACTCTTGAGCAAGCCGGGAATGTCGCGGACGGAGATAAGGCAAGTGACGGCTTTCGTCGAGGAATGGCCAATGGTGGAAATGAACCGCACGATCATGGATAGGGCGATCGTGATCCGACGTGAGCATCGCCTCAAGCTCCCCGATGCCATTATTGCTGCAACGGCTATTTTTCTCAACATACCGCTTCTGACGGCAGATCGCGCTTTCGAAAAGCTTAAGGACGAGTTGGCCTTATTGATGTATGAGATTTGAGGACCGGACCGAAGCTTTGCGGATGACAACCCTTCCTCGGCTCTACGACTCCACCGTCCGCAGATTCTCTTGGCCAGTGGCCATCCTGATGTTGGTCGGCTGGATCGGGTTGCTGGCTTTGGGTAAGTCCGTGCCGATCTGGTTGGAAGGACTTGCAGCTGCGAACCTCTTCATTGCATCGAATTGTTGCGCGGCAACTGACCGTTCCGGTGAGGTCAGGCTCCGCGCCATGGCCCTCTCCGCGCAGTGGATCTTCGGCGTGTTGATCGCCATTTGGTTCACGTTCAAGATCGCCACGGAAAGTGAATTGACATTCCATGCCCGGACGCTTGTCCTGTTGGTACTCGGCTTCTCCGCTTTCTGCGAAGCCGCATACGCCTATATGCGCAAGGATGAGCTGGGCTTGCGTTGGCTGATCGGGTTGCTTCCAGGATTGCTGGTAGGGCTATTGGTAGCACTGAGCTTTTGATCCGGAGGTGGACAATGCCCGCGCGTTCCTGTCGACTCCCGAAAAGCGGGAACAGCTGCGTCTTTCTTCGGTTCACATTCCCCGTAGAACGCGCATTATCTGCGTCCATCTGCGACATCTGCGGTTAGCATTTTATAGCGACCTGCATCACATCCTATCTTTGCCCCTCGTTCTTTTCCATTGAGCTTATCAAGAAAGGCAGAGGGACTGGCCCTGTGAAGCCTTGGCAACCGTTCGATGGTCAACCATCGAGAAGGTGCTAAATCCAGCTCCGAGCATCGGCATTCAAGCTGTTGCGAGGGGAAAGATGAGCCGCGATCGAGACCTGTGCCTTCCCGAGCACTGACACCTCATCCGGCCATCGGATGAGGTTTTTTTATGCCGCGCCGCCAACGGCGGCGCGGCATGACCTCGCCGAAGCTTTAGCGAAGGCGGGTATGCTCGCCATAGCCTTTATGAAGATGAATTCTCGGGGGAAGTAGTGACGAACAGGAAAATGAAGACGATCGATCAACTCGCGCAAGAGCGCATTCTCGTATTGGACGGCGCCATGGGCACCATGATCCAGCGCCTCAAACTGAAGGAAGAGGATTTCCATCCACCGGGCACAGAACAGCATAGCATCTTGCTCCAAGGAAACAACGACCTGCTCTCGCTCTCGCGTCCGGAGGCCATCACGTTGATCCATGAGCAATACCTGGAGGCGGGTGCGGATATCATCGAGACCAACACCTTCAGTGGCACCAGCATCGCGCAGGCCGAGCATAAGTGCGAGCATCTCGTGCGCGACATCAACCTACGCTCCGCGCAGTTGGCGAAAGCCGCTTGCGAGAAGTTCACGGCGATGGACCCGAGCAAACCGCGCTTTGTGGCGGGGTCCATCGGTCCCACGAACCGCACGGCCTCACTATCACCCGATGTGAACGATCCCGGCTTCCGCGCGGTGACCTTCGATGAACTCGTTGTGGCCTACACCGAACAGGTGGACGCGTTGATGGAAGGCGGCGCCGACCTGCTGCTGGTGGAAACGATCTTCGACACGCTCAATGCCAAGGCCGCTTTCTACGCCATTGAAGAAGTGTTCGACAAGCGCGGCACACGGCTTCCGTTGATGTGCAGCGTCACCATCACCGATGCCAGCGGGCGAACCCTGAGCGGCCAGACCATCGATGCGTTCATGATCAGCATGGACCATGTGCCACTCTTCAGCATCGGCTTGAACTGTGCGTTGGGCGCGGCCCAGATGCGCCCTTATCTCCAAGTGCTCGCTGAACAAGCACCGTGCTTGGTCAGCGTATATCCCAATGCCGGACTGCCGGATCAGATGGGCGAGTATCGCGAGACCGCTGAGGTCACCGCGCGCTTGGTCGGTGAGTTCATGAAGGACGGCCTGGTGAACATCGTGGGCGGCTGTTGTGGCACCACGCCGGAACACATCGCTGCGCTGGCGAAAGAGGCCGCTAAGTATCAGCCTCGCAAAGTTCCTGTTATAGCATGAGCATACCGACGTACAGTGGTCTTGAGCCGCTCCGCATTTTTCCCGGTTCCAACTTCGTCAACATAGGTGAGCGCACGAACGTCACCGGCAGCGCGCTCTTCCGCCGCCTCATCAAGGACGGCAACTACGATGAGGCCGTGCGCGTGGCGCGCCAACAGGTGGAGAATGGCGCGCAAGTGATCGACGTGAACCTCGACGAAGGCCTCATCGACGGCGTGGAGGCGATGCGCAAATTCATCAATCTCATCGCTGCCGAACCGGACATCGCCCGAGTGCCGGTAATGATCGACAGCAGCAAGTTCAGCGTGATCGTGGCCGGCCTGAAGTGCATGCAGGGCAAGGGCATCGCCAACTCCATCAGCCTGAAGGAAGGGGAGGAGGAGTTCCTCGATCATGCACGCACCGTGAAACGATTGGGTGCAGCGGTCGTGGTGATGTGCTTCGACGAAAAAGGCCAGGCCGACAGCGTTGCACGGCGTATCGAGATCGCCCAACGCGTGTATGACCTGCTCACGCAGAAGATCGGTTTCGCGCCGCACGACATCATCATCGACCCGAATATCCTCACGGTGGCCACGGGCATGACGGAGCACGATCGCTACGCCATCGACTACATCGCGGCGGTGAAGTGGATCAAGCAGAACCTCCCCGGCGTGCTGGTGAGCGGCGGTGTGAGCAACATCAGCTTCAGCTTCCGTGGCAACGAACCGGTGCGTGAAGCGATGCACACCGCATTCCTCTATCACGCCATCCAAGCGGGCATGGACATGGGCATCGTGAACGCGGGCCAGATCGGCGTGTATGACGAGATCCCGAAGGAACTGCTCGAACATGTTGAGGATGTCCTGTTCGCGAGAAGACCCGATGCTACCGAACGCTTGGTGACACTGGCAGAACAGTTCAGGGGCGGCGGTGCGAAGAGCAACGTGCAGGACATGAGCTGGCGTGAAGGCGATGTGAGGGATCGTCTGCGTCACGCGCTGGTGCATGGTATCACCGACTTCATCGAGGAGGATACCGAGGAGGCGCGCAAGGAGTTGATCGATCCCGTGAAGGTGATCGAAGGCCCGCTGATGGCGGGGATGACCGTGGTGGGTGATCTCTTCGGCGCAGGCAAGATGTTCCTACCCCAAGTGGTGAAAAGTGCCCGCGTGATGAAACGCGCGGTGGCCTATCTTGAACCGTTCCTGGAAGAGTTCAAGAAGAACACGCCCGCCGCTGCAGAAGTGCTGAAGGACAGCTTCGGCGTGCCGGTACATATCACCCGCGACGATGGCCCACGCAAGATCCTGCTGGCCACCGTTAAGGGCGACGTGCACGACATCGGCAAGAACATCGTGGGCGTGATCCTCGCCTGCAACGGCTGGCAAGTGATCGACCTCGGGGTGATGGTGCAGAGCGCGACCATCCTGAAGACCGCCCGGGAAATGAAGGTGGACGTGATCGGCCTCAGTGGATTGATCACGCCTTCACTGGACGAGATGGCGCACGTGGCCAAAGAGATGGAGCGCGAAGGCTTCACGTTGCCGTTGTTGATCGGCGGCGCTACCACCAGCCGCGTGCATACTGCCGTGCGCATCGCGCCGCACTACAGCAAACCCGTGGTACACGTGATCGATGCTTCGCGCTGCGTGCCCGCAGTGAGCGAGTTGCTGAGTCCTACCACGCACGATGCCTTCGTGAAACGCATCGCTGCGGAATACGAGACCGTGCGCGAGCACTACGCCACACAGCAGCGCGAGAAGGAATTCATTCCCATCGAAGAGGCAAGGGCGAAGCACTTCACGATCGATTGGGCTGCCGAGCCACCCGTGAAGCCACGAAGCACAGGCGTATTCACCTTCCGGAACTTCCCGCTGAAGGACCTCGTGCCTTATTTGGACTGGACACCCTTCTTCCAAGCGTGGGAACTGGCGGGGAAATATCCGAAGATCCTCACCGATCCCGTGGTGGGTACGGAAGCCTCCAAGTTGCACGCCGACGCGCTGAAGATGTTGGATCTCTTGGTGAAGGAGCAGTGGTTCAAGGCACACGGTGTGGCCGGCATTTGGCCCGCGAATTCCGTGGGTGATGATGTGGAGGTGTACAAGGACGAAAGCCGGAAGGAGGTTATGGGCACCTTCCACACGTTGCGCCAACAATCGAAGAAAGCGCCCGGAGTGGCCTACGTCGGGAACTCGGATTTCATCGCTCCGAAAGAAAGCGGCATCGCGGACTACATCGGTGCGTTCGCCGTCACCACCGGGCATGGCGTGGAAGAACGTGCCAAGCAGTTCGAAGAGGCGGGCGACGACTACAGCGCCATCATGTGCAAGGCGATGGGCGACCGCTTGGCGGAGGCCTTCGCCGAGAAGCTGCACGAGGTGGTGCGCAAGGAGATCTGGGGCTATGCCAACGATGAAACACTGAGCAATGAGGAGCTGATCAAGGAGAAGTACGACGGTGTACGCCCGGCCGCAGGTTACCCTGCATGCCCGGACCATACGGAGAAGCCGGAGATCTTCCGTTTGCTGGACGCGGAAAGGCACACAGGCATCAAGCTGACGGAAGGTCTGGCGATGTTTCCCACGGCGGCGGTGAGCGGTTGGTATTTCGCACATCCACGCAGCAAGTACTTCGGCGTGGGACGCGTTGGCAAGGATCAGATCAGCGACCTCGCGAAGCGTAAAGGGAAAGAGACCGCGTGGATGGAGCGCTGGTTGGGAAGTAACCTCAGCTACACCCCTGCGTAGGAAGGGCGGTCCCAATTCCTCACGCTGCGCTTTTTAGCATCATATCGCACCCTGCTTTTTTGCCTTCCGCTGATACAAGCGGTGCAAGCCCAGGTCCGCACCGCGGACCCGGGTGATTGCGTGGGAGCGATCTTCATCAAGGATTCCATCCTCGTGTGCGACCGCCCTGGCCGTGGATTCGGGAATATCCTGGAGATCAAGGAGAACCCATTGACGGACCTGCAATGGCTGGAGCGCGAGCATCACTCCACCTGGTACGTTTTCCGTGCACCCGTGAAGACCCGGCTCACCTTCGACATCATTCCGAAGGATCCCGATGATGATATCGACTTCCTTCTCTTCGAAGGCGCCGTTCCAGACCTCTGCGGGAAGATCGCCAGGAGGGAAGTGCAACCTGTACGGAGCAATATCTCCCGGAACGACAAGAGCTTGAACTCGATGTGCGGCCTGAGCGATGACGCCCCGGATGATTTTGTGCGTTCCGGCGTGGGCAGTTCCTACAGCCGTGCGATCGACGTGGAGGATGGTGAGCTGCTCTATCTGCTGGTGGACTACCAGGACCGCCCCCGGGACGGGTTCACCCTGCATTTCCACTATGATCCACCGCCGCCACCGCCCGTGGTGCAGGTGTTTCCCCAAACACTACTGATCGACGTAACGGACGCCACGACCGGCGCCGCTTTGGACGCTGCATTGACCGTGGAAGGCATGCGCTTCGATTCCATCGTGGAGGCGAAAGGGAAGAGCCACTACGAGTTCAGGATGGACACGTACCGGAAACTGCGGATCAATTGCTTGCGCAAGGGCTACATGTTCCAGACCGAGCGCGTGAAGCCTTCCGGTGATGAGCAGCTGCAGGTGAACATCAAGCTCACACCGATCAAGCAAGGTGCCCGGGTGGTGTTGGACGACATCCGCTTTGTCGGGAACGACAGCAAGGTGATGCGGAGTTCCGAAGGCTCGCTGTACCTGCTGCTGCACTTCATGGAGCAGAACCCGACCACTAAGGTGGAGATCCAAGGCCATGTGAACGGACCTACTTATAAGAAGAACACCAATGAATTCGTTGAGTTGAGCACCGAGCGCGCGCAGACGGTGTACAATTTCCTGCTCATCAACGATGTGGAGCCTTCGCGCCTCTCCTACGTAGGCCTGGGTAATTCGCACATGCTATACCCCAATGCGAAGAACAAGTTCGAGAGCGAAGCGAACCGACGTGTCGAGGTGCGGATCACCGCCATGTAAGCGGGCATTTTGTGGACGGTTCCGCGTCCCCATGCGTTGATGCGTTGACATCCGCCATCCGCACGGTCCTTTTACCGCTCATCCCATAGGTTTGATGCTGCATTCCCATGCGGCTACTTTTGCTTCGGGCCTTTCCAATGGCCGAACCCGACCTATGCGGATCAAATTCCTTTTCATGTCCATCACACTGGCACTTGGCGCGGTGGGGCAGCAGCCTTGGACGCTGGACCAGTGCATGAAGCGGGCACAGGATCGCAATCTGGACCTGCGCAACGCAACACTGGACGTGGACCTTGCCTCCAAGGCGCATGAGCAAGCGTACTGGTCTTTCCTGCCGAACCTGAACGGGGCCGCCACACATGGCTACAATTGGGGGAAGACCATCGACCAATACACGAACACCTTCGCGACGGACCGGGTCCGTACCAACAACCTCTACCTCAGCAGTGATGTCACGCTGTTCCAAAGCGGCCGGAAGCATCAGGTGTTGAAGCGTTCAGCGTTGGACGAGCAAGCAGCGGAAAAGGGCTTGGAGTCCCTGCGTAATGACATCAGCACGGCGGTGGTGCGTGCATACCTGGACCTGCTCGGACTACGGGAGCAGTTTCGCGCCGCGAACGACCAAACGGCCTCCTCCAGGGAACAGTCCACCATCACACAGGAATTGCTCGATGCTGGACGTGTAGCGCGCGCCGATCTGTTGGACATCCAGGCCCAATTGGCCCAAGAGGAATACACGGCGGAAAACCTGAATATCCAGGCGGAAAAAGCCAAGCTCACCCTGGCCCAGCTGATGCAGTTGACCCCGGAAGAATCGAAGTCCTTCGATGTCACTGTCCCTGCTATCAGTGGATTGAACATCGTGGAGCCCACTGCAACGGACGAGGAGGTGCTGGCGAAGGTGATCTCGACCAATCCGGCCTATGCGCAAGCGGATCTCAATGCGCAAAGCGCCGAACGCGGCATCGCTATCGCCCGGTCCAATGCATTCCCGTCACTGGGGTTCAATGCATCCTTGGGGACTGGATACTCTGGTCGCAATTTCGAAGCAATTGGCGATCCTACCCCGGATGGAGCGATCTTGATCGGCGCCACGGGGGACGGTGAGGCGGTCTACGCGCCTAGCTTCAGCCAGAACACCCGGGTGAAATCCTTCTCACAGCAGCTGACCGACAACCTGAATGAGTCCGTAGGCTTCACCTTGAGCATACCGATCTTTAATAACATGCAGAACCGCTATGCTACGGACCAAGCGCGGATCCAGCAGGACCGGGCCAAGAACGACCTACTGAAGCGGAAGAACGCCTTGCAGGTGGATGTGCAGAACGCACTGACAGCCCAGCGCGGTGCCTACCGGCAGTACATCAGCGCGAAGCTCGCGATGGATGCCTCGGAGGAATCGCTGCGTATGGCCAATGAGCGGTTCGAGCAGCATGTGATCACCGCCACCGACCTCAACATCGCCAAGGCCAGGCTCCAGCAGGGCACCTCGCAGCTGATCAATGCCAAGTACACCTACATCATGGCGCAGAAGTCGCTCGACATTCTGCAAGGCATTCCGGTAACCCTCTGACCGTGGCGCTGCTGCTCGCATTCGATACGGCTACTTCGCACCTTTCCGTGGTGCTGAGCGAGGATGCACGTCCGTTGATCTGGCGTGAGGATGCCAGCGAAAAGCTGTCGCACGCGGAACGCCTCAACGTGTTCATCAGCGAAGTGATGGACGAAGCCGGCCGGGATCTGAAGGACTTGGACGCTATCGCCGTGGGAACGGGCCCCGGTTCCTATACTGGACTGCGGATCGGTCTTTCCGCTGCAAAGGGCCTGTGCTTCGCCATGGACAAGCCCTTGATCGGCATGGGCACGCTGGAGGCATTGTTGGCTCAATTTATTGAAGAACAAGGAGATACAGGCCCGGATGCGCTTTATATGCCCATGGTGGATGCACGGCGCATGGAAGTGTACACGCGCGCGTTCGGGGTTGATGAAAGGCCGCTTGAGGAAACCGCGCCCCTGATCCTGGACGAGGCCTGGTGCGAAGCCCAGTCCCAGAAAGGACGCACCTACGTTTTTGGCGATGGTGCGGACAAAGCCACTGCGCTCTGGCAAGCTTACCCTGCGATCACGTATGTCCCTCACATCCGTCCGGGCATTAAGGGCTTGGCCCGTTGTGCCGCCCGCCATTATCGGGAAGGCCGTTTCAGCGATTTGGCCGATCTGGTGCCGGAGTACGGCAAGCCCGCGAATGTGGCCCAAAAGCGTGGGAAGGAGTAGACGTATCTTTCTACCACAGACCGTGCTAGGCCGTGGCGGCTTCGCCCAGGCGAGGACACAGAGGCACGGAGGTGTTTCATGATGACCGGAGCATATCACCCGTCAGCTGCCACTGCCTACTGCCTACTGCCTACTGCCTACTGCCACTGCCACCTGTCAGCTGCCACTGCCACCGTCGGCTGCCACTGCCTACTGCCACTGCCCACTGCCCACTGCCCCTGCCTACCGCACCCTGACCTGTACTTTGCATTCCTCCGTGCCTCTGTGCCTCCGTGGTGAATAACCAGAGTTTCCACGATCCGTTGTTGGTTTTCCAGAAAAGCCATTACCTTCGCGCCCCCTTAGTAGGGAATAGTTCCATTAAACACCCCCAGTACCGTGGCATCCACGACTCACACCACATCCATGGCCAACGCGGCCACCACGCAGAAGGAATGGCTTCTGGTGGACGCAGAGAACGAGGTCATTGGCCGCGTCGCCAGCAAGATCGCCATGCTCGTGCGTGGTAAGCATAAGCCTACCTTCACGGCCCACGTCGATACCGGTGACCATGTCATCGTGATCAACGCCGAGAAGGTGCGCCTTACCGGCAACAAGATGGCCGATAAGGAATACCAGCGCTACAGCCTCTATCCAGGAGGACAGGTGCGCGAGCCGGCTGAAAAGCTGATGGCCCGCAAGCCCTTCGCCCTGTTGGAGCACGCCGTTCGCGGCATGCTGCCCAAGACGCGCCTTGGCCGTGCCCAGTTCAATAACCTGCATGTAATTGTGGGTACTGAGCACAAGCACAGCGCGCAGAAGCCCCGCAAGATCGACCTCAACACCATCAAGTAAGTATGGAGCCCATCAACAGCCTCGGCCGCCGGAAGACCTCCGTGGCACGCGTGGTCCTCAGCGAGGGCAACGGCAGCATTTTCGTTAATGGCGTGGAAGGGAAGGAGTACTTCCCCATAACCACCCAGCAGTTCAAGCTTGAGCAAGCTTTCAAGCTCACCGATACCCTGGGCAAGTTCGACGTCACGGTCAACGTGCGTGGCGGCGGCATCACCGGTCAGGTGGAAGCCGTTCGCTTGGGCATCGCTCGCGCCCTGGTGGCGATGGACGAGACCCTGAAGCCCGCCTTGAAGGCTCAGGACCTCATGACGCGTAACCCCTGCGAGGTGGAGCGTAAGAAGTTCGGCCGCAAGAAGGCACGCAAGCGCTACCAGTTCAGCAAGCGTTGATATCCCACGCTTGTTGATGCCCGCCGGAGCCACGGCGAAGGCGGGTTCAGCATCCAATTCGGCCAGACCCGGGGAACCGGCTACCGTGCTGAATGCCTGCACAACGGGAAAAAGGAAAGTGAACCCAAACAACAGTACCTCAAATGGCTCGTATTGATTTCGACACCCTGCTTGACGCAGGCGTACACTTCGGCCACCTGCGCCGCAAGTGGAACCCCAACATGGCACCCTACATCTTCGCTGAGAAGAAGGGGATCCACATCATCGACCTCAATAAGACCGCGGTCAAGTTGGAAGAGGCCGCCAATGCCATGCGCCAGATCACGCGCAGCGGCAAGAAGGTCCTCTTTGTGGCCACGAAGAAGCAAGCCAAGGACATCGTCACCGCCAAGGTGAAGCCCACCGGCATGCCCTACGTCACCGAGCGTTGGAGCGGCGGTATGCTCACCAACTTCGGCACCATCCGTCGGGCCATCAAGAAGATGTCCAACATCGACCGGATGAAGGTCGACGGCACCTTCGAGCACATGAGCAAGCGCGAGCGCCTCCAAGTGAGCCGTCAGCGGGATAAGATGGAGAAGAACCTCGGCAGCATCGCCGACCTCACCCGTCTGCCCAGCGCCCTGTTCATTGTGGACATCGTGAAGGAGCACATCGCGCTGGCCGAGGCCCGCAAGCTGGGCATCCCCACCTTCGCCATGGTGGACACCAATAGCGATCCCTCCTTGGTCGACTTCCCGATCCCCGCAAACGACGACGCCACCAAGAGCATCGAGCTTATCGTGGACACGATGATCGCTGCCATCCAGGAAGGCGTTGAAGAGCGCAAGCGCGACAAGGACAGCGGTACCGCCACACCCGACGAGGAGGAAGGTGAGGAGGAGAACACGGGTGCGACGGCTGAAAAGCACGGCCGGAAACACACGGGCAAGAAGGCTGGTGGATCCGATGCCGAAGCCGCACCGAAGGCTGCTGCTGACGCCACTGACGCGACCGAGGCCGACACCCATGAGGAGGTCGTTGCCGAAGCCGCACACGGGGATGCGGAAGCCGAGGCCGAAGCTGAAGAGCCTCAGGCCTGATCAAGGGTGACCCGAAGGGTTCCCGGTTTTAATAACGTCAACACATAAGCATGAGCACGACCATGGCTATTACCGCCTCTGAAGTGAACAAGCTGCGCCAAATGACGGGCGCCGGCATGATGGATTGCAAAAAGGCCCTCACTGAGGCCAACGGCGATTTCGACGCCGCTATCGACCTGTTGCGTAAGAAGGGCCAGAAAGTGGCCGCCAACCGCGCCGACCGCGATGCCGCCGAAGGGCTGGTGCTCGCCAAGATCACCGGTGACGCTAAGAGGGGCGTGCTGGTGAGCGTGAACTGCGAGACCGATTTCGTTGCCAAGAACGCAGATTTCAGCGCTATGGCCGATACCATCGCTGAGATCGCATTGAAGAACATGTCCGCTGATGCGGATACGCTGAAGGCCTTGCCTTTTGGCAATGGCCTCACGGTCGCCGAAAAGCTCACCGAGCAGACCGGTGTGATCGGTGAGAAGATCGACGTGAATTACTGTCAGCCGCTCGAGGCCGAATACGTTTATGCCTACAACCACCCGGGGAACCGCGTGGCGAGTCTCGTTGGCCTGAACAAGTCCGGACACGAGACCGTAGCGAAGGATGTGGCCATGCAAGTTGCTGCCATGGGACCGATCGCCCTCGACAAGAGCACAACGCCCCAAAGCGTTGTGGAAAAGGAACTGGAGATCGGTAAGGACCTCGCCATTCAAGAAGGCAAGGCTCCGGAAATGGCCGAGAAGATCGCCCAAGGTCGCCTGAACAAGTTCTTCAAGGAAAGCACCCTGCTCGCCCAAGAGTTCATCAAGGACAACAAGATGAGCGTGGAGCAGTACGTGCAGAAAGCCGACAAAGACCTGAAGGTCACCGGCTTCAAGCGCCACGCGTTGGGGGCTTGATCGCAAACGGATAACAAAAAGGAACGGCCTCGATCATTCGAGGCCGTTCCTCATTCCGAGGTATTGCTATCGATCACTCCATGAGAACTTCTGCACTTTGAATGGATCGGCAAAGCGGAAGCCGAAGCTGGTATAACCATGATCCGAAGGCGTATTCGCGGATCCTATACCGGCAGTATCGGCGGGAGCCATACATTTGATCCTGCCGAATTGAATGGAAGACCCCGGAAAGTCATTATTGGAAGCTGTACGCCGGGGCGAGGAGGATGCTTTTGCACTTCTTTACGACCAGTATTCGGCGGCGCTCTTCGGCGTGGTGTTGAAGGTGGTGCATGAACAGGTGCGTGCAGAGGAAGTACTTCAGGACGCCTTCGTGAAGATCTGGCGTTCGGCCGCGGCTTATGATCCGTCCAAGGGCCGTGTATTCACTTGGATGTTGAACATCGCGCGGAATACGGCGATCGATGTTGTCCGTTCGGCGGAGTACCGCGGCAGCTCGAAGATCCAACCGTTGGAAGACCACGTATATCGCACAGGAGGTGAGGATCTTCGTGACGAGGTGGATCACATCGGCATGGACAAGATCATGAATGGATTGCCTCCCGAACAAAGGGAGGTGATAGACATGGCATACTATCAAGGGTGGACCCAACAGGAGATCGCGGAACGCACCGGAACACCGCTAGGCACGGTGAAATCCCGGACGCGCGCTGCTTTATCCCACTTGCGCGAAGCCATGAAAGATCGACTGTGAAAGCACAAGAGCTCATAGCCTCGGGACTGATCGAAACCTATGCACTCGGCGAGGGCTCGGCGGAGGAGCGGGCATTGGTGCAGCGTATGGCGGAAGCCGATCCCACCGTGAGGGCTGAGCTGGATGCGGTCGAGATCACCTTGGAACGGTATGCGACCATGAACGCGGTGAAACCACCGGCCGCCTTGCGCACATCGGTACTGGCCGCGATCAAGGAAGAGGGCAAGCCGGTGATACCGATCTCGCGCAATAACGGAGAACGCAGCCTTTGGAACTGGCTCGCCGCTGCGGCTGTCATTGCACTTTTGGTCAGTGGGGCCGCGAACTTCATGCTCTATGGTGAACTGCACCAAGTGAAGGACCGGTTGGCCGGTCTGGAGAACGAACGCGCGGTGATGGTGGAACAGATGCAGGTGCAGAAGGCTTCCATGGAAAGCTCGCAAAAGCAATTGGCGGTCGTTTTCGATCCCAACAAGCGCATCGTGACACTGAGCGGTCAGGTCATCGAGCCGAAGGCCTCAGCTCGCATCTTCATGGATCCCGCTTCAAGCGATGTGTACATCGATGTGCTCTCGCTGCCCAAGCCCCCTACAGGTAAGCAGTACCAGCTTTGGGCACAGGTGGACGGCAAGATGGTCGATGCCGGTATGCTGGACCTTGCCGATAATGGCAATCGCTTGCAGCGGATGAAGCCCATGCCGAACGCCACTGCCTTCGGTGTGACCCTGGAGCCGGAGGGCGGGAGTATCGTTCCCACCCTCGCCGAGCTTTACCTGTTCGGCCAAGCGGGCTGATCGCTTGATCCCCGTTCCCCTATTGGTCGTTGCTGCTTGGCTCCGGGGTCAGAATGTCCCCATTGATCAAAGATCGGCTGCCTCATCTGCCCATCCCGCCTATTTTCGCGCCCCGATGAGCATCTCCGACACACCCCGCACATTCAAGCGTATTCTACTAAAGCTCTCCGGTGAAAGCCTGATGGGCGAGCAGGCCTACGGCATCAGCAGTTCGCGGCTGAAGCAGTATGCGGAGGAGATCGTGGCGGTATCCCGCAGCGGCGTAGAAGTGGCCATCGTGGTGGGCGGTGGCAATATCTACCGGGGTATCCAAGCGGCGGCGAACGGTATCGACCGCGTGCAAGGTGACCACATGGGTATGCTCGCCACCATGATCAACAGCCTCGCCTTGCAAAGCGCCTTGGAGGTGGCCGGACAGAAGACGCGGTTGCTCAGTGCGATCAAGATGGAGCAGATCGCCGAACCTTTCATCCGCCGCCGCGCCATGCGCCACTTGGAAAAAGGACGCATCGTGATCTTCGGCGCGGGTACGGGTAATCCGTACTTCACCACGGACAGCGCAGCCAGCCTGCGTGCCATCGAGATCGAGGCCGACGTGATCCTCAAAGGCACGCGCGTGGATGGCATCTACACCGCCGACCCGGAGAAAGACCCTACTGCAACGCGCTATGAGCGCATCTCCTTCGAGGAGGTCTACGCCAAGGGCCTCACCGTGATGGACATGACGGCCTTCACTTTATGCCGCGAGAACAAACTCCCCATCATCGTGTTCGACATGAACAAGCCGGGAAACCTCGGGAAGTTGATCAGCGGGGAACCTTTGGGGACCATCGTTGAATTTTAAGTGTGAGAGCACCGGAGGCAGCTCTGACTTTCTACCGCAAAGGACGCGAAGGGCACAAAGGGAATGCCGACCTCAATGGTTTGAGTTGGTTCCTGCCGCGACGGGGATGGACCAGATCGTTCTTTGTGTTCTTCGTATCCTTCGTGGTACTTTTTACTTTCTTCCGTGTTCCTCACTATTACGGTAAATTCGCAGCCTTTCCCTGAAGACCATGAGCGATACAGCAACTCTGATAGCCCAATGTGAGGACCTCGACCGTAAGGCCGTGGACCATTTGGACAATGAACTGGTGAAGATCCGCGCTGGCCGTGCGAACCCAGCGATGCTGGAGGGCATCCGCGTGGATTATTACGGTAGCGAGGTGCCGTTGAGCCAAGTGAGCAACATCAACACACCGGACGCGCGTACGTTATTGGTCCAGCCTTGGGAGAAGAAGATGATCGACCCGATCGAGAAGGCGATCCAGGCTGCCAACCTCGGCTTCAACCCCAGCAACAACGGGGACAACATCATTATCCTGGTCCCGATGCTCACCGAAGATCGGCGGAAGGACTTGGTGAAGGCGGCAAAGGCCGAGGGCGAGCACGCCAAGGTGAGCATCCGTGGGGCACGTCAGAAGGCCATGGAGGGCATCAAGAAGCTTCAGAAGGACGGAATGCCGGAGGATGGGGCCAAGAGCGCAGAGGCCGAAGTTGATAAGGTCACCGGAATCTGGAACAAGAAGGTGGACGCCTTGATCGAGGCCAAAGAGAAGGATATCCTGAAAGTCTGAGCACGGCCTGACAGCATCTCTTGTGACTGCGGTCAAAAGCCGTTCTCAGCGCCGCAGCGACTCCGCGGCCTCTTTCTCAAAAGCGGTAGCTCAGCACACCTTTCAAAAAGAATGGTGTGCCTGGCGTGAAGTGAAGCTCGCTAACGGGTGCGGCTTCATTGAAAAGCCGGCTCTCGGTATCGAACTGCGCTTGGTTCCACTCGGTGTTCAGCAGGTTCTCCACGCTCACTCCAACCTCGAGATGCGTGAAGCGATAGCTGGCTCCGGCATCCAAGAGGAAATATCCCTTGGCCACCACGCTGTTGTCCTCGTTGGCAGGCCTGTCCCCGATGTATCGATAGCGTACCGTGCCGTTCCATCCCCGGTCCTGCTTATAGGCCAGTCCACCGATGGTAGTGATCTCCGGTGCCAAGGGTATCCTGTTCTCGCCGTCAGGCACCTCCAGAACACGGCCATGGGCGTAGTTCACATCGAGGTCCGCGAAGAGCTTTTTGGAGATCTGGTAGCGGACGCCAAGGTCAGCACCCAACCGTTGCGTCGGTGTAGTGATCTCCGTGGTGCCTCCATCGCCCACATAGACGATCTCACTTTGGAGATGAAGGGCCCATAGAGCGGCGTTCACCAGCACCCGTGATGCCGGTTTGAAGGTGGAACCCAGATCCACGCCGACTGCGGAAGGTAGGTCGTTGCCTGTTCCGCTGATCACGACCGAACGCGCGTCGTTGCTATGGAAGCCTATACCGGTCTGCAGGTAGAACTGCACATTTTCCGCTGCCTGGAAGTAAAGGTTCATCTTGGGGCTCGGGCGGGAAAGCACCTTGTTCCCAGTGAGGGAATCATACCGGTCCTCCGTGTAGTTGAAGTCATAGATGTCGTAGCGCAGACCAACATTCAGGGCCCATCGCTTGCTCAGGTCGAGCGTGGCGTCCAGGTATGCGCTGGGGTTGATCTGGTCGAGGTGGCCACTACGGACCGTGTCGGTCACAACGCGCCCCTGGGCATGGAGAAGCTGGATGTAGCTCTGGTCGCCGCGCACAGCGGCCCCTGCGGTCCAACGCAAGGGCTTGTCACCGATCAAGGCATGCTGGGTATAGCTGCCGTTGTAGCCGAGGATGTCCCGGTGGTCGCGCTGGTTGATCATGTCACCATGGACTGGATCTTCCAGGAAGAAGGTGAAGTTGCTGAAGAGGTTGAAATCGTATTTCACATAGTAGAGCTCATTCTTCCAGGATGCTTCATTGCGCATCCGCGTCACCAAGGTGGCATTTATGTTCGTGCGAGAGGTGTTGCCCCCTTCATCGGAGTCGATGGCGCCGAAGCGGTCGATGAGGCCTTGCTGGACGGCACGTTCCGGCACTTGACCACTTGCATTCCAGTTGGCACCGAAGGTGCTTGCTGAAACGGCCAAGTGTGTGCGATCGGAAAGTAGACCGCTGTATTTCAGGAAGACGTTGTTCCTGTTGAAGTCCTGTTTGGCATCGAAATAGGCATCGGTATGCACGAACTCGCCAGCCACGTATAGGTTTTCCGGACGCTTGCTGAAGACGTGCTTGTCCTTGCCCAACAGGTCCAGCATGGCCAGTCCGCGGAAGGTGTTGAACATTCCACCTTCCACTTTCACTTCGCTGTGGTCGAGGTGGTCGCGTGTGTCCATCTCCACGGTACCCGCCGTGCTGAAGTCGCCGAACCGTGTGGTGTAAGGCCCTTTATAGACCTGGATGCGGTCCACCGTCTCGGGGATCACGAAGTGCAGGTCGGCATAGCCTTGTCCGTGCGCATGGCTCACCATGTTCACCGGCATGCCATCCACGGTCACGTACAGGTCGGTCCCGTGGTCGCAATCGAAGCCGCGGATGAAGATCTGTTCCGCCTTTCCGCCTCCCGCGTGTTGTGCGATGAAAAGGCCCGGCACCATCTTCAGCAGGTCCTGCGCGGTCTGCACGGGACGCAGGTCGCGGTCGATGGCACTGATCACCGAGGTGGTGGTGCGGTCGCTGCCAGAGCTCACTCTCACTTCTTTGAGGTCGATCGCTGCGGCTTCGATCTCCGTGCTCAACTGCATGTCCGCTTCCAATCGTACTGCTTCCTGCTTGGGCGTGAATCCGAGGGCGGCTATGCGCACGGTGTACGCTCCGGCGGGTAGCCCGTTGAAGCGGTAATCACCGTCCATGTCCGTATTGGTGGAACGGTCGGTTCCCACCAGCACCACGCTGGCGTCGGGTACGGGGCTGTTCTTCTCCGTAACATGGCCTTGCAATTTGAAGGTCTGTGCGAATGTGAAAAGCGAAAGCACGATCGACACCAGAATGAGCACCGAGCGGAGGAGTAGGTTTCTTCCCATGCGTGCGGTTGCTTTCAAGCTTGAAGGAAGAAGATGCGCTGTACGGTCCAGAACCCGGCGATCAACGCGATCATCGCGGAGATGGGGATCACGATGCGCCTACGGTACCAGACGCGTTCGCTGAACCAGAGGCCAAAAGCGAAGTAGGCGATCAGGATCACGGCGAGCTGGCCCAGTTCCACGCCTGCATTGAAGGTGACCAACGTGGTGAGGAAGTGCTTTTTCGGCAGGCCGAGTTCCGCCAACGCGCCAGCGAATCCCAGTCCGTGTACCAATCCGAAGAAGAAGACAATGGCCACACGCGACGGATTCAAGCGCGGGCGTATGATGTTCTCGATCGCCACTGCCATGATGCTCAACGCGATCAGCGGCTCCACGATGCGGGGTGGTGGATGGATCACCCCGTACATCGCCAAGCCAAGCGTGATCGAGTGCGCTACGGTGAAAGCGGAGGCTTGCCAAACGATGTCCTTCAGCTTCGGGCTAAGGAGGTAGAGGCTGAGCACGAAGAGAATGTGATCGAAGCCATACGGAATGATATGCGTGAAGCCCAGCCAGAGAAAGTGCCACGCAGCATCCCCGTTGGTCATCATGTCGAACTCGTTCACGATGACGTGCGCGCTGGCCATTGCCACCACGCCGAATACGGCGGTGACGCATGCCAATGCCCGGGGAAGGGCAGCGCTTCTATTGGCGGCGGGGCGCATGGTCAAATGGCTTTGCGCGCGGCAAAGGCAGTGGGCCCGGTCTGGTAGGGGTCGTCCTTCAGGCTTTGTGCCAGCAACGTTTTGCCGGTGGCGTCGCCGTTCTTCAATGCGATCAAGCCTTGGATGCAGCGCAATTCCGGGTTCACAGAGCCCGTGCTCGCGGCGACCTTGGCGTGTTCAGCTGCCTTTGTTATGTCGCCTTTGGCATAGTAAAGCTCAGCAAGCATGCGGTTCACATCGATGTTGCCTGGACGGTGGGTCAGTTCGTGTTCAGCGTTCTTCAACGCGAGATCAAGCTGATCGCGGAATTCGAACTGGAACCGCGCCATCTCCAGTCCGATCTGGTGGTTGTGACCTTCGGTCCCCTTCACCAGGCCGAGCATGGCCTGTTCGGCGCTGTCCACGGCAGCATCATACTTGCTGCTGTTCCCGTTCGCCTTGTATACGCGTGCCAAGTCCTCGTAATAAGCGGCCTGCCCCGAAATGGCAGTGGCCTTGAGGAGGTCTTTCTCCGCATCAGCGTAATTGTTCTGCTTGGCTTTGACGCGACCCAATGCCGCGATGCCAGCCGCATAGTTTGCGCGTTCGGCGCTGGCTTCCTCATAGCAGGCCTGAGCGCTCTTCAGGTCTCCACTGCGTTCGTGGATACCTCCGAGCTGGATCAGGCACCAGCAGGTCTCTTCGGTGCCTGGTACGCCTGATTTCACGGCCATGGTCATGGCGGCGATGGCGCCGGGTACATCCCCGTGGATCTCGCGCTGGTAGCTCACGCGGCTATAGCTGCGCAGATCGGGGCGCATGGAGATCATCTTGTCGCATTGTTTCACCGCTTCAGGGTAGTTGCCCAGTTCGGTGTTCGCGTCCACGAGCAGGCCATAGTTGAAAGCGCGGTCGGGGTCAAGGCTCACGGCCTTTTCCCCCAGCTCTTTTCCCTCGGCGAATTTGTGCTGGCTCAAGCGGATCACGGCCTCCAATGCGTAGGCCTGCGCCTTTGAGTCCTTCTTATAATTCCCGTTGATCAAATGGTCGAGGATGTTGATGGCGGCATCATGGTCATATCCGGTATTTCCGGTGATGCGGGCATCAGTGATGAAGACCTCGGCGATGCGCAGTAGGGCTTTTTCGTTGGTCGGGTCTTTCCGCAATTGGATCTTGGCCTTGTCGTAGGCATCGAGCAGGTGGTCGTATTCGGTAGGGTCGCCGTATTCGGCGCTACGCTTGGGCAGTTCGGGGATCGTCAACGTGGTTGAGGCCGTGGCGGTGGACGGTTCGCTATGTGCACTCGTGCAAGCGTTCCACGTCAGGCAGACAGTGACGATCAACAGTGTAGTGGTTGCTTTCATTTTTCGTTGGGTTTTACTTTCTGGAGGGTCCTTACCGGAAGGGCTTCGATCCTCCCGTGCACCCGGACAATGGGTCCGGGCGCACGGGAATTGATCGATGTGTTCTTAGTTCTTCTCGAGCTTCATGGCTCCGATCAACTTGCCGTCGGCACCCGTCGCTTTCACGAGGTAGATGCCTTTGGACAGTTCACCTGCGTTCCATGTGAACTCCTGCGTGCCGGCGGCGCGTGTCCCGTTGAACGGTACGGCGACCACCTTTCCATCCAGTGCGTGCACCTCAATGCGGAGATGTCCGGCTTCTGGCATGTTCAAGCGGAGGGTCGTGCGATCAGTGATGGGATTAGGGAAGGCGGTGATACCGCTGCCTGCACCGTGCATGAGTTCACTGATGCCCACATGGCCATCGCTCGGGTCGAGCACGGCTGGCTGTGTGTAATCAACGGCCAGTCCGCCACATGAACCTGTTCCCCTGTGAGGGTAGGCCAGGTAGGGGAATACGGTGCGGAAGGGCACATCATTCGTGTCCACGCCGGTGCTGTAGGTCAGCACGCTGAGCAGATCAGGTGTCACCGGGTTCGCGTCCCCTGCGGTGTAGTCATCGTACCACAGACCGATGGCGGCCAATGCCGCACCACCGACAGCTTGTAGTTCGATGCGCGTCACGTCATCCTCCAGGCGGCGTCCATTGGGGAAGCCGTCCATGTTGGGGATGAATTGGAGGCCTGCATTGGTGTTGTAAGCCGGGTCCGTAAGGCCGGACACAGCCGCGGCGAACAAGCCATCGCTGCTGAAGGCGGGGTCGTCACGCTGGGTCACGGGCACCGCCATGTTCAAGCGGAGCATGTCCCCACCGTTGGGCAGGAAATTGTTCACGAAAGGCTTACCCGCGGCGAGCGGATCCCCGTTCTTGCCGGTCGCAAGTTGGTAAGGGCGCATATTGGGTACGCCCGTGTTGAAGATCGGCCATAGGTCCACCGAGCGTGGGCTGGCTGCAGCGGGGAGCAACAAGGTCCCGAATATGGCATCATCCAGCGCGGTCCCTGCCACTGCGGCGGTTCCTTTCAGGCCGTAAAGGCCATCATGTCCATTGCCGAAGTCGAAGGCCTGCAAGCTGTTCCGTTGAATCCGCAGCGGTCCGAATGCCGGTACGGCACCACCGAACTGATCATCGTCCATGTACAGTGCGAGCTCGGGGTTGTAGTAGTAATTCCCGAAGGTGCCGATGCTGGCGAGATCCTCGTACGGGGTCATGCTGTTCCACCTGTCCTTGCTGCCGATGGGGTTCACCACTTCATTGGTGAGGGGCATGCCCAAGCGACTTACCTGCACCCACTCGCCGGTGTATCCGGTGGTGCCGTCGGTGTTGAGCGTGCGGACCTTTTGGCGGCTGGCGCTGGCCCAGATCCCGATCACGAAGTCAGGATCGAGGATGTTCGCAGCCATGCCTACGTCATGTCCGTCCTTCTGAAGCGTGCTGATGGGTATTTTCAGAACGATCGCACTGACGTTCATGCACGCCAATCCGTCCTTGGATCCTCCGTTCTGGCGGGGGAGATCACCGAGGTCGAACACCCCTGCGAGGTCCACATAGAACGGGTCGTCCACAGGCCCGCAGAACACGGTCTCGCCGGTGGAAGTGGAATGCACCGAAGCCGCGCTCAGGTCCGTATAGGTCGTGTTCAGTCCCACTGCGGAATTGATGCTGCGCGCTCCGATGTTCGTTGGAGGGACCACGCCGTTGAGCTTGATCGTCTCGAAGCTGGAGCCACCGTCCATGCTGCGCTCCAGCGTATAGGTGGTCTTTCCGTTCTGCAGGCCCAAACGGATGTTGAAGAACGTGCTGGGGTCCTGGTTCTCCTTGTGGAAGGTGATGCGATAGATGATGTCATCCCCCGCTGTGCTCACATCGTTGTCGATGTGGATCTCGTAGCGGATGTCCTCTCCGAAGGAGTAGTAGTTCGGACCACCTTGGGCAAGCTGCATCGGAACATAGTTCGCGATGAGGATGATCGAGTTGGGATCATCCGGGCAGCGGAAGGCATAGAGGTCCGTGTTGTCTGCCAAGGGGTCGCTGCTGATCAGCGGCGCCTCGCGGTGACTGCTGGCGGAAACGGTGTTTGCGATAAGCAACGCACCGACGGCCAAGCTGAGTATCTGTGATGTTTTCATGATCCTGGTCGTTGTTTAGATGCTGGTGCCCCTCCACGGTGTGGCGACGTAAGGGAACGTTGTCTTGAAGGTGGTGTCATTGGCCTCCACGCCGGTGCTATAGTTCAGCACGTTGAGAAGCTGGTTGGTCACCGGGCTTTGGCTGGGGTTTCCGGCGTTGTAGTCGTCGTACCAGAGTCCGATCGCTGCCAAGACCACTCCACCTACTGCCTGCAGTTCGATGCGTGTAACGTCATCCTCCAAGCGGCGACCGTTGGGGAAGCCGTCCATGTTGGGGATGAACTGGAGCGAAGCATCGGTGTTGTAGGCGGGGTCGGTGAGACCGGCCACAGCCGCTGCAAGGAGGCCTTCACTGCTGAAGGCGGGATCATCGCGCTGTGTAACAGGTACGGCCATGTTCAGGCGGAGCATGTCGCCACCGTTGGGCAGGAAGTTGTTGATGAAGGGCTTTCCGGCGGCCAAGGGGTCACCGTTCTTTCCGGTGGCCAGTTGGTAGGGACGCGCATTGGGCACGCCCGTGTTGAAGATCGGCCACAGGTCCACCGAACGTGGGCTGCCGGCGGCTGGTAAGAGCAGGTTGCCGAATGCCGCATCCGCGAGCGCAGTACCGTTCAAGGCAGGCGATCCCTTCAGGCCGTAGAGGCCATCATGTCCATTGCCGAAATCAAAGCCTTGCAGGCTGCTGCGTTGCACACGCAGGGCTGCGAATGCCGGTACGGCACCGCCGAACTGGTCATCGTCCATGTAAAGCGCGAGTTCGGGGTTGTAGAAGTAGTTACCCGCGACATCCAATGCCGAGAGGTCCTGGTAGGGCGTCATGGAATTCCACTTGTCTTTGTAGCCCACGGGGTTCACGGCCTCATTGGTGAGGGGCATGCCCAAGCGGCTCACTTGGATCCAATCGCCACTGTCAGTGTAGGTGCCGTCTGAAGCATTGAGCGTGCGAACGGCTTTTCGGCTGGAACTGGCCCAGACACCGATCACATAGTCAGGATCGAGGATGTTGGCGGCCATGCTCACCGATTGTCCATTTTTCTGCAGCATGGAGATGGGGATCTTGATGCAGATGCTGTGGATGTTGGTGCGGGCAATGCCGTCGCGCGTCTGGCTGTTCTGGCGCGGAGCATCGCCAAGGTCGAAGATGCCGCCGAGGTCCACGAAGAAGGGATCGTCGGCAGGTCCGCAATAGACCGTCTCGCCAGTGCTGGCGGTGAGGATCGCCGAGGTGATCAGTGCATCGTAGTTGGTGCCCAGTCCCACTGTGCCATCCTCAATACTGCGTGGTCCGATGTTCGGTGGAGGAACGATGCCGTTGGTCAGTATCGTTGCCCATGTCTGTCCTCCATCCGTGCTTTTCTCCATCGTGTAACTGGTCAGCAGGTTCTGTTGTCCCAGGCGGATGTTGAAGAATGTGGTGGGGTCCTGGTTCGTTTTGTTGAAGGTGAACCGGTAGGTGATGTCATCACCCGGTGTGTTCGTGTTGTTGTCGATGTGTATCTCGTAGCGGATGCCTTCCCCGAAGCTGGCGTAGTTGGGGCCACCGTAGGCGAGTTGCGCCGGGATATAGTTGGCGATGATGGTGATGGTGTTCGGGTCATCCGGACTGCGGAAACAGTATAGGTCCGTGTTGTCCGCCAACGGGTCGTTGGCGATCAGTGGTGCTTCTCGGTGGCTGCTGGCCCAAGCCTGCGGCCCGGAAAAAGCACCCGCCACGAAGCACGCGCCGACCAAAAGCGTACGGTAGTTCATTGGACGTGGATTTAGGTTCCGGCATCGGACAATTCCAATACCTGTATGATCACCTACGTGCTGCACCGGGTGATCGGACCACGCGATCCCAAATTAAAGATCGACCGGCAGGAGTTCTGGCGAAAGCGGTTCAGGAGGGCGTCCACTCACACAGTCAGGGCCGGGAAAAATAAATTTTACACTGGGCGATCCGATCCATCATCCGCTTACGTACGTATCTCCAGAACTGTCACAGAATTGTAAATCAACCCTGAAAAAAATGAAGATCCTACGCATCTCCCTCGGCATTCTAGCGGCACTGGCCGTTGTGCTGGTCGTACACATCTATATGGCGACACACAAGGAGCCGATCCACAATGCCAACATCCAATTGGCACGCATTGATATGCTCGCGCCCATCGATAGCACCCAAGCCAACTCCTTGCGCAGCAAGGTGAAGCATCTCCCGGGAGTGAAGAGCTGCTATGTGAACGTCAACGCAGGCACACTGGTCTATGCGTATCAGCTGGATCTGCAGAACAAGAAAGACGTCTATGCACAGGTCGCCTCTTTCAGCCCTGTGCCATGCAAGGAATATGTAGTTAGCGCCAAGGACTTGGCCAACGGCTGTCCGGCGATGGACCATAGCAGCTTGGAATACCGCTTTGCCAACTGGATCAGGTCGTTCTGACCTTTCCTGTAAGTCGACATAAAGAGAAACAACCAAAAACACCCTTACCAAAATGAAAACACTCGCACAAACAGGATTGATCGCCGCCATTGCAATGGTGGCCGTTTTCAGTAGCTGCAAAAAAGATGATTGTCCTGAACCAACACCTCCTCCAGCACCTGCTCAGTCGCTCTATAACCAAGTAGGAGGAACAACGATGGTGGCTGATCCCGCACATCCAGGGATCATGATCGAGAAGGGCTACCTCTCCATCCGTTCTGTGGTGGACAGCTCCATTTTGGTCATTGCGGCCGACCCCACACTACAGCCAAGTTTTGCCGTTCTTTTGGGCGAAGTGGTTGGTGGCAATACGACCGGCTTGGCCATGCTGAGCAAGAACGTAACGGACTTCTTCGCATTCAACGCCGGAAGTGCCAATCATATCTATGAAGGAATGAGCATGTACGACACGCACAATTCCACCAATCCCCGCATGACCGGCTTGGCCTCGAATGCCCAGATGAATGCATTCATCGCTGACGTGGTGACCGGAGCACAGCAGAACAATGTCCCTTCAAGCGTCATCGCTCAGTTCGGCACACTGATGGAGTCACTGCGTACGACGATCGTGCAGTGATCATCAAAAGGTCAGAGAACACCAAGGGCCCGGGAGACCGGGCCCTTGGTCTTTTAATAATGCCCGGAATGCCGGCACTAAGCCCACACCGGGCTGCCCTCGCTGCAGTTGCGGCACATGTCGATATCGCTGCGCGACTTCAAGAGCGTGGCGCGGAAAGCGTTGTAGGCATCGCCGTTCCAGACTTCGCGGAAGCTTTGCTTGCTCAGGTCACCCAGCACATAGTGCGCGTCCTTATCGAAGCAACAGGGCACTACACGACCGTCCCAGGTGATCACACAGCTATGCCACATCTTCCAACAGTGATCGTCCAGCGCGTTCTTCACTTCCCAAACGCCGTTCGCGTTGCGTTTGTAGCGTGAATATCTGTCCTGCGTCGGGATCAACGGGTGGTCATCCTTCGGGTCGTAGATCTGTGCGGTCTTCAACCACAGGTCATCCACGCCGATCTGCTTGGCAAGCTTGCGCGCCTCGGGGATCTGGTGCTCGTTCGGCTTCACCACCAAGAATTGGAACACCACGTGTGGCGTGAGGCTCTTCAACTTCTTCTTCCACTTCACGATGCGTTCGGCACCTTCGATCACCTTGGAAAGCGTGCCTTCCTTGCGATATGCCGAATAGGTGTCCTGGTCGGTGCCGTCAAGCGAGATGATGAGCCTTGACAGCCCGCTGCGCACGGTGGCCTCGGCCTTTGCCTCATCGAGAAAATGCGCGTTGGTGCTGGTGCTGGTGTAGATCCCCTTGTCGCTGGCATACTTCACCATGTCCAAGAAGCCGGGATTGATGAAGGGCTCGCCTTGAAAGTAGAACGTGAGCGCCCACAGGTCCTGTGCCAGCTCGTCGATCACCTTTTCGAAAAGGCCGTGCTTAAGGTTGCCGGTAGGGCGGGTGAAGGCACGCAGGCCGCTGGGACATTCGGGACAGCGCAGATTGCACGCCGTAGTGGGCTCGATGCTGATGCTGATCGGCATTCCCTTGATGTTCGGCACTTGCGTGCGCTTCGCCTCGCGGAAGCTGTTCCAGATATCATACGCGTTCTTAGCGCGTCGCACCGTAAGCGCGCGGGACCAGAGGCGGGCATCACGAAGTTCGGGGAGCATGGCCGCAAGGTACTGGCTGAGGTGATAATTGATCGTTGTCGGCTTCAGACCGACCACCCGCGCCCTTCGTATCCCGCACTGACAGGTGCTTGCGCCAAGGCTGGAACGTGCAACCACAGCGATCGCACAGCAGGTCAGCATCCTTGGCAACGGACAACACGGAACTCACAAAGGAAAAAGGCTGTTACTTTTCCCCACCTTCTCCGTCCCATTCCTATTGAAGACATTTTTATGCCCTGGAGCCGGTCACTTCTACTTTGCCTTGCACTTTTCGGTACGCTGTTCGCCGCAGCACAATACGTGGTCTCCGGCCGCGTGTTGGATGCCACTTCGCGCGAGCCGTTGGCCTTTGTGCCTTTCGTGATCGAGGGCACGCATACAGGCACCACTTCGGACATTGATGGCCGCTTCACGCTGACCGTTCCGCAATTCCCTGTGACGCTCCGGGCCAGCTACGTGGGTTATGACCCCATGACCGTCACCATCAACGACGAGAAGCCCGTGATGGTAATGCTCACCGCGAGCAACACGCAATTGCACCCGGTGGAGATCGCACCCACGGAGAACCCTGCGCACCGCATCATCCGGCGGGTCTATGCCGATCGCAAGGAGAACGACGGCATGCGCTATCGCAGCTATCGGTACACGAGCTACAGCAAGACCGTGTTCGATGCGGCTCCGGACAGTGCCAAGGTGTTCCACCCGGACACATTGGAGGATACCGGGCCGGACACCACGTTCATAGCCGCCGCACGGGATACCGTGCTCGCGCCCATCGCCAAGCCGGACAGTTCCACCACCAAGTTGTTGGAGATGCTTACGCATCAGCACCTCTTCCTCATTGAAAGCGCGACACAGAAAAGCTTCAGGCCACCGTCGGCCGGGAAGGAGACCGTGCTGGCCATGCGCGTCAGCGGCCTGAAGAACCCTTCGTTCTTGGCGATCGCGGCGCAGACCGCAACCTTCAGCATCTATTCACCGCAGATCGACATCGGTGACAAGAGCTATCTCGGCCCCATCGGACCGAGCAGCACCAACAAGTATTACTACCACTTGGAGGACACACTCTACCAAGGGAAAGATAGCGTTTTCGTGATCAGCTACCGGCCGCGCACGGGCACCAAATTCGAGGGCCTGAAAGGCTTGCTCTACATCAACACGGACGGCTATGCGGTGCAGAACGTGACCGCGCAGCCCATGGAGAAGAGTGGCATCAGCATCCGCTTTCAACAGAAGCACGAACGCTTGCCCACGGCGGACGGGAGCACCGCCTGGTTCCCGGTACAGCTCAACACGTTCGTCTATTTCGGCGGCCTCAGCCTGAACGGTCTCGGGGTTTATGGTGAAGGCCGGAGCTATCTGAAGGACATCGAGCTGGACGTTGACGTGGCGCGGAAAGAGGTGCGCGGCCCGGAGCTGGTGATGGACAAATTGAGCACACGCAAGGACGATGCTTATTGGAAGGGCCTGCGTTCGGATTCCTTGGGGGCCAAGGATCTGCGGACCTATACGATGATGGACAGCCTTGGCGAGGACCAAAAATTCGACCAAAAATTGAAGGCGCTGAACGCCTTGGCTTCGGGCCGGCTGCCCATCGGTCCGGTGGACCTGCTGTTGACCCGGATAGTGAACTACAACGGCTACGAGGGCTTCCGTTTGGGTGCCGGACTGGCAACGAACGACCGGATCACCAGGTACGCATCGCTTGGCGGCTATTTCGCCTATGGCTTCATGGACGAGAACTGGAAGTATGGCGGCGACCTCACGCTGAAGCCTTTGTATGGAAGGGATCTTCATGTGAAATTCAGCTACGCGAACGATGTGGCGGAGACCGGTGGAGTGGACTTCCCGGGCCGAAGCATCCTGTTCAGTCCAGAGAGCTACCGGCTGTACTACGTGGACCGCATGGAGCGTGTGGAGCGTATCGCAGGGGAGGTGATGTTCCGCGTGGGCAGCTCCCTCAAAGTGTGGGCGGGCACGGAGCGCGCCTTGCGGGTGAACGACATCGGATACGGTTATGTTGAACCCGCGGCAGAAGATGTCACTCTGCTGCGCAACGATTTTCTCACCGGCTCGGTCAGTTTGGCTTTTCGCTGGGCCTTTCACGAGCGCCTGGCACGCCTCCCGGACCGGGAGATATCGCTGGGAACGAAATGGCCTATCGTGAACGTGCAGGTAACGCGTGCTTTCAAAGGGTTGTATGATGGTGAATGGGAGACGTGGCGCGTGAACGCGATCGTGGAGAAGACCTTCAAACTGCGATTGGTGGGCGACCTGTCAGTCCAAGTCTTGGGCGGCGTGGCGGATCCCGAAGCACCGATGCCTTTCCTCTACAACCTGCGCGGTACCGGCGGTGGCCATTTCCACATCTCCGCGGACAATACGTTCCAGACCATGAGCCCGGATGAGTTCCTAGCGGACCGCTACATCTCGGCCCATGTGCGGCATTCCTTCGGTACGCTTCTGCTGAAAGGCAAGCATTTCCGACCGAGGCCCAGTATTTTCGTCAGCGCCGCTTTAGGGGGATTGCAGTCGGTGGGGAACCATCGCGGCTTGGAATTCTCCGCGTTGGACAAGGGCTATTACGAGACCGGCCTGCGTATCGACAACCTCTACAAGGCGAATTTCATCGGCTTGGGCCTGGGCGCGTTCTACCGTATGGGGCCTTACGCATTCGCGGACGCTTGGGACAACGTGGCCCTCAAGTTGGCGGTTACGGTAGGTTTTTGACGGACGTACGCCTGCTTTTCGCACTTTTGTCGCTTATTCGTGCCAGCCACCACTGGCGCAAACCCTTCAACGGAGATGTGGTCTTGGCTGGCTGGCCGTGTTTTGCGCAATCGTATCGGGATCCTCGCGGTGATCGGTATCCTCACGGCCTTCATGGGCTACGAGGCCACGAAGGTGCAGATGAACTACAAGCACGGTGGACTGCTACCCAAGTCCGACCCGGCCTACGGTGAATACGAGCACTTCCTGAAGACCTTCAGTGCGGACGGCAATGTGATCGTCGTGGCCACGCAGGGGAAGGAGCTGTACACGCCCGCCAATTTCAAGCAGTGGTATGAGCTGGGGAACGATCTCCGGAAGATCGACGGCATCGACAGCGTATTCAGCGAAGCGAACCTCTTCACCCTGGTGCGCAACGACAGCCTTCAGAAGTTCGATGTGAAGAAGTTGATGACCACCCTGCCGACCACGCAGGCACAGATGGATTCGCTCAAACAGCGCATCGACGACCTGCCCTTCTACAAGGGGCTGCTCTACAACGACAGCACCAAGGCCAGCTTGATGATGCTGTTCGTGAACGCAAAGCTTTTCGATACCGATGCCCGCGTGAAGGTGATCGATGCCTTGGAGGAACGCGTCAACGAATTCTCGGCCACTACAGGCCTCCCTGTGCATGAAAGCGGGCTGCCGTGGGTGCGCGTGAAGAACACGCAGCTCATCAAGGGTGACATGCCGCGCTTCGTGTTGATGAGCATGGCGATCTGTGCGTTGCTGCTGCTGCTTTTCTTCAAGTCGGTGCGGGTGATGGTCATCAGTCTCCTGGTGGTGTCGATGAGCGTGATCTGGGCCTTTGGTTTTATGGGCCTTCTTGGTTTCGGCGTCACCGTGCTGATGTCGGTGATCGCCCCGCTGTTGATCGTGGTGGGCGTGCCCAATTGTGTATTCCTGGTGAACGCTTACCACCACGAATACGTCCATCACGGGAACAAGGCGAAGTCGTTGCAGCGCATGATCAGTCGGGTGGGAGCGGCCAGCTTCATGACCAATGCGACCACGGCCGCGGGATTCGCCACCTTCTGCGTCACCTATAGCGATGCGCTGAAGCAGTTCGGCCTCATCGCTACAATCGGTATCATGGTGCTGTGGGTCTTCGGCCTATTGCTGATCCCGATCATCTTCAGCTTCATGCCGATCCCCAAACAACGGCACCTCAGCCATCTGCAACGGAACTGGCTTGACCGTGCGGTGGAGACCATCGTGATGGTGACGAAGAACCACCGGACCGCCATCTACATCACCACCTTCTGCGTTACGGTCATCGCCTGTTTCGGCATGGCGAAGTTGAAGGATGAAAGCCGCATCGTGGACGATCTGCCCGCGGATAACCCGGTGATCACCGACCTGCATTTCTTCGAACGGAATTTCAACGGCGTGATGCCGCTGGAGATCCTGGTGGACACCGAGAAAAAGGGCGGAGTGTTGAAGGACGCGACCCTGAAAAGGATCGATCGGCTCACCGATACACTCGCCACCTATCCGGAATTCAGCCGCCCCATCAGCATCGTGGATGCGGTGAAATTCACGCGGCAGGCCTTCTACGGCGGTGACCCGTCCCGCTATGGCCTGCTCACTGGCACGGACAAAAGTTTCATGCTGCCTTACATCGAGCATATCGGCGCGGGTAAGGGCAGCGCAACAACGGGCAAGGCCTTCATCGACAGTACACGCAGCACCACGCGTATCACCGTGCAGATGGCGGACGTGGGCACCTCGCGCATGGATAAGATCCTCACCAAGCTCCGCGCGCAGACCGACAGCATCTTCCCGGTGGACCGCTTCCACGTCGTATTCACCGGCACCAGCGTGGTCTTCCTCAAAGGCAGCAGTTACTTGGTGAGCAATCTGATCACCAGTTTGTTCTGGGCCATCGTGATCATCGTGGTGCTGATGGCATTGCTGTTCAACTCGCTGCGGATCCTCATCGTGGCGTTGATCCCGAACATGATCCCGCTACTCGTCACTGCGGGTCTGATGGGCTTTCTGCACATCCCGATCAAGCCCAGCACCATGCTCGTGTTCGGCATCGCGCTCGGTATCGCGGTGGACAATGCCATCCATTTCCTGGCGCGTTATAGGCTGGAGGTGAAGCTCACGGGCGGCGACCTGGCGAAGGCCGTGGACAACGCGATCCGGGAGGTGAGCGTGGGCATCATCTACACGAGCATCATCCTGTTCTCGGGCTTCTCCATGTTCGCCTTCTCACGTTTCGGCGGCATCCAGGCATTGGGCCTGCTCACCACCATGACGTTGCTGACGGCCATGCTCACCAACCTGCTGGTGCTGCCCTCCTTGGTGCTCTCGCTGAACAAGCGCATCATGTCGAAGGCGTTCAGCGAGCCCTTGTTGGAGATCTTGGACGAGGAAGAGGATATTGAACTGGGGGCGCTCACGGTGGAACGCCATAAGGACGGAACGAAAGAACAATGAAAGGGATCATTCTCGCCGGCGGGTCCGGCACGCGCCTGCATCCGCTGACGCTCGCCGTGAGCAAGCAGCTCATGCCCGTTTATGACAAGCCGATGATCTACTATCCGCTGAGCACGTTGCTGGCGGCGGGGATCCGTGAGATACTCATCATCAGCACCCCGCACGACCTGCCGCATTTCAAGAAATTGCTCGGTGACGGGAAGAACCTCGGTTGTGAATTCTCCTACGCTGAACAGGCCGTTCCGAATGGTTTGGCGCAGGCGTTCGTCATCGGTCGCGACTTCATCGGAAAGGACTCCGTCGCACTGATCCTCGGCGACAACATCTTCTACGGCGCGGGCCTTGGCCGTAAGCTGGGCGCGAATACCGACCTCGATGGCGGCCTCGTTTTCGCCTACCACGTCAGCGATCCGGAACGTTACGGTGTAGTGGAGTTCGACGCGAACAATGTTGCGATCAGCATCGAAGAGAAGCCTGCGAAGCCGCGCAGCAACTTCGCCGTGCCCGGGCTCTATTTCTACGATAACAGCGTGGTGGACGTGGCCGCAGCATTGAAGCCCAGTGCGCGCGGTGAGTACGAGATCACCGACGTGAACAAGGAATATTTGGAGCGCGGGAAATTGAAAGTGGAGATCCTCGATCGTGGCACCGCATGGCTGGACACCGGGACCTTCGCTTCGCTGATGCAGGCCGGCCAGTTCGTACAGGTGATCGAGGAGCGGCAAGGATTGCGCATCGGCTGCATCGAGGAAGTGGCTTTCAAAAAAGGCTGGATCGATGCGAAGCAACTGAAGGCGGTGGCCAAGCCCTTGGTGAAGAGTGGCTACGGCCAATATCTGCTGAATCTGCTGAAGGCGTAAGGATGGAACGGCTGCGTGCCCTGCTCGAAGCGCACGTGGCGCAATGGACCGCATCACTACCGAAAGGTGGACTTTATGCGCCGATGGCCTACCTCATGGACCTGCCGGCAAAGCGCGTTCGACCGGCCTTGGTGCTGATGGGCTGCGAGCTCTTTGGCGGCCGAGCGGAAGATGCGCTGGATGAGGCCTTGGGCATCGAGCTCTTCCACAACTTCACCCTGATGCACGACGACATCATGGACGACGCGCCCTTGCGTCGCGGCCAGCCGACCGTGCATGAAAAGTGGAATGTGAACACCGCCATCCTCAGCGGCGACGCCATGTTGGTGAAGGCCTATCAGTTGATGGCGGAACGTCCTGAAGTATCCATCCTCTTCAGCAAGTACGCGCTGGAAGTTTGTGAAGGACAGCAACTCGATATGGAATTCGAGCAGCGTGAGGATGTCACCACGATGGAGTACACGGCCATGATCCGCTTGAAGACAGCGGTGCTATTGGCCTGCGCCTTGCGCGTAGGTGCAACGATCGCCGGTGCGACGAAGGAGGACAGTGATCGCATCGGCGCCTTCGGCGAGCACACCGGCCTCGCCTTCCAATTGCGAGATGATCTGCTGGATGCTTTCGGTGATCCCGCTAAGACCGGCAAGCAGCAGGGCGGCGATCTGCGCGCAGGCAAGAAGACTTTTTTGCTGATCCGTGGAATGGAGCTCAGCGCAGCGAACAGACGCAATGAGCTGCGCGAGGAATTGGCCAAACCAGCGGAACAACGCGATGTGCCACGCATGTTGCAGGCGCTGGAGGAATTGGGCGTGAAGAACGAAGCTGAGCGCGCCATAGAAGCCGAGGACCGGAAGGCGGTGGAGGCCTTGGATGCGATCGCGGTGCCGGAGGAGCGGAAGCAGTCGTTGCGTGCGCTATCGGCGCAGTTGATGGCGCGGAACTATTGAAGCAGTCCTGCTAACGATGCCTCAAGTTCCGGATGCCGGAACTCAAACCCGGTCGCGATTAGTTTGGCACTTGAAGCACGCGAGCCTTTCAGGATCAGATCAGCCGACTCGCCAAGGATGGCGCGAATGGCAAAGCCCGGCACGTTGGGTACGAAAAAAGGTTTGTGGAACGCGTGTGCAAGATCGCGCATGACATCGCGGTTCGTTGCATGCTCCGGGGCGGCCACGTTGTAGGCACCTTGCATGTCCAAGTGCTGTATCGCGTGCAAATAGACACGTGCAAGATCATCGATGTGTACCCAGGGCATCCACTGATCACCGGAGCCCAGCGGCGCTGAAAGCCCCCAACGAGCGGGCGTGGCGAGCTTCGATAATGCACCGCCTTCACGGGCCAGCACCACGGAGGTGCGGAGCTTTACAACGCGGCATTGAGCCGACCAGGCATCAGCTGCGGCTTCCCAAGCCTGTGTCAGTTTGCCGATCGCATCGTTCGCCGGTGGATCTGTTTCCGTGAAGATGTGTTCCGAGGTAACGGCGCCATAGTAGTTGATCCCGCTTGCGCTGATGAAGCTCTTGGGCCAAGCACCGGCTTTTTCCACTTCACGGTGCAGCAAGGCAGCGGCATCAATACGGCTGGAATAGAGCACGCGCATCCGCTCTTCTGTCCACCGTTCGTCCGCAATACCCGCACCGCTGAGATGGATGATGTGGTCCACATTCTCCAGTGCGCGCGGATCGATCTTTCCCTTGGCTATGTCCCATTCGAATGAGGGCACCGGCGCATCCGGCTTCGCACTACGACTGAGATGCCGCACCTCAAAATCTTCGCTGATCAAGAGCTTCGTAAGGTGATGGCCTACAAGGCCGCTGCCGCCGGTGATGAGTACAATTGACATTTCTGCGTTGCGTGGAATGATAACGAAAGTTCAAGCCGTACAACGAATGTATTTCGACCTTCAATAGCGAAGAGCATTATCTACGTCCATCTGCGCCATTCCGCTTCAGCAGCACCAGCGCTAATTCGAACGATTGCTTGCGCAGCTCTTCGGGCACGTGCCCGGCCTTCATCAGCATCGGCCCTGCATTGTTCTTGCGCATGGACTTCTTCAGTGCGTCCAAGTAGACCGGCTCCAAGGCCGTGCCTTTGAAATAATCGGACTTCACCGGTGGTTTCGCGCAACCATATAGCGAGCGTGGGATCACATCCACGGAGATGCCATCGCCCGGCCCGGTGAAGAGCGTATTGAAGAAACGTTCGTCGCTGATCGTGAACCAGACGTCGCCCCGTTCATCAGCGAACAGCCCGAGCTGCACTTCCTTCGGCTTGTCACGCATGGCGGAGAGGCAGGCGCGACAGAGGTTGTTGTAGCGGTCGCCCGCCACGCGCATATCGAACGGCAGTTGCTGGGCGAGGACGGGCAGCGCAGCGGTAAGCAGAAGGAGGCTGACGGTGGATCGGGCTCTCATGGATGAGGAACGCAGATGGACCACGAATATGGCACATCACTCCCCATGACGAACAAAGTTTTCTTCACACGCCACTTCCAATTTCGCGGTGGTCGTCCTTCGTCGACCAGAATGGCCGACGGACCATCAACGCGACTGCTCCAACACGCGGAAGTCCTCCTTGATGAAACCCATCTTCTTGTCGAAGAGCGCGGCCTCGTCGCGTTGGTACATCAGCTCGCCGGTGCTGGCGTTGAAGATGCGGCGGAAGCACCACTTGGTCTTGTAATCGCCGGTGATCACCAAGTCGGCCAAGGCCACGTTCGGCGTGCCTTGGGTCGCAGCGGACATCAGTTGCGAATAGTCCATCAATTTCACCGGCTGCTTGTAGGTCTCTTGGATCGCGGCCAGGTCGTTCAGGCTCTTGTCCAGTTGGTCCTTCGCCAACCAGAGCTCCATCTCCTTCACCAGGCGGTTGCGGCTCGCATACAGGCGGTCGGCGGTGGCCTTGTCCGTGATCTTTCCGGTCTCCACCTGCTTCAGGTAATCCTGGAGGTTCTTCACGTAGACGTTCAGCATGGCGCTGCCGCCTTTGTCCATCAGCTGCGCGTCGATCATGCTGGAAGCCAGCTCCTGCGTTGCCGGCAGGTTCGTCACCGCGTTGTTCTCCACGTTCAGCGTTTCGCCCTTCTTCATCTTCCAGCCCTGCACCAGTGCGAGGAAGGTGGCATCATGCTTTTCCTTGTCAACCTTACGGATCTTCATCAGGTAGGTCTTCGAAGGATCGACGGGCGCTGAGGTCAGGTCCGTGATCGTGCCGAAGTCCGTGCTGGCCGTGAATTTCCAGTTGGCTTTCACCGCGTTCATCACGTCATGGTTGAACGGAGAATCCGAGGCGTCGCGCAGGATGATGGTGGTGGTGCCTTTCGCAGCCTCCACGGCCTTCTTATCGAAGGTGCCGTACTGGGCGTTCACGGAAACGGAAACGGCGATGGCCGCCAAGAGAATGGAATTGCGCATGCAGGTTCTTGGGTTCAGGTTGAGGTTGGTATCCGGAGCTTCGGCCCAGCGGGTCGAGGAACAAAGCACCGGCGAAAATAGTGCCAAGGGTTGTGCACCTTTGTGGGGGCACGATCAAGGATGCACGAAGGACTGTCGAAAACGGGAAGTGAGGGTGACGGAATGAAGGGACTGCGCAAGCGGTTGGATGAGTCTGTGGTGTTGCTAGAGACCGTTGCTCAGTTGCGCAAGGACCTCAGAGAGGAAGCCTTGTCATTGCCCAAGGTGGGGGAGGGTGCCTTTGAGGAACTGCGTACACAAGTGCTGGCGCTGATCGAGGAGCGGGACCGGGAGGGTGCCCATGCCTTCGGGCTGGTGGTGAACCGCGTGGACCTCACCGAGCGTCAGGTGCATTCGGCCATGGCGGCGGGAGGATTGCACGGATTAGCCGGGGCAGTCGTTCTGCGCTGTTTACAGAAAGTGTTGAGCCGGAAGCGGTTTGCCGGCCTGGGTTGAGGCACAGGCGGTTCCGTACCGGCGAACAAGCACCCACCTTCCCCCGTAGCAGTGCGCGGAACCGTGGCTACCTTTGCGGCCCGGTCCATTTTCCCGGCCATGGACAAGAACACTTTCCTCAGCAATATCGACCCTGTCGCTATCGACGGCGTGTATCAGCAATACAAAGCGGACCCCGATTCCGTGTCGCCTGATTGGGCGCGGTTCTTCGAGGGTTTCGATCTGGCTCGTACCCGTTATCCCGAACTTCCGGGGCAGGCACCTTCCACCAGCGGTATGGACTGCGGCCCGAGCAATGAGATCGTGGCGAAGGAGTTCAAGGTGATCTCCCTGATCAACGGCTATCGGGAGCGCGGCCACCTCTTTACCCGCACCAATCCCGTGCGTGAGCGGCGCACCTACGTCCCCACCTTGGACCTGGCGAATTTCGGGCTGTCCGAAGAGGACTTGGGGATCGTGTTCGAGGCCGGTTCGGAGCTGGGCATCGGCAAAGCCACATTGGCGACCATCCTGGAACATTTGAATGCCACCTATTGCCAAAGCATTGGTGCAGAATACCGCTTTATCCGTGACGTGGAGCGCGTGGATTGGCTGCAGCAGCGGATGGAAAAGGACCGCAATACGCCGATCTTCACCTTGGATGAGAAGAAGGAGATCCTGCGCAAACTGGATCAGGCCGTGGTGTTCGAGCGTTTTCTAGGAAAAAAATTCATTGGTCAGAAGCGCTTCAGCTTGGAAGGCGGCGAAACGCTCATCCCTGCACTGGACACTGTGATCGAACATGGTGCCGCTGTGCATGGCATTCACGACGTGGTGATCGGCATGGCCCACCGCGGCCGTTTGAACGTTTTGGCCAACACCTTCAACAAGACCTACGAATCCATTTTTGCCGACTTCCAGGGAAGGGATTATGAGGACAGCTTCGTGGAGGGCGATGTGAAATACCACATGGGCTTCAACAGCTGCGTGGTGACGAACAAGGGCAAAGGTGTGAACCTGATCCTCTGCCCTAACCCCAGCCATTTGGAGAGCGTGGGCCCGGTGATGCAGGGGATCTCCCGTGCGTTGATCGAGAAGGACCATGCGTTCGTTCCCGAGAAGCTGTGCCCCGTGATCATCCATGGCGATGCCGCTATTGCGGGCCAAGGCGTGGTATACGAGCTGGTGCAAATGGCGCGATTGAAGCCTTACAGCACTGGTGGGACGTTGCATATCGTGGTGAACAACCAAGTGGGCTTCACCACCAACTACGTGGATGGGCGCAGCAGCACCTATTGCACGGACGTTGCCAAGGTGACGCAATGCCCGGTGTTCCACGTCAATGGCGATGATGCGGAGGCCGTGTGCCACGTGATGAAACTCGCTCTCGACTTCCGTCAGAAATTCCAAAGCGACGTCTTTATCGATCTGCTGGGCTATCGCAGGCACGGGCACAATGAAGGTGACGAGCCGAAGTTCACCCAGCCGATCCTGTACAAGGCCATCGCCACGCACAAGGACCCACGGGAGATCTACAGCGAGAAATTGCAGGCCAGCGGTGCCATCGATGCCAGCTTGGCCGAGGAGATGCAGGATAGCTTCAACAACATGTTGCAGGAGCGCCTTGCCGAATCGAAGGAGCTGCCCAAGGCAGTGATCACTTCCTTCCTCGCGGACCGTTGGATAGGCTATGAGCGTGCTGATGACGCTGACCTGGAAAGATCGCCGGATACCGGTGTGAAGAAGAAGCTGTTGCTGGATATCGCGGCCAAGCTGGCCGAGGTGCCCGCTGGTAAGAAGTTCTTCAACAAGCTGGAACGCATCCTGCACGAGCGGGCCAAAATGGTGGCGGAGGACCGGTTGGACTGGGGCATGGGCGAACTGCTCGCTTACGGTTCATTGCTTTGCGAAGGTCATTCCGTGCGCCTCACCGGACAGGATGTCGAACGCGGCACGTTCAGCCACCGGCACGCCGTGGTGAAGGTGGAGGACAGCGAGGAGGAATACATCCATCTGAAGAACTTGCAGGAAGGGCAGGCCCTGATGCAGGTATACAACTCGCCCTTGAACGAGTACGCGGTGATGGGCTACGAATACGGCTACGCCTTCGCCACGCCCGCCAGCCTCACGCTGTGGGAGGCGCAGTTCGGCGATTTCGTGAACGGTGCGCAGATCATAATTGACCAATATCTCAGCGCGGCCGAGGAGAAGTGGAACGCGATGAACGGATTGGTGATGCTGCTGCCGCATGGCTATGAAGGCCAGGGCGCGGAACACAGCAGTGCGCGCATGGAGCGTTTCCTGCAACAGTGCGCGGACGCTAACATGATCATGGCCAACCCGACGACGCCAGCGAACTTCTTCCACCTGCTGCGCCGCCAACTCGCGTGGAAGTTCCGGAAGCCCTTGGTGGTCTTCACCCCGAAGAGCCTGTTGCGCCACCCCAAATGCGTCAGCACCATGGATGAGCTGGCGAAAGGCCGCTTCCAAGAGGTGTATGATGATGCCGCTGCGGATCCCGCGAACGTGAAGACCTTGATCCTGTGCTCCGGCAAGCTTTATTACGAGCTATTGGAGCGCAAGGAGGAATTGGGAGCGGAGGACGTCGCTCTCGTTCGCGTCGAACAATTGCATCCATTACCAGAGCCTCAGCTTGAAGCGATCTTCGCGCGCTATACTAACGCAGAGGAAGTGCGTTGGGTGCAGGAGGAGCCGGAGAACATGGGCGCATGGCCTTACATCTTCCGACACCTGCACAAGGTGCAAGGAGCGCCATCGCTCGGGGCCTTGAAATTCGTAGCTCGTAGGGCCAGCGGTGCTCCGGCAACCGGAAGTGGCGTGCGTAGCGCCTTGCAGCAGAAGCAGATCTTGGAAGAAGCGTTCGCCGGTCGGCCGGCAGCCCCGGTCGCCAAGAAAGCGAAGACGAAAGTGCGAGCTTGATGGCGAACGGTAGTTGTCAGTTGTTCGTTGTCAGTTCTCAGGAGTCGCCGCGAGGGTGGCATCCGATCAACATCAACCCTTAACATAAAGCATTCTCCGCGCCTCGGCGTCACTGCGGCTAAACACATTCATTCTTTCGATACTCATGGCCAACATTGAAGTAAAAGTCCCCAGTCCCGGTGAAAGCATCAGTGAAGTGCGCATTGCGCAATGGCTGGTGGCCGATGGCGACGTGGTGAAGAAGGACCAGGTGATCGCCGAGATCGACAGCGACAAAGCGACCTTGGAACTGAGTGCGGAGGAAGGCGGGAAGATCAGCCTTCTGGCTAAAGCCGATGAAACGGTGAACGTGGGCGACGTGGTGGCGAAGATCGATACCAGCGTGAAGCCTGCCGAGGGGGACAAGAAGGAAGTGAAAGAGGAAAAGGAGGTGAAGGGTGAGAAGGACGCGAAGGAGGTAAAGGGTGAGAAGGAGGTAAAGCAGGAGAGCGGTGGGAAGGAAGAGAAGGAGAAAGTAACAAAGGAGGAACCCTCCACCGCTGCCCACGCCACACCCGTCGCCAAGGCGGTGATGGCCGAAAAGGGCATCGCTAGCGACAAGGTGAAAGGCACGGGTCCGAATGGTCGTATCAGCCGTGGCGACGTGGAAGCTTACATCGCCGGCGGAATGTCTGTCGACACGATCATGAACGGCTGGGGCGGATCACGCAACAGTAGCCGCGCCAAGATGAGCACCCTGCGCAAGAAGGTAGGGGAGCGACTAGTGAGCGTGAAGAACGAGACCGCCATGCTCACCACCTTCAACGAGGTGGACATGAGCGCGGTGATGGCTGTTCGCGACAAGTACAAGGACAAGTTCAAGGAGAAGCACGGGGTGGGCCTCGGCTTCATGTCATTCTTCACCAAGGCTGTGACAGAGGCGCTGCGCCTGTTCCCTAATGTGAACGCACAGCTGGACGGTGAAGAGGTGATCAACTTCGATTATGCGGATATCGGTATCGCGGTGAGCTCACCCAAGGGCCTGATGGTCCCTGTGGTGCGCAACGCTGAGCAAATGAGCTTGGCCGAGATCGAAGGCGCGATCAAGGAACTGGCGGTCAAAGCGCGTGATGGCAAATTGAGCCTGGCGGAGATGACCGGAGGCACTTTCACCATCACCAACGGCGGTGTGTTCGGCAGCATGCTCAGCACGCCGATCATCAATCCGCCGCAGAGCGCGATCCTCGGCATGCACAACATCGTGGAGCGTCCTGTTGCCGTGAACGGCCAGGTTGTGATCCGCCCGGTAATGTATGTGGCACTGAGTTACGACCACCGCATTATCGATGGCAAGGAGAGCGTGAGCTTCCTTTTCAAGGTGAAGGAGATGCTGGAAGATCCCGCAAAGTTGGTGCTGGGTGGGAAGGACCCCGGAGCTGTGCTGGCGGGGCTTTAGTCCCACAAGCGTCCTATTTGTGGAGTGAAAGACCCGTAAGGCCCTGCATATTTTTGGAAGGGGAGTTGGAGCATCCATCTCGTCTACTTCTATTGCAGATGTACTCGGATCTGCCGTAAGCTCCCTATGTTTGGGCAGGTTCGCCCTGATGCTCTTCGCTAGCGAGAGACGCCTTGTGGTCGATCCCATCCATCACCATCACCATCAATCACCTCCGCAGGCGGGACGCCTGGGAGGACTTTCATCCGCAGAATGGATCTCAGCGACCTCTTCTTCGACCCGGAAAAGGAGCTAGAGATCACCAGACGGATCCGTCCGCATTGGAAGCAGACCGGTACGATCCACTTCATCACTTGGCGCATGGCGGACAGCCTGCCCCAAGTGCAGCTCCGCGAGCTGGAGAACGATCGCCGCCTTTGGCGTGAAAAGCATGGCAGTACCGAGGTCAGGACATTGGACTTTGCCTTGCAACGGGAGTACTACCGGCTCTTTGATGCCCGGGTGCAGCAGTGGCTGGATGCGGGTGCCGGGTCTTGTGCACTACGTCAGGCAGGTCCGAGGCTGGAGGTGGTGAACGCCTTGCACTTTTTCAATGGAACGCGCTATCAACTTGGGAATTTTGCCGTCGCGGGTAATCATGTGCATGTGCTCGTTGTGCCATTTGCGGGGCACGATATTTCGGCGATCACCCATTCGTGGAGATCATACACGGCAAAGTCCATCAACAAGCTCTTAGGAAGGACCGGCACTTTCTGGAAGGAGGAAAGATTCGATCATCTTGTTCGGAACAAACGCTCATTGGCCAAGTTCGAGGAGTATGTCGAGGCGCATGTGCGGCAAGGGGCGCATGTGGAGCGGACATTGGCGTAATGAGCTTGCAAGGGGATATCTCTTTGACAAGGCCCGTTCGCTGTAATAGTTGATCATCATCTTCTGCAATTGACCGTGTCCGAAAACGGAGGATACCTTGGGTCATTCAAGACCACACAACAGAAGAACCACTCGACTTTTCTGTGGTTTTCCAAGCCAACATAAAACCGGCGATCCTCTAATTCCTATTGCCTCTTTATGCGGCCGAGATCCGGGGGCACGCCAACACATTGCTGTTAACAAGTGCAAACCTGTGGCGGGAAATGCAGGATGGGCGCGGACCTATGTTTGGCGCGGTAGTTAACGGGTCTCGGAAGGCAAAGGCAACGGTGAGCTGGTATGGGCAGTGATCGAACTGCAGGCTCCCGAACGATCAGTATCAAGCCGGCATGGACCGGTGCCTTGGTCTCTTACGGTCCGGAATTTCAGCTACCGCTATATCGCAGTTACATGGCTGAACAGATGAACGCACAGGGCATTTCGGACCAACAAGGCTGGCGGGGAATGCGCCAGGTCCGGTCCTTACTCCAGAAACTCATCATCGTTGCTGCGGCCGTGCTGCTGTGGCAGAACGAGGCTCATGCCACGCACGCCATGGGTGGGGAGCTCAGCTATGTGTGCTTAGGCAACAACCAGTACCGGGTCACGCTCAATTTCTACAGGGACTGCAACGGTGTGGCTGCGCCGACCAACTGCAACAACGGTCTCAACTTCAATATTCGCTCCAGCACGTGCGGGGCCAACTTCACGCAGTGCTTCGACAACAACCCCACGGTGTCGATCATCACGCCCATTTGTCCCACGGAGATCGATCGATGTGTGAGCGCTAGTGGTACGTACGGCGTGGAGCGGTATACCTATACCAAGATCGTGAACCTGAGTGCTTATGCGGCTTGTGGAGGTGCGGACTGGTTCTTCTCCTGGTCCCTTTGCTGCAGGAACAACGCGATAACCTCTTTGAACAATCCCGGTAACCAGGAGCTTTACTTGGATGCGCAATTGAACAATACCGCAGGCCTCTGCAACAGTTCACCCACGTTCACGAACTCGCCCACCGCATTCTATTGCTTGGGCGAGCCGATCAGCTACAATCCAGGCGCTGTTGATGCGAACGGTGATTCGTTGGTCTACGCCCTGATCCCAGCACGTACGGCGAACGGGGTGAACATCCCTTACAACGCGAACTACTCGGCAAGCCAGCCTATCCGGAACAGCGGAGGCGCGAACGCGGTGACGCTGAATCCGCAGACCGGTACCATGACAGTGACACCAAGCGTTCTTCAGGTGGCGGTGGTCACTTATCAGGTAAAGGAGTATCGCAACGGTGTTCTCGTGGGTGTCGTTACGCGTGACATTCAGTTCGTGATCCGAGCCTGCACTGGCAACGCTTCCCCGACGGCAACCGGCATCAATGGTACGGCCGTCTATTCCATGCAGGTCTGTGCGGGCACACCGGTGTCCTTCACGGTGAACTCCAACGATGCCAATGCGGGACAGATCGTCACCATGAGCTGGAACAGCGGCATACCGGGCGGTACGTTCACCGCTTCCGGCTCGCCCTTTCCCACCGGTACATTCTCTTGGACCCCGACGGTCGCGAACATCGGCAACAACACCTTCACGGTCCACGTGCAGGACAATGGTTGCCCGGTGACGGCTTCCAATGATTTCGGTTTCTCCATTCAGGTGACGCCTCCGGCCACTAATGCGGACGCCGGAAGCGACTTCTCCGTTTGCGGTACCTCGGCCACCATGGCAGCGTTGCTGCCTTACCCCAGCGTGCAAGGCACATGGACGGTGATCAGCGGCAGTGGCACTTTCGCGAACAATAATTCGCGCACCACCACTGTCACGGGTCTCTCTCAAGGGCCGAACGTGTTCCAATGGAGTGTGGATTACCTCACCTGCGGCATACGCACGGACCAAGTGACGGTAACGAGCTTCAATCCTGCACAGGCCGCAGCGAATGCAGGCCCGGCCCAACAGTTCTGCCTGCCCACCACTACGGCGACCTTTGCCGGCAACACTGCCGTTGCACCCGCTGTGGGCACATGGACCTTGGTAAGCGGCTCGGGGACCATCACTTCGCCCAACTCACCAACATCCGGGGTCACGGGTCTTGGTGTCGGACAGAACAGATTCCGATGGACCATCAGCAATGGTCCTTGCGGCACGCCTTCGCAAGCGGAAGTGGCCATCACTATATATAACAACGTACAGCCGGCAGCGAACGCGGGTGCCGACATCTCCATCTGTACCCCGACGAACTCGGTGACCCTGAACGGCAATGCAGCGACCGCCCCGGCAAGCGGATCCTGGACCTCGGTGAGCGGAGGAGGTACCATCGTGAGCCCGACGGTCCGCAACACGAGCGTTACTGGTTTGCCAGTGGGCGTCCATGTATTCCGTTGGACCATCAGTAACGGACCGTGCACACCGACATCCACGACCGATGATGTGACGGTGACGGTTTATAATGGGAGCAGCCCCAATGCTAATGCTGGCGTGGACCAGGAAGTCTGCACACCGAGCAACGCGACGTTGTCCGGCAGCACGCCGATCTTCCCTGCTACCGGCCTTTGGACCTTGGTTAGCGGAACAGGCACGATCACATCCGCCACTTCCGCCAATACCACGGTGACCGGCTTGGGCATCGGTGCGAACGTCTTCCAGTGGACCGTGAATAACGGTCCTTGTGCCAACGGTGTCACCAGCGACCAAGTAACTGTGACCGCATTCGACCAGACCGTGAGCGGCTCCAACGCCGGCCCGGATCAGTCCTACTGTTTGCCCACTACCTCCACGAACTTGGCAGCCAATGCCCCTGCCGCTCCGGCCCAGGGTACGTGGACCTTGGTGAGCGGAACGGGAACGATCGCTAACATCAACAGCGCCACCAGTTCCGTTACGGGCCTTAGTGTCGGTGAGAACAAATTCCGCTGGGCGATCAGCAACGGGCCTTGCCCGGTGAATCCGCCGAATGACCTGGTGTCCATCTTCATCTATGACTCCAATGCACCGGCCGCCAATGCCGGTCCTGACCAGCAGCTTTGCACGCCGACCACTTCGGCGACGCTCGCGGGGAATGCACCGGTATTCCCGGCCACCGGCCAATGGACGGTTTCCGCGGGCAGCGGCACCTTTGCAAATGTGAGCAACCCGGCAACTTCTGTCACTGGGCTCGGCGTAGGTGTGAACACCTTCCGCTGGACGCTCAACAACGGGCCTTGCTCCAACCCGGTGACCCAGGACGATATCTCGATCACCGTCTTCAATTCTGCCAATGCCGTGGCCAACGCTGGTCCGGACCAGGAACTCTGCACACCGACGACCTCCACAAGCTTGGTGGGTAGCACGGTGATCACGCCGGCCACCGGTACTTGGACATTGGTGAGCGGTGCCGGTACGATCATATCTCCAAGCAGCCCGACGACCCAGGTCACCGGCCTTGGTGTGGGGGACAACATCTTCCGCTGGACGGTGAGCAACGGCGCATGCGCCAACCCGCTCACCACCGATGATGTACGTATCCGCGTATTCAACAGCGCTAACCCGGTGGCCAATGCGGGCCCGGACCAAGAACTCTGTTCCAACGCCAATTCCACTGCATTGACCGGAAGTGGGATCATCCTGCCGGCCTCGGGTACTTGGACCTTGGTCAGTGGCGCCGGCACCCTCGTTACTCCGAACAGCCCCACCACGGCGGTGACAGGGTTGGGCGTAGGTGTGAACATATTCCGCTGGAGTGTTTCCAACGGGCCGTGTGCGAACGGCAGCACGCAGGACGAGGTGTCCATCATTGTATACTCCAGCACCCATCCGGCGATCACCGTAAGTGGCAACCAGAGCATCTGCGTGCCCACCTCCGCCAACACGGTAACGGTGACAGGGACAACACCCGTTCCGCCGGCGACGGGACATTGGACAGTTTTCAGCGGCAGCGGGACGATCACCTCGCCCAACAGCACTACTACCACCATCACCGAAATGGGTTTTGGTGTGAACGTGTTCCAGTGGACCGTGATGAACGGACCCTGTGCCTTCCCGTCCAACAGCGCACAAGTATCGATCTCGGTTTACAATGCGACCATGCTCACGGCCAACGCGGGCCCGGATCAAAGTGTTTGCACACCGATCACCAATGCTACCTTGGCCGGTAGCGCCTTGATCGCCCCCGGTACTGGACAGTGGACAGTGATCAGTGGCACCGGCGTGTTCGTGAATGCCGCCAGCCCCGGTACCGTCGTCAATGGGTTGTCTCTTGGAACGAATGTGTTCCGGTGGAGCGTACAGAACGGACCTTGCGCAGCCCCCAGTTCGGATGATGTCGCCATATCCGTGTTCAACGGGAATGCGCAGCAGGCAAATGCCGGCCCGGATCAGGAACTCTGTGACAACGCCGCCACCACCGTGATGGCCTCGAACGCCGCAGTGGCGCCGGCAACCGGGTCGTGGAGCGTGCAACAAGGCACGGCGAATTTCGCCAACCCGACATCGCCGACCTCCGGGGTCTCCGGCCTTTCGCTCGGCGTGAACATCCTTGTATGGTCCTTGAACAACGGCGCCTGCGGAACAAGCACGGACCCGGTGAGCATCACCGTGTATGATGATGCGAACCCGATCGCCAACGCCGGCGCGGACCAGCAGCTTTGCACCCCGATCACCACCACCACATTGAGCGGTAGTGCGTTGATCGCACCTGCAACAGGCACTTGGACCTTGATGAGCGGTACCGGCAACATCGTTTCCCCGGGCAGCCCAACTTCCCAGGTGAACGGCCTCGGATCGGGCAACAACGTATTCCGCTGGACGGTGAACAACGGCCCATGTGTCAACGGCACCACGTTCGATGAGGTCACCATCAGCATCTTCAGCGGGACTGCACAGGCGGCCAATGCGGGACCGGACCAAGAGGTCTGCACACCGACAGCGTCCGTCACCTTGGCCGGCAACATCGCAGTTGGTCCCGGACAGGGCACATGGACGGCGGGAGCGGGCATCACCTTCTCCAATACGCATGCAGCCACAGCCACGGCCAGCGGATTGCAGGTGGGGGACAATATCCTCACCTGGACGATCAACAACGGTTCCTGCGGAACGACCTCCGACCAGGTCAACATCAAGGTGTTCAACGCGAACAACCTGGTCGCCGCCGCGGGAATTGACCAAGAGCTTTGCAGCCCGACGAATTCCACCGCGCTGGCAGGCAGCAGCCTGATCTATCCGGCCACGGGAACATGGATCCTGGTGAGCGGGACGGGCACCATCGTGGCTACTTCATCACCCACCAGCCAGGTCACCGGTCTGGCGGTAGGTCCGAACGTATTCCGTTGGACGGTGAGCAACGGCCCTTGTGGTGCGGGCATCACTTCGGATGAGGTCACTATCACCCTGTTCGATAGCTCTGTGAGCGGATCCAATGCGGGTCCTGACCAAAGCCTATGCACACCCAACACCACGGCCACGATGACAGCCAGCGCGGCGCCGGCCCCGGCCCAAGGCACATGGACGCAGGTCAGCGGTGGCGGTACGATCACTTCCATCCATAACCCGGCTACCACCATCACGGGACTTCCCGTGGGTGAGAACATCTTCCGCTGGTCGGTGAGCAATGGCGCTTGTCCGGTGGATCCACCGAATGACCTGGTCTCCATCTTCATCTTTGATGCCAACAACCCGGTGGCGAACGCCGGACCGGACCAAGAGCTCTGCACGCCGAACACCTCCACCGTCTTTGCCGGAAGCAACGTGATCTTCCCGGCCCAAGGCACTTGGACCTTGGTGAGCGGCAGCGGTACCATCGCCGACATCCATTCGAGGAACTCAGCAGTGAGCGCTCTGGCTATCGGTGAGAACATCTTCGAATGGACAGTGGTGAACGGCCCTTGTGCGGACCCCTTGTCCAAGGACCGCATCAGCATCTTCGTCTTTGATCAGAACAATGCCAACGCGAACGCCGGACCGGACGAATCACTCTGCACTCCGGATGAGAGCGCCACCCTTGCAGGTAATGCTCCGACCTTCCCCGCCTCGGGCATTTGGACACGGATCCAAGGGGTCGGCACGATCACCAGCGCCAACAACCCCACCACCACTGTTACCGGTCTCGGCGTAGGTGAGAACATCTTCGTGTGGACCGTGAACAACGGCCCATGCGGGAACGGCATCACCACGGATACGGTGAGTATCTTCCTGTTCGACTCCACCACGCCGAACGCAGCTGCGGGCCCGGATCAGCAGCTATGCTCCCCTGCTTCGACGACCACCTTGGCCGGTAGTGCGGTGATCTACCCGGCTCAAGGTACATGGACGGTAGTGAGCGGAGGCGGTGTGTTCAGCGACCCGAACTCGCCGACCACCAACATCACGGGCCTTAACGTGGGTACACATGTGTTCCGCTGGACCGTTGCCAACGGGCTTTGCAGCATCAGCAGCGATGACATCACTGTTCACGTCTTCGACCAGAACAACCTTGTGGCCAATGCAGGTGTCGATCAAGAGATCTGCACGCCCGCAAGCACGGTGACCATGGCAGGTAGCGCCGTGATCTCACCGAGCGTTGGAACTTGGACCTTGGTGAGCGGCTCGGGCGTGATCAGCAACCCGAACTCCCCGAACTCGGCAGTGATCGACCTCGAGGTCGGTACGAACATCTTCGTATGGACAGTGGACAACGGGCCTTGCGCGAACGGCATTACCACCGATACGATGGAGGTACGGGTGTTCGACGAGAACAATCTGGCGGCCAATGCAGGCCAGGACAAGGAACTCTGCACCCCGAACACGAGCATTGCGCTTGAAGGAAGCAACGTGACCTCACCTGCCGTGGGTACATGGACCGTGCAGCAAGGTGCCGGTGTGTTCGCTGACCTGCATGCGAGCAATACAACGGTGAGCGGGCTGGCCGTGGGCTTGAACATCCTTCGCTGGACGGTGTCGAACGGTCCCTGTGAGAGCGGGATGAGCTTCGATGAGGTCACCATCACCGTATTCGATGCGAACAATCCGGTAGCGAACGCGGGTGCTGATCAATACCTCTGCACACCGAACATCACCACCACCATGGCGGGCAGTGCATTGATCTTCCCCGCCACCGGTACATGGGTACGGTTGAGCGGTTCGGGGAATATCGCCGACCCGACTTCCCCGACCACGTCCGTGAGCGGATTGGCAGTAGGGGAGAATGTCTTCCGATGGAGCGTACAGAACGGCCCCTGCGGCTCTTCGACCACGGACCAGATGAGCATCTTCGTATACGATGATGCGAACCCGGATGCCAATGCCGGTGTGGACCAGCAGGTGTGTACACCATTGACCAGCACCACCTTGGCAGGAAGCTCCATTACCTACCCGGCAACCGGTGTCTGGATCCTGGTAAGCGGTCAAGGCACGATCGCAGATCCCAGCAACCCGGCCACGGAGGTCACTGATCTCGGTGTGGGTGAGAATATCCTTCGTTGGACGGTGGACAATGGTCCTTGTGGCGCAGGCATCACCAGCGATGAGGTGAGCATCTTCCTGTTCGACCTCAATGCACCTCCGGCCGCAGCAGGCCCTGACCAGAGTTTCTGCACACCTACGGACAATGCGGTGATGGCTGCCAACACGGCCACACTGCCTGCCGTAGGCGCTTGGTCGGTAACACAGGGCACGGGCTTCTTTGCCGATGTGAATGCCCCGAACACCACCGTGACCGGGCTTACTGTGGGTGAGAACATCCTTACTTGGTCCTTCGACAACGGAGTGTGCGGCTTCACCTCGGACAATGTGAGCGTCTTCATCTTCGACGAGAACAATCCGCCTGCCAACGCCGGCCTCGACCAAGCCTATTGCACCCCGCAGGACAGCACCTATCTGCAGGGCAATACGCCGACCTTCCCGGCCAGTGGAACATGGAGTGTGATCGACGGTGCCGGCCTCTTCGCCGATACGAGCGACCCGAGCACCAAGGTGGTCGGTATGGCCATCGGTGCCAACACCTTCGTCTGGACCACCAGCAACGGACCGTGCCCGAACGCGATCACCATGGACACCGTGACGGTGACCATCTTCAGTGACAGCACCGCGGCGGCGAACGCGGGGGATGACTTTGAACTGTGCCTGCCGTTCACTTCAGCACAACTGCAAGCGTCCACGCCACAACCGCCAGCTACGGGCATGTGGAGCGTGCTCAGTGGACCGGGTACGCTCGTAAACCCCTCCGATCCGCACACCGAGGTCAACGATCTGGCGATCGGCATCACCACGTTGGTGTGGACCTTGAACAATGGTCCCTGCCCGAACAACGGCCTGATGACCGATACGCTCAAGATCACCATCTATGACCCGTTCGGACCGGTGGCCAATGCAGGTCCGGACATCAGCAATTGCATGCCGGATGACAACACCGTGATGGCTGCGGACATCCCGCTCTTCCCGGCCGCGGGTACTTGGCACCTGGTAAGCGGAACAGGCACCATCGCCGACAGCACCGACCATGCCACGGCGATCATTGGGCTCTCTGTTGGCATCAATGTCTTCACGTGGAGCGTGTACAATGGTGATTGTGGCTTCGGACCGGCCACGGTGGATACGGTCGCCGTATACATCTATGATAACAATGCACCTGCGGCCACTGCCGGTGCTGACCAGGAGATCTGCGGAACAGATGCCGGCGCGACGCTGGCCGGCAACGCTGCGGTCTTCCCGGGTATCGGTACTTGGACACAGGTGGGCGGATCCGCCACCTTCGCGGATGCCCACGATCCACAGTCGACCGTGTCAAGCACTAGCGTCGGGGACAACCTCTTCGTGTGGACCATCTACAACGGCCCTTGCGGAACATCCTCGGACACCGTCCTGGTGCGCGTGTTCAACGCGACGTTGCCCGCTCCGAATGCAGGTGATGACCAAGAGCTGTGCAGCCCGGTCACATCCACGCCGATGGCTGGCTCCGCCGCCATCTATCCGAGCACGGGCCAATGGTCCGTGGTCAGCGGCAGCGGCACTTTCGCTGATGCCAACGATCCAGCTACGGACGTAACAGGTATCGGTGCCGGGATGAACGTATATGCCTGGACCATCGATAACGGCCCCTGCGGAACACTGGTCGATCAGGTCACGGTGACCTTGTTCGACGGCACTGTCACCAGTGCAGCAGCAGGGCCGGACCAAGAATTGTGTGGACCGGTGCAGAGCACTCCGCTGGCAGCTACAGGCGTTACAGCCCCTGCCACGGGTTCTTGGAGCATCATCAGCGGCAGCGGTACGGTAAGCGATGTAGCAAACCCGAACGCCACGCTCGACGGCCTCACACCCGGCGAAACAGTGCTCACGTGGACCATCAGCAACGGCCCCTGCAACACGGGTCCGCTCACCGATACCGTTGTGATCACCGTATACGATGGACAGAACCAACCTGCGGCCAATGCAGGACCTGACCAACAGTTCTGCGAACCCGGCGCGATCGATGCGGACATGTTCGCCAACGAGGCGGTGTTCCCCGCCACGGGCTATTGGGCGATCGACGGCAGCGGCACGATCACCGACCCGAGCAACAGGAACACGACAGTGACGGGCATCGGTTTCGGCAGCACCACCCTCACATGGACCATTGACAACGGTGTATGCGGCAGGACCTCGGATGATGTCATCATCTCCGTGTTCGACATCAACGTGCCGACAGCGGTCGGTGGGCCGGACCAACGGATCTGCCAGGACACCACCTTCGCGGTGATGGCCGCCGAACCGGCAGTGAGCACTGCGACCGGACATTGGGAACTGCTCGAGGGCCATGGTGATATCACCCACGCAGATCAGCCGAATACCGAGATCACCGGCTTGCAGCCTGGGACCAACATCTTCCGATGGGTACTGGACAACGGGGTGTGCGGAAGCACGGCGGACACGGTGGTGATCACCCTGCACGATTGCAGCATCCTGGTGGTGCCGGATGCGTTCTCACCGAACGGTGATGGCGTGAACGACACCTATGTGATCCAAGGCTTGGATTATTACCCGGACAACTCCTTCCAGGTCTTCAACCGCTGGGGTTCGAAGGTCTACGAGCGCAGCCCGTACCGCAACACTTGGGACGGAACCAGCGAAGGCAAGCTCAATTGGGGCACGGACCTTCCGGAAAGCACCTACTATTTCATCCTGGATCCGGGCAATGACAAGGAGGTCATCACGGGTTACATCTACCTGCGCCGCTGATCATGAACGCACTCACGAAAACAACCACGCCGATGGCATCCGAAGCCTCTCGTTGGAAACTGGCGTTGCTCGCGCTTCTGCTCGCCGGGCCCGTCCTGCTACCTAAGCAGGCCAAGGCCCAGCAGGACCCGCAGTTCACCCAGTACATGTTCAACCTGCTGGCATTGAACCCGGCCTATGCGGGCAGCGCGGACCGTGTGAGCATCAAAGCGCTCAGCCGCCACCAATGGGTGGGCTTCGCTGGGGCGCCTACCACACAGACGCTTACTGTTCACAGCCCCTTCCTGGTGCAGAGCCTCGGCTTGGGTGGCACGGTGATGCGTGATGAGCACGGACCCGTGACCCAGTATGGTTTGATCGTGGACCTGTCCTATCGGCTCTTCCTCGGGAACAACCAGAAGCTGGCCTTCGGGATCAAGGGCGGGCTTAACCTCTTCCAAGGCAAGTTCGGTGAGCTGCATCCCTTGGAAGCCAACGATCAGGTGTTCCAGCAGAACGTGAGCACCAAGACGGATCCGCAGTTCGGCTTCGGCGTGATGTGGTACAGCGACCGGTTCTACCTCGGCCTCAGTTCGCCGAAGATGCTGCGCACGGATTTCTTCACTGTGGATTCACTCCAGATCGTGAGCCAGCCGGGTCAGCGGGCACACTACTACCTCACGGGTGGTTATGTGTTCGACCTGAGCACCTACACCAAGTTCAAACCGACAGTGATGGTGAAGGCGGTGGAAGGTGCGCCCATCAGCTTCGACGTCAGCGCGAACTTCCTGCTCTACGATAAGCTGTGGCTCGGCGCCATGTACCGCTACACCGATGCCATCGGGGCCTTGGTACAGTACAACCTCACCGACGGGATCTCCGTGGGCTACGCTTACGACTACCCGGTCTCCCAGATGCACAACTATAGCGGCGGCACGCATGAGTTCATGCTCGGCGTCGAGTTCGGTAAAGCGCCGAAAGGGATCCGCTCACCGCGTTACTTCTGATCCAGATGCACCTATCCATGTCCATGCGCCCACGGTACCTCATCCTTGCGACCGCCTTCCTGCTGCTGGCAGCACCGGCCGCACAGGCACAAAAGTTCAAGCACCTCATGGCGGACAAGTACGCCGCGGTGTTCGACTATGCCAACATGGCGAAGGTCTATGAGGACATCGTCGCTGGCAAGAAAGCACAGCCTGACGACTACAGGAAGCTCGCAATCGCCTACAAGAAGCTGGGCGAACACGCCAAGGCGGCCGATACCTACAAGCGGTTGATCGACCTGGGCAGTCCGGCACCGGACGACCTGCTGGCATATGCCGATCAACTGCGTGCGCAGGGCAAGTACGACGAGTCGCTCACCTGGTACAAGGCTTATTCTGAAAAGGCACCCGAGGATGAATGGGTGAAGGCCTACTTGAAGAGCGGCGACTTCCTCAAGAAACTGGGTAGTGACAGCACGAAGGACGCGGTCCGGAGCTTGACGATCAATTCCGCGGAGGCCGATCTGGGCCCGGCCGTGATGAACGACCTGCTCCTGTTCAGCAGCGCTAGGGGAGAAGGTGTAGGAGGAAAGACCAAGTACAAGTGGGACAGCGAACCCTTCCTGAATCTCTATTCCGCATTGCTGAAAGGGGAGACGGCGACAGACGCCATGGTGATGCGCAAGGATGTCAACAGTCGTTATCATGATGGGACAGCCAGCTTCGATCCCCACCGGCAGCGCCTCTACTTCACCCGCGACAACTACGTTTACGGGAAGTTGTTGAAGGCTGCTAACGGCGAGGTGAAGCTCGGCATTTACTACACGGACATCACGAAAGGGGAACTGGGCCAGCCTGAATGGGGAGTGCTCACACCGTTCGAATTCAATGATCGCGAGTACAATGTGGGCCAGCCTTCCCTTTCCCCCGATGGCAAGCGGCTCTACTTTGTCAGCGACATGCCCGGTGGCAGCGGAGGCACGGACATCTGGTATTGCGACGATGTATCGGGCCAATGGGGCGCGCCGAAGAACATCGGTAGCAAGGTGAACACACCGGGAAGTGAAATGTACCCGTTCGTCACCAAGGACAGCACCTTCTACTTCAGCAGCACCGGCCACCCTGGTCTGGGCGGTTATGACATATTCTCCACGCGTCTCACAGCCTCAGGGCCGGGCCGTGTGTTCAACCTGGGCACGCCGATGAATACGATCTGGAACGACCAAAGCCTGATCCTGCTCGCTGACGACAGCACCGGCTTCTTCGTCACTGACCGGCCGGGTGGCATGGGAAGCTTGGACATCTATGGCTGCACGGTCCATCCTCCCCGCATGAAGATCAAGGGAGTGGTGGTGGACAAGCTCTCGCAGGAAGGCATAGCCGGGGCGCAGTTGGACATCCGCGATGCGAAGGGTGCGTTCATCGATGGCGCCAAGATCCAAATGTTGGAAGGCGGACGCTTCACCATCGAATTGCCCTACAGCGAGAAGTACACCATCAGCGCCAGCCGGAACGGCTACAGGCAGGGAAGCACCACGGTGGACAGCGGCACGGACGACATGGACAATGTGGTGGTGCAGATGGAGAAGTACGATTACGGCGCCGAAGGCTTGGTGATGCACGGCGAGACCAAGGCCGCGCTGGACAGCGCCAAGGTCCAGCTCTGTGATGCGGACGGTAACGTGCTGGAGGAGTTGCTCACCGGCCCTGACGGGCACTACGCCTTCGCCCTCCAAGGGGAAAAGGACTACCGCCTCAAGGTGGAGAAGGAAGGCTTCTTCAAGCAGAGCGCACGCATCTCCACCAAGGGGAAGACGAACACGATCATCCATACGGACTTCAACCTGTTCCCGCTGAAGGTGGACCAGGTGGTACGCTTGGACAACATCTACTACGACCTGGCCAAGTGGAACATCCGCGCGGATGCTGCCTTGGAGCTGGACAAGTTGGTGCAGACGCTGAGCGACAACCCTTCGGTGAAGATCGAGCTCAGCTCGCACACGGATTGCCGCGGTAAGGATGCATACAACTTGTCACTTTCCGAGAAGCGTGCGAAGAGCGCCGTGGACTACTTGATCAAACAGGGCATCGCCAAGGACCGGTTGACCGCCAAAGGCTATGGTGAGACCAAGCCGGTGGAAGTCTGCGAATGCAGCAAGTGCACCGAGGCGGAACACCAAGCGAACCGCCGCACCGAATTCAAGGTGCTTTCGAAGTAGGGTTGGGTTGAAGGAAGATGCGCCCCGGCAAGAGCCGGGGCGCATCATTTTGTACCCACTAGGTCTTCCTAAGGGGCTTGGAAATGGGATCGGGAGGCATTGTCGACCCTTGGCATGCGTTCAGGCCGGATCCAGGGTGTATGAGCACGCTTTTCCTAATGGTATCCGAAGCGTTGGAAGTTCCATCGGCTCCAGCTTTTTGGCGTTCCGGTGGCATCAAATCCGGCCGGAACTGACATTCGTCATTTCGGCAATTTCAGAGTCGCGCTACCCTTGTTTGGAATTATTCCAAATAAGGAAGATGAGAGCACAGGAAGTTTTGGAACCGGTCGCGATCGCGAAACCCAAGGTGGTCCCGCCGCACCATTCAACGGCCAACGAGAAATTGAACGAGGAGCAGGGCCACTGGCTTTTGGCCAAGATGGGCAAGAAGGTGCTGCGGCCTGGCGGCAAGGAGCTCACCCTTTTATTGATGGGGAAACTGGGGCTGACCCCTCAGGACGACATCGTGGAATTCGCACCCGGCCTCGGCTTCACGGCCGCGATCGCCTTGGCAAAGCATCCTCGCAGCTATAGGGGCGTCGAGCTCAACGAGGAGGCGGCTTCCATCCTCCGGAAGAAGATCCATGGTCCCGGTCGCGAGATCGTCATCGGCAATGCGTGCTGCAGCCCGTTGGGCAGCGCCTCAGCGGACAAAGTGTACGGCGAGGCCATGCTCACTATGCAGGCGGACCACCGGAAGGAGGAGATCGTGCGCGAGGCGTATCGTATTCTGCGGCCCGGAGGGCTGTATGGCATCCACGAGATAGCACTCACACCGGATACCATGCCGGAGGCCGGTAAAAAAGAGATCCAGCGCGAGCTCGCCTGCACTATCAAGGTGAACGCACGGCCGCTCACACAGGCTGAATGGACAGCCATTCTCGAGGCCGAGGGTTTTACCGTGGAAAGCGTCATGACCAACCCGATGCTTCTTCTGGAGGCGGGCCGGATCGTGGATGATGAAGGCTTCTTCCGCACCTTGAAGATCGTCTTCAACATCCTCACGCACCCCAAGGCACGTAAACGCATCCTGGCCATGCGCAAGGTCTTCCGGCGTTACGAGGATTCGATGAGCGCCATCGCCATCGTCGCCCGCAAGCGCTGAAGTCCACTCAGTGTACCATCAGCGATCTCCCGAAGGGGATCCTGATGCAGAAGATGCGTCCCATAAGTGATCTCCCGAAGGGGGACCTGATGCAGCAATTCCATCAAAGTCTTCGAAAGAGAACTTCACATCCGGCTCACTTCGAATGTACCCGCATCTGCGGAAAGGGAATGCTGATGCCCTTCGTATCGAACAGCTTCTTCACGCGCTCGTGCATGTCGAAGAATACCCCCCAGTAGTCCTCGGACTTTGCCCATACGCGAACGGTGATATTCACGGAGCTGTCCGCGAGTTCGCCCACCACCACCAATGGTGCCGGTTCTTTCAGGATCCGCTCGTCCTTCTCCATTATTTCGCTAAGCGTTTTCTTGGCTGTGTCGATATCATCATCATAACTGATGCCGAAGCTCATGTCCACCCTCCGTTGAGGTTCGGTGCTGAAGTTCACGATCGGGCCTGTGCTCACCGGCGAATTGGGCAGGATCACTGTCTTGTTATCCGGCGTTTTCAATACGGTGTTGAAGATCTGTATGCTATGGACGGTGCCGGTGTGGCCTTGTGCTTCGATGAAGTCGCCCACTTTGTAAGGCTTGAAGAGCAGGATCATGACCCCGCCAGCGAAATTCTGCAGGGTGCCGCTCAGCGCCATGCCGATGGCAAGGCCTGCCGCGCCCAATACGGCGATAAAGCTCGTGGTCTCCACGCCGATCATCTGGATCACGCTGATGACGAGCCCCACCTTGAGCACTGCGCTCACCATGCCTCGCACGAAGGGTATCAGCGAGGGATCCACACTGCGCTTCTGCATGATGCGGGCCATCGCACCCACCAACAAACGGATCATCCAAAGGCCCACGATCAGCACCACTACGGCCCCGATCACCTTGGGCCCATAGACCAGGATCAGTTCCTTTCCACGTTGGATCGCTAGTTCGGTATTGCTCATGTTGGTCTGTTGTGGTGTGAAGGTCGCATCCGCGGACAACGGCTTTATGCGGCCAAGTGTTCATACTGCAAGAAGCCCGCTACGGCCTGATATCCCTGTTGCACACAAAGTACAAAGGCCACCCCGGAGGGTGGCCTTTGTACGAAGGAATGATTCCGATCAACGTGCCACTTGCACGGCGAAGGTCTTCACCAGTTCGCTGCTGCGCAGGGTGAGGTGATAGAGGCCCGTGGCCATGTCATTCACGTTCAACTGGCCTTGGGCGCCGGAGAACTGACCGCTCTGGACCATGCGACCCTGCATGTCGGTGAGGGAGTAATCAACCTGGCTGCCGGTGGCTTGGCCGAGGTTGACGTTCAGGATGCTCGTGGCGGGGTTCGGTCCCACTTGCACCGTGGTCAGTACGCCCGCTGCGGAAATGCCGGAGGCGAATTCCACATCGGTGGTAATGCGGGGCTCGATGTTGTATTCAGCGAAGGAGTAGTAGTTAACCCCCGTGATGTTGTAGGTATTCCCGATCAATGGAGCTGGGGTTGTGGTATAGATCAACTTGCCGATCACGGCGTCACCGCTGCCATCGTTCACCTTGTACTTACCGAAATTGGCACCACCGGGCACTTCCGTGCAGGAGGCGTTCACAACGCGGACCAGAACGCTTTCCAAGGGCTCCAAGGATACATCGCCCGTGGCCACATCGAATGCTGCGACCGGGTTCCCGCTGGAGATCACCACATAGCTTGAAACACTGGTCAATTCAGTGTTGCCATTGAATTCGCTCACGGAGGCCATGAAGGTGACACTGTCGCCGATCGCAGGGCTGTGGTCCACGTCATAGACGGTGATACCCGACCATGGGCCGCTACCGCTCTGAACGAAGTAACCATCGGTTGCTCCCGGCAGATCGGCGGAAACGATACCACCGGTCAACACGGTCTGTCCGTTCATCGGCGAATCACCGGTTGGATCCGTGGTGAACTGGATGTTGTAGATGCTGGTCGGGGTAAGAGGAGCGGCGTTGGTGACGGCGAAGTCATCCACGACAAGCTGCTCCGGGGCCATGGTGTTCCGCACGGACAGGATGAATTGCCCACCCGTGGTATCATTCGCCGCGGCGACGCTCCGTGTTATTTGGATCCAAGTATCAGGGGAGGCGACCACCGTGTATGGTGAATATCCGGCATAGCCCGCGCTGGTACCCGAGCGGCCATCAAAAAGGCCTACACGTACCTCGCCATTGCCGCGTACCCAGAAAGTCACCTCATAATTCTGTCCGTTGTTGACCTCCACAGGCGAGGTAGCGAAGCGCTTGTGACCGCTGGCCGCATTCGTCAAGCGCACCGCGAATGCACCGTTGTGAACGTTGTCCGTTACTTGGGTGATGTTCGCTGCACCGATGTTGGTGACGCCGGAGGTACCCCAGCCATCGGGGGCGGAACCGGTCCAGTCTTCAAAGCCACTTTGGAAGACCTGCGCGCTGGCCATGCCGGCGATCGCAAGGGTAGAAAGGAGTACTGCTGTTCTCATGGTATTGGGGGTTTCTGGGTCAAGAGGGGATCTAGTTCACATTCACGTTATCCACGCGGTAGGTGGTGGAGTTGGCGGCATCGCCTTGGTACTTGAAGGCGACCACGAAGGTACCGGTATATCCGGAAGGAAGAATGCTGGAGAGCGCGATGTTCCCGGAAGGGATCCAAGCATTGTCCGCATCAGCGGAACCTGCAATGGTGGCACCGTTCACCTGGGTCCAGGTCGCCGTGGTCACGTCGTTATTGAAATCAGTACTCACCCAAACAGTAAGCCCGTCGTGTACCCAGCTCATCTTGGCCGAGGAAAAGGACAAGCTCTGAGAGGAGTAGGTGATCTGTGGTGTTACCAGCCACATGGTGCTGGCCTGACCAAGCGAAAGTCTCGCCTCAGCGCTGAAATCGGAGCCGCTCACCTTCCCGCGCCAACCCACACTACCGACCGTAAAGGTGTTCTTCCAGCAATCCAGGTTGATCGTTTGGTTGCTCACCACGGAGGAAAAATCCTCGGAGATCGACGCCACCGGGTCGCAGGTCCCTACCACGCCGCAGCGAGGACCAGTCATATCCACCTCGTTGATATCGCGGATGAAGAGTTGTGCTGAAGTGCCGAACCAACTGGCGATGCCAGTGAACGTCCCTTTGCCGGTAGATACACGCTGCCCAGCGAAATTGGCATAGCCACTGCTGCGCACCACTGCCGTGCCACCACTGCAATTCTCCAAGGTCCGGTTCAAGGTCAACTGGTTCACGGGGTCGGCATAGGTCAGGCTCGTGTCACCAGCAATGAACTCTACGCCAGACAAGATGATCAGCTTGCCCTGTTGCGATCCGTTGAGTCCGAACATGCTGTTCGTGAGTTCCGAGATCTGGGTAGGTCTGGGTTGGACATTGACACCTGTGGCCTGCTTCACCACATTGTTGTCCACGTTCACGCTGTCCAGCTGCATCAAGCCGTTGTAAGGACTGAGCACGGTTCCAGGCAGGTAAATGCGGATGGAATCCCCTTGGTACAGGCCACCGGAGAACAACAGTCGGATGGCGATCGCCCCCGTATTGTCCTGCACGTAGATGTTCTTGTAGAGGTTGCCGTTCTGCTCGTCAGCGGTCACCACAGCGTATATGGACTGTGCCTCACCGGCCGCGAAATGGACCGGGTTTCCTTGGTACAACAATTTCAGCTGTGCGATTGTCAGTACACTGCCTTCAGGGATGGTCCTTACGGGAGGCGTATCGAACTCCTTCTTGCAGCCGATGGCCGTGGCGAGGAGCAGGGGCAAGGCCAGCAAGGCGATGCGTTGGATGGGGGTGATGCGTTGCATGTTCGTGTTGTCAGAAGCTGAGGGTGACCATGGCGAAGAAAGTACGGCCATACATGTAGCTGAGCTTGGGCGGGAATTTGTCGATCTCCTTGGGCACGTAGCGCAATTGCTCATAGCCACCGGTGACAAGGTCCGTATTGTCCAGCAGGTTGCTCACGGAGAGGTTGAGGCCGATGCGGTACTTGTGCATCAGGCGCCAGCTCTTGGTGAAGAAGAGGTCCACGGTGTAGCCATCGTCCAACTTCGTTTGCTCCAGCAACTGGTTCCATTGCGGGTCTTCGGTAACGAGGTTGCCGAGGGCCTCGGCGGTCCGGCGGTCCGGATTGGGGTCCAGGTAGATGTTGCCGAAATAGTTCAAGTTCGCGCCGATGGACCAGTACTTTGGGGCACTGTAGCGCAGGCCCAAGGATGCGGCCCGCTGGGGCATGCCGCCAACGCGGTAGTTCTTCCAGTACACGGTGCGGCCCGTGGCGAGGGCGGTGTCGCTGTTGTCACGCGTCACAGTGGCGGTGGGCCGGGAGTCGTAGAGGTATTGCCCTTCAGCATAAACGGCGGTAAGCTCCCAGGTCGGGCTGAGCTTCACTTGGGCGGCCAGTTCAAGTCCCACGTTCTTTTGGGACACACCGGTCATGGAATAGTTCACGAATGTGCGGTACACGTCGTGATAGAAGCTGCGGGACCAGATACCGTCCGTGGTATGCGCATAGTAAAGCGTCGCACGGCCTTTCACACGGGGCATGCGGACCTCATAACCGATGTCACCGCTAAGGGCTTTCTGGGTCGTGAGGCCATCCACCACGGCGTCCCGGGTGCGGGGGCTGAGGTAAGCGGAGCGGGCCGTGGGTGCGTCGGACAAGAAGGCGGCATTGGCGGTGATGTATTGGCGTCCGGAGAGCTTGTAGACCGCACCGGCCTTCACGCCCCCGGTGATGAAGTTCTGCTTCTCGCTATTGCCGAAAGATGTTTCCGGGAACAACGCTTTCTTGAAATGGCCGTCGCGCCAGAAGGTGGTGCTCGAAAGGTCGACGCCGAAATAGCCCTCCACCTTCCGCCATTTCTTCTCCACTTGACCGAAGACGTTCGCCATGTTGGTCTTGATGTCATAGTCGTAGCCGAACTCATCCCCTTTGTAAACCACGTGGTTCGGGGTGTTCAGGTCGTTCTGCGCGGCATTGGGGTCGTCACTGTCCCGTGCGGCGAACTGGTCGTAGTCCAGCCAGTAGTCGCCGCCCAGCAGGTCCTCGATCACCTTGAAGTAGTGCGTCTTCTGGCTGTTGTAGCTGGCCCCGACGGTGAGGTGCATCTGGTTCTTCAATTCCCGGCTCCACACGCTGTTCAGGGCGATGCGCGTGGGATCGGCGCGACGGTCCTCCACGATGTACTTGGCGCGCATACCGGTCACGTTGTTGCCTTGGACACCTTCAGCGTTCTGCACGGTATAGAGGTTCTTCCCGTTGGCGAAATAGAGCTGGTCCCAATTGATCTGGCTGGCGTTGGGGTCGTTGTGCCATGCATTGGTGAGGTCCGCCGCGATGCCGGCGTCGGTATCTGAGTAATAGCTGGGCAGGTAGCGGTAGTAGTCCGGGCGCGGGTCCGGGGCATCGTACCAGTTCAATGCGGTATAACCGTCCCGCCCGAAGGTGTACAGCAAGCTGGTGTTCCAAGTGGTATGGTCGTCCGGCTTGAAATAGTGGGTCAGGATGAACACGGGCTTGTGGTCGTTGCTCACGTTCGCATTGCGCTTCTTTCCATCCTGGAAGCCCCAGTTCGGGTTGTAGTAGTGGTCGTCGGTGAGGGTCTGGGCCTCCTGCACCGCAAGCCCTTGCCTGCCCGAGACGATCGGCGCGCCGAAACCGACGAAGCCGATGCTGTGCTTGGCGTTGATCTTTTTCTCCACGGAGAGGAAATAGGCGCCGGCGTTGTAGAAGGTGCCGGGCACGTATCCTTCATCGGACGAACGTAGCGATCCACTCGCGCTCAGCGCCCAGCCATTGGCCATCATGCCTGTATTGTAGGTGGCCATCGTCCGGTTGCGGTAGGTCCTGTTCGTCCGTGCATAGGAAACGCGGATGCCTTTGCGCAGTTGGGAAGCCCTTAGGTCGAGGTTGGACCATCCGCCGATGCCTCCGAAATTGTAGCGTGAAGCGCTGACACCCGTGCCGGTCTCGGACCACCGCGTCACATCGTTCAATCCGCCCCAAAGCGACCAAGAGGCATAACCGTTCTCCATGTCGTTCATCAGAATGCCGTTGATGCTGACGGGGCTGAACTCACCGCCAAGCCCCCTGACGCGGAAGCGGGCAGCACCGAAGTTGTAACCCGCCGTGCTGTTGAACACGTCGCGCGACGAACGCAGGATACCCGAGACGTCCTGACCGGCGATCTCGGCATCGAGGTCAGTGGCCGAAACGGTGTAGCCGCCCGCGCGGATGTCCTGGTTCACAACGGACGTGTCCGGCTTAGTGATCAGCAAAGAGCTGTCTTTCCGTATGGTGCGGGAAGTGTCCGTTTGTGCTTGGAGCGGCAAGGACGCTGCCAGTGGGAGCATGATGGCCAACGTGAGTGAGAGGGCGATCCTAGGGACGGGGGAGGTCGAGGGGTAGGGTCTTCGCATCAGCCTAATTCGTTGGTTGCTCCGGGGCCTTCCCGGGAAAGGGGGACCAAAAGTAGTGTCGATGTCGGATCGTAGGCGAAGTTGGATATAGGAACTTTCGCCGGGGAAGCTCAGGAGGTTCCTGTTCGGCCAACGATCCCGGTTCCATGCGCCGGATCGTGATAAAAGCGCGTCAATAAGGAATAAGGGTTCCGTTCCACACCGGATCACCTAATTTTGAAGGTTGAATACAACTACAATCCCTTGGATCTTTTGACTTCCTTCCACCTACATCGCGGTCTTCGTAGCCTGCGGGTCGTCTTTGCCACGCTTGCGGTCGTGCTCGGCCTGCATGCGCATGCGGCCCATTACATGGGAGGCAACATCACCTATGAGTGCCAAGGAGGCAATAATTACTTGGTGAATTTGGAACTCTTCTATGATTGCAGCGGCTTCCCTGCGATCCAACAAACCCTCCACTATCAGAGCGCTTGCGGCTCATATGACGTGGTGATCCAGCCGCCCACGCCCACGGAGGTGAGCCAGATCTGTGCAAGCCAATTGGTGAACAGCACCTGCAACGGCGGAGGGCTTCAAGGTGTCAACCTGTACAACTTCCAGACGGTATTGAACCTGCCTCCTTGTGCCGGCGGCTGGACCCTATCCTGGGTGATCTGTTGCCGCGCTGTAACGAGGAACCTTGTAGGTTCTCCAGGCATCTATTTGGAGGCGCAGATCCGGAACGACTTGGCTGTTTGCGATGATTCACCGGTGTTCACGGAGAATTCCGTGCCTTATTTCTGTGTTGGTCAAGAAGCGAACTACAATTTCGGGGTTACGGAACCTAACGGCGATGCATTGGTCTACTCCTTGATCGCAGCCCGTGGCTTTGGGAACGGTCCGGCTGCAATCTCCTACTTTGGTGGTTTTAGCCCCACCCAACCGGCCAATGGAACCACGTTGGACCCTGTCACGGGTCAACTTGTGTTCACACCTCCAGCGATCGGCAGATATGTCTTCGTGGTCCAGGTCCAACAGTATGATGTGAACGGGGTTCTGATCGGTACCGTAATGCGTGACGTCAGTATCGTGGCGTTGGCTTGCACAGGCAACCAACCCGCACTTCAAACACCTGCACAGCTCACCGGTGCCGGTGGGCCTGGAACACCTCCCGCCCCCGGAGGCTTGGTCACCGGTCCGAACGCCATCGAGATCTGCAACGGCTCGCCGATCTGCTTCAGCTTGGTCTTTCAGGACCCGGATGCGGGGGATGTGCTGGCCGTCACTTCCCAAGCTGCCACCCTTCTGCCGGGTTCCACTGTTACGGTAAGTGGCACGAATCCGTTGACCGTAACAGTTTGTTGGACGGGGAACATCAACAATAGCCCGGTGAACGTATTGTTCAAGGTGAACGATGGTGCATGCCCGATCGTGAACAGGGCAACCATCGCCGTGAATATTACATCGGTACTACCCCCCACTGGTACTCCGGATGCAGGGACCAATGGTACAGTGCTGGTCTGCCCGACGGCAACGGCGTTCAATCTTATCGATCAGTTGGGTGGCACGCCTGATATCGACGGGGTCTGGTCCGCCCCGGACAACAGCTTCCACGGACCGCAGTTCGACCCCACCACCGATGTGGCCGGCGTTTATACATATAGAGCAGGGAACGCATGCGTGAACGTGAGCGCCACAGTGACCGTCACTTTCACTGCGGGCACTCCTAACGCGGGCGCGAACGGCACCTTGAGCATTTGTAGTAATGCGGCAGCGGTTTCACTGATCACAAGATTGGGGGGGACGCCGGACGCCACGGGTTCGTGGACGCAGGGAGGAGTTGCGGTAGGCGCTAACTATGATCCGGCCACCCAGACCCCGGGCGTTTTTCTTTATACAGTTCCTGGCGGTGGTGGATGTGCTGCAGCTTCTGCCACGGTGACGGTGACCGAGGTGGCGGCGCCGAACGCAGGCACCAACGGTTCTGTCAGCGTTTGTGCGAACGGTGCTGCCATCAACCTGTTCGCTTCTTTGGGTGGAAGCCCGGCCGCTGGAGGTACATGGAGCGGAGGCCTTACTGGCGGCATGTACAACCCCGCAGTGAACAACCCTGGCACGTTCACATACATGGTGACGGGTGCCGCGCCCTGCGCGAACGCGACGGCTACGGTGACGGTAGCGGAACAGACTCCTGTGAGCGCGGGCACTGATGGATCTGTAAGTGTCTGTGGGAATGGAGCGCCGATCAACCTGCGGACTTCCTTGGGAGGCACACCCGCCTCCGGTGGTACATGGAGTGGCGGCCTTGTCGGTGGGATGTACGACCCAGCGGTGAATGACCCTGGTCCATACACTTACACGGTGACCGGAGTGGCGCCATGCGCGAATTCCACAGCGACGGTGACGGTGTCTGAGCAGACTCCCGCGAATGCGGGCACGGATGGTTCCGTGAGTGTCTGTGCGAACGGTGCTGCCATCAACCTGTTCGCTTCTTTGGGCGGAAGCCCGGCCGCCGGAGGTACATGGAGCGGCGGCTTGGTCGGGGGTCTGTATGACCCTGCTATGAACAATCCTGCCACGTTCACTTACACCGTGACCGGTACGGCTCCCTGCGCGAACGCAACGGCGACGGTAACAGTTGCGGAGCAAGCTCCGGTGAGTGCGGGAGTTGATGGGTCTGTCAGTGTCTGTGGGAATGGAGCGCCGATCAACCTGCGGACTTCCTTGGGAGGCACGCCCGCTGCCGGTGGGACGTGGAGTGGCGGCCTTGTCGGTGGGATGTATGACCCAGCGGTGAACGATCCTGGTCCATACACCTACACGGTGACCGGAGTGGCACCATGCGCGAATTCCACAGCGACGGTGACGGTGTCTGAGCAGACCCCCGCGAACGCGGGTACGGATGGTTCTGTGAGTGTCTGTAGCAATGGCGTTGCTATCAACCTGTTTGCTTCTTTGGGCGGAAGTCCCACCACTGGAGGTACATGGAGCGGAGGTCTTACTGGTGGTATGTATGATCCCGCGGTGAACACCCCCGGCTCTTTCAGCTACACGGTGACAGGCACTGCACCTTGTGCGAACGCCTCTGCTACGGTGACCGTCACAGAGCAAGCCCCTGCGAATGCTGGCACGAGCGGTGCGGTATCGGTCTGCGCTAACGGCGTTGCGATCAATCTCTTGACTTCCTTGGGCTCTCCGGATGCTGGCGGCACTTGGAGCGGCGGCTTGGTCGGAGGGATGTATGACCCTGCAGTGAACACCCCCGGCGATTACACCTACACGATCACCGGCGCGGCCCCTTGTGCGAATGCGACAGCTACGGTCACGGTGACCGAGGTTGC
>JBBSUV010000001.1:0-285605 GCA_038234075.1 Flavobacteriales bacterium | reverse complement strand
TCCTACCTGGTGCGCAACGGCCGGAACAAGGTCATGAAGCTCTCAGCTGAGGGCAAACGAAGGCATTTCTTAGAGCACTTTTTCGATCAAGTTGAGATCCTGAAGCCGCCGTTCAAGTTTTCAATTGCATAATCCGGGTTGGAGCTTCCTCCTAGCTTTGACTCAAGGCAGGAATATGAAGAAGCAATACTTGATCGCTTCAAAAGACAGGCGTATGCAACCTTACTGAAGGAGCCTACAAATGATTGGGAGTGGCTCGCTTTAGCGCAGCATCATGGGATGCAAACTCGACTTCTGGATTGGACATTTAGTCCATTGGTCGCCCTGTATTTTGCCACTCGGCCAGAGGTGAGCGCAAGTGATGCAAGTGTATTGCCAATCAAGACGGATAGAGTGGTTTATGCCCTGCATTTCTGCAAACACATGTCCACGGCTCCTTCTGAAATGGGTCCGTTTCAGTATCCGAAGATTGGCGTGGTTTTTCCACCGGACGTCTCTCCACGAGTCTCTGGTCAATCCGGCGTGTTTACCACTCAACCTGATCCGGAGGTAGAATTCACCACGGATGATGCAGATCCCTATGTATTTGAAAAACCTGTGGAGAGGTTGTTCATTCCAATGAGGGTCGCTAGGGACATTCAGAAGCGACTATTCCTACTTGGCATTCGCGAGCATATGCTCTTTCCTGACCTTGATGGGTTTGCACGCTCGAATAAAATTCTATTTCAACTGGCCGATTGCCCAACCAGGGACAATTCAGGAGGAGATTGAGTCAGGGGCGCCACCGGCGGTTATTTGTTCATGTTGATGGCGACGCTTGGTTGGTGAGTGAACGGCCGATCGGTCAGTTTCGCTGTTTGCGAAGCCTTCCGCATACATTGCATGAATGTCGGCCGACGAACATTTTCCCGTCCATGGTATCGAGGCGTCCGGCCTGTTGCGCTTGTTTGGTGCCGGCGGCATCATCTTCTTGTTCATGCTCGGCGTGCTGCTTTTCGGCGCCTGCTCCAAGGATGCTCTCGAGCAGCCGGATGTCGGCCCGCCCGGCCCGCACTTGCCGGCCATCCCTTTCGACTACACGATACCGCAACTTCCGACTTCATTCAACAGCGGCTTGCTCGCATTAAGCCAAAGCACGCCAGCGGACAATCCGATCACCAATGCAGGCGCCACCTTGGGGCGCGCACTTTTCTACGAGCGCGAAATGAGCATCTCCCGCACCATCAGTTGCGGCAGTTGCCATCATCAGGACCACGGCTTTGCCGATGGGCACGCCACGAGCGTGGGCCATGCCGGCATGCACACGCGTCGCAACGCCATGCACCTTGTGAATCAGATGTATTCACGCAGGCAGTTCTGGGACCTCCGTGCCGCCACACTGGAGGATCAAGTGCTGATGCCGATACAGGATGCAGTGGAGATGGGGATGCCGCTGGAGGGTGCTATGGACCGCTTGCGCGAAGAACCGTATTACCCGGCCTTGTTCACTGCCGCTTTTGGCAGCGATTCCATCACGCCGGACCGTGTGTCAAAGGCCCTCGCGCAATTCGTCCGTTCCATCGTGAGCTATCGGAGCAAGTTCGATGAGGGCGAGGCGAGCGGTTTCACGAACTACACGCAAGAGGAATCAGATGGCAAGGCGCTGTTCTACAACGGAGCTACGCGCTGTAACCAATGCCATGTCACGGTGAACTTCGCTAATCAGGACGCGCGCAACAACGGACTTGACCCGGTTTACACCGACAACGGTCGCGGTGAGATCACCGGCAACCCTGCGGACAATGGTCAGTTCAAAGTACCCAGCCTGCGCAACGTGGAACTCTCTGCGCCCTACATGCACGATGGCCGCTTCAATACCTTGGAGGAAGTGGTGGAGCACTACAACAGCGGTATCAAGGCACACCCCGATCTGGACGACCGCTTGACGGTAGAGGGACAAATTGGTGGTACACCGTTGCACATGGACTTGAGCGACTACGACAAGGCAGCCTTGGTCGCTTTCTTGAAAACACTCACCGACGAGCCACTGGTGCACGACCCGAGGTTTTCGGATCCGTTCCCCCATTGATCACCGTGCCGATGCGGCCATGATCGGCCCACCGGAATGGTGGATGCTCAGAACTTTGCGCAAGGTACTACACGCCTGCGAGCCATCGAACGCTTCTTCCGCTTGTCCGCCAGCTCGAAGATGGTGGTGATCTCGTGGGCGCCGCCGCTGTTCATTGCAAGGCGAGAGAGGGTGATGTCATAGCTGTAGCCAAAGCGCCAGTCGCCCACTTTGAACCCGACGAGTACGGCGATCGCATCATTGTTCGCGTAACCCTGCTGGTAGGATTTCACGGGCAGCCCACGGTACCACAGGCCGGCGAATATGGGATCGCGCTCGTAGTAGGCACCGATGTCCAGCTGGTCGAACTTGCCTTGCGCGCGATAGTTGAACGCCGCAACGACGGACTGCTGGTCCTTCCGCACCATCCCGCCGGAACGCAACTTGAAACGATAGCCTCCGTGCATGTTGAACTGCCGCGGCAGAACGGCCTCGCTTTCCAGCAGGGATTGGTTCGGCTGGTTCATGTGCTGCAGCGATACCCCGAGCCAGATCTTCGGGGTGAACAACAACAGTCCGGATCCGATGTCGGCGTAGCCCTGCTTCCGGCCGTCGTAGTATTCGTAGGTCGCGACCTCACCACCGCGCGCGAGCTGGTCGTTGAACACGAGCTTGGAATAATTCACAGAGCGGCTGGCATAGCCGATCTGCAATGCGGGCCGCAGGAACACCTTATGCTTCAAGCGGATCTCGTAGGCATACTGGAGCGCAAAGCTGGTGGAGCTCAAGGCCCCGCTACCGGCCTGGTCGCGGGTAGCGAGGATGCCAACGCCACTGTTCAAGTTGCTCAAATAGGAATCGGCGGCCAGGTTGTAGCTCACGAATGCGCCGGGTATGGCGGGCCATTGATCGCGGAACTGAAGCGCGAAACGGTTCTGCACCGTAGTGCCCGCGAAGGCAGGGCTCAGATAGGTCGGTGCGGCATAGAACTGCGTGAAATGCGGGTCTTGGGCCAGCGCTTGGCTCAAGATGCAGAGCATCCCTACAGTTGAAAGGCCGTACCGGGCGCGCATGTGCTCAGTGTTGTGGGGTTGCGCCGGCGGTGCGTTCGTTATGGACCAGTGGGACGTCAAGGATCATCTCCCCGGTAGCGTCCTCGTCCCCCGCATGGAAGTCGTACTCCCACGGCGCGAAACCTTCGGAGCTCACCTCCACATGGTAATCCTTGCCCGGGCGGACCGCCATGACGTACCGTCCGGTGTTCGCATTGGTGTTGTAGATCCCGTAGGGCTCATCTTCACCTGTGCGGGTAAGGATGATCCGCGCCTTCAATGGTTCCTCGTTGCTATTGGTGACCACCCCGCGGACCAAGAGGTACTCGATCTGGCTGGTGGGGAAGACCACCTCATAGATGTCCTGACCACCGAGGCCGCCCGCCCGCTCCGAGCTGAAGTAGCCTGTACGGCCATCCTCGCTCAAACAGAAATAGATGTCGTCGTTCACGGTGTTGAGCGGATAGCCCATGTTCTCCGGCTCGCCCCAAACGTTCATATCGGCATCCAATAGCGCGGCTTTGAAGATGTCGAAGCCGCCCATCGTCTTGTGCCCATTACTGCTGAAGAAAAGCGTGGTGCCATCACTGTGCAGGGATGGTGCGTCCTCGTCATAGCGGGTGTTGATCTTCGGCCCCAGGTTCAGTGGCAGGCTCCATTGTCCGTTGGGTAGTCGACGGATGCGATAGAGGTCGCGCCCACCGAAGCCACCGGGACGGTCGCTGGAGAAGTAGATCTCCGAGCCGTCCGGGGAAATGGTCGCACTGGGTTCGTGGGCCTTGCTGTTGATCTGGTCGGTCATGCGCTCGGGTGTGCTCCAAACGCCTTGCGCCTTTTGAGTGATGAACAGGTCACCATCCGGGACCAGGTCGCTGGCGCGGTAGATGATCATTTCGTTGCCGTCCGCGCTCAGGCCGACCGTGGCATCTTGCATCGCGGAGTTGACCGGAGCCTGGAGGTTGATCGCGCGCGTCCACATGTCGTCCTTACGCTGCGCCGTGTAGATGTCCTCGTAGTACTGTCCGCTCTCGTCCTGCTGGCCGCCCATGGTGCCGGGTCTCCTGCTGGTGAAGTAGATCGTGCTACCGTCGGCGGTCACCAATGGGCAATAGTCGTGTGCCGGAGAGTTGATCGCCGTGCCCATGTTGCGGATCCGTAGGTGGACGGGATCCGCGGTGAGATCCCGTGCGGTGTTCGCGATGGCGATCTGACGATCCACCTCCTCGTTGGGCACGTCCCTGCCGCTTAAGGTGCGATAGTGATCCAGCAAGGTGATCTCTTCCGCAAAGCGCTCTTGGCGATGGCGGGCGAGCGCCAGTTGGTAGGTTCCCTCGATGCTGCCGTAACGTGCGGCCACCTCGAAATGCGCGGGGGCAAGATCACGTTTGGCCGGCATGTTGGCCTCGCACATGCCGATGCCATAGAAGGTCTCAGAGAAAGTCGTGTCCACGTTCAGCAAGCGCTTGTAGATCCGGTACGAATCCGTCCATTGCCCGGCCTCCATCAATGTCCTGGCCTCATCCAGCATGTTGTACTGGGAGCGGTTGTATCCGCGTTGCGCCTGTACCGTTCCGCTGAGCGAAAGGGCAACAAGCAGCAAAGGGAGCAGTCTTTGCGGTTTCTTCATCGTAGTAGTGTAAGGTCACCTGTCATGCGTTTCTCATTCCCTGTCACGAACTTGGCATAGGCCTTCCAGACGTAGACATCCTGTTTGGACAGCTGGCCGCGGTAGTATCCGTCCCATCCCTTGTTGATGTCCTGTGTCTCGTACAGCAGCTCGCCCCAGCGGTTGAAGACCTGTAGTTTGTATTCCTGCACGCCTTTGCTCAATGGATGGAAGATGTCGTTGTCGAAGCTGTTCGCATCGTATACGCCGTTAGTGGGCCCGTTGTTTCCCGGGGTGAAGGCGTTGGGGAAGGTGATCTCCCCGCCTGCGATGGCGGTCACCGCGCCCGGGATGCTGAAGGTGTCCGGACAGTTCCACATGTTGTTGGCGATCAGGGAGACATCAAAAACACCAGGGGTCTGGTAATAATGTACCGGTGACGCGTCGTTGCTGAATGTCCCATCACCGAAGTCCCAGACGTAACTGGAAGCGTTGGTGCTATGGTTGTAGGTGAACAAGGGCTGTGTCGGTGCCACCACTTCTTCGGGCTGAAGGTTGAAGAAGGCCATGGCGGACGGATGCACGATCACCGAGTCGATCTTCACCATGGTGTTGGTGCCTCCGTTCATGCCGAACGCGGTGAGCGAGACCGTGTAGGTACCCGGTGTGTAGTATTCATGCACCGGATTTTCCGCGATGCTCGATGCGCCGTCGCCGAACTGCCATTGGTACCCTTGTGCAAGCAAGGATGTGTTGGTGAACGAGATGGTGAGGGGAGCGCATCCTTCACCACTGCCGATAAAGGAGGCCGTGGGCAAGGGCGGTGCGATGACCACCTGTTGGCTTGCGGTGTCGTTGCAGGTGCCGGTGCTCACTGTGAGCAGGACGGTGTACGTGCCCCAAGTGGAATACGTATGTGCAGCGGGATCTTCCGCCGTTGAGGTGCTGCCGTCACCCATGGACCACGTGTATCCCCATTGACCGTTCGGCGTGGTGTTGTTGAAGGTTACCGTGGCATTCGGATACACCTGACTGAAAGGAGTGGCGATGAAGGAAGCTGTCGGTGATGGATGGATCACGATGTTCCGCTGAAGCGTTTGCGTGCATCCGTAAGCCGAAGTTGCCGTCAAGGTCACGGTGTAGGTGATGTCCGAATTACCCAGGTTCAGATAGGTATGCGTGATGTCCGTGCCCACGAGGGTCACGCCATCACCCATGTTCCAGAGTGCCTGAGTGGTCCCGGTGCTTTCGTCCGTGATGCTGATCACCGCCGGAGAACAGGCTTCCGCAGGAAGTTGGAAGAGCGCTTGGATGGCCGGATAGATGGTGACAGGAACGGTGTTGGTGTCCGCACATCCGAAGGCGGAGGTCGCGGTGAGGCGGACCGGATACTGCATGGGGCCGGTCCCGTTGTTCACGAAGGCGTGAGAGATGTTGCCCGGCACGGTGTTCTGGAACGTGCCATCACCGAATTGCCAGACCATGGTGGCCGCACCGATCGTCAGGTCCTGGAAGTTGATCGTCACCGGTGCGCAACCCGTGGCCGGGCTCGCGGTGAATTGTGCGATCGGTGTCGGATGTACAAGCAAGGTGGCCGTTGCTGTGTCACTGCAGCCGAAGGAGGAGCTGGCGATCAGGACCGGATGGAACAACGTGTCCGCCAAGCCGCTGTGGGAGTAGAGATGTAGCGGGTTCGTAGAGGCGCTTCCACCTCCGTCACCGAACATCCAGAGATAGGTGTTCGCACCCGTGCTCAAGTTCACGAAGTGCGGGTTCAGCGGCGAGCAACCGGCGCTGTCCGCCACGAAGGCCACATGGACATTGGGGAATACTTGCACTGTGGCAGTGGCCGTGTTCGTGCAACCGTCACCGGAGGTTGCCGTCAGGGACACGGGATAGGAGCTTGCGCCGGGCCCTTGGTAGTTGTACCAGCTATGCCCGTGAACGGAGGCCGACGTATCGGAGGATTGTCCGTCTCCATAGGACCAATGGTAGGTGTTGGCCCCTTGGGATTGGTTGGTCAATGTGGTGACCAAGGGATGGCAGCCGGAGTTGGATCCCAAGGAGAATTGTGCCACCGGCGTGGGATACACCACGATCACGCCGAAGGTGCTGTCGACACATCCGAAAGCGTTCGTCGCCACCAGCTTCACGTTGAAGTGAAGCAAGCTGTCCGTATTGTTGATGTACGTATGCTGCGGTGTGGGTCCTCCACCGGAGCCGCCATCGCCGAAGTCCCATTGGTAGCTCACGGCACCGATCACCGAAGGGAAGGTCACCAGCAAGGGCGTGCACCCACTGTCAGGTTGTGCGCTGAAGGTGAAGTGCGGAGCCGGATACACCGTGATGTTCTGCTGGCTGGTGCTGCTGCATCCCGCCCAGTTGCTCACCGTGAGCGTCACGGTCATCACCTGGAGCGTGCCCGTTAGATTGATGTAGGTGTGCGACGGCGAAAGGTCCGAGCTTGTGGTGCCGTCGCCGAAGGACCATTGGAAATTTGATGCACCCGTGCTGTTGTTGGTGAAGTTCACATCCAGTGGTGCACAACCCGGATAGGCATCATGGGTGAACATGGACAGCACGGTCGGGGCAACGGTGATCACCGTGCTGGCCGTATCGCTGCAACCGGATGCCGTGCTGGCGACAAGACGTGCGGTATAGGCGCTGTCCGCATTCCCTGGGTTCAAATAGATGTGAAGCGGGTCGGACGCATTGCTGTTCCCGCCGTCGCCGAAATACCAGACATAGTTCGTAGCGCCCGAGCTTATATTGGTGAAGGTCACGCTCATCGGGGAGCAGCCGTTCAATGGGTCGGCGCTCATCGCTGCCACCGGCTTGGGTTCCACGGTGATACTGGAGGTGCTCGTGCCTGAACAGTAAGGTGTGGTGACCGTGAGCGTCACGGTGTATGTGCCGCCGCTGGCGTAGAGATGTTGAGGACCTTGCACCGTGTCCGTGGCTCCATCGCCGAAGTCCCAGAGCCAATGCTGTACCGGATTCCCGGGTGCGGTGACAGTAAGGTCGGCGAATTGTGCGGGCATCCCTTCGCATACGTTCTGCGCGCCGATAACGGGCTGCGGTATGCCATAGACGTGCACGATATCGGACACGGTGTTATCGCAGCCCTGATTGTTGGAGGCGATGAGGGTGATCACATAGTCGCCCACTGTGGAATATGTGTGCGGTGGCGGGTCGGGCTGCGTATCCGTGGTGCCATCACCGAAGTCCCACAGGAAATTCACAGCATTGATGCTGGTGTTCGTGGGGTCAGTTGTGAGTGAAGTACAGGCCGCGTGTTGGTCCAAGGTGAATTGCGCAGTAGGGCTGGGTAGCACGGTGATCGTCGCCACCGCTGTGTCAGCGCACCCCGGCGTGGCTCCTTGTATGCTTGCCGCGTAGCGTACGTTATAGGTGCCTTGCGTGTTGAACGTGTGGTCCTTATCACCCGCGGAGCTCCAATGGAAGCCGCTGCCGTCATCGAAATTCCACTGGAAATAATTGGCACCCCCAGTGGTGGTCTCATCGAAGTGTACCGGGTGTCCCGCACATACCGGGTTGGGGCTTGCTATCAAGCTCACGGAGGGTGGAGGGACGATATTGATCGTGACGTATGTGGTGTCGATCCCGCAATAGTTGCTGTCCAGCATCATCACCTCGTAGGTGCCGATGGCCGGGTAGGGGATGGTGTGCGGGAAGGTCGGTGGCCAAGGTGTCCAGTCGATGATGGAGTCATGGCCTGTCCCCCAGTAGTCACCGAAATTCCAGTATTCGTAGCGTTGGAAGATGTTGCCTTGGTTGATGCAATTCCTGTTGGTGGTGTTGAGGTAGGTCACTTCATTGTCCGGCCAGCACAGCAAGGTGGCGCTGGGGGAAATGTTCGCTGTGTCGATATCCCAGATGCGGATGGGGTTGAACGTCGCGATGCTGGGACCGCCCTGCAACGTGTTGCACGTGTTCTCGGCGCTCAGCCGCACCGTGGTCTCGCAGCCCACGGTGCCGGGCATATACATGTGTGAAAGGACTTGGCCCAGGTTCGTATAGTCGTAGGTGTCCCAAGTGGTGCCGTCACCGAAGTTCCATTTGAACACCGTGTTGGGCGAAGTATTGGTGCTGCTGTTGATGAAGTCCACATTCTGCGGGGCACACACCTGGGTGAGGCCACCAACGGGGATCTGGATCGAGGCGCTCGTGCTCTTCTCCATCGTCACCGAACCGGTGATGACACATCCGCTGGTGATCTCCGTGAAGGTGACCGTGTACTGAGTGATCGCAGCCGCATACACATGGCTTACCGTCTGTGGTGGTGTTAATCCCGCACCGCTCTGCATCGGGCTTCCGTCACCCCAATCGATCGTGTAGGCCCCGGTGGGGGTGGGTGAACCAACGATCAAGGTGAAGTTGCCACCGGAACAACTGATCCAGACCGGTGCGTCGCTAGGATCGCCGTTGCTGTTGAACAGCTGTGGGCATTGGGCCATGGAAGCGATGGAAAATGCAAGACCGGCCGAAGCAAGCAGCGGTTTCCAGAAAGCCATGGGGCATCTCATCGTGCATCTGTACGCGGGCATGACCGCTTTGGATACCATAGCTTGAAAAGAATGTGACGAAGAGGCTTGGGCGCTCGCTCAGTGGGCTCGGGTAAGCCACGATCCGTTATGCGAACGTTGAACAATTTGACCTTATCCCCGTATCAGGGCGGGAAAACATGGATCACGCGAACATGGGCAATTTCGACCTCTGCGTCATAGGTGGCGGACCTGCGGGTTATGCTGCGGCCATGCGCGCCATCGACCTTGGTAAGCGGGTCGCCCTCATCGAGCGTGACCGCATCGGAGGGACCGGGATCTACAACGGAGCATTGGCGTCAAAGACCTTGTGGGAGCTGAGCCATCGCGTGGCCACCGCGAACGAGGTTTTGCTGGGCAGGGGTAAAGAGCCTTTCCGGCTTTCCTGGGAAGAGATCTCCAAGACGCTCAACGAAGCGCAGTTCGAGCGCAAGTACCTCTTCTCCTGCCACATGCAAATGCTGGCCGCACAGCCCGGTGAGGCAGGACGTATGTTCAAACATGTCCGGGGGAGTGCATCTTTCGTGGACTCCCACAATGTGATGGTGACACGGGATGGCAGCTCAACCTGCATTTCCGCGGACCACTTCATCATCGCCACAGGAAGCCGGCCGCGGAACTTGCCTAGCATAGCGGTCGATGAACGCAGGATCCTTTCAAGCGACGGCATCTTCGGCATCGAGGAGCTTCCCAAAAGCATCGTCATCATCGGTGCGGGCGTGGTGGGCTGCGAGTTCGCCACCATCTTCAGCAACTTCGGGTCGACCAAAGTGCATCTGATCGACCGCGCGTCGCGGATACTGCCCTTCGAGGACGAGGATATTTCTGAGCTTGTTGCGCGGAACCTGGAACGGAAGGGCGTTGTCATCCACCACCAAGCCCAGCTTCAACGCATCGCTGCTGAGCCGGATGCCGTGCGCTATCTCTTACGCTATGATAATGGCGACACGGAGGAAGTTGCCGTGGAGAAAGCATTGTTGTCCGTGGGGCGCGTGGCCAATCTGGAAGGCTTGGGACTTGACCTCGCCGACGTGGAGCTGGATAATAAGGGGAACGTGGTGCTGAAGGAGACCACCACGTCACAGCCTCACATTCATGTGGTCGGTGATGCCATGGGCACCAATATGCTGGTCAACATCGGGGAGATGGAAGGCCGGCATGCCGTGGAGCGCATCTGGGACGTACACCGGAACGCGCTAAGCCATGCCAATGTGAGCACGATCATGTTCCTCGATCCCGAGGTCGCAGGTGTTGGCTTGAACGAACAGGATTGCAGGGCGCGGAACATTCCGCATCGTACCGCACGCATTGATTACTCCTGCATCGCACGGGCCATAGCCATGCGCCGTACCAAAGGCTTTTTTAAATTGATCGTCACCGACGATGATGAAATGACCGTGCTGGGCATGCGCGCAGTGGGAGAGCACGCCAGCAGCGCCATTCAGGCCGTGGCCTTGATGATGAGTGCCGGCATGGGCATCCGCGAACTGGCTTCGCTGATGCATCCCCATCCAAGTATTACTGAAGGCGTGCAGGAATGCGCGCGTATGCTTCTGGGCACAAGCATCTTCAAACCGGAGGTGCTCAACGATCGCATGCGCTGCGAGACTTGGAGACCGGACGCGGCGAAAAAGGTGGCGTAAACGTCAGTAGTCTTTACACTATCTACAGCGTCGGTCCGCGCTTGCAGCGCGGTACCAGCGAGGTCGGCGCTTTCAGCGCCATCCGTATCCCAACCCTGTCGCGAACATCCGATGAATATCGGTCCGATGGGCATCGGGTCACGCTAGGGATCCAGTGGCCTACAAGTGTGGCGGTCCCGGGTCCGTGAACGCTGGGTTCGTCAAGAACTCCTCGTCCGTCAAGGCGTTCAGGAAGGCTTTTATCTGTAGCCGCTTGGTGGGCGTCAACCCTAATTCCAACTCCGGATCCGTGAATTTCATGAACGGGTCGACCGTAGGTGAGGCATGGCCTCCGGATCCGTAGTGGTCCAGCACTTGGTCGATAGTGGCAAAGCGGCCGTCGTGCATGTAAGGTGCCGTCACCATGATGTTGCGCAACGTAGGCGTCTTGAATTTGGCCATATCCGCAGGGTTGTTCGTCACACCGGAGCGACCAATATCCGTGAACACCGTGTCCAGCCCATTGTTGTGGAACTGCTCATCCGTGAAGAGCCCAGCGGCCTCCGTGTGGCAGTGGAAACAGTCCGCACCACCTTGGCCGATCACCGGAGTGCTGCCCGCCACGGGGATGATCTGGCCGATGGCGCCACCTTCTTTCTTGAACAGGTCGAAGCCCACCTGCGCATCCACCGGCAAAGTGGCTTCACCCCTACGGAACTTGTCGAACGGGCTGTTGCCACTGATCATCGTCCGGATGAACTGCGCGATGGCCTTAGCGGCCAGAACGGAATCGATCTGGTCCGTACCGAAGGCCCTCGCGAACAGCGTCGGATAGGCTGCATCCGCCCGCAACTTGCTCACAGCATTGGGCCAGGACTCATGCATCTCTATCGGGTTCTGCACCGGATGGAGGATCTGGTCTTCCAAGGTGGACGACCGTCCATCCCAAAAGAAGAAGTTATTGTAACCCAGGTTGATCAACGGCATGGTGCTGCGTGGCCCTGCGATACTATCGATCCCTTTGGGCACGGACTTCCCGTCCGTGAAGGAGATGCCGGGCTCGTGGCAGGTTCCACAACTCATCCCGTTATCGCCGCTCAATCGTTTCTCATAGAACAGGAAGCGGCCTAACGCGATGCCTTCCACCGTCATCGGATCATCCACCGGGACGTCCATCGGTGGTAGGTTGCTCGGGATGATCAACTGATACGGCGTGCCCACCCTGCCCGGTGTGGGCGTGGTGTCGTCGGGTCCGTCACGACGGCACCCCGCGAAGATGACCACGGCGATAGCAAAGCCAAAAAGGATGAGGGCTGGTCGGGTCATTCTACAGTATCCAAAGGTCGCTCATCCGTGAGCGACCTCAAAAAGGCGACGAGGTCAGCCTTTTCTTGGATGCTCAATTCTAAAGGTTGCATTAAGGAGGACTTGTTCGGGTCGTCAAGACCACCGCTGTTGAAGTGTTCGATCACTTCCTCCAAGGAAAACATGCTGCCGTCATGCATATACGGTGCAGTGAGGGCGATGTTGCGCAACGTAGGGGTCTTGAACTTGCCGCGGTCGCCGGGTTGCAAAGTGAGGCGCTGCCTTCCCGCATCATGGGAATGGTCCAGGGTCGTCCCGATGTTGTGGAAATCGTGGTCGCTGAGGTCGAATCCCGAATGGCAAGCGGAGCATTTGCCACGGTCACCATTGAAGATGGCCCACCCGCGTTGCTCTTGCTGGCTCAGTGCAGTGGGATCGCCTTGGTAGAGGAAGCGGTCGAAGCGGGAATGCCCGCTGATCAGTGTGCGTTCGTAGGAGGCCAGTGCTGCGGTGAGCACGAACAAGTCGAAGGGCCTGCCGTATGCGGCTATGCTGCCGGAGCGGTAAGGCTCCACATCGCGCAGTGCCTCCAGCACCGCATCCACCGTGGCATCCATCTCCTGGCTGTCCAGTAATGGGATGAGCACCTGCTGCTCCAAGGAGGGTGCACCGCCATCGCGCATCAACAAGGGATGGTAGACCAAATTGGCCAAGGAAGGCGCGTTGCGGAAACCGGTGCGGCCGCCTACGCCAGAGCTTAATGCCACGGTATCGCTAAAGGCCTTGTCAGTGTGATGGCAGGAGGCGCAGGAGATGCCGCGGCCCAGCGAAAGACGCTCATCGAAAAAGAGGGCCTTGCCCAGCTTCACTGAAGCCAACGTGAGCGGATTATCCGCAGGGATCAAAGGAGCGGGTGCACCTGGAGGCAGTTGAAGGATGAACGGATCACTTGTAGTGAGCATGGGAGCTTCGTCCTTGGTGCATCCAACGAGCATAAGTGCTATCAGCACCGGGACGGCCCACAACACGGATCTCATCTCATTCCACGCTGAATGCAGCGCTTTGCAAATTGGCCAGCTTGATGGCGAGGTCGATGTTGATCACCTCACCGATCGAGTCCACAGCGCCGTGCCATTGTGCACCCTGGGTCAGGTCGAGCGTGTCGGTGCCATTGGTGAAGAACCGTGATATGTCCACCAGCAAGGTCAGCCGTGCGGTATCGTCAACGCCCGCCTGAAGGTCGATCGGGATGGAGCGCTCACGGTAGCAGGTGTCGAACCCGGTGTGGATGGAGAAGTTGAACGGGAGTTGACCCATGTTTCCGGGGATCGTGTCAAAATGCCCTTGAAAAAGAACGAAGCGGTACATGAAACCCCAGCTCCAGTACATTCCACTGTTGTTCCCCGTGGGTGCATTCGGTGGGATCGTGTTCAGTGCTATATGATTGATCTCCGGCGGAAGCCCCAGCCCGAAGCGCAGGTTATGTGCGTGCCCCATGGAAGTCCGGAGCACGCGGGTCACGGAGCCGTTGGTCACATCGAAAAGATCAGCATCGAAGAGCCGGTCTTCACCCTGTTCGTTCGCCAAAGTGAAATGCGCGAGGTAGAACTTCACCAAATTGATATTTACCTCATTGCCTGCTGGCGTTTGATAATTAGTGGCAGAGTTGAACGGAGCTCCGTTCCATACAGGCTTTATCGTGAGCTTCAAAGGAGTGTATTCTACTGCAGGTCCGGTAGGGATCTCCGGGTCCTTTTTACAGGCCGAGAAGATCAGTATGGAAGCAAGCAGGAAACCGGTGAAGTATCGTAGTGGTCGGAACATGGGAGCGTGTGATGTGGGCGTTGTTGATGCTCAGCGCCCATCGTACGAATTTACGCTGAACCGATAGGATGATACGCATGGGCGTATGCCGATCTCAACACCCGATGGCCGCCTAACTTCGGCCGACCATGTTCAAGGTCCTCCACAGTTCCGCCGGCGCCGGCAAGACGCATGCCTTGGTGAAGCACTACCTGTTGCTTTCCCTCCACGGCCCTGATCCCTCGGCCTACTCGCACATCCTCGCGCTCACCTTCACCAACAAGGCCGCTGCGGAAATGCGCGAGCGGGTGCTGACCTACCTCGAGGCACTGGCCTCGGGCGGACCATTGGACGGTGCCAAGGCCGATGTACGCGATTCTGTGATGTCCAAAGCAGGCATCACGGAGGCGGAACTGCATCGCCGCGCCAAAGCCATGCTCACGCACATGCTCCACCACTGGCCGCAGGTGGCCGTCAGCACCTTGGATTCCTTTACGCGCCGCGTGGTGATGCCCTTTTCACGCGACCTGCAGCTGGATCACGAGCTGCAGATGACCACCGAGGAGAAGTACTACCGCGCCAAAGCGGTGGACCTGCTGCTGGAGGAAGCGGGCCATGACAAAGCGCTCACCGACGTCCTCGTGGCCACCTGCGAGCAATTGCTCGAGGACGAACGTTCCTGGCGGCCGGACCAGCCTCTGCTGGACCTTTCCGTGCAGCTCACCAAAGAGAATGCGCTCGAGCATTTGGCGACGTTGCGCGAAATGGACAGCACGCAGTTCCTGGAACTGTACAAACGATTGCGCAAGCGCACGGAGACCTTCCGCGACCGTATGCGAAAACTCGGTGCTGATGCATGCGATGCGATCGAGCGTGCCGCGCTCACTGATAAGGACCTCGCCAACGGAAAGGGTGGCTTCATCAGCTACTTGAGAAAGCTGCGAGCGTTTGATGGTCCTTTCGAAATGGGCAAGAATGTGACCAAGACATTGGAAAGCGACAAGTGGCATTCCGGCTCCGCCACTCCGTCCGCGGTGAATGCGATCGAAGGGCTTGTCCCACTATTCCGCACGACCATCGGAACGGTGGAGGGGCTCCGCGATATCGAGGTGCGCGACTATTTCATCATCAAAGCGATCACGGACGATCTGATCGCCACCGCCAGCCTCAATTCCATCGATCAACGGTTGGAGGCACTGAAGCGTGAGGAAGGCGTCTCTTTTTTCAGCGACCTCACCCGCAAGGTGATGATGGTCGTGCAGAATGAACCGGCACCATTCCTCTATGAACGGCTGGGCGAGAAATACACCCACTTCCTGATCGACGAATTCCAGGACACCAGCCTGATGCAATGGCACGCGCTGTTGCCCTTGGTGGAGAATGCACTTTCCACGGATGGCTCAGTTCTTCTGGTGGGCGACGCGAAGCAGGCGATCTATCGCTGGCGCAATGGAGAAGCGCGGCAGTTCGTCGCTTTTCCGAAGGTGTTCCGCAAGGACATGCTGGCCAGGGGCGATGAGTTCGAAGCGATATTGCAGCGTGCCCATGTGGAAGAACCGCCGTTGACCTTCAATCACCGTTCGGCAAAGAGCATCATCACCTTCAACAACAAGGTGACCGACAGATTGAAGCAGGAGTTGGATGAAGAGGAACGCAAGGTGTATGATCGCCATGAGCAGGAGATGGTGCGCAAGGACGAGGGCTACGTCGAGGTGAGTTGCTATTCCACGGAGAAGGAAGCGGAAGGACCATGGGACCTGATGGTGAAAGCCGTGCAGGATAGCCGTGCTGACGGCTTCAACCTTGGTGATATCGCGGTGCTGGTCCGTACCAAAGCACAAGGGGCCGAGGCGAGCGAGCGGCTTACGCATGAAGGCTTTGAGCTGGTATCACCGGATGGTCTTACCCTCGGGGCAAACCCCGTTGCCTGCGCGGTGGTGCACGTCCTGGCATGGCTTCAGTGGTCTGCTGACGACTATGCCGCCCTTGCCGCCCAGTCCATCGCTTCGGTGCGGAGCGAGGCGGACACGGTGGATCCATTTCCCGACGGCTTGAAGCCACAGGAATTCTTGCGCCGGTGGCGTTCCGATCATCCGCGCATCAGCGCACGCCTGCCCTTGGTCACGTTGGTCTGTCGCATCGCCGAGGCACTGGGACATGACCCGGCCTCGGACGTTTTCATCATGGGCCTGGTGAACGAAGCCCATGCATTCTCCAAGACAGGCGGTGACGACCTGCCCGGATTTTTGGAGCATTGGGACCGTGCTGCGAGCGGGCGATCCGTCGGTGGTACGCCCGGGCTGAATGCCATCCAGGTGATGACCGTCCACAAAGCGAAAGGCCTTCAGTTCCCGGTGGTGATCGTGCCCGAAGCGGGCAAGAGTTCACGCGGAGGGAACGGTGAACGGATATGGATCTCGCCCGAGCCCTCACTGGGTGGACCACCCAGCGCATTGGTAAAGAAGGTAACCGCTTTGACCGACCTTGGCATTCCGGAACTGGTGGAGGAGGACCGGCTCTCGAAGCTCGATCAGTTGGATGTACTGTACGTGGCGCTCACCCGCCCGGAACAAAGGCTCTACATCAGCGTGGCCGGAAGTGGGAACGACTTCCTGGCAAAGGCACTGCGTGAACATTTGGAACTGGGATCGGGCGATGTATGGACCGATGGCAAGCGTGGCCCGCAGATCAGGAAGGACGCACCTGAAGAGTCGGCAACTTTCGAGCTCACGGCCGCAGCGCCTCAAGGCGAACGTGAACTGGCCATACGGCGCGAAGCACCGGACGGCTGGGACCCCGCGGACCCCGATCCATACCGCAGCCATGGACGCGCCGTACATGCCATGCTTGCCCGCGTGCGCACGCCGCAAGATCTGCCGGAAGCAGTGGCCATGGAAAGCACGAACTGGGGTTTGGGTCCCGACGTCACTTCTGCGATCGCGAAGCAATTGGAAGCCTTGTTGGCCAAGCCGGAACTCGCACCTTTCTTCCGCGAAGGACTGGAAGTGCATACCGAATCGACATTGCTCAATGCCCAAGGCCAGGCCGTGCGCCCCGACCGCGTAGTGCGCGAGGGCGATGTGTTCCGTGTGTTGGATATCAAGACGGGTGCTCCTGCCGAACATCACGTGGATCAAGTGCGGGGCTACACAGAACTGTTGCACGCCGTGGAAGATCGCCCGGTAGAGGGCTACTTGCTCTATGTGAGCGAAGGCCTGCTGATACCGGTGGAAGCATGAGCGATCCGCAACAGTTCAAGTGGTCCGTGCTCGCTTTTTCGGAGCTGGGCACACAACTTCTCTATGATGTGCTGCGGCTCCGTGTGGACGTCTTCGTAGTGGAGCAGAATTGCCCTTATCCCGAAGTGGACGGCCGGGATCCGGACGCTTTGCACTTGGTCGGTCAGCAAGCGGATGGGACCGTTGCGGCCTATGCGCGGATATTTCCACCGCAGGCTGATGGTGTCCCGCATATCGGTCGCGTGGTAGTGGCCATGGAACATCGCGGCATCGGCCTCGGAAAACGAGTGATGCAGGAGGCCTTTCAAGTGCTCCGTGAACGCTATGGAAGCAGACGTTCCGCCATCGCGGCACAGACGTATCTGCAACAGTTCTACATGGACCTCGGTTACGTGAGGACCGGCGACGATTACCTCTGGGACGGCATCCCGCACGTGGACATGGTGCTGAATACTGGCTGAACCCGGCAGGTATTATCTGCGCGGATCCGCCCTTTCAGCGTACTCAGCGTTCTATTCCAGCCGGTTCACCGGATCAGCACGAAGCTCCCGTTGTACTCCTTCTCCAACGGCCCGTATTCCGTCAGCCACGCCTTGTAGGAATACATCCCAGGCATCGCGTCCTTACCGTCCCAACCTTTCGAGGGGTCCGTGGTGCTGAAGACGGAATGGCCCCAGCGGTCGAAAATGTCGAGCTGGTATTCCCGTGCACCGATCACACTGGGTGTCCACACTTCATTCATGCCGTCTCCGTTCGGACTGAAGGCGGAAGGTGCGAAGAACAGGTGGTCGCCGATGAAGATGCGCATCGAGGTGGTGTCCGTGCAGCCCACGCCGCTCGTCACGGTGAGGTACGCGGTGTACCAGCCTGCATCACTGAAGGTGTGTGTGAAGTTGGTGGTGTCGTAGTGAATGCCTTCCACCGTGAAATCCCAATGATCCGCATCGATCGAATAGTCCGTGAAGGCCACCTCCGGGGTCATCACCGACGTGACCGACGGGATGGCTGTCGCTCTTGCAGTAGGTTGAGGCCATACCGAGACCAGTCCTGGCAAGGTGAGTGTGCGGGTGGCTACACATCCCGAGTCCGTGGAGACGGAAAGTGTGACACCATATACGCCTGGTGTGGTGTAGATGTGGTCGGGCAGGCTGTCCGTACTGTTGCCTCCGTCACCGAACTGCCAATTGAATTTCAAGGGCGTCCAAGCGGTTGAACTGTTGGTGAACGTGGGCTGGAAAGGCGCACAACCATTCGTATCCGAGGTGAACAGGACCACGGGCAAGGGGAATACGCGGATCGTGTCGGTGAAGGAATCCGTACAGCCACCGTCATTCACGGAGACCGTAACACCATGGCTGCCCAACGTGGAGAAGCCGACGGTGGTGCTCGCTATGTTCGGGTCGGGCGATACACCGGTGCCGAAGTCCCACTGCAAGTTCGCTGAGGAGGTAAAGTTCCCGAAAGCCGTCAATTGCACGGGTAACTGGTCGGTACATAAGGTGGGCGGTGCTGTGAATTGCACCGCGACCGGATCATGCACATTGTAGGTACTGTAGGAAGTGTCCGCACACGGCCAGCCCGGGTTGGCGATCAACATGACGGTATAGCTGCCAGGCGCCGGATAAGTGAAGGCTGGGTTCGTGGCGATGGAGGTGTCCCCGGCGGTGTTGGGAACGCCGAAATCCCAGTGGTAGAAGTTCGACCCTGTGCTCTGGTTGGTCATTTGCACGGCAAGCCCGTCACAACTGCCCTGCTGATCCTGGAACGAAGAGACGATGGTCTGGGCGCAGTTCACCACCAAAAAGCGGAAGTCCCGGATCACTTGGCTGATGGCTACACCATTGCGGTATTCGGTCACGCTCAAGCTGACCGCAAAATTGCCGAGTGTGGAAGGATGAAGCGTCAACAGGCCATCGCTGGAACCGAAGATGACCGGAGGGTTGGAATTCAATTGGTTCAACGTGGAGTAGCCGGGTGCCCAGACCACCGACTGGTATGGAGGAGCGGCAGGCGGGTCTGGCATGATGTTGATCGTGTTGTCCCCACCTTGAAGCGGAGCACACATGGCGTAGACCAGCGAATCACCGTCCGGGTCCAACGCCAATTGCTCGATCGTCATGGTCTGGTCCAAGCAGAGCACCATCGGTGGGTCGTTCTCGAAAGCCGGTGAGCTGTTCGGTCCCGTCACATTCGCGTCCGGTACCTGCACTGTGCAGGTCATCCCCTGTGAACTGGGGTTGTTGCTCAGGTTGATCACTACGGGGGACCGGCAGCACCGCTGGTAGGCCAGGGTATAACCTCCAGTGCCTGAGGGCAGGTTGATCACACCTGTGTATATGCCTTGCTTAGTGCAGATGCTCGGTGGCGCTGTCAGGCAGGGGTTGCTCACCACCACGGGTAAGGTCGTTTCGGCGGGAAGATTGAAATGCACGGTATTCACCAGTACGCCCGAGCTGTTGAAGACGCCGATGGCGGCCTGCGCGTCCAGCGCGGTGTTGTTGGTGTTGGAAGGCCCGCAATCCCGGTACAGGCGCAGGGTAACCTGGTAGTTATCGTTGCCTATGTAAGTATAATACATCTCGCCGCCCAAGATGTGCGTGGCGAAGCCGTGAAGGGAGCAGATCAGGAATACGGTGAGCAGGGTGGTGCGCATCTGCGGAGAGGACGACAAGATAGATGAATTCGTTGGCTGGCGTCATTCCGAAGTCGCTACAGCCGGGAGAAAGGCTGAGGCCTTTCATGTACTAGAACAGCAGGAAAGCCACCGGAACCGTGTTCATTTTCGGCTCGCTAGCACTGCGTGCACACGTGTCCGGGGAACGATTAAGTTTGTCAGGAACGCTCAGATGACCTGCTCACACCTTCACATCAAAAAACCCGAAGCCATGATGACATCATTACGCAGCCAGGTACTTGCCGCGATCCTGCTCTCCACATTTTCCTTGGGAGCCTATCAAGCCGAGGCACAAGTCGTCCAGATCAACACAGGAGCGACTAGCACGCCCTTGTATGCCGTTGGCCCGATCTACATGTCCTCCACGATGTATTACCGTTACAGTCGCTTTGCATACTTATACACGCAATCGGAGCTGGCAGCGGTCGGGTTCGTTCCCGGCACTATCATCTCAACGGTGGGTTGGATGAAGACCACGTCCAGCGCCACCACGCAGCCAGCGGCATTCAGCATTTACATGAAGAATTCCAGTGCCGCCGCCTATGCCGCTTCAACGGAGACCTGGGCTAATTTGAGCAACGGCGCCACAATGGCCTACAGCAACCAGGCCCAGACCGTTCCTGCCACGGTAAGCCCGAACTATATTGATTTTGCGCTATCCACACCTTTCACATACACGGGTGGGTCGCTGGAAATACTTACGGAGTGGGACATCTCCGCTGCTACGGCACCTATCGCCACCGGCTCATTCGAATGGGTGAACACCGTCGTTGTGGACAGGATCTATGGGATGGGCGGTTCGCCCATGCCGGTCACGTTGTCCAGCACGATGAATAATGTCGCCATGGATGATCTGCGCCCCGTGATCCAATTCACCTTGGATAATGGTACCGGGATCCGTGATGAAGTAGCTGCGAAGATCAGCGTCTACCCGAACCCGGCTGAGCAGTTCATCCAGATCAGGAATGAAAGCACGTCCCCCTTGGAGAGCGTTGTGATCACGGATGCCGTGGGTAAAGTGGTTTATGCGGAAAAGCAAGGCGGCATCCAAGCGGATCACAGGATCAACGTGGACAATTTGGCGTCCGGCCCTTATATCATGGGGATACAGACCAGCGCCGGACGCATCGTGAAACGATTCACGGTTCTCTGAACCGAACGGGTTGCCCGGTGTCGGGTTGAAGTGTCTCCGTTATTCTGGATCGGAGCATAATGCCAGATGCGTTTCGAAGGCATCGGCCTCGCACGCGACCACATGCCCATCTTCCGCCGCGATCAGCTCCATCACCCGCACCTTCTCCGGGTAGATCACCGCCTTCACCCGGTGGGCTACATATCGGCTGCCCACCTTTTGCACCTCGGTGAACTCCGTTGCGGATTCCACCCGGTACCAATTGAGACCGTTCGCGGAATGGCGATAAATGGGAAAACGGGTTTCGTCCATGGAGGCTACTTTGCGCAAAGATCGAGGATGATGACCGCTGATGGTAAAGGGAACCGCAGATGACGCAGATGGACGCAGATGAGATGCAGAGGAAGGGGTTATATCCTGACAATGCCGCGATCTTGGAATGGAAGCCTTTCCTTATCCGTGTCCAAGCGCCGTCGCGAAGCGCTTTGGCGAAGCCAGATCGGTGTTCATCCATCGTTCCTTAAAGATCAATGACCGCATTTCTTCAACAAGTCGCCAAGGCCATGCTGGCCGAACACGGCCCCGCACTTCGCGATGTGGCGGTGGTACTTCCCAGCCAACGCGCGGGTCTGTATTTGCGCAAATGGATCGCTGAGGAAGCGGGAAAGCCGCTGTGGAGCCCGCAGATCTTCACCATAAGCACCTTCATGGAGGAACTCTCGGGGCTGCGTCCTTTAGCACCGGAGGAACTGCTCTTCGAGGGCTATGAGGCCTACCGGGAGGTGGAGGGTGAGAACGCCGAAGCGTTCGGTGATTTCCTGCAATGGGCGGGTACCACCTTGGCTGATATCAGTGAGGCCGATGCGCACTTGGTCCCATTGACGAGCTACTACCGCGACCTGAAATCCTGGGAGGAGATCGAATGGACCTTCAATGACAATCCCTTGAGCAAAGGCCAAGAGCGCATGGTGCGGTTTTGGGCCATAGTGGGGAAGCTCCATGCCGCGCTGAACGCCCGCTTATTGGAACAACGGACCGGGACCACAGGCTTGATCGAACGCACTGCCGTGGCAGGTGTCAGCAAGGCCGGAAGTAGTTGGAAGGCCGTCTGGTTCGCCGGACTCAATGCATTCACACCTGCGCAGGAAAGTGTACTGCGCCACTTCCAAGGCGTAGGGACGGCCCGTTTGGCCTGGGATGCCGACCATTACTACTTCGACCGGCAGGAGCAAGAGGCCGGGCTGTACCTGCGGAAAGCGATCAGCACCTTCGGAGCGGGCGTGATCCCTATGGGGAACAACTTGACCGAGGGCGACCTCCGCCTTCGGACCGTGCGTGCACCGAACGATGTTTCCCAAGCATGGTGCGCCGCTGAACTGCTGAAGCAGGCCAGTGCTGAGGAACGCGCCCACACGGCGGTGGTCCTTGCTGATGAAAGCCTGCTGCAGCCACTGTTGGAGGCCCTTCCGCCGGACCTCGGTCCGCTGAACATCACCATGGGTTTGGCGGTGGCCCAATTGCCTATCGGTTCCTCTCTCGACGCGCTGCACCGGCTGCATGCGGGTATGCGGCCCGGTGCAGGGTTCTTCCATGCCGACGTGGAGCGTTTCCTGAATCATCCGTTCCTAAGGCAAGGCCACCTGATGGCGGCTCTGGCACAGGGCTCTCACGGCGCATTCGTTCCGGCTCCCTTCCTCCAAGAGGTTTTCGAACGATCGGGGCTTTTCCCGGACGCTGCCAAGGTCTTCACGGAGGTGACGGACGTTCGCACGGGGATGCCCGTGGTAACTGCCCATGCACTTTCGTGGGCCATGCACACCATGGCCGGGGATGAGTTCGCCACGGAGCAGATCTATCAGGCCTCATTGGTGTTGCGCCGGATCCATCTGCTGCTGGAGCGTTACGCGCATGAGCTCGACCTGAAAGCCTATTCGGCCCTGTTCCATCGCTTGCTGGGAGGTGCCCGTATCGGGCTTTTCGGCGAACCATTGGCCGGCGTGCAAGTGATGGGAATGCTGGAGGCGCGCGCATTGGACCCGGAGCGCCTGATCGTGCTTGGGGCGCAGGAAGGCTCATTGCCTTCCGGCGGAGCCCAGCGCTCCTTCATTCCATTCGAATTGCGCCGCGCCCACGGCATGCCTTTGCGCGATGGCAACGATGCCATACAGGCCTACAACTTCCTGCGGATGTTGCAACGTGCCGAAGAGGCCGTTCTGGTTTGGCCGGAAGGCGCTGAACCCACCGGGCCGAGCCGGTTCATCCTTCAATTGGAGCATGAGCAGTTCAAGTGCAAGGAGGACCGCTTGGAAGCCTCCGATGCACGTATCCGCATGCCACCGGTCCACGCGGCCGCCGTGAGCGTGGTGAAGGACGAGGCGGTGTTGAAGGCCCTGCGAAAGAAGTTGGAGAAAGGACTCTCTCCTTCCACGCTGGGCGACTGGCTTCGTTGCCCCTTGGACTTCCACTTCAAGCATGTGCTGGGGCTTAGGGAAAGCGAGGGGGCGGACGTGCGCATCGCCCCTAACGTTCTGGGGGATGTGTTACACGCTTCCATGGATGAGGTGTATAAGCCGTGGCTCGGAAAGCCCTTGCAAGCGGAACGCCTGCTGGACGCGGCTGCGCACATCGAAAAGATGCTTGTGAGCAAGCTCGTGGAGAAGGTGGGAGCGGACCAACTGGGTCATGGCCAGCCCTTGTTGCAGGTGCGTATGGCGGTGCATGCGGCGCAGCGTTTCTTGAGGAATGAAGCCGATGTCGTCGCCAGTGGGGCGGTGATCACACCGATCCAGCTGGAGGTGCCGCTATCACATGCCATGGAAAAGGCCGCAAGCGCGATCGGTTCACCGGTGCTGATGAAAGGCCGCTTGGACCGTGTGGACCGGCTGGATGGCTTGGTCCGCATCCTCGACCTCAAATCCGGCAAGGTGGACCCATCTGATCTGTCCGTGAAGGAGATGTCACTGGATGCATTCCTTGGTAAGAAACGATATGCCGCGCAGTTGCTGGTCTATGCGTGGCTTTATCTTCAGGAACACCGGGAAGTGGACGCCGTCCAGACGGGGATCTTACCCCTTCAGCGCGCGGCCAGCAGCGAACCCTTGTTGATGCAATTGCCCGGTGGGCCGACCGTCAAGCGCGACGACTTGGCGGTGATAGAGGAAGTCTTCACCGAAGTGGTCCTGCGCATGATGGACCCTGCGACACCGATCGTACACGACCCCGATAGCAAATACTGCTCGTTCTGTTTGGCTGGCGATGCTTAGCTGCCCGCCTACGAGCCCACTACGGACCCCCTAAAAACCGAACAGGGGCCCGGTGGGGCCCCTGCGCGGTAAACCTGCAAGGATTAGGAACCAGATCAAGGAAGAACCTTGGATCTGGGAATAAGACGCAAGTGGCTCAGTAGGGTTGCCTCCTTGTTGAAAAGATCATGGGGTGAAGGTGATCGCGGAGGCATTTATCTATCGGAACGTCTTGAATATAAGTGGCTTATGCTGGAGGCCCGCCCGAAGAAAACGGGGCGACCAGCTGCTGCTCCGCGTGAATTGCAGCTATCGTTTGTACCGCTTTCTGGAAAACTTGTCGAAGAACTCGGCCCACGGGTTTTCCTTTCCAGTGATCCGGTCGCCGATCAACATGCCGGCCAGCACCCCATTCGTCATGCCCCAGCCATTAAATCCGGTGGCTACCAGTATGTGCAGGTCGTCCTCGGATAGCCTGCCGATGTATGATGCACCGTCAGAGGTGGCCAGGTCGTAGGTGTTCCACTTGTACACCACCCGCTGGATCGAGAATTTCTTCGCGTAGTCCTTCTCCACAAGTTCATAGGCCTCCTCGTCGTTCTTGGCCGCCATCTCATCCTTGCTCTTCCCGCCGATGATGATGATATCCCCATCCTCCGTCGTTTGGGCGCGGATGGAATGGGGTTCTTCACCCGTGCTGAAGAATTCACCCGGCGGAGTGTTCTCCTTGATCAGGATCCCCAACGCGAAATCGCGGAACTTGGTCATGTCCGCATATTCCTTTCCCGGGTCGTGGAAGGGCTCGTGGGTGGCGATAACGATGTCCTTCGCGGTAATGGTGCCCTTGTCCGTTTCCAATATCCGCTTATCGCCGTCGACCTTGATTCCTGTAGCCGTGATGTTCTCAAGGATGTGGCTTCCATCGCCCTCCACGTGCGAGGCCAATGCCAACAGATACTTGCGCACATGGAATTGGGCCTGTCGGCTGAATTTCACAGCGCCAAAGGTTGGATACTCCAAGGGCACCTTGTCGGTGTAGCTGGCAGGCAGTCCTAGGCGTTGCGCCACTTCGGCCTCGTGTTTTACCAGCTTGGTCCCTACTTCTGCTTGGGCATAGGTGTATGCGTCCAAGCGGGAGAAGTCGCAATCAATGCCGTACTTCTTCACCAGTTCTTCCACCCGGTCAATGGCGGCCTCGTTGGCGATGCCATAAATGCGGGCGCCCTCGTCGGTGAAGTTCTTGGTGAGCGTGGTGTAGATCATGCCATGAAGCGAGGTGACCTTCGCCGTGGTCTTCCCGGTGGAGGCCTCCACGATCCGGCCCTTCTCCACCAAGGCCACTCGCTTGCCGAGCTCCTTCAGTCGATGGGCGATGGAGATCCCCGCGATACCGCCGCCCACTACGGCGACATCCACGGTCAGGTCATTCTTCAATGTGGGGTAATCGGTCTTTGGCGTTGTGGCCAACCATACCGACAGGTCTTTGGTCCGGGCATCCATGCAGGGACAACACCTCAGGACGGGATGGGTTCATCCCGATGTTCCCGGTACTAAGGCGTGAAGGAGTACCCAACTCCGCGTACCGAGCTGAAGTGCTTGGGTTTGTGTGGATCCTCCTCGAAATATTTCCGGAAGGAAACAATGAAGTTATCGATCGTTCGGGTGGTGGGGAAAACGTCATAGCCCCAGACTTTCTGTAAGATCTCCTCGCGCGACACCACTTCCCCGGCGCGGTCGGTGAGCAGGCGCAGAAGCATCATCTCGCGTTGCGTGATCCGCTTTTGCAGGCCGCGTTGGCCGCTGATCTCGTACGTGTCGAAATCAACCGCATTGCTGCCGAAGCTGTAGCGCGATGGGCTGGTCAGGGCAACTTCAGGCGTCCTTGAAACCAACTTTTCAACCCGGAGCAACAGCTCCTGAAGATCAAATGGCTTTCCGAGGAAATCATCCCCTGCACGCAACCCACGGACACGGTCTGCCGAAGTAGTTCGGGCGGTGAGGAAAAGCACCGGTGTGCGGTCGCCCTCCAAACGGATGGTCTCACAGATGGTGAAACCGTCCACGTCGGGCAACATCACATCCAGTAGGATGCCATCGAAATGTGCGCCCCGGATCCGCTCCAAGGCCTCACCGCCGCGAACGGCCGTGGTCACATCATAGCCTTCCAGTTCGAAGTTCATTCGAAGGGTGGATCGGAGCGTTTCCTCGTCCTCCACCAATAGCAAACGTTTCTTGCGTTCTTCGTCCATCGTGCGGCAAAGATCGGTCAAGGCTACTTTCGCAGCATGTTTGACGAGGAACAGTTGGCTTGGGCCAATTCCGTGCAGAAGAATACCATGGTGGAAGGTCTGGGCATCGTGTTCATTTCCAGCGCTCCGGGCACCTTGGCAGCGACCATGCCCGTCGACCATCGCACCCTGCAGCCCATGGGCCTGATGCACGGCGGTGCCACTGCTGCTTTGGCTGAAACCTTGGGCAGTATGGGCTCGGCCATGTTGGTGGACCGCGATAAATTTGGCGTGGTCGGGATCGAACTGAACGCCAATCACTTGAAGAGCGTCCGCTCCGGCACGGTCACCGCCACGGGCACCTTGCTTCACAAGGGGCGCACCACGCACGTGTGGGATATCCGCGTGAACAACGACGCGGGTGAGCTCGTTGCCGTTTGCAGGCTGACCAATGTGGTGATCACGAAAAAAACATGAGCGAACCAACTGTTCTGCAAAAGGCCCTGGCCCAATGCATCGAGAAGCGCCTCACATTCGCCGCCTTCCGCACACCGGGACAGCCCGTACAGCTGTGGGCCCAACGGACACCGGACCTCGAGGCCGTTGACGGCACATTGCTGCTGGGGCTGAATCAGGTCTTCCTGATCGCTCCGTTCGACCTCGGTCGCGAACATGTGCCTTTTATTCGAGCGGACGTCGAGCTGATGTTCCCGGAGATCGATCCGGACATCACGCGCTTGGAAGCCTGCGTGGGCAGCCCCGAGCGCCCGCAGGCACCGGTGCCGGCCACGGCCAAGGCGGACTTCATCCGTGGTGTGGAGGCCGCCAAGCAGGCCTGCACCTTGCGCAGCATTGACAAGGTGGTGCTTTCACGTGTTCAGGACGCAGAGATGCAGGCGGAACTCCTACCCGAGCTTTTCACACGGGCGATAAAGGCGAACAGCGAAGCCTTCGTCGCGGTGACCCATACCCCGGAACACGGTCTATGGATGGGAGCATCCCCGGAACGCTTGGTCCATGAGGATCAGGACCATGTGCGCGTGGATGCCATCGCAGCAACCCGGCCGAGCGACGCGGTGCCCGAACGTATCTCTGGATGGGGCGCAAAGGAGCTCGATGAACAAGAGCAGGTGATGTGCCATGTACATTCGGTATTCGCCCGGATGGATCTTCGCGACATCGTTGTACGCGGGCCTGAAGTGATGAAAGCGGGACCGGTCGCGCACCTGCGTACGGTGCTGGATGCGGATCTTGGAGAAACGCTATTGGGCAACCTTATCCTGGAACTCCACCCTACGCCGGCCGTATGCGGTTCCCCAATTGCTGCGGCGCACGCGTTCATCAAAGCACATGAGGGACACGATCGTTCGCTTTACGCCGGTTTCTGGGGTCCGTGGAACGCCGATGGTCCCACTGAGCTTTTCGTGAACCTGCGCTGCCTGTGCCATCAGCATGGCAAGGCGAAGCTGTATGTCGGTGCTGGCATCACCGCCGGGAGCGATCCCGAAATGGAATGGACGGAGACCGCGCGCAAGGCGGATACGTGGTTGCGCTTGGTCGAACCCGAACGCATCCTGAACTGATCGATGGTCACGTCCGATCATTTCGCCGCTGCGGAACTGGCCCGGCTCTGTGCTGCGAAAGGTTTGCGTCATGCAGTGATCAGCCCTGGCTCGCGCAATGCACCGCTGGTGATCGCTTTCGGCAAACACCCGGAGATCCGGTGTTTGCAGGTGATCGATGAACGCAGTGCGGCATTCTTTGCCATGGGCATGGCGCAGCAACTGCACGAAGCCGTGGTGCTGATCTGCACCAGCGGCAGTGCGGTGCTCAACTACGGACCGGCCATTGCCGAAGCCTTCTATCAGCGCATCCCGTTGCTGGTGATCTCCGCCGATCGGCCCGAGGAATGGACCGATCAAGGTGAGGGGCAGACCATCCGCCAACACAACGTGCTCGCGCCACATGTGAAGAAGAGCATACAGCTTCCAAGGAACGCGGATGACCTTTCACGCTGGCATTGCGGCCGCTTGATCAATGAAGCGATCGATGCCACATTGCTTCCCGTGCCCGGACCCGTGCATGTGAACGTGCCGTTCAATGAGCCGCTTTATGGCACTGCGGAAGCGAAGGAGGACGTCCGCCTGATCGCGCCCATGCCGGTGGGCTCATTCCTGTTGCCGGACAAGGGATGGCGCGCCCATCAACTTTCCACCAGCTTGAAAGTGATGGTGCTCGTGGGCCAAGGCGTGTGGAGCGACGGCTTGAAGGGACAGCTACTGAAACTGGCAGCGTTGCCGCAATGCACTGTGCTTTCCGAGGCCACATCCAATTTGGATGAGCCCGCCTTTATCACCTGTATCGACCGGGTGTTGGAAGGAGTGGACGCGAAGAATGAAGCCGATCTGAAACCCGATGTGCTGATCACCTTCGGAGGTGCCATCGTCAGCAAGCGGATCAAAGGCCTACTGCGGAAATGGAAGCCGGCACAGCACTGGAACATCGATGTGGGCGAGCGTTACCACGATACCTATCAAAGCCTCACGCATGACATCGCGGCGGAGCCGCACATCTTCCTCGCGCAACTGGAAGGCCAGGTGAAAGGCAACGAAAGTCTGTATGGCGAAGCATGGCGCATGGTGGATGCGCGGATGCGCGAGGTGCATCAACGCATTCTCAAGGCGACACCCTTCTGTGATCTCACGGTTTTTGAAACGCTGCTGGAGCGCATCCCGGAAGGCAGTGACATCCACTTGGCGAATAGCACGGCAGCTCGCTATGTCCAGCTCTTCGATCGTTTGCGCGGTCAGCGCTTCTTCAGCAACCGCGGCACCAGCGGCATCGATGGCTGCACCAGCACTGCGGTGGGAGCGGCCTTCGCAACAGGCAAGGCCACCACGCTCATCACCGGGGATGTGGCCTTCTGCTACGACAGCAATGCGTTCTGGAACGACCATCTCTCGCCGGAGCTGAAAGTGATCATCATCGACAACGGAGGTGGCAACATCTTCCGCTACATCGATGGCCCCGATCGCGATCCTGATCTGACCCCTTGGTTCGAATCCCCGCACCGCCGTGACATTCCTGCGATGGTCAAGAGCTTCGGACTTCCGTGTTATTCCGCCAGCGACGGGGCATCCCTTAAGTCTGCACTGGAAGAACTCTACAAACCGCACGACACGCCCGCCGTGCTTTATATCACTACCGATGCGCTTGTTTCCCCGAAGGTGCTCCGTGAATATTTTGAACAACTGCGTTCCGCATGAGTGGGGGCGATGCGTGCATCGCCCCTACGAATCACCATCAACCGATCACCTCTGTGCCTCTGTGGTGAAAAACCTTCAACCCATGTCCCGTACCTGGACCCCGATAAAAGAATACTCCGATATCCGCTTCGAGTTTTTCGACGGCATCGCCAAGATCACCATCAACAGGCCCGAGGTCTACAACGCCTTCCGACCGGAGACGACCATGCAAATGCTCGAGGCCATGGACATGTGCCGTGAGATGAACGAGGTGGGCGTTGTGGTCTTCACCGGAGAAGGTGACAAGGCATTCTGCAGCGGCGGCGACCAGAACTTCAAAGGGCGCGGTGGCTACATCGGCGAGGACGGCGTGCCGCGCCTGAACATTCTCGACCTGCACCGCCGCATCCGCGAGATCCCCAAGCCTGTCGTGGCCATGGTGAACGGTTACGCCATTGGCGGCGGGCACGTACTGCACGTGGTGTGCGACCTCACGATCGCTTCGGACAACGCGCGTTTCGGGCAGACCGGCCCCAAGGTGGGCAGCTTCGACGCTGGCTTCGGCAGCAGCTACCTCGCCCGGCACGTCGGCCAGAAAAAGGCCCGTGAGATCTGGTTCCTCTGCAACCAATACACCGCCAAGGAGGCCGAGGACATGGGCATGGTGAACAAGGTGGTGCCGTTCGCCGACCTGGAGGACACCACGGTGGAATGGTGCCAGATCATGATGCAGCGCAGCCCGATGGCCTTGCGGATGATCAAGCGCGGCCTCAACGCGGAGCTCGACGGCCAGCGCGGCCTGATGGAATTCGCCGGCGACGCCACGCTGATGTTCTACATGATGGACGAGGCGCAGGAAGGACGCAACGCTTTCATGGAAAAGCGGGAGCCGGATTTCAAGAAGTTCCCGAAGTTCCCGTGAGGAGTTCACCACAGAGGCGCGGAGACACAGAGGAATGCAGGTAGACGCTTCAATGATCTCGTCCTTCTTGTATTCAGGAAAAGGATGAAGCACTGGATCCATGCCTTCCGCTTGCGCACGCTGCCCTTGGCGATGAGCAGCATCATAACGGGAAGCGCGTTGGCCGCATTCCATCATGCCTTCCGTTGGCCGGTGTTCACCCTTGCGCTGGTCACTGCGATCCTGCTGCAGGTGCTGAGCAATCTTGCGAATGACCTTGGCGATCACCTGCATGGCACGGACAACGAAGTGCGTGTAGGTCCGCAGCGCGCCGTGCAAAGCGGCGCGATCTCCACTGCTGCGATGAAGCGCGCCATGTGGATCTGTGGACTGTTGTCCTTCGCTTCCGGCATCGCGTTGATCGTCATCGCCTTTGGGCTTTCATTCACCACGTTGGTCTTCCTCTTGGTCGGCCTGCTCGCCATCGGTGCGGCGGTGAAGTACACCTTCGGCAGCAATCCATACGGATATGCAGGATTCGGTGATATCAGCGTGCTGATCTTCTTCGGCATTGTCGGCGTGGTGGGCACGTTCTACCTGCACACCGGAATATTCACGCCTTCGATCCTTCTTCCTGCATTCGGTATCGGGCTGTTGTCCACGGCCATGCTCAACCTCAACAACATGCGCGACATCCATGGGGATGCGGCCAATGGCAAGCGGACGTTGGTTGTTCGCATGGGTGGGGCGCGTGCGAAGGCCTATCATGCAGCGTTGGTGCTGATCGGTTTTGCCTGCTTGGTGCTTTTCAGTGCCACACATTTCCACACGTGGTGGCAGTATCTCTTCGTCATCACCTTCATCGCGCTGGACCGCCACCTGCGCTTTGTATTGAAGAACACGGAGCCTCGCGCTTTGGATCCGCACATGAAGTTCCTGGCACTAACGACGCTGGTAACCGCATTGCTCTTTTCTTTGGGGTTGGTCTTAGCTGCGTAGGAGCACCACAAAGAGTCTCGTCCTCTGCGTCTCTGAGGCCGCCTTTCCCATGATCCACGCCACTTGGAAGGAACTCACGCTCACACCGCGCTTCCCGTTAGGGACGAGCAAGGGTGTGATCAACGAGCGCACCGTTTGGTACCTGATCGCGTGGCACGCGCAACGTCCGCAGGTGCGTGGCATCGGTGAAGCGGCGCTCTTTCCGGGGCACAGCAAGGAGTTCCCTGCGGATGTCCGCACCAAATTGCTCGAGCTCTGCGCGGACACGTCCAACTGGGAGCAGCGCTTGCGCGGCGATCTTGTGCAAGTGCCAAGCGTGCGCTTCGCCGTAGAGCAATGCCTGCGTGACCTGCAAGTAAGCGGCAGCAAAGTGTTGTTCCCCTCCGAGTTCACATTGGGGCGCCAAGGCATCCCGATCAATGGCTTGGTGTGGATGGGCGACAAGGCCACCATGCGCGAACGGATCAAGGCACAGATCGACGGTGGCAACCGCTGTGTGAAAATGAAGATCGGTGCGATAGGCATCGCTGATGAATTGCAGTTACTGGCGGATGTGCGCCGCGATTTCAGTGCGAAGGAGCTGACCTTGCGCGTGGATGCGAATGGTGCGTTCGCCAGTGGGGATGTGATGCCCGTGCTCGAGCAGCTCGCGGAGTTGGAAGTGGAAAGCATCGAGCAACCGGTGCCGCCTGGATTATATGAAGTGATGGCGGAGCTGTGTGCGAGCAGTCCGTTGCCGATCGCCTTGGACGAGGACCTGATCGGGAACAATACGAGAGAGGCGAAGAAGGACCTCTTGGACCACGTGAAGCCACAGCACATCGTCATCAAGCCAAGCCTGGTAGGCGGTTGGGCCGCGGCACAGGAATGGATCGACCTTGCGCAAGAACGCGGTATCGGTTGGTGGATCACCTCAGCGCTTGAAAGCAGCATCGGGCTGAACGCCATTGCGCAATGGGCCGCCACGTTGGACGTCACCGTTCCGCAAGGGCTGGGGACTGGGAGTGTGTACACGGACAACATCCCTTCGCCGCTCTCCGTGGAGGTCGGCGAGTTGCGCTACCGCCCCGAAGTGGCGTGGGACCTTCACCGCCTGGCACCATGACCACCCGCCGGAAATACGCAAGGACGATCGAGCATGCGTTCGAGTCGTTGACATTGGACGGACGCACACTGACGCGAATGGAAGTGTACAGCCACTTTGATAAGCTGCGCAAGAAGCGGCTCAAAGCCGAGGTGTGGAAGGAGGAGATCTATCAGCTCGTGAGGGAGCTGACGCTACTGAGCGGGAATTTCATCAACGCCAGCACCAGTGGTACCACCGGTCCACCGAAGATCATGCGCATTCCCCGCCAGGACCTCGTGAACAGCGCACGTCTCACGGCCGAGGCCTTTGATCTGCACGAAGGCGATCGTGTCCTGTTATGCCTGCCTTGTGCGTACATCGCCGGTAAGATGATGCTCGTTCGCGCCATGGCCCTTGGCCTCGACCTGCATGTGATGGACCCGCGGGGCAGTGTGCTGGACAACCTTGGGGAACTCAAGGACCGCTTCCGCTTCACCGCCATGGTCCCGCTGCAATTGCATCGCGGCATCCAAGAGGACCGCGCCCGCGTTGAAGCGCAGTTCGACACCATCCTGCTCGGTGGAGGGCCGGTGAGCGCTGCGTTGGAGGAGGACCTACAGGGCTTGCGGACGGCGGTGTTCCAAGGGTATGGCAGCACGGAGACCGTGACGCATGTGGCCTTGCGTAGGCTGAACGGAAAGGAGCGAAGCGACGGCTACACCGCTATCGGGCGCGTGACGTTCAGTAGCGATGGGCGAGGTTGCCTCGTGGTCCACACGCCACATCTGAAAACGAAGCAACATATCACCAATGACATGGTGGACCTCATCGACGATACCCACTTCCGTTGGCTCGGACGGATCGACAACGTGATCCTCAGCGGAGGTAAGAAGATCTATCCGGAGCAGTTGGAGGCGAAAACTGCTGGGCTGATCCCATGGCCGCATTTTTTCACGGCTTTTCCGGATGACCGTTTAGGCCAAGCTGTGGCCTTGGTGCTGGAGACCCAGCAGAGGTCGGAGGATGTGCTCGATGAGGTATTGCCGGCGCTGTTGAACGTGCTTTCGGAACATGAGCTTCCACGCCGTGTAACGGCGTTGCGGTCCTTCCTACGCACACGTTCCGGAAAGGTGATCAGGCGACTGCACTAACCAAGGCGGGAACAGGCTCACGTTTCATTGTGCCGGCTCCCCGGTGGGGACAACGGCCAAGGTGATCCGTTTGGCCTGGGCGGCCAGTTCAAGGAGCAAGGCACGGATGCAGAGTATCAATCCGGTCATCTCCAAGGTTTCCTCCAGTGTGTACATGGCAATGTAGCGCGGCTCCATGTAGACCCAGCAATCGATGGGATCGCCGAAGACACGGCAGGGCATCCACGGATAATTTGCGGGATCGACAGGAGTAATGCTGTCAACGAGCTTTCCACCGGCCATTTCCATGACCACGGCCCCGAAAATATAGACGATGCCGCTTATGATCAGCCGTTTCCGCAATACGGGGGAAAGGCCCATGATCCAGCGGGAGAGCACCAGCACCAAAGCGATCGCGGCCAGTCCGTACGGGATCACCCATGCATAATAGAACCATCCTCCAAGAACCTCCCCGCCGGAACCTTCCAGCAGGCGCTTGGTGACCTGCATGAACTTCTCGTGGATCTGCGAACCTTCGTCAACACCGAGAAAGAGGAACACCCCGGCCATGGTCTTCCAACCGCGGGCAGCTTTCCCAGCGACCTCCCGACCATGTAAAAGGAACAGCACCGCACCGAAGAAGAAGAGCAATACGTTGAAGAGCGTCGGCAGATTGGCCTCTGTGTCGAGGTCCGCCAACATGGTCAAGGCCTCCATGCGCCAATGCAGCACGAGGTGACAGAAGGATGTGAAAAGACTGAGGGCCACCAAAATGGCCAGCACCGTGAAGAGTAGCCGTGTGGTGCGCTTTGGATCGAGAACAATGCCGTGCATGGTGGTTTGCAAGCGGATCGGGAGGTTGGACAGGAAAGGTTGGCGCCGCCCCGTTACAGGGGCGGCGCCGAAGATCAGGCCTTCCCTAAGATCTTGAACATCCCCGTGCCGCATTCGGGGCACTTGCCTTTCATGGCCTTGCGACCATTTGCCATCGTCACTTCTCCGGCTTCCTTCATGTTGCGCTTTGCCTTGCACTTCACGCAATAGGCTTCAACTGCTGCTGCCATGGTATTGGGTTTTTTAGTTCCGGACAAAAGCATCCGGAGAGTTCAGTGCAATGTAATATCCGGGCAACATTCCCTCACAGGAATTGTCTGAGCTTGTTATCAACAATGATCGTGCGAACAGCACGGCCCGCTCAAGCCCTCGGGGTGTAACCGGCACGCAGCCTTACGCGCTCAAGCGTGTTACTGGCGACGGTCCGCGCTTTTTCCGCCCCGATCCGCAGCCGTTCGTCGAGCTGGCCTTTGTTGGTCATCAACTCTTGAAAAAGCGCACGTTCTTTCGCGAATCGCTCGATAAGTACTTCCAAAAGCGCCTTTTTGGCGTGGCCGTAGCCATAACCGCCGCGCAGATAGCTTTCACGCATGGCCTCCACCTCAGCCGGCGCAGCCACCAGATCGAACAGTTTGAAGACGTTGTCCGTGGCCGGGTCCTTGGGATCCTCCAGAGCCTTGCTGTCCGTCACGATCCCCATCACCTGGTTCTTCAGCTCCTTTTCCGGCAGGAAGATGTTCACGGTGTTCCCATAGCTCTTGCTCATCTTCCGGCCGTCGGTGCCCGGAATGGTCATCAATTGCTCGTCGATCCGCGACTCCGGCATCACGAACGTGTCTTCACCATAGGCTCTGTTGAAGGCACTGGCGATGTCGCGGGTGATCTCCAGATGCTGCTTCTGATCCTTGCCTACCGGCACCACATTGGTATCGTATAGCAGGATGTCCGCTGCCATCAGCACCGGGTAATAGAAAAGTCCCGCGTTCACTTGGCTGACGTTATCGCTTTTGTCCTTGAAGGAGTGGGCGTTCGCCAGCATCGGAAAAGGAGTGAGGCATCCCAAATACCAAGTGAGCTCGGTCACCTCCGGCACATCGCTCTGCCGGTAGAAGGTCACGTTCTCCACATCCAGTCCGCAGGCCAACCAGGCCGCCGCGACGGCATAGGTATTCTCGCGTAGAACATTCGGGTCACGCACTGCGGTGAAGGAGTGCATATCGGCAATGAACAGAAAAGCATCATTGCCTGCCGAACGGCCCATGGATATGGCGGGCAGGATCGCACCAAGGAGATTCCCCAGATGGGGCACTCCTGTGCTTTGTATTCCGGTGAGGACGCGCATGTTGGCCACTATTGACCCCACAGAGGGGTTGTCAACGGCGAGGGCACGAATATAGAGGGTAGCTTCGCCCTTCTTTTTGCCAGCCCCAACGTGTCCTTGATCACAGAACAGCGAACCCGGTCCAAGGTGGCTGATGGAGATAGCCTGCGACGGCCCTTCCTGAAGTGGATCTTCGTCCTGCCCCGGCTGGTCTTCAAGCTGTGGTTCATGCTTGTCTTCGTTCTCTCGATGGTGCTGCTCTATATCCCGTTCCGCATCCTCTTGCTCAAGCCATCCCGCTATCCGCGGGCATTTAAGTTGATGCGCATTTGGGCCGCCTTCCTCGGTGTTTTCATGCTCATGCCGCTGCGGGTAAGATGGGATGGCACCTTGCCTCCGCCACCCTATGTCGTCTGTATCAATCACAGCAGCTACCTGGACATCGTCCATACGTTCAACGTTGTACCGGATTATTTCCTCTTCATGGGTAAGTACGAACTCCTGAAATGGCCGTTGTTCAACATCTTTTTCAAGGGTATGCATATCGCTGTGAACCGTTCCAACCGATCGGAATCCGTGCGGGCTTTGATGAAGGCCGGCAATGCCATCGACGAAGGCGTGAGCGTCAGCATCTTCCCTGAGGCCACCATCCCGAAGTCCGCACCAGGCATGAAGATCTTTAAGGACGGGGCATTCCGCTTGGCCATAGAAAAGCAGGTGCCGATAGTGCCGATCACTTTTCTGGACAATTGGCGGCTCTTGGGGGATCCGGAAAAGTGGACCAGCAGGGGACATCCTGGCATTGCGCGGGCCGTGGTCCACCCCGCTGTATCGACAAAGGGTATGACGACTTCGGATATCGATACCTTGCGCCGGCACGTTTTTGACCTCATTGAGGCACCTTTGTGCAAGGAATACCCTGGATCATGAAGATCGACGAAGCCACCTTGGACCGCATTGCTGAACTGGCGCGGTTGGATATGAGCGACCCTGCCGTCCGCTCCGCCATGCTCGGCGATATGCAGCGCGTGATCGAATTCGTGAAAGCCTTGGAACAAGTGGACACCACCGGCGTTGAGCCTTTGGTCTTCCTTACGGAGGAGCAGGATGTGCTCCGTGCCGATATACCGGCGCTGGAGATCACCAAGGAGCAAGCCCTCGGGAACGCCCCGCTCAAGGACAGTGATTATTTCAAGGTGCCCAGGGTGATGGGCAACAGCTGAAGCTCCGGTGTAGGTTCCACTATGCGGTCCTCGCCCCAGACCGCGCGTTTCCGCGTGCCGAGCTCACGCCAACCGTAAACCAGCACGAGTACCGCGGATGCGATGCAGTTGGTCACGACAAAGCCATTGATGTAGATCGGGTTCAGGCCGCCGTCCGCAGGGAAAACGGGAACGATGAAGAAGGCGCAGTTGCTGACGATCTGCGCGAGCATCAGCGTTGTTCCACTACGGGTCATGTTGAAGATCCAGCCCAACAGTATGGTGAGCGATAACATGCTGGCCATGAAAATGGGAATAGGGAAACCGTCCGGCACACCCTCGCCCAAGAGCAGCATAGGCAGGTACCACAAGCCCCATGAGACGCCCACCAGGGTGCACGAGGCCAAAGCGGAATAGCGGCCTTGGAGTCGGGTCACGCAGAACTTCATCCAAGCGGTCTCCTCCACGAAGGCAATGCCAACGATAAAAGCGAGATTATGGACCATGCCGATCGCCGCGTGATGCGTTCCGCCGAAGAAGTCCTCGATGACCCAACCGGGCCAAGGAGCCAGTCCCAGCAGCGTGATCACGATGATCCCAGCATAGAAGTAAAGGAACTTCCAAGTAACTGCGAGGGCATAGAATGGAGCCGGCGCCTTCCATTTCAAATAGGAGCCGAAAAGGGTCTTCAATCCATCGGATCCCTCCAGGTAATAGGAGATGAACATGGCAAACCCGAGAGGTCCGAATACACGGAATCGGAACACCATATGCCCCAGCTCGTCGTCCTCCATGTGCATGCCGTCCTTCAGCCGAAAGGATAGGAAAGCCACGATGAGGAACTGGTAGCACAGCGTCAGCAACGTGAACGTGAGAACGGGGAAACGGGTGATGAAAGCGCGCATGGGTGCTATTGAGCGGCGCAATAATAATGGGAAACCCACTCGATAGTCAAGCCCGTTTGTTTTCAAGCGCCGGGTGCACACCTCCGACCATTTACCTTCGCCGTGCGGCCGAACCCCAACGGAGTGCTCGCTTCAGGCACCCATAAACAAACGGAATATGTACGGAACACTGAAAGACCATTTGATCAAGGAACTGGCTTCCATCGAGGAGGCCGGCCTATACAAGCGGGAACGCATCATCACCAGTGAGCAGGGCGCGGAGATCATCGTGAACGGCCGCACGGTCCTGAACTTCTGTTCCAACAACTACCTCGGTCTGAGCTCGGACCCCGAAGTGATGAAAGCAGCACATGATGCGCTGGATTCCCACGGGTACGGCATGAGCAGTGTGCGCTTCATCTGCGGCACCCAGGATATCCATAAGGAATTGGAGGAGAAGCTCGCCCGATTCCACAACACCGACGACACCATTCTCTACGCCGCCTGCTTCGACGCGAACGGCGGGGTTTTCGAACCGCTGCTGGGCCAGGAGGATGCCATCATCAGTGATTCCTTGAACCATGCAAGCATCATCGATGGGGTGCGCCTCTGCAAGGCTATGCGCTACCGCTATGCGAACAACGACATGGCTGACCTGGAGGTGCAGCTGAAGATGGCCCGTGCCGATGGGGCACAGCATATCGTCATCGTCACGGACGGCGTGTTCAGTATGGACGGCATCGTCGCGGACCTCAAGGGTATCTGCGATCTGGCGGACAAGTACCAGGCACTGGTAATGGTGGATGAATGCCACGCTGCGGGGTTCATCGGCAGAACAGGCCGTGGCAGTGTGGAGCGCTGCGGTGTCACCGGTCGCGTGGACATCATCACCGGCACGTTAGGAAAGGCACTCGGCGGGGCTATGGGCGGCTATACGACAGGCAGGAAGGAGATCATCGACATGCTCCGCCAGCGCTCACGCCCGTACCTCTTCAGCAATTCATTGACACCGGCCATCGTGGGGGCGTCCATAAAGGTGATCGATCTCCTGAGCGGATCCACCGAACTGCGCGATCGGTTGGAGAAGAATGTGGACCGCTTCCGCACTGGCATCGAAAAGCTCGGATTCAAGACCCGCGGCTCCGGTGCCGCGATCGTGCCCGTGATGCTCGGCGATGCCAAGCTCAGCCAGGTGATGGCGGACAAGCTCCTTGAGGAAGGCATCTACGTTATCGGCTTCTTCTTCCCCGTGGTACCAAAGGATACGGCCAGGATACGTGTGCAGCTGAGCGCGGCCCATACGGATGCACACATCGACAAGACGCTTGCTGCGTTCGAGAAAGTGGGGAAGGAGCTGGGCGTGATCTGAGCCTGGCAACCGAATAGGGGATGTGAGGGGCAGTTGCCGGAAGCAGCATTGTGCCGGATGAACACGGCCGGCTGGGCTCACACCGGCCTAGACTCGCGTGTCACCAATGCTGCCGGCACCCACACCGCCATATACACCAGCGCCACAACCGCCATTCCCCCAGTGACAATGAACGCGATCTTTGGGCCGAACTCGAACCACACTAGGCCCGTGAGAGAGCTTGCCAGCAGTGCGCAGAGGCTTTGGAAGCCCGCGAAGAAGCCGATCGCCGTGGCACCGTCCGACGGGTCCACGACGGTGACTATCCACGCTTTCGAGATCCCTTCCGTGGCAGCGGCATAAAGTCCATAGAGCAGGAACATCGCCCCGTACCAGACCAATCCGGCGTCATGCGCCATGCCGAAGTAAACCGCTGCGAAGAGCGCGAGGCCCATGAGGAAAATGCGTTTCAGACCGATGCGGTCCGCGAGCATGCCCACCGGGAGCGCCGCAAGGGCATAGACCAAGTTGTAGAAGATGTAAATGCCGATGGTGCCGGTATCACTCAGGCCTGCGCTTTTTGCGCGCAGGATCAGGAACAGGTCAGTGCTGTTGAAGAGCGCGAAGAACAACAGGCCGATCACCAGTTTGCGATACGTTTTGGGCGCGGTCTTCCAATAGCCAAGGAAGGAAAGGAAGCCGCCTTTTAACGAGTTCGCCTTCGGCTTTGGTGCACGGTCACGTAAGCTGAATGAGAGGATCACAGCGAGCACGCCGGGGATGAAGGCGATGAAGAACAGTGGCAGGTAATCATCCGGATGGTAGTACAGAAAGATCAAGGCCAGTGTGGGCCCGATCGCAGCTCCCAAGGTGTCCATGGCGCGATGGAAACCGAAGACCGTGCCTTTGGTAGCGGGTGTTGATTCATCGTTCAGCATGGCATCCCGAGCACCGGTGCGGATCCCTTTGCCGAGACGGTCCACGGTCCGTGCGAAGAACACCCAAAGCGGCAGGATGAACAGGGCCATCATCGGCTTGCTCACCGCACTGAGCGCATAGCCCCATTGCACGAACGGCGCGCGCTTGCCCATCAGGTCCGAGCGCTTGCCGAAGTAGCCTTTGCTCAACCCTGCAGCGGCTTCCGCCACACCTTCCAGCACGCCGATCAGCAAGACCGAGAAGCCGATATGCCGCAGGTATAACGGCATCACCGGGTAAAGCATCTCGCTCGCCGTGTCGGTGAACAGGCTGATGAGCGACAAGGCCCAGACCGTGCGGGAAAGGCTCTTCATGCGGAGATCGATCGTTCCATCATCGAGGGGCGATCGCGCTGAGATGATACTGGAACATCTGCTCCATGGTCCTCCCCCGGGTCGCGCAGCCTATAAGCAGGGCGATGTTGGGTGCAATGTCGGCAAAAATGATGGAACGCCATCCTGCTCGTCAGGATACAATGGCCGGACAAGTGCATTGGAACGTGCACATCGAAGATCAATCGCTTTCGTGGCCGGCGTCACTGGCCTTTTGATCCACCATCCTTGCCTTGGTGATAGCCTGCTTTACTGCTGGATAATAAGCCCTGAAAGCGTTCATTACCGGGATGTTCTTGACACAAGGAAGCCCTCACGGTACATTGCGCGATCTTTACGGATTAAGATGGAACAATCCCTCTTTTTCTCCCGTACTGCGGTTCGATCCGTGAAAAATGAAATGGGCCACGCTTCGTGATCTCCTGCGCGTCAAGCAATGGGTGAAGAACGGGTTTCTGCTTCTTCCCGGCTTTTTCGCGGGGAATATCCTGCAACCGGGGATATTTCTGCGCATGGCGCTGGGCATGGCGGCCTTTTCACTGGTGGCCTCCGCGATCTATATCGTGAACGATCTCCGGGACATGCAGGCGGACCAGCAGCATCCCAAGAAATGTAAGCGCCCCATCCCGGCGGGGCTGGTCAAACCTTCAATGGCGGTAGTGATCGCATGTGTGGTGGGTGCCGTAGGCCTTGGTAGCGCCTTTCTGTTGGAGCCGATGTTCGGTCTGATCACCTTGGGTTATGCCCTGATGAGCTTGGCCTATAGTCTTTACCTGAAACGGTGGGCGATACTGGATGTGATGATCATTGCCTTGGGTTTCCTGTTCCGCATCCATGCAGGAGGAGTATTGGTGAACGTCCCGATCACCATGTGGCTGGAGATCCTGACCTTCCTGTTGGCCTTGTTCATTGCCTTCGGCAAGCGCCGCGATGAAGTGATCGTGGCCTCTGTGGCCGGTAATGGGACACGGCGCAGCATCCAAGGGTACAACCTGGAGATGGTGAACAGCAGCATGTCCTTGATCGCCTCCGTGACCTTGGTAGCCTATATCATGTACACCGTCAGCCCCGAAGCAATGGCACGCATCGGCAGCCCGTATCTGTATTACACGGGCTTCTTCGTGCTGATGGGCATGCTGCGCTATCTGCAATTGGCACTGGTGAAGCAACGTACCGGTTCGCCCACGCAGTTGGTCTTGGAGGACTGGCCTTTGCAGGCGGTCATCGTGGGCTGGTTGGCCACATTCGCGATCATCATCTATGTACATTGAGAACGGCCGTTTCAGTAACTGGGGCAATTATCCCGTGCGCACCAGCAGTTCCTATGCCGTGGAAAGCGCCGAGGAGGTGCAGTCCTTGGTGAGGGAAGGTGGCCAGTGGACCCCACGCGGCAACGGACGTAGTTATGGCGATGCTTCATTGGGCCGGCGCATGCTGGACGGCCGGTCGCTGCCTCCGGTGTTCGACCTGGATGCTGAAAAGGGGACGGTGACCTGCGGGGCCGGCATGCTCCTGGACGAACTGCTGCTGCGGATCGTGCCCGAAGGGTTTTTCCTGCCGGTCTCGCCGGGCACGCGATTGATCACCGTGGGCGGAGCGATCGCGGCGGATATCCATGGTAAGAACCACCACTGCGACGGCAGCTTCTCGAACCATGTGCCGGAAATGCGGATCATAACGGGCGACGGTGAGGTGGTGGTGTGTTCGCCGGAACGGAACGCGGAATTGTACTGGGCCACTTTCGGTGGAATGGGTTTGACGGGGATGATCGTCAGTGCGACGATCGCACTCAAGCGCATCAGTTCGGCATACATCCGCCAGCGTAGCATCAAGTGTAAGAACCTGTCGGAGCTCATCGCGGCTTTCGAGGAACACGCGGAGGCCACGTACAGTGTGGCCTGGATCGATCTACTGGCGCGTGGCAATAAGCTGGGGCGGGGCGTGCTGCTGCTCGGGGAACACGAACCCGTGGAGCGCCTTCCCGCAAAGCTCAAGCGGGATCCCTTGAAGGTGCATTCACATGCGAAAGTGGGCGTGCCGTTCTTTTTCCCCGCCTTTGTGCTGTCCAACCTGACAGTGCGGATATTCAACGAGCTTTTCTATGGCAAGCACGGGAGCGGAGCACGGGAGAACGTGGTGCATTACAGCCCCTATTTCCATCCCCTTGACGCAGTGGGCCAATGGAACCGGATCTATGGCAGGCGGGGCTTTCTGCAATACCAGGTTGTGGTCCCACTGGAAGGTGGCGAGGCTCGGATGCGCACGATCATCCAGGAGCTTTCCAATGCACGCGTGGCCAGCTTCCTCGCAGTGCTGAAGCGCTTCGGTCCCGGCAACGGCAAGTCGCCAATGAGCTTTCCCATGGAGGGCTACACCTTGGCTTTGGACATCCCTTGTTCGGCCAGGGTATTCGCCGTGCTGGACCGCATCGATGCGATGGTGACGGAGGCGGGTGGGCGCCTCTATTTGGCCAAGGACGCCCGCATGTCAGGCAGCACCCTTCGGGCCACCTATGCCGGGCTCCACGGCTTCCAGCGCACGGTGGCCAAGGAGGGTCGGGGCCACTTCACCTCCGCGCTTGACGAACGCATAGCCTTGCAAAGTGATCAAATGAACACCCCGATCTTCGATCCCAAAGCCGTACTGATCCTGGGTGCTACCTCGGATATCGCCGCTGCCATGGCGGACCGGTTCGCCCGCGAAGGCCGCATGCTGATGCTCGCTGGTCGCGACATGGAGCGGCTGCGCGTAATGGCCGAAGAACTCGGTCGCAAATACGGAGTCGTCTGCGTGCCCTTGGCCTTCGATGCCACCCGCACAGAGGGACATCGCGCATTCTACGAAGGTTTGGACCCCAGACCGGGGACTGTGGTCTGCGCATTCGGCGAGCTGCCGGACCAACTAAAAGCCCAAGAGGACCCTGCGCTGGCCTTGCGTTCCATCATGGTGAACTATGCCGGCGCGGTGAGCATTCTGGAACTGGCCGCTGCCGATCTTGAAAGTCGCGGTGCAGGGCGGATCGTTGGCATTTCCTCCGTGGCCGGCGACCGTGGGCGGGCGAGCAACTACATCTACGGTAGCGCCAAGGCAGGCTTCACGGCCTACCTCAGCGGTTTGCGCCACCGCTTGTACAAGTCGGGCGTTCCGGTGCTTACGGTCAAGCCGGGCTTCGTGCGTACGCGCATGACTGAGGGCCTTCCCCTGCCCGCGCCATTGACGGCCACCGCCGACCAAGCAGCCGAAGCCATCATCAAGGCAATGCATCGCAAGCAGAACACGGTCTACGTGCTGGGGCGCTGGCGTTGGGTAATGGCCGTGGTGCGCAACCTGCCGGAGTTCATCTTCAAACGGACCAAGCTGTGAGCACACTGGCGCTATTCGATCTGGACGGCACGCTAACGCGCGGGGATACCATGCTGGCGTTCATCCGGTTCCGATCAGGTCGGTGGAATTACCTGCGGATGGTGCTTCCTGCCGTGGCCGTCCATGTACTGGGCCGGATAGGTCTGCTACCTGCTGATGCGGGCAAGAAGCGATTGATGCGTGCGGCATTCGCAGGGGTGGCAACAGATGATGTGTTGCGGGATGCCGAACGATTTGCCAAGGATGAAATGCCGGGTTTGATGCGTGTAAGGGCGATGGAGCGCCTGCGATGGCATCTGGGCGAAGGACATCGCACGATCATTGTCACCGCCTCAAGTGATGTCTGGCTGGGCCCTTGGTGTGCGGCGGAAGCATTGGAAGTGGTCGCCACCGGACTGCAGGAGAAGGATGGTCGCTACACGGGTGAATTGTCCACGCCCAATTGCACGGGTGAGGAGAAGGTGCGTCGTTTGCGCGGGTTGTTGGATCTGGCAGCATACGAGCGCATCTACGCCTATGGTGATACACCGTCGGACCGCCCGATGCTGGCGCTGGCCACGGACCCTCTGTATAAACCGTTCCATCCGCAAGACCAGGACAGGACGGGATCACCGGAAGAACCATTGGCGCAGAGCGGTGTCGCAAAGAAGTCCATCCGCCCACTGGGCTTGGGCGTTGTGACACTTGGGCTGGCACTAACGGCGGCGGTGCTTATCGCGCAGGCCTTGAAGCCCATTACCGAGGCACAGGCCACCGGAAGCTATGAGTATGTGCCGGAGATCTTTCCGAGGAGTGGTGATTGGCCCGATAAGATCCGGTTCCTGTCAGGCAACCGATTGAGATTGGAGGACAGTGGCGGTAGCATCTATTTCGAAGGCGTTTGGCGTTGGGACGGAGAACTGCGTGCACTTCGGCTGGAAGACCCGGCTTGGGACCGGCGGTTACGTTGGGTGCAGGGTTGGGGAGGCCCCATGCTGGAAGTGGCCTCACCTGTGGGAAAGGGCCTGTTCCAGGTCGTCACATTCAAACGTATGGAATGAGCGATCGACCGAAAGGGATCAGCGAATCGTTTTGGGGCCAGCGCACTGTTGAGAGCAGCGTGGCCATACTGATGCTGATCTTTATGCTGGTGCTTGCCGCGGTTCCCGCATTCCGTGCCGTTCAGGGTTTGGAATGGGGGCCTACGATGGATTTCTATCGCGATGGTTCCTATGTGCACAGCATTCTGGAGGGGCACTACGGGCAAGACCCCCAGTTCAAGGGCGAGCACCTCTGGTACACCCCACTGATCTTCGGGCTGGAGGCACTGCTGGTAAAGCTCACCGGACTACCGGTGCATGTGCTCCTGGTGCAGGCGGGTCCATGGTTGAACCTCTTGGCACCCATATGCTTTTTCATCATGGCGTGGTACTTCAGGGGACCTGTGGCCGCCGTTGTCGCCACAGCGATCTACCTCTTCTTCCTGATCGGGGACGAACCCGCTTGGGCGGTGCCCACTTATACGCCATGGCTGATCCCCATCTCCTTCGTCCAGAGCTTCTTCTACCTCGGCTTGATCGCCGTACACAGGGCGTTCCGCAACGGCCGAATGATGGCTTACCTGGGTATGGGCGCACTATCGGGGATGATCTTCATGGCCCATGCTGCGCCCGCATTGATCCTGGTGGCGATCATTGTGGTACTGACAATGGAGGCCCTGTGGGTCCCCATCCGCCAAGGGGATCGGCGGCAGGTATGGCGAATTTCGCGACACAGCTTGGGAGCGGCCGCTATGTTCGTGATGTTCGCCCTGCCGCTGCTCCGCTACATCGTTGGTGATTATGGAATGAGAATGATCAACCGGTCACCATTCCTCTTCACCTACGAACTGCTCACGCTGCATCATTTGCGCCTCTTCCTCTTCTACAACATCACTTGGGTGATGGTCGCCGGGCTTGCCGGGCTCGCGCTACTGGTGAACGAAGTGCGGATGCGGAGCAGCCTCCGGGCCAGGATCGAACTGTGGTGGTTCCTGATCTGCTTGGTGCTGTTCCTATACGCCTATATGGTGAGCATGCTGAACACGTATTTCGGGGTCCTTTTGCCGGGTACCGCGCCGTCGTTCCATTACTTCTTTTACATGAAAGCCGCATTGGTCCTACAGGCGGGGGCGGCCCTCGCTTGGTTGGCGCACAGGTTGCCATTTGTCCCTGGGCGCGCCCGGGTGTTCGCTATGCTGGTCTGGGTGTTGCCCATCGCCATCATCTATCCCGGGTTCTCCGGGCGTATGGACCTTTATGGCATGCGGGTGGAAAGCCTTGGGATCAGTGAGGACCGCGATCTGGTGGCCGTGTTCCATTGCTTGCGGGACAAGTTGGTATGGGACGATGTGGTGCTGTGCGACGACGACCTCAGCGTCTTTCCATTGATGCCTACCGCGCGCAAGGCGGTAGCCACGGTGTGCACTATGGCAAACCCATACGTTGACCTTAAACCCCGCTTGGCGGATAGGGATGCGATGATGGACGGCCTGAGGACCGAACATGCCGATGAAGCGGCCTTATTGGCCAAGTACGAGGTGACACACTTGCTCGTAAGCACAGCGGATGAGGCCAAGATGCCCTTGCTTAGGGAGTGGTTTCCGGTAACGGTATTGCGGACCGGAGGCTACACCCTCTTTGCCAGGGGAACAGGTGGCATCCGCACTTCCTGTAAACCATAGTGTAACGTCACCTCCTGATCAGGTGGGACGGACCGGATCAGGCGGAGACCGGATAGGTCACTTTGTAGTTGTCGATCGCCTTCCGTAGGATCACCTTCGCCGTCTCCGCGTCCTGCAATTCTTCGACCTCCACGGTCTTGTTCTCCAAGCGCTTGTACTCGCGGAAGAACTGGAGGATCTCGGAGCCGAGGTGCTCGGGAAGATCGCCGATCCCCGAGATATGCGCCACGCTGATATCATCTGCTGCCACGGCGATCAGCTTATCGTCGCCTTCGCCGTTGTCGAGCATCCGCATCACGCCGATCACCTTGGCGCGCACGATGCACATCGGCTGGATGTCGATCTGTGAGAGCACGAGAATATCCAGCGGGTCATGGTCGTCACCGAGTGTCCGGGGCATAAAGCCATAGTTCGCCGGATAGTGGACCGAGGAATACAGCACGCGGTCCAACCGCAACATGCCACTGGCCTTGTCCAGCTCGTATTTTGCCTTGCTGCCTTTGGGGATCTCAATGATCGCGTTGACAATGTCCGGTGCGTCCGCTCCGAGTTCCACGTCGTGCCAAGGGTTGAATTTCATGGTCGCCATTTGCTTCTCTTGTCTTTCTGTAGTGATCTGGACTTCTATTATCGCGTCGTTTCGTAGCGCACCACCTCGATCAAGCCGGTCTCATGGTTCCTGGTGATGATCGCTTTCAGGAAGAGCGTTCCCTCGGCGTAGAGGTATTCACTGTGCCGCATCAGAGCGCCGTTCCGCGAAAGGTCGCGCGTGAGCGGGTTGCCCGCCGTGTCGTAAGTCCAGGTCCATGTGCTCCATTGCTGTACGCCAGTGTCCATTTGCTCCGCCCGCTCTGCTGCTCTGCCCTTGCCGTCATAGGTGAAGGTGGTGCGTCCGCGGCGTTGGGTGATCAGGTTGTGCATTTCGATCTCCCGCAGGTAGCCGAGCTTGTCCTTGATGAAGGTCTCTTCCTGATAGGGGCGGCCACGGTCGTTGAGGTAGGTCTTGCGCCATGTCGTATCGTTGAGCGTGGCGTATTCATAGCGTTCATCGCTGATCACCGTGCTGGCGCCTTCCACGAAGCGATAGCGGTCGCTGCTGAGGTTCTCCATCCGTATGTTCGAAACATGCACGGGTTGTCCCTTCGCGTCGTACTCTTTGCGCAAGGCGTAGTAGCCATTAATGTCGTTGTGCAGCTCTTGGAGTAGACTGCCCTTGCTGTCGTAAGAGTACATCACGCTCGCCGTGTCGATGCCGGAACCGGGCTTGCCGAAAGAGTTGTTGGAATAGCCGAGTCGTCCGCCATCGCCGAAGCGGTAAAGGAAGAAGCGGTCCTGGGCTATCATCGGTCGGCCGTCCCGCTTGGTCCACAGTTGACCTTTTACGCTGGTTACATGATTGCGCGCAATGAATTCCGGATTGAACCGCAACAGCATCGGATCATCCGCACCGGGTTCCACCAAAAGCATCTGTGCATGCACAATGAAGGGGCCTGTCAACGCGCACAGGAGCATCAAGATCTTCTTCATCGGACCTGCTCTAGCGCTTGCGCCACAGTGGCCGTAGGTAATTGGCAGACCTTGTTCTCGCAGACAAAGATGGTGGTGGCATCGCCCATGAACTTGTCCTCGAGCAGCGGTAGATCACTCTTTCGCGTGCCGCCGAGGAAGACGCGTCCAGGGATGTAATGCGCGGAGAATTCACGCCTGCGCTCCAGCGCTGCTGGCCCGGTGATGGCGATCTCGTACCAAGGATGCGTGTGATCCATCAGCAGCAGCGCCCAGTTGGAATAGCCGCTGGGATAGTCCGCCATCGCATCCTGGACATTGTTCAACTGCTGCTTGCTGATGTCGAGCATGCGTTGGTCATCGTAGAGGTGCCCCAAGGTGAAGAGCGCCTTGGCCATGCTGGAATTGGAAGCGGGGATCACGTTGTCGTTCACCTCCATGCGCCGGGTGATCAAGGGCGGGTCGATGTCGCTGGTGAACCAGAACATGCCGCTCTTGCCATCGTGGAAATGCGTGATGGCGTATTCGGCCAAGGAGTGCGCCTCCTTCAGCCATGCCTCATCGAAGGTGGTCTGGTAGAGGGTTGTCAACGCTTCGATGGTAAAGCTGTAGTCCTCCAAATAGCCATTGATGGCGGCCTTGCCTTTGGTGTAACTGTGCCAAAGCCCACCGTCCGGGCGGCGGCATTTCGTCAGCATCAGGTGCATGGTCTGTTCGGCTTGTTGAAGGTGCGCGCTATCGCCGAACGCATCGTATGCATCACAGAGGGCGGTCACCATCATCGCGTTCCATGAGGTGAGCGCCTTGTCATCCAACCCGGGGTGAACGCGCTTCTCCCGCGCGGCCAGCAGTTTCGAGTCCACGCGTTCCACAGCGGTGCGCACTTCGCCGAAGGTCATCCCTTTCCGGTCCGCGAATTCCGCGTCGCTCTCATTCCGCAGCAGGATGTTCCGTCCGTGTTCCCAAAGCCCATCGCCGCCTACGTTGTAGTAGTCCGTGGCGAAGGCCGTGTCGTCGCCCAAAGCGGTGGCCAGTTCCTCCTTCGTCCATACGTAGTAGCGCCCTTCCTCACCTTCGGAATCCGCGTCCAGTGCGCTGTAGAACGCACCATCAGAGGACCGCATCCCGCGCTCCGCCCAAGCGATGGTGCGTTCCACGATATCGCGGTAGGCCTCCTCATGAAAGGCTTGGTAGGCATGGCTGTAAAGCGAAATGAGCTGCGCATTGTCGTAGAGCATCTTCTCGAAGTGTGGCGCCTTCCAGCGGACGTCCGTGCTGTAGCGTGCAAAGCCGCCGCCGACTTGATCGAAGATGCCGCCCTCGGCCATTTTTGCCAAGGTGAGCTTTACTTGCTTGGCGATGGCTTTGTCACCGTTGGCATTCGCGTAGCGCAGCAGGAACTCATAGTTGTTGGGCAGCGGGAATTTCGGAGCACGGTCCGGGCCGCCCCAAGTAGTATCGAAGTGCTTCGCGAGACCTTCCGCCAGTTTATCCACGTCTTTGCGCGTGAAGTCCGGTGGTGCGCTGTTCAAGGTCACGAGCTCGCTTTGCTGCACCCCGGCATGCAGCTTCCCAGCGTACTCCTTCACTTTTTCAGGATCGTTCTTCCACGTATCGGCGAGCTGCTGCAGCACCTGTGTCCATTGTTCCTTGGGGAAGTAGGTGCCACCGTACATGGGCCGCCCGTCCGGCAAGGTGAAACAGTTCAACGGCCAGCCGCCTTTGCCGGTCATAAGCTGCACGGCGCTCATGTACACCTGGTCGATGTCCGGTCGCTCCTCGCGGTCCACCTTGATGCAGACGAAACGGTCGTTCATCAGTTTCGCAACGCTGTCGTCCTCGAAGCTCTCGTGCTCCATCACATGGCACCAATGACAACTGCTGTAGCCGATGCTCACCAGCACGAGCTTGTTCTCCGCTTTGGCTTTGTTGAAGGCCTCATCGCCCCATGGGAACCAGTCCACGGGGTTGTGCGCATGCTGGAGCAGATAGGGGCTGGTCTCGTGGATAAGTCGGTTGGTATGGGCGTGCATGGTATCTTTCACGGGTGACTGCCCGGTGCCGCAGCCCGGTAGCAGATACAAGAAGAACGGTAGGGCGCGCGTTGCCCGTATGAGGATGCGCATGAATGGATAAAAGTAGCAGGGAAGGATGGCGCTTGAGGCCGCCGGGCGCGGGTGCTCGTCAACAACGTACCGTTGATGTCGGGCCGCCGGAGCCGCAATGGCCCACGACGATGATGGCCGTGGGAGTGCTGCTCTTCATCATTTTGTTCTGGACGGTCGGGCAACTCACGCTCATCTCGTACACGGGACTTTTCCGTTGGTTCGCCCTTTTCGCTTTCGCAGGGAATCTCCTACCGAAGCACTGGTATGCCAAGCGCTTCGAGATGGACCGTTTCGAATGGTTCTGGTTCAATCTTCTGGCGGTGGGGCCGATGACCTTCTGCGCTGCACTACTGCTGAATTTTTTTGTCCATGGGCCGGAGCAGAAGGTGCTGGTCCAGGCCGGGCGGAATTTCGATCTGCATACGTATTGGCAGGAGAACAGGGCATTGCCTCAACATTTCTCCTGGCCGGCGGAATTCGGGAATGATCCTGAAGAGGATCGTATCGCCATTGCCATCGCAAGGCCTGGCGATGTGGTGTATGGGCTTGCCGAAGGGATGTTCGGTTATGTGGTGATCACCTCCGGGAAAAAGGTCGCGCTCGGAGGTGAGGCGAAGTGACTGCCGAGAAGGTTAAGTGGACCTCTTCCCGAGGGAACCGTGTCCGCGAAAATGGCCAGGCGATCAGCGGAAGTCCACCCGCTGTTCCACCTCGAAGGGGAACCGTTTGCGGATCATCCCCGCCTTGCCCACCGCCGTGCCTTTCAGGCCCAGCTTCACAGAGCCGGTGAGCGCCACCGTCATAAGCAGGGGGAGCATGCCGGCTTGTCCATTCGTGAAGGTGGTATGCAGCGGCAGCTCATAGGTCCGGGAGCTGGCCGGGTCCAGTGTGACAACACTGTCCAAGGTGGCCTTGCCCATGGCGACATCATTGATGTACAGGTCGACGTCGGGGTCCGTTACCGTGATCCGGTAGTTGTTCGGATTGTTCACCTCAACGGTGACCATGGCGGAAAGGCCGGTCGCGTCGAAACGTGTGAGCTGCACATTCTGCACACCAACGAATTCCACATCGCTGTAACGCATACAGCCGGAGAGGAGCACGATGGCGAGGAGGGCGGTCAGTTGCCGGGTCATGGTGAACTATGGAAATGGTTGAAGTCTTGGGTCCGTGGCTTGTTGTGGGGACATGGAAGGACTCCCGACTCAAGACTCAAGACTCGCGACTATTCAGAACTCACTTGCTCATTTCCGCGAAATTCTTGAAGAACTTCGGGATGGTGGTGATGCCTTTCATATAGTTGAACACGCCGTAGTGCTCGTTCGGGCTGTGGATGTTGTCGCTGTCCAGACCGAAGCCGAAGAGGATCGTCTTCAGGCCAAGTTCCTCCTCGAATAACGCCACGATGGGAATGCTGCCGCCGCCGCGTGTGGGGATCGGCTTCTTGCCGAAGGTCTCCTCCATGGCTTTGCTGGCCGCTTTGTAGGCGATGCTGTCGGTGGGCGTCACCGCCGCTTCGCCGCCGTGGTGGGGCTTCACCGTAACGGTGACATAGGGTGGTGCGATCTTGTTGAAATGGTCGCTGAAGAGCTTGGTGATGGCCGCGCTCTTTTGGTCGGGAACCAAGCGCATGCTGATCTTGGCGCTTGCCTTGGAAGCGAGCACGGTCTTGGCGCCCTCGCCGATGTAGCCGCCCCAGATACCGTTCACGTCCAGCGTAGGCCGGATGGTGGCGCGTTCGGCCGTGGTATATCCCTTCTCTCCACGCAGCGCTTTCACGCCAAGGTCCTTCATGTATTCCTTTTCATCGAAGGGTGCTTTGGCCAGCTCCTTCCGCTCCGCATCGCTGAGGTCCTTCACGGCGTCATAAAAGCCGGGGATGTTGATGCGACGGTCCTCGTCATGTAGGCTGGCGATCATTTCGCAGAGCACATGGATGGGGTTGGCCACCGCACCTCCATATACGCCGCTGTGCAGGTCCCTGTTCGGGCCGACCACCTCAACTTCCAAGTAGGCAAGTCCACGCAGGCCCGTGTTGATACTGGGCACGTCATTGGCGATCATGGACGTGTCGCTGATCAACACCACGTCCGCGGCAAGTCGTTTTTTGTTCTCCTTCACGAAAGTGCCGAGGTTGCTCGAGCCCACCTCTTCCTCCCCCTCGATCATCATCTTCACGTTGCAGGGCAGGTTGCCGGTCTTCACCATGGCCTCCACGGCCTTCACATGCATGTAGAACTGGCCTTTGTCATCGGCGCTGCCACGGGCGTAGATGATGCCGTCCTTCACCACCGGTTCGAAGGGCGGGCTGTCCCACAGGTCGAGCGGGTCGGGAGGTTGTACATCGTAGTGGCCATAAACGAGCACCGTGGGCTTGGTCGGATCAATGATCTTCTCACCATAGACGATGGGATTGCCCTTAGTGGGGCATACCTCCACCTTATCCAGCCCGGCCTCCTCCATGCGGATCTTAACGGCTTCAGCACAGCGGGCCACATCGGCCTTGAACTTGGGGTCGGCACTCACGCTGGGGATCCGCAGCAGTTCGAGGAGTTCATTGAGGAAACGCTCTTTGTTGGTCTCGATGTGCTCGTCCACGGATGCCATAATGTTGAGGGATTTTGATGGTGGCCAAAGATAGCAGGCGACTATTCGGTCTTCCAGGATGAAATGCAGGCTTGGAATTCCACCGAGGCAACCGACGAAGCCGCTTTCGGGTCATTACCGCAGTCCGCTTATCTTGCCCAACGCTTCTAGCCCGTCATGAACGTACGTGTCATTTTTTCAAGCTTGTTCTTCCTATCGGTCGGCATGATGCAGGCCCAGTTGAACGTGAGCACCAGTCTTACGCCGACGCAATTGGTGCAGGACGTCCTGTTGGGAGGAGGCGTTTCAGTGAGCAACATCAAGTACAATGGGGTAGCCGTGAGCACGGCGCAGGCCGGAAGTGGCTCTTTCACCACGGTCAGTTCCAATTTGGGTCTTAGCGCCGGGATCATCCTTTCGTCCGGCCTTGCCAGCAGCATAGCAGCACCCGCAAGCAGCTTTTCCAGCGACAACAACGGAACGGGTCCCGACCCGGACCTGTTGGCCATCATTTCCCAGCTGAGCCCTACCACCCCACAGAGCAATGATCGCGCCGTCCTGGAATTTGACTTCATCCCCACCGGCGATTCCGTGAAATTCAATTATGTCTTTGGATCGGAGGAGTATCCCTCCTTCAATTGCTCACCCCAGTATAATGATGTGTTCGGTTTCTTCATCAGCGGTCCGGGGTTCGCGGGGCCCTTTACGAACAACGCTGTGAATATCGCAGTGGTGCCGGGTACCGCACTGCCGGTCAGCATCGCGAACATCCATGGAAGCCAAGGTACCTGCGGCGCGGCAAATGCCCAATATTACGTGGACAACCAGAACGGCACCACGGTGGTCTACAACGGCTTCACCACCGTGCTTCAGGCTCGGGCACAGGTTGAATGCGGACAGACCTACCACATCAAATTGGCCATTTGCGATGCAGGGGATTCAAGTTTTGATTCGGGAGTTTTCCTGGAGGCGGGCAGCTTCACCAGCACCGGCCAGATCGTCCCGTCGCTTACCACCGGGAATGCCTCCATCAGTATGAACGATAGCACCATGTTCGAGGGTTGCGGGATCATCCCCTTCAACTTTTTCCGTATGGGGGATACCACGAACGTGGACACTGTGCACTTGGTGATCGGTGGCACCGCAACACCCGGGGTGGACTACTATCCGCCGATCCCAGCTCAGCTCATCTACCAACCCGGTGACACGGTGATCACCATTTCACTTAACGTTCCCTACGACGCCGATGGCATCGAGACGCTCACGATCAATATCACCCAGAACGTCGTCTGTAGCGGCACACAGGTGGTGAACAATTACACGTTCTACATCGATCAATATTCAGACTTACAGGTGGTGACCGACGATGTGAGCGGCGTCTGCAACCAAGCCTATGACATCGCGCCTCAAGTGACAGGCGGAGCCGGTGAATACCAGTATCTCTGGAGCACCGGGGACACCACGGCAATGATCAATGTCTCCGTGGATACCACCACGACCTTCTATGTAACGGTGACCGATACGTGCAGTGTGCCAGCGGTAATGGACAGCATCACCGTTTTCATCCCGGTCTATCTGCCGATGGTCGTAACGGCCAGTCCTGATACCGCACTTGCTTGCCTTAGCAGTGGTGACATCACCGTGGTCAATACCGTTGGGGGGAATGGGGACTATACATATGCTTGGACCAGTAACGGCACTTTGGCAGGGACCGGGTCGACGCTCAATGTACCTGCCAGCGATCCCACATGGTACACGGTCATCGCGGTGGATGGCTGCATGCACACGGCCTCTGATTCCGTGCTGGTCAGTACGGCACCTCTGCCGGACATCCAGATCCTGTCCTGGGACAGCACCGTGTTCTGTACCAGTGATTCCCTCGTGCTTTTCCCTCTGAATGTCACTGGTGGCAACGGCGTCTACACCTTCACTTGGGCGAACGACACCGGTGCAGTATTGAGCACGGCCGACACCCTGCTGGTGGGCGTGCCCTCCGATGCCTCTTACACCCTCAGCGTCCACGACCAGTGCGGCTATTCCGCGGACAGCGTGTTCACCACCTACATCCCGCATTACCCGCCGTTCCGTATCAACCTCACCGGGGATAGCACCATCTGTGCGGGGGATTCCATCGGCCTGTGGGCCAGGGTCACCGGCGGTTCCGGCGTGCATACCATCGATTGGGAGGGTTGGGCTTGGAGCGATCCCAAATTGGAATACACCGGTGATCAGGACGCCAGCTTCACCGTTGACGTGTTCGACCGGTGCGGGGAGTTCATCAGTGCCGTCACCAATGTGACCGTGCAACACCCTGTGGCGAAGATCCTGATCTATAACCAAGGGCAGGACGACTGGCTGTTCCAGGCCTCCACCTTCCCGTACATCGTCCCCGTGATGATCTGGGACCTTGGTGATGGCACCCATGTGAAGGCCCCCTCGGTGACCCACAGTTACACGGATCTCGAGGACCATTGGGTCACCTTGCACACGGTAAGTGATGAAGGTTGCAAGGCAATGGACAGCCTATTGATAAAGCCTCCGGGAACGCTTTTCTTCCCCAATGCCTTCACGCCGGACGGCGACGGGATCAACGATGTCTTCTTCCCCGTGTATTCCTCAGTGAGCGAATTCAACATGGTGATCTTCGACCGCTGGGGCCATGTGGTGTTCGAAACCGATGATATCAATACCCCGTGGGACGGAAAGGTCAACGGGGGTACGGATGCGACAACCGGCGTGTATGTCTACAAGTACCGCGCTAAGGGACATTACTATGAAGCCAATGAGAAGTATGGCTTTGTTACTTTGCTGCGCGGTAGTACCGGCAGATGACACTCAAAAACATTGATATGGTCCGTAACCTTTTATGCATTCTCGCTGGATCCACAGCCCTGTCCGCTGCGGCCCAGCTGAACGTGAATACCGCACTGACCCCGGCACAGCTGGTGCAGAACATCCTGGTCGGAGGAGGGGTGATCACCTCGAATATCACCTACAATGGTGTGGTAGTGAACACGCCCCAGGACGGGTCCGGTTCGTTCACCAACGGGAACTCAACAAATTTGGGCTTGAGTGCCGGTTTGATCCTTTCATCGGGATTGGCCACCTCCATACCGGGTCCTGCTTCCATTTTCGGTAGCGATATCCTTGGCACCAGTTCCGATCCCGACCTGCTGATGATCACAAGCCCCGGCAACACCATCTATGATAAAGCCGTGCTGGAGTTCGATTTCATTCCCAGCGGCGATTCCTTGAAATTCAATTATGTTTTCGGTTCGGAGGAGTATCCCAGCTTCAACTGCAGCCCGAACTACAACGACGTCTTCGGCTTTTTCCTCAGTGGGCCGGGTATCACTGGCCCCTACAGCAACAACGCCGCAAACATCGCCTTGGTGCCCGGTACCACTCTTCCCGTGAGCATCGCCAACATACACGGATCGGAGAGCTCGGGTTGCCTACCGGCCAACGAAGCCTATTACGTCACGAACTCCAACGGGAATACGATCGCCCTCAATGGTTTCACCACCGTGCTGCGGGCGGAGGCCGCTGTGACCTGTGGGGAGACCTACCACATCAAGTTGGCCATAGGGGATGCCGGCGACAGCGGATATAACTCCGCCGTGTTCCTTCAGGCCGGGAGCTTCCAGTCCAACGTGCTCCCGAACTTGACGGCCAGCACCCTGAACGGTGATGGAACTGCTGCCGAGGGTTGCTTGGGTGGCCATTTCACCATCTATCGACCGGCAGGTGCCGATAGCTCCTACAGCGTTGAATTTTTCTTTACCGGCACCGCTACCTCCGGTGTTGATTTCAATCCATTGACCAGCCCTGCGGTCATACCCGCCGGCCAGGATTCGGTCGTGCTGCCCTTTCAAGCTTTTGAGGACGGGATCGCCGAAGGTGTGGAGACGGCCATCATGAATGTTTTTGTCGTGAATGCTTGCGGCGATACCCTCACCAATTCCGTGGTGTTGGCCATTCTGGATTACACGCCCATGGTGATCAACAGCCCAACATCCGTGCTGCTGCAATGCGATCAGGATTCAGTGCCCCTGTTCGCCAGTGTAAGCGGTGGCTTCGGGAACACAACCATGTTCTGGAGCGATTCCCTGTATTCGGACCATATCTATGTGTCCGGCATGCAAACGGGGGACTATACGGTGTCGGCCACCGATCAATGCCCCAAGTCGGTAAGTACGATCATCCACGTGGATGATGGTTGCAAGGTGATCATCCCCAACGTGATCACCCCGAACGGTGACGGTTCGAACGATAAGTTCGTGGTGGAGGGGATAGAGGGCCGGGACAACCAGGTCCAGATCTGGGACCGCTGGGGCAAGGAGGTCCTGAATACGCGCAACTACAGGAACAATTTCGCCGCGACCGACCTGCATGACGGCGTTTACTACTATGCCATCCGGGTGTTGGATAAGCAGTACCATGGGCACCTGCAGGTGCTCGGAAGCAAGTGAGGCTTTTGTTGGTTCACCGTCAACAGCGTAGCTGAACAGAGGACATGTCCAACTGAGAACTTGGCATTCCGTGGCTGACCGATAATACCCTGTTCAGGGATGAGCGAATTCAAGTATCTTCGTCCGCACTGAGTTCATAACAAAGACAAAGCATCCCCCCGGTCGGACCGAAGGGATGCATTTGTCAAAATCGTTCCTATGTAAAAAGATCCAATCCGGTAGTGACACTCTCCAAAGTACACTTCCATGGACCTTAACACAGGAACACGTTCATACCACTAACATGCTGACTCCCAGGTTCTCCAAGCGCCAAGGCCACTCTCCAAGTGCCAAAACTGCTTCCTGATCTTCAACAAAGCCGGTAATGAACGCAATCTCCTTTCGGAAATCGAGCGCAACCTATACCGACCGAAAGGACCGGCTTGTAGAATTTTGACCACTCTGAAACTACTTGCCTCAATGGACCATTCCTTTTTGATCGCCGACGACCATGTGATCGTTCGCAGAGGGCTTCGCAATTTGCTGTATGATCATTTCCACGCTGTGGATGTCAGGGAAGTGGCCACTTGCAAGGAATTGCTGGAGGTTTTGGACCAACGGGAGCCGCAACTGCTTGTGTTGGACCTTCAGATGACGGATGGCAGCGCATTGGATCACCTGCAGAAAATATGCGCCGATCATCCACTCATGCGGGTGCTGGTCTACACCATGAGGTCCGAGCAGGTCTATGCACAGCGTGTGCTGGCCTTGGGGGCAACAGGCTTCATCAGCAAGGAGAGCGAAGAGGCGGAAGTGGTCCGTGCCATAAGGCTTATCCTGCAAGGTCGTGAATACATGAGTTCCGCGATCGAGGAGCATCTAATGGAGACCAGTGGAAGCGCCGATCCATGCAGCAACCCGTTCAGTGTGTTGTCCGGTAGGGAGATCGGGGTAATGGAAGATCTATTGGCGGGGCTGGGTACAAAGGCGATCGCAATGCGCCTGGGAGTTCAGCCATCCACTGTAGCTACTTATAAATCCAGACTTTTCGAGAAACTTGGTCTGACGAATGTGTTGGATCTCCAACGCCTTGTCGCCGCTCACCGCCACGGTGTGTGATAAATGGGGGGGAGGTGCCGAACCAGGAAGGGAGGACGGGCCATAGGCCTCCTTGCCTTTTGGCTGGTGACCTCAGGCCTTCTAGCCCAATCCCAAGGGCAGTGGACCCGTAAGCAGTTCACTTCAGAGAATGGGCTTCTCCAGAACAGGGTCCACGCGATGGACGTGGATGAGCATGGGGAGCTGTTGATCGGTACGGAAGGCGGGTTGGTGCGCTTCGATGGGGAGGTGTTCAGGCAAGTGGGTATCATGGAGGCCGGTGGGATGCAACCTTCCCGGGTACTGGATATCATTTCATTGGCCGATAGGTCGTTCGTTGTCCGCGATGCCAGCTGTCGCCAATATGTGGTGAAGGGGAATGCGATCCGTGCGATCAATCCACAGGCGCCGGCCCGCAGACCAAGTGCACGCTTTTCGGGGTCCGGCGCGTCAGAACGTGTTGTGGTGCTCGCCATGGACCCTGATTCCGTACTGCCCGGTAAATCCGATTGGCCCTACAGCGTACGGATGACCGCCTTGCAGGGTAGCGAATGGTGTATGCGGTTGGATGACGAGGTGCTGGTCTATCAGGATACAGCATTGCTCCGTCGCATACCGGTGCCCGCAGGCCGTTGGTCACACCTTTTCAGACTGAAAGGTGCCCTGTTCTCCCTGGATTCCATAGGTAAAGGGTATCGTGTGGATACGGACCGTGGAGTATATTCCAAGGTAACGATGTTGGGCTTCCCGCAGGTCCCCAGTGATGGTAAGATCTCCTGGTCCCTCAGATGGGAGGCGAGCCAGGACCGTGTGGGGATCATCGACGGAAATGAATTCTATGACGTGAGGGCGACCTCCGATGGCGACAGTCTTGTGGCGACACAGCTCCATATAGAGCTTCCGGAGGAATGTAAGATCGGTGCTGTGGCCTGGCTGGCGGGGGGGACCGTGATCGCCATAGGTACGGATACCAAAGGGCTCTTCATTTATCGCAGGAACTCCATGCGGACACTCACCTGCGATGCCGGACCGAACGGGGTGAACAATATGTATACGGCCCAAGCAACATTTGGTCGTAATGGCGTGGTGACCTGTGTCCAAGGCACCGTGCGGGAATTCTCCGCTTCCGGTTGCAATGAGCTAACAACGCCGGTTCCACCTTTTGATGACGCGAGCATCATCCTGGATCACCAGCAACGGTACTGGTATGGTAGAGGGGATTCGTTGTTTCTTTTCGATGATGCAACGGGAAGTGAGCGATTGGTGCGGAAAGGCATCCGTCCACAATGCTTTTTGGAGCATGATGGTGCCATGTGGGTAGGTGCTGTGGACGGGGTCTATCGTATCGCTAAGGATAGTATCATGCTGGTGGCGCCGCTGGATGAATCGGATCAGGGATCCAGGCCCAGGGCGTTATGCTTCCCACCGGGTGAGCGCTTATGGATGGCCACGTGTTCCGGTGTATACAGACTTGGTCCACGGAATGGATGGGACGTTGTGCCTGGTCTCGAGGGTGTCTGTGCGCGCACGCTGGCCTTGGTGGATAACAAGGTCTTCATCGGTACATACGGTAGCGGTGCGTTCATCTATACCAAGGGCAAGCTGCATCCGCTCCCACAGGACCCGCAACGCTTTCTCAGCCATGTGCATGCGTTCATGCCGGATGATGTGGGCTATCTCTGGATGAGCACCAACCAAGGACTTTTCAGGATCCGGAGATCGGACCTGGATATATGGCTGCATGATAACAGTGCTGGCATCTATATGGCCTACTACGGCAAACAGGCCGGTATCCTCAACCCCGAGTTCAACGGCGGGTGCGACCCTGCATACGTGCGCACAGGTGATGGCTGGGCTTCATTCCCTACCATGGATGGTCTGGTGTGGTTCAGGCCGGAGGAAGTTCCGGACGCCTATCCGAAAATGCACCTGCAGCTGGAGGAGGTTATCGTTGATGGGGTATCGAGATCGGTCGGGAAGGAGATCGGAATTGACTGGCAGGCGAAGGATGTGGTGGTGCGGTTCTCCTTGGCCTATTGGGGAGATCCGGAGAATGCCAAACTGGAATATGCCTTAGGAATACCGGGAAAGGAGCATTGGTTACCCATGACCGGAGGCCAACGCGAGCTCCATCTGGGATCGTTGCCATCCGGCGATCTGGCCTTGAGCATAAGGAAGGTGGGGGCCTTGGCCCACGGGGATGACGATCGGCTAACGGTGAGGTTCAGTGTGCCCGTCCCCTTCTATCGCTCCGCATGGTTCATTGGGCTGTGCATAGCCGGAGGGGTCGTCCTCTTCATTGTGCTTCTCAATTTGAACGCGGCCCGCTTGCGGAGGAAGAATCTGGTCCTGGAGAAGAAGGTGCGCCATCGCACGGCGGAATTGGTTGAAGCCAATAACGTGCTGCGGCATAGTTTGGAGGTGAAGGAGATGCTCGTATCCATTATCTCGCATGATATCGTAACGCCATTGCGTTTTATCGCAAGGGTGGCGAACGGCTCGGTGAAGAAGCTAGAGCCTTCCGCAAGCGAGGATCTCACCGGCACATTAAAGGACCTCGCACGCGCCAGTGGCAAGCTGCATGCCAATGCCCAAGACCTCTTGCACTGGATCAAACGCCAGGACGGGCGCATCGAGATCCGCTTGAAGAGGGTGGAACTGCACAAGGTGGTCGAAGAGGTTTTGGCCATGGAACACGAACGCTCGCGCGAACGCGGCATCACCTTGGAGAACAAGGTCCCCATGGGTGATGAGCTCCGGTTGGACAGCGATGTACTGACCATCGTCCTTAAGAATCTGGTCGGGAATGCGGTTACGCACGCCTCACAGGGTCGTGTTACCATATCCGGAATGGACCGGGAGACGGATTATGTCCTCGTAATTCAGGATACCGGTGTCGGGATGGGGGCAGCGGCCCTTGCCCATGCGCATCGTGTGCAGAACAAAGGCGCCTTGGGTGCGATGAACCATGAAGGTGAACGGGATGTACAGGGCCTAGGGCTTTTGATCGTTTCCGATCTGCTGGAGCTGATGGGAGGCGACTTCTCCATTGAAAGTGAGTTGGGCGTCGGCACCACCATCTCCATAGTCCTGCCCAAGTCCCATGGAATAAGAGGGGCAGGAAGACGTCACAGCGAATACCAGTTGAAATGACGAAGAGCCGTTTCAACCCGATAGCGCTGTTGCTGCTGCGTTCTACTGTGAACAGCTCCTCACCGGACGGAGGCAGGTCCACTTCAAGAATTCGGAACCCCGGACAACTTCCGGCTGAGATGGATCGTCCACCCATTGCGTAGCTAAAATTCTACATGTGGGATCATTCCGACCCCAGTGTCTATCTTGCACCTCTCTCCCCGGTAGTTCTCCAAGGCCACTCTCCAAAGTCCTGCTTCATTGCTGAACCTCTCCGCCTTTATGATCCCGCGTTCCGCTCTCCTCTTGGCTTTCCTGTGCCCTTTTGCCTTGTCAGCCCAAGAGATCTGCAATAACGGTATCGATGACGACGGAAATGGGTTGATCGACCTGAACGACCCCGCATGCCCGTGCAGCACGCTGATAACGCCTGGGGACATCACAAGCTACATCCGCAACCATTCCTTCGAGGACCGGCTATGTTGCCCTTATGGTTTCGTAGGGAATTTCACTCCCCCTTGGCTTGATTGTGCAACAGGTTGGCACCAAGCCACCTCAGCCACCTCTGATTACTTCAACATGTGCGGCTATGCACCTGCGGGGATGCCTCTTCCACCTCCCGATGGCGACGGGGCAGTCGGCTTCTTCGCGATACCGGGTGATGACTACTTTGAATACGTGGGTACTTGCCTCACCTATCCCGCACCTTCGAATCCGTTGCTGGCCGGTGTTACCTATACGCTGTCCTTGTGGATCGCAACGGCCATTGTGAACGACACACATTCCCAGCCGGCCTCACATGCTGACCCGTCCTATTACACGGACCAGTTCCCATTGGCGCTCTTTGGCTATGCGAATGCGTGCGTTCCCTTTCCGATATCGGGGGTTTCCGGGTGCATTGGCGAAGAACCCGGTTGGAATGAACTGGGGCGCGTCCTGGTGCAACCCGCATGGGCTTGGACGCGCGTGTCCATCACCTTCACGCCAACGCAGGATATCCATTCCATCATGATCGGAGGGGCCTGCGATGTTCCGGCATCGCTCAATAGCAAGGTCATCACCAATACAGCGGGTGATACCTACTATGGAACGCCGTACTACTTGGTGGATGACCTGATGCTCACCATCGCTGCGGATCAGGTCCTCGCGCCAGTGGCCACTTCCGGTGATCTATGTCCCGGAACGGCAGCGGCCGTGGCCATTCCCCCTGCTGGAGCTAGCTCTTATCAATGGTATCGGGATGGAATTGCACTACCTGGGCAGACAGGTCTGAACCTGAACATTTCCGGACTTAGCCTCGGTGCAGGAACCTATACCATGGCCAGCGTGTTCGAGGGCCAATGCCTGATGGGCAGTTCCTACATGCCACCCGCGATAGCTCCCAAACCGTTCCCCTCTTTGCTGCCTAATGCCGGGTGCGCACCCTTGGACGTCATGTTCGCGGATACCACTGGAGGAGGTACGACCACCCTCTCGTGGAACTTGGGTGATGGCACTACATCCACGGAAAGTAGCCTCACACATACCTATAACACGCCAGGTACCTATGATGTGTACCTACAGATCCGGAGCACGGATGGGTGCACGGGTGACACGCTGTTAGCGAACGCGGTGATCGTACATCCTCCTGTGAACGGACAAATAACTGCCACGCCTGATCCCGTGAATGCGGAACAGCCCGATGTTCAACTCAATGGCACGGCCGCAGGGAACATCGTATCCTGGTGGTGGGACCTGGGGGTGGCAACACCCGGTACGTCCGACCAGCAATCACTTCCGGTCATTTTCCCGCCCATACCGGGCAACTACCCGGTCATACTTGTGGTCACCTCCGTGGAAGGATGCGTGGATACGGTTTATTCCATGGTAACGGTGATCGACCCCGGGGTCATACAAATGCCCAATGTGTTCAGCCCGAATGCGGATGGAAGCAACGACCGCTTCATCCCTATTGACTACAGGGGCGCACCGGGAACGTTGACGGTCTTCAACCGATGGGGACTGCTGGTATTCAGTACCACCTCGCTGGCCCAAGGATGGTCCGGAAGCGGAGCGCCCGATGGCACCTATTTCTACATCGTGACACCGAATGATGCAGCCGGAACAAAGCTATCCGGCTATGTAACCTTGGTAAGATGAAGACCAGCGCCCTGTCCCGTTTGATCATGACTTTGCCGGCGTTGGGCTTCGCTATGGTATTTGTGCCGGTGCAGGCACAGATCGTGATCAACCAGACCCAATCACCGACCGCACTGGTCCAGAATGTACTGCTGGGTCCGGGTGTTTTCTCCAGTAATGTCACCTTCCTAGGCGCACCGGGATCGGTGGTGGCACCAGTGGGCATGGGCCCCAGCGAGATCGGCAGGTTCAATGGGTCGAACACCAGTATCGGCTTGAATTCCGGGATACTGCTCTGCAGCGGACTGGCTCAGTATCACATACCCGGGCCCAATGTCAGTTTGGAGCGCGCCGAAGGAGGCATTGGTGCTGCCCAAGGAATATCGACCCCCGACATCGACTTGAGTCACCTGACGGGATACCCGTATTGGCAGATAAGCAATCCTCCCGGGAACAACATTTACAGCAAATCGGTCCTGGAATTCGATTTCATCCCGATGAGTGACATGATCTCGGTCCGCTACGTTTTCAGTTCCGAGGAGTATGGTCGCTGGGTCTGCACCCAATACAATGATGTGTTCGGCTTCTTCATAAGTGGTCCAGGGATCCCCACGAATATAAATGGACCGTTCACCAACAATGCGATGAACATCGCTTTGATACCAGGATCCCTGTCACGCGTATCCATCAATACCGTGAATAGCGGGTTGACGGATGCGAACAACGCAAATGGTTTCTGGACGGACCCTTTCCGGTATTGCTTTGACGCGGACCCCAATTGGCAAGCCAACTCCATTTACTACCGTGACAATGGCACGCACTGGCCATTTCCCCAGCCACCCGACGGTATGCCCACTCCCCAATTGGATGCTCCCTACAATACGGATCCCTACTACATCGCGCATAACGGCATGACCGTGGTGCTGACGGCCAGTGCCGCTGTGCAATGCGGTGAAACCTACCACGTCAAGCTGGGCATGGCCGATGTGGGCGACAGCAAGTATCCTTCCACGGTCTTCTTGGAGGCGGGCAGCTTCACCAGTTCGGACCGCTTCACCATGACCGTGGATCCCGGTCCCAATGTGGAGTATAACCCGACCGACACGACCTTCATCGAAAGCAATTGCGATAGTGTTTACCTACGCTTCCATCGCTTGGGCGGGTTCTATCTCGATGAAGACCTGACCATCACAACGGGTGGCACCGCCACAGGGGGCGTGGATTATCTCCCGGCCCTGCCAACGACCGTCCACTTCAACCAACTGGATTCCTTCGCCATCGTGCCGATCGCCGTGCCCGTGGATAGTGACGGCTTGGAGGATCTGATCGTGAATATCGTGACCTGCAATGGGAACAAGATCCAGACCTTCACCTACCTGATCGACCAGCGCCCGCCGTTGGTGGTGGACCTGGAGGATCAGGATCTGGAATGCCCTGCAGTAGTGACGTTGACACCAGTAGTGACCGGAGGCTCCGGTGATCCGGCTGTGCTCACCTATCTCTGGAATACGGGGGAGACCACTCCGAGCATCAGCCACATGGTGCTGGAAACAACGCAGTTCTGGGTGACCGTTAGTGACAGTTGTTGGGCCGCATCGGTGACAGACAGTGCGTGGGTCACGCTGCCGCCTTACGAGCCGATGGTATTGACCCTCACACCGGACACGGCAATACCTTGCCTTGGCACAGCGGACTTGGAAGTGATAGCGGAATTCGGTGCGGGTGGATACAGCTATGAGTGGACTTTGAACGGCGCGGTGCAGGGAACGGACTCCACGCTGAACGTGCCCGCCGCCTTGCCCTCGGTGTACTACGCGGTCACGGTCACCGATCAATGCGGTGTGATCGCACAGGATTCGGTGCTGGTCTCTTGGGCACCTGCTCCTCCATTGGTAGTGACCCTTCCTGCGGATACCGCCATTGCCTGCTTAGGGAACGGCGATCTGATACCTGTGGTCACCGGCGGTGGCGGGGTGCTGCAATACACATGGACCAACAATGGAGCGGTGGTGGGAACATCCCCCGTTCTCAATGTACCTGCTGCACAGCTTGAGGTCTATACGTTAGAGGTGAGTGACGAATGCGGACAGACGGTCCAGGCGCAGGTGGTGGTCACCACAGGCCCCACACCGCCGTTGAACATCACAGCAGTGGGCGACACCGTGATGTGCGCCGGCATGCAGACCGTGCTGAGCGTGATCACTGCGACCGGCGGCGGCGGTGCATACAGCTATGCGTGGAGCCCCGGGGGCACGGGACCCAGCAATGGCCCCACCATGAACGTGCAGGTCGATGATGATCAAGCCTTCACGATCACCGTGACCGACCAGTGCGGGAACCAAGCGGACACCACGGTATGGGCCGTGGTCACCGATTTCGACTCCTTGACAATTGAAGTTCCTAATGACACCATCGTATGCCCCGGGGATGTGGTGCCACTCTGGGTGTTGATCAGCGGGGGGGCTGGTAACGCCCAAGTGCAATGGCCCGGATTGGGCAGCGGTCCAAATATCAGTTGGACTGCGGACCATCAAGGGCGCAACATTAGTGTGCTGGTGACCGATGCATGCGGCTCCGTGGCCACGGCCTCCGTGGCGGTATCCTCCTTCCCTGCGTGGGCGTCCATTGATGCCCAGGAACTCTCTGAAGGGACGTGGCGGTTCCAAGGAACGACGGATCCCCCTTCGGGCAATTCCGTGGAGTGGGACTTAGGCGATGGTAGCACGGCCACCGGTGTGCTGAATCTTACCCACACCTACCAGGACTACGAGGCGCATTGGGTCGTGCTACAGATCACCACGCCGGATGGATGCATCGCGGTGGACAGTGTGAGCACACGACCTCCATCGGCCACAGTTTACTTTCCGAACAGCTTCACGCCCAATGGCGACGGGTTCAATGACACCTTCGGCGGTGAAGGCCGATTGGTCGAGGAGTATGAGCTGCTCATCTTCGACCGTTGGGGTACGCTCATTTTCGAGAGCCATAGCATGGCCGACCGTTGGGACGGCAAAGTGAAGGGAGAAGAACCCGTGATCGGTGTATACTCCTACCGCTATAGGGTAAAAGGATTGTCCATGCCGTTGCATCAGGGGTTTGGCCACATCACACTGGTGAGATGACCAGGACGTATCCCAATATGGCAGCAGTCCGGGCGGCCGTGTTCATCGCGACCGTCCTCTGCGCATTGGGAGGCTTGAAGGCGCAGGTGCCTTTCATCCACGCGCCAGCATTCGATGCGGTAGCGGTGGATGCCGACGACCGGCACCAGGCCGAAATGGGCGAATTGCCGCTTTATGGCCGCATGCTCCCGATCATGGCGGAAGCACAACATGAGGGTGCATGGAGCGAAGAAGGGAACGAGCGGATCTGGCGTTTAGGGATCGACTCGCCCGGTGCGTTGGCATTGGAGTGTTTCTTGGATGAGGTCGCAGTTCCTACCGGTGCAACGCTGCGGATCCTTTCCCCCGATGGCACCCTAATATCCGGACCGGTTGAGCTTGACCTGCCCGATGATGTGCATGAGTTCTCCACTGCCATGGTGGCCGGCGATGCCTGCATCATTGAATACCGGGAACCCAGTGGGGCGGCCCGCCGCGGAACGTTCAGAGTGGCTCAGGTGAGCCATGCTTACCGGGATGTGCAGTTCGGAACAGAGCGGGAAGGTAGCTGCCATGTCAACGTTACCTGCGAGCCGGAATCCATCGGCTGGGAAGGACCGATCCGTGCCACCGTGCGGATCAGCGTGGTGACACCACAGGGAACCGGATGGTGTTCAGGCACCTTGGTGAACAACGTGCAACAGGATTGTGCTCCGTACATCCTCACCGCTTGGCATTGTGGGCGCACCTCCACAACGGCCCAGTTCAACCAGTTCAAGTTCTACTTCAATTTCCAGTACGCAACCTGCAGCGGTGGCGCCTACAGCACGGCGCAATACATCACCGGTGCCCAATTGAAGGCATACAGCGACGATTATGCTCCGCAATTTGGAGGCATCGGCGGATCGGATTTCATGCTGCTTCGCACCAATGCATCCGTGCCGGAAACGTTTGACCCGTATTGGGCCGGTTGGGATGCTCAGAATATCTCCACGGTCGCCGCTGACGGCGTCAGCATTCACCATCCCTCCGGTTCACCAAAGCGTATCAGCTCCTTCACACAAACGTTGACAACCGGTCATCCGATGACCTCTTCGGGACTCTTGACCCACTACCGCGTGAAATGGGCAGCGACCCAGAACGGGTTCGGGGTGGTGGAGGAGGGATCCAGTGGTGGTGGGCTTTTCAAACCCGATGCCACTTTTGGGCCCTTGTTGATCGGGACCTTGACAGGAAGTAGTTCCGGTATGACCTGCACCAATAATTCAGGCACCAGCTATTACGGCAAGATGAGTTACCACTGGACGAACAACCCTAACACGACCACACAAAAATTGAAGTACTGGTTGGACCCGGATAACACCGGTACGTTGGTTTTGGGCGGCAGTGCAGACCCCTGTGGAGTGTTGCAAGGCATTGCCGAAAATGAAGTGCAGAAGGCCAAGGCGTGGCCTGTTCCTGCCGATGGTGACCTTACGACCGATTGGGGCATACCAGTGCCACCTGGCAGCACTTGCACACTGGTTGATGTGTGTGGAAGAACAGTCCTTACAACCGATGCCTCCACAAGCACGGCCACTGCCCGTTTCGATGTTTCCGCGCTTCGTGAAGGGACATACATTGCTCGTCTGTACATACCGGGTGCTGCCTACCGCACGATACCGGTGATCATTGCCCATTGAACGAAGAACAACACGCTTCTCCAAGCACGGTCACAACAGCTCCAGATCAAGAAGCCACCAAAGTCGCATCGGGATATTCTCCAAACCCTTCAGGATCCACTCTCCACATGTTCCCATTGATCTCTTCTCCTTTTCGTTCCTGGGTATTGAGCGGTGCTGCCGTTCTCGCCAGTGGCCTTGTTTCAGCCCAGGTCTCCAGCTACACCTTCAGCCAAGCCATGGGCACATGGCAGCCTATTGCAGGGGCGGGTACTCCGTTGGGCATGCCGGGCTTGCCAGCGCCCTTCACCTTTGATGACAACTCCTTCGTGACCCAAGGGGAAAGCCTGCCTTTGGGTAGCGCCTCCACGGGTAACGGCTGGCCCATCGGCTTCACGTTCCACTTCAATGGCCAAGCCTTCGATCGCGTAGGCCTGAGCATGGAGGGATGGCTTGCCTTCGGTAGCTCCGCCGATGGGGCCGAGGCTGTGTATGTGCCCGTGGGAAGCACGGCCTATACCCCGTTGAGCTCACCCGCACCGGCCGGATTGCCCGCGCTGATGCGCAACCGGGTCGCCGGTTTTGCGAATGACCTCGCCGCCATGGGCAATGGAGGGACGTGGCCACTGCAGATACATCTCTCAGGCGTTGCCCCCGACCGCACGTTCGTCGCGGAGTGGAACGTGTTCCGATCGGGCACGGCCAACCTCTTGAAGTTCCAGATCCGCCTCAATGAAGGGGGAGGCGATCCAGCCGCGCAGACCGTGCAGGTGGTCTACGGCGGAATGCCGACCACCGGAACGCTTAGCGGTCAAGTGGGTCTGGGTGGTTCCACACCCACTGATTTCAACAACAGGTCCATTACCGTTGCTCCGTATGATTGGATGCAAAGCAATACGGGCATGGCCAACAACGCTACTTGTCGCCTGCCTTCCTCCGCCACCAATTTGCCGCAGGGGCTTACCTATACGTGGACGCCTTCTGTTTGCGGTGTCAGCGGAATTGAGATCACGGACCTGCTGGCTTCACCCGGCGGCATCTCGGCGAACCTCTCCTGGTTGCCCACCTCCGGGGCCACCAGCTACGATTATGTGATCACCACCGGTGCTGCCACCGATACACCGGTCTTATCCGGCAATGGCCTATCGGCAACCCAAGTGCAACTGACCGGATTGCCTGCAAATGCGCAGCTCTTCGCCTACGTACGCGCCAATTGCGGGACCGCCGGCACATGGAGCTCCGGTCTTCCTTTCTCCACGGAAGGTGCCATTGCGATCATTTGTGGTGAACAGCCGCTCCAGACCGTTTACTGCTATTCGAACTACGAGCAACGCACGTGGACCTATAGCAGCTCCTCAGCTGCTCCCTTGCGGGCGATCTTCCATGCCGGCACCATCGGCCTAGGGGATCTGCTTACCTGCTATGATGGACCGAACGATCAGTCACCGTTGCTTTTCACTTCGGCCAGCGGACCGGTTGCCGGACAGACGGTGAACTCCACCGGTGCCAACCTCACGATCCGGATACAAGCGGATGACCTTTCCTCCTGTGAGAACACCACATGGCTGGACCCGCTTGACTGGGAAGTCGGTTGCCTGGACTGCCAAGCGGCACTCGTGAATTTCACTGTGGTCCCCGATTGTGCGAATGACCAGTACAGTGTCCAGGCCAACGTCTTCTCCATGGGGTCGGCCACCAGCCTAACATTGATCAACGACCGGAACAGCAACACGGTGACGATCCCCGCCACGGGCAGTTACTCCATCGGTCCATTCCCGAAGGATTCAGTGGTGGTGGTCACCGCGCAGAATCCCGCGAACAGTTACTGCAGCGCGGTCTCACTGCCCATGGTGAACGGGCCCTGTGCCATTCAAAGTTGCGGGCCTGACAACTACACCTACTGCTACACCAACAACGACCCAAGCCAGTGGCTTTACCAGTCCACCGGCGGACAGCGGATCGGGATCCGCTTCCGAAGCGGCACGGTGCTGAGCCCGGATGCGGTCCAAGCCTTCGACGGTAGCGATCCCTTTATGAGCAGCCCCTTGTTCAGCGGGAACAACGGAGGGGATCTGCGGAACCTGTTGATCATGACCTCCGTCGGCAACTCGGAGAATGCACTGTTGCTCGCCGTATCCTCCGACACCTATTCCAGTTGTGCCGATGGTGGTGCACAACCTTGGAATTATGTGGTGGCCTGCTATGATGGTTGCAGCCAGCCGCAGGCCGGTTTCACCGTGGTGGACGATTGTGCTGCGCAGCAGTTCAGTGTGGCCGTCGCGATCACGAACATCGGTTCCTCCGGTTCGGTGACGATAACGAATGACGGTGGTGCGGCCTCCGTTCCGGCCACGGCTGCTGGAAATTATACGGTAGGGCCCTTCCCGTTCGGTGCTCAGGTAATACTTGAGGTGGAAGGTGGGAGCAAACTCTGCTCTTGGACCTCGCCGGTGCTCACGGACGGCTGTGGGAACATCGGCATCGCCGAGCTTCAGGGGGCGCAGGTGGGCATCTACCCCAATCCGAACAATGGGATTTTCAAGATCGTGCCTCCCGCGAACATGGCCGGAATGCTATCCTTGAACATCTTGGATGTTGCAGGCCGAACGGTATTCACGAAAGAGTTCAACAACACAGGGGAGGACCTCAGTATGGACCTGACGGCATTGACCGGTGGGGCCTATGCGGTGATCCTCTCGAACAATGGAATGCGTGCGACGGGCCAACTGAGCATCGTGCGATGATGAGTTCCGGATCAAACCCCGGCAAGGGCCGGACCTATCTGATAATGCCGCCATGGGGTAATGGGTTCGGCAGGATCGGGGTCCAGGGCTTATTGACGAGGAAGATCCGGTTTTGATGGTCAACTCCGGCAAGGGTCGGATCAAGGGGCACGCCGCCATTTGGGTAATGGGGTCGGCAGGTCCGGATCCGCTTCCTTGCTGGGGAAGACCAATGCCAAAGATGAAGGATCTCCGCCTGCCGGACAACACTGTTCGACGCGGGAATAGAACCTTTCTTAGATAAGGCAACCATGAAGGCCGGAGTATCGTCCAGTGCTTGTGGCTGAAATTCTACAAGAACCTATATCAGTATTTTATAGGCGTTAACTTGCGCACCGAACATCACTTCGTTGGCACATGCTCCGCACCCTCCTGTCCGCCCTGGTGATCTCCATCCTGATCCCATTAGCTGGCTCCGCTCAGGAGATCTGCAACAATGGTATCGATGATGATGGCGATGGCCTTATCGATCTGAACGACCCGGATTGCCCGTGCAGTACGCTGATCGCTGGAGACAGCCTGCAAAGTTATATCCGCAACCATTCCTTTGAGGAGCGGCTGTGCTGCCCCTATACGTTCGTTTCCATCGTTAGCCCTCCTTGGTTGGATTGCGCTACCGGTTGGCACCAGGCGACCAGCGCGACCTCTGATTACTTCAACATGTGCGGCTATGCCCCAGCGGGCTTCAACTTCCCGCCGCCGGATGGCGATGCGGCAGTTGGCTTTTTCGCGATGCCCGGGTATTTCGAATACGTGGGGACTTGCCTGACATACCCCTTGCCATCCAATCCTTTGCAGGCGGGTGTCACCTATACCCTCTCGCTCTGGATCTCCACGTCAATAGTGAACAGCATGTTCACCCATACCCAGAGCCAAGGGTCCTACACAGCCCCGTTCACGCAGCCGTTCCCATTGGCCTTGTTCGGCTATGCCGACGCCTGCGTACCCTTTCCCATAGAGACCATGGACTGCATCGGGTACACACCCGGCTGGAGCGAACTGGGCCGCGTGGATGTGCAGCCGGCATGGGATTGGACCCGCGTCTCGATCACTTTCACTCCCACACAGAATATCCATTCGATATTGATCGGTGGTGCATGCGATGTGCCGGCATCGTTCGACTTCACATGGATCACCAACCCCACCACTGGCGATACTTATGTTGGCGCACCCTATTTCGTGGTGGATGACCTGTTGCTCACAATTGCTGCGGATCAAGTGTTGCAGCCGGTGTCCGTCTCAGGTACGCTTTGCGCGGAGGATGCAGAGGCTGCGGCCGTACCGCCTGCCGGTGCCACTGGCTATCAATGGTATTCGGACGGGGTGGCACTTGTTGGCCAGACCGGCACGACCCTCAATATCTCCGGTCAAAACCTCGGGGGCGGGGTATACACCATGTCCAGTATGTTCAGTGGTGAATGCCTCATGGGAAGTGCCTACATGGCGCCGGCTGTTCAGCCCGTCCCTCGGCCATCGCTATCGCCCACAGAGGGATGCAGCCCCGTTAACGTTCAATTCGCGGACACGACCGGGCTCGGCTCGCAGACCGTGCTGTGGGACCTCGGCGACGGGAGCACCAGTACGGACAGCAGCTTTGCACATAGCTACACCGTTCCTGGCAGCTATGACGTCACCTTGACGGTGCGCAGCGATGCAGGCTGCACGGCGGATACCGTGCTAACCAACGCCATCACCGTATTCCCTGGTGTCAACGGACAGATCAGCGTAGCACCGAACCCTGTTGACGCGGATGCGCCTGCGGTCGATCTTTCCGGGATCGGCTCAGGCAACATTCTTTCGTGGTGGTGGGACCTTGGGGTCGCCAACCCTTCCACGGCGGACAGCCAGCAGATCACGGCCGACTTTCCCAACGTGCCCGGAAGCTATCCGGTGGTGTTGGTGATCACCACGACCGCCGGCTGCATCGACACGGTGTATTCGATGGTCACGGTAGTGCGTTTCGGGGAGATCCAGCTGCCGAATGTGTTCAGCCCGAACGGGGATGGTCAGAATGAGAGCTTCAGGCCGATAGAGATCAATGGTGCCACAGGGCTGATGGAGGTCTTCAACCGATGGGGACAACGGATCTTCAGCACCCGCTCCTTGGCACGTGGATGGGATGGTCATGATGCACCTGATGGCACCTATTTCTATGTCGTTACTCCGGACCTCCCCGGAACCGGCAAGATCACCGGCTACGTCACCTTGATAAGATGAACCGGACCAGCCTGTCCAGCTCATGGCGGATGCTGTTCACGTGCAGCATGCTGCTGCTTGTGCACAGCGGGCAGGCCCAGTTGATCATCAACCGATCCCAAGCTCCGACCACCTTGGTACAGAACCATCTGATGGGGTCGGGTGCTGCATCGAGATTTTGCTTAGATCACACTGATCAAATGACCAAGGTGATGCGCTCCATATTGCGGAATAAAAGGCATGAAGCCAGACTCCAACAGCCTTCTCAGATCCGTCACCCAATACTCATTCTTCCGCAGGAAGGCCGATCGCGGATCACGCATTGAACGACATGCCAGAACTTCTCAATCCCAACCAACCACGCACACCTGCATCACATCGGACCATGAAAACACAACACACATCCGGAAGAGTGATCCGGAAGACTCTTTCCGCCTTGGCCTTGGCCGTTGCCCCTGCGATGCTTTGGGCTCAGGTCAGCCTTTATCAATATTCGGAAACGGTGGGTACATACACGGAGATCACCGCAGCTGATGGTGGCTACTCCATGGGAACGCCCACGTTCTTCCCACCACTTTTCAACCTCAGGGCCTTTGTGGATCCGGCGATCCCCGACGGCACGGTGACCAATGGTTACCTGAACCCGGCACAGGGCCCAGGCTATCCCATCGGCTTCGATCTGACCTTCAACGGTGAAGTGTTCGACAGGGTGAGTGTTTCCAATAGCGGCTTCATCACTTTCGGCAAGAGCAGCGATGGCAACCAAGCCGTTTGGACCTATGCGATCGACCACCCGCACGGCATGCCTTTCGTACAATACATCGGTGGCCCCTCGGTACCGTATAAGCGCAATCGTGTGGCCGGTTGGGGCAGTGAGAGCCTCCAAATGCAGGACATGAGCTCGCTGGATCCTCCGGGGCCGGTGTCGTCCTTGCGGTTAGCTACTATCGGTACCGCGCCGAACAGGGTGTGCGTCATCCAATTCAAGGACTTCCGAGGGAGCTATTCTTCGAGTTCCACATTGATCAATTTCCAGATCCGCCTCAATGAGGCGGACGATGCGGTGGAAGTGCGCTTTGGAAATAACGTCTTTGGTTTTCAACCAGGAGGCAGTACGCAAGTGGGTCTGGGTGGAAGCATCCCGGAAGATTTCAATTCCCGCATGACCGTTTACGAGGAGCCTGCCTTCCTGTATGATTGGAACATAACCGTGGCGGGTGTGGTGAACACGGATGCCTGCTTGGCGGTCTCAGAAGAACCGGGTCAACCCAACGGGTCCGGCGTGCCTCCTGTCGAAGGCCGTAATTTCAAATGGACGCCTGATGCATGTCCACCACCGACATGGCCCTTGACCATCAGTGATCTGAGCTTCGATTACGCCCTCGCGCAATGGGGGGCAACAGCCGCAGGGAACTATGAGTATTTCCTTACGGACACCAACGATGTGAATGGTCCCGAGGTCACGTCCGGGACCACCACGGATCCAGAGGCTTACCTGTTCGGCCTCCAACCTGCCACCACCTATTACCTGTTCGTGCGCAGCATATGCGGCGGTGAACCGGGTGTCTGGTCCGTGGCAACCAGTTTCCTCACCCACGGTGGCGGGATGGTGGTGTGCGACGGCGGTGTCGTCACCGAGAACTATTGCTCACACCAGAATGATGTGGTGACCTGGCTCTATACTTCCGCCGACGGTTCGCCCTTGAAGATCGAATTCCTTGGTGGGTTGATCGGGAGTGTGATCGGTGGCTCATTCAAGGTCTGGGACGGAGTACCGACGGATCCCAGCACGGTCACCCCGAACTTCACCTATACAGGAGACCTCACCGGACAGTTCTTCCTGGCCACCACAGGTCAGATCTATATCCAGCTCACCACCGACAACGGCAGTTGCGAGACACAGCCTTGGTTTTTGCCGCTTCAATGGCGTGTGGGCTGCAAGAACTGCACCGACCCCTTGGTGAATTTCGCTTTGGGTGAAATGGATTGCACCAACCAGCAATACTATGTGCACGTGAACGTGTTCTCCCTGGGTTCTTCCACTTCGCTTTCCCTCGACAACAATTTGGGCTTACCGTCCACCGTCGTTTCCGCGACCGGCGTACAATCGGTGGGACCATTCCCGGCGGGACAAAGTGTGGTGATCACCGCACAGAACCCGGATAATGTCTTGTGCTATTCCGCAAGCCAATCGATCATCAACGACCCCTGTGTCATACAGGACTGCGGACCCACCACCTACACTTATTGCTACAGTGATAACGACTATCACCAGTGGGCTTATCAAGGAGCCAACGGGGAGGAGATCGGTATCCGCTTCTTGGAAGGCACCGTGGGCCTGGGTGATGTGGGGCACGTGTACAATGGCTTGGACATCCAGAACTTGACGCCGGTGAACATGGTGAACTTTGGAGGGTTGACGAACGCTCTCTTCACTTCGGGCGCACCTTCCACCGACCATGCAGTGGTGATGGAAGTGATCTCGGACAATGCCATGAGCTGTTTGGATGCCGATCCGCTTTACGGCACTTCAGAACCGTGGAAATGGGTGGTGGCCTGCTATGACGGCTGTACCCAGCCACAGGCGACCTTTGCGGCCAATTGCCTCTCCCAAGCCTCTTTCCAAGTGAATGTGACCGTAACGCAAGTGGGTAACACGGGAAGCGTGACCATCACCAACAGTGGAGGTGCCGCGCCAGTGACCGCCACTGCCGCGGGCATATACACGGTGGGGCCCTTCCCATCCGGTACGCCGGTGACCATCAATGTGGAAGGAGCGAGTGTGCTATGCACTTGGACCTCACCTGCACTGAACCCCGATTGCACCGGCGTGGGCATTGAGGAGCAACAGGCCGGACAGATCATGATCCGCCCGAACCCTTCCAGCGGCACCTTCTTTTTGGAGCTGCCCAGTGGCATGAGCAACGGGGCAACCGTGGAAGTACTGGACCTTACAGGTAGGTCAGTGGCCCAGGAAGTACTGAGCGGAAACAACGCCACGCTCCATCTGGAACACCTGCCCAATGGCCTTTACACCGTTATGGCCCATGCGAACGGTCAGCGGTTCACAGCGAAGATCAGCGTTCAGCACTGACCAACCACTCACATCCGCAACACCTCGAACCAATGGAAGCACAACACACATCCGGAAGAATGATCCGGAAGACCATTTCTGCTTTGGTCTTAGCGGCAGCTCCCGCTCTGCTCTGGGCACAGGTAAGCCTCTACCAATACTCCGAATCCGTGGAAGCCTACACGGACATCACGAGTGCTGACGGCGGCTATTCCTTGGGCGTACCTACTTTTTGGCCGCCCGTGTACAACATGCGGGCCTTCGTGGACCCGAACAACCTGGAAGGTACCGTGACCAACGGCTATCTGAACGGAGCCACCGGCCCCGGCTTCCCCATCGGTTTCGATCTCGCCTTCAATGGCGATGTCTTCGACCGGGTCGGGATCTCCAACTGCGGCTGGATCAGTTTCGGCAAAAGCAGTGATGCCAACCAGGCGGTTTGGACCTACTCTTCAGACCATCCGCATGGCCGCCCCTTCGTGCAATACTACGGTGGTCCTCCGGTGCCCTATCAGCGGAACCGGGTGGCGGGCTGGGCCAGCAGTTCGCTCTATACGCAGGATATGAGCTCGTATGATCCCCCAGGTCCGGTGACCTCCCTGCGCATCGCTACCATCGGGGCAACGCCCAATAGGGTATGCGTGATCCAGTGGAAGGATTACCTCATCGGTTACCCGCCAACCAGCACGCGGGTCAATTTCCAGATCCGCCTCAATGAAGCGGAGAACTCCGTGGAAGTCCGATACGGCCAGATGATATATAGCGGTGGCGAAGTACAAGTGGGCTTGGGTGGTCGCATCCCGGAGGATTTCAACTCCCGGATGACCGTTTATGAGGAGCCCGCTTTCCTCTATGACTGGAACACGACCGTAGCAGGCGTGTTGAATACGGATGCTTGCATGGCGGCTGCGGCAGAGGTTGGCCAACCGAATGGATCCGGGATCGTTCCAGATGCGGGCCGCACTTTCAAATGGACTCCGGACGCCTGCCCACCCCCGGCTTGGCCCTTGACCATTGCTGATCTGAGCTTCGATTACGCCCTCGCGCAATGGGAAGCAACGGCGGCTGGGAACTATGAATATTTCCTCACGGACACCAACTATGTCAATGGCCCGGAGGTCACATCCGGCACCGTCACGGATCCGGAGGCCTCCCTGTTCGGCCTCCAACCTGCCACCACCTATTACCTGTTCGTGCGCAGTATATGCGGCGGTCAGCCGGGTGTCTGGTCCGTGGCCACCAAGTTCCTGACCCACGGAGGTGGGCTTGTGGTGTGCGATGGCGGAGTGGTCACCGAGGACTACTGCTCGCATCAGTATGATGTGGTCTACTGGCTGTATTCATCGGCTGATGGATCACCGTTGAAGATCGAACTGGACAGCGGCTTCGTAGGTAATGCAGGCAACGAGTCCTTCAAGATCTATGATGGCTCCGGCCCTACCGGAACGCCTTTGCAACCGCTGGGTGATATAAGCGGATATGCCCTCACGGCCGCCAGTGGTAACATCTACATCGTGTTGACGACTGATGCGGGAGCCTGCGAGGCGCAGCCTTGGTACCTGCCACTTCAATGGCGCGTGGGCTGCAAGAATTGCACCGACCCGCTTGTCAATTACGCCCTCGGCACCGTGGATTGCGCTAACCAGCAATACTATGTGGATGTGAACGTCTTCAGCTTGGGATCCTCCACGACCCTCGTGCTGGAGAATTCGCTGGGCCTTCCGCCTACCACCGTTAGTAGCACAGGTGTGCAGGCCGTAGGACCTTTCCCTTCGGGTGATGCGGTCGTGATCCGTGCACAGAATCCGGACAACTTGATGTGCTATTCCACGAGCGCCGACCTGGTGAATGAGCCTTGCGCCGTAGTGGATTGTGGACCTACCTGGTATGAGAGATGCGCTTCGGCCGGTGAAGTCCGGGAGTGGCTGCTCCAAGGTGATGGACAGGCCATCTCGCTCCGTTTCCCTCCTGTTTACATGGGTTGGGACGCCGAGGTGAAGGTTTTCGATGGTGCTGACGAACTCGCAACACCCATATTTGTCAGTGCCTCGGGCCAAACGAACAACCAGATAGTGACCAGTACCAACCCTGGGAACCAGTTGTACATACGCTATGAGGCCAGCGTGTATAACGATTATGCCTGTAGCGCGGGCAATTCGTTACCGTTGAAGTTCGTGGCTGAATGCGCCGCAGGCTGCGAACAACCCGCCGCAACATTCGTCGCCAATTGCCTTACGACCACCCAGTATCAAGTGGTGGCCACGATCACCGCGATCGGCAGCTCCGGCAGCGTGACGATCACCAACAATGCAGGTGCTGCGGCCGTGGTGGCCAACGCACCGGGTGACTATCCTGTAGGGCCGTTCGTTTCCGGAACCCCTGTCACCTTGGAAGTGGAAGGAGCCAACGAAGTGTGCACTTGGACCTCCTCGGCACTTACCAAGGACTGCTCCAGCATCGGCATTGCAGAGTCGGCCATACAACAGATCTCGCTTTTCCCCAACCCCAATAGCGGCAGCTTCAGCATAGACCTGCCAGTTGGCATGGGAGGAGTGATCGACCTGAAGGTGTTCGACCCTACCGGCCGCATCGTGTCGCAACAGCAACTGAAAGGCAACGGCCGGGTGGGCGTGGACCTCGGCTCGCTGCCCAATGGCTTCTATTCCCTCCTCCTTCACAGCAACGGACAAGTGGCCAATCAACGCTTCAGCGTGCAACACTGATAAGGAACAACGAAGCACCGGGCTACAGGACCACACTACGATGGTCCCGTGGTCCGGTGTTTTAGTTCCTCCGGTTGTTATCCGATCCTGATGTTGCGTTTACACCTCCTTTTTAAAGGAGGTGTAAGCGCATTTCTGGTTGAAACCATCCCCGCGCCGTCGCCGACCCGACCTTCGTAGCCACTTCGGGCTCGGCATCACTCCAGCCAGTGCCGGTGAATGCCTGCCGGATCAGGAACGCTGTGAGGGCGGGACACTTCTCTTGGGCACAGGCAGCATGCCTATAACGGGAGGTGCTTGGTCGATGGGAATTCCGAATGGCCCCGACCGGTCGCTCTGCCGGGCCTCTGCAATTTCACTTTTACTGCGGATGGTTGTTCCGTGTCGGATAGCATCTTGGTCACGATCGTTGATCGCACGTATAGCGCGGAACTGCCTAATGTGTTCATCCCCAACGGTGATGGGAGCAATGATCTCTTCAGGCGATCACACTGCAAGGCGTATCGAGCCTTTCCTTCCGTGTTTACAACCGCTGGGGACAGGAGGTCTTCCATACCACCCAGCTTGAAGCGGGTTGGGATGGGAGGACACCATCAGGCGAGCAGGTGCCGGCGGGTACCTACTTCTGGTCCTTGGAAACCACAGCCATCCACGGTTCCAGCACCGACGATAGCAAGCACGGCGCGGTGACCTTGTTGCGGTGCCAAGGGGTTTCTTCCGAATTGGCTAGCGTGCGTCCGGAAAAACGAGGAGAGCCCCAGAGATCTATTGTCATGGTTGAAGTTTCCCCTCCTTCCTTAAGGAGGGGCAGGGGCCATGTCATTATGTTAAAGGATGATCACTTGAATCATCCCAACGCAGGGTCCGCTACGTGTCGGAGATGCGAGTTGGCGTGACCCGGCGGGAACGGTATGAGCATACGCGCCGGTCTTAACTTAATGACATTGGGGGAAGGGGTGGTCCATTCCTTGTATAGATCCCAGAAGGGTTTACTCCTTCACGAAGTGAGCAGTACCAATGGGCATGCCCGTCGAACTGCTAAGATGTACCATGTAACTGCCTGGCGCTAGCCCCTTGGTGTCCACTACCACGTGGTCTTGGCCGGTTCCCACAGGCACCTCGTTGCGTTGGATCAGGCGTCCTAAAGCATCCACTACCTGCACCTGCACTGAGGTCTGGCCGCGGAGATCCGCACCCACGTTCAGCACCTCATGTGCCGGGTTGGGCCAAGCCAGTATGCGACTGCCGTCCCCGGCGAACATCACCGCTACCACATTGCTCGTCTCGCGGCTGCCATCGAGGTCCACCAGTTGCAAGCGGTAGTAATTCACACCGCCCATGGGTGCGGGGTCTATAAAGGCATAGTCGATCCGGTTTTGGCTGTTCCCGCTGGCAGCCACTGTCCCGATGGGGGTGAAATCGAGCGCATTGGTGCTGCGCTCCACGATGAATTGGCTGCTGTTCTTTTCGCTGGCGGTGGCCCAGGTGAGGTCCACCACGTTCTCGCGCTGTTGCGCGGCCAGGAAGAGCAACTCCACAGGCAGCACGAGCAGGTTACAGGAGATAATGCTCGGATCGCTCACACCGGCGGCGTTCTTGTATATCGTCCAGTTCAGCGTGTAGTCGATCCTGCCGAAGGTTTCCACCGGCATCAAAGCGATCAGGTAGCCATGGTCCTGCAGCACGGGCAGCGGTTTCAACCAACCCCATCCTCCATTGCCCTCGTACGTTCCGGTCATGCCCGCCACCAACCCTGTGGAGCCTGTGAAGCGTGCACTACTGCATCGCAGTGGTGCAGTGCGTGGAGGGCACACCAGATCACCGTTTATCGTGTCCTGGCCCGGATCATACAGCATCGTACCCAGGTCCCAGATGGCAAAGTCCAGGTCCACCGGCTCTGTAGGTGCCGGCGATGTCTTCGAAGCATTCACCAAAAAGGCCACCGTGCCATTCGCCTCTGGCCGGAAGACCAGCCACTCGATCCCGTTCTGCTCCGGGCTTAGGCAGCCCATGTTGGCACCGGCCAGATCGTAGGCATTGCCATTGGCCACATTGTAGGTGTAGCCATTATAATTATCCGCATTGGAACTGCTGCTTGACGTGGGCCCGTTATGGCGCGGCTTCGGCCTGTTCTGGATCACGCCGTTCACCGGGTAGTTGCTGGCTGCACCGCTCAAACAGATCGTGCGCATCCCCCGGCAATCCGTTCGCGGATGCACGATGGGTTGGCATGCGGATGCTAAATGGTAAGTGGTTATGGGGGGAGGTGATGGACCAATGACCGCATACCCTCCGTCATCCCACCACAGCGTATCCGGCTGGCCCACTTGCCACAGGGCATAGAAGTAATAGGAGCTGCTTGTCCCGTGGATCGCAAAGTCCGCATAGGCGCCAAGAGGGATCGGGATGAGGAAGCTCTGGGAAGATTCGCCGCCTGAGGGAGTGTACGTTGTCACTGGACCTCCGTTGATGGACACGTCCATGGACAGGTTACCGCCGGGGTTCAAGGCCCACAGGTCGATCATGTAAAGACAGTTGCCAGCGGGCGCCGTGGGTTCGCTCACGCAAAGCGAAAAGATCCCCTCTGTGGTGCGGCTCCATGTGCGGACATAGTACGTCTGGCCCGGGACCAGCCCGTATTTGATGATACGCGCATCCACGCCCGGCCCCTGCCGATCGTCGCAAGCGATAAGGGCCATGTGGCCGCCACATCCTTCATCGTTGCTGGTATAGAGGGCGATGGCGGGGCTGATCGGTGTAGGGGCTGCACCCTTGGCATCGATCTGCACCGTACCGCTGAGGGGAGCGATGAACTTGTGCCATACGCTTTGGGTCGCAGCTGTGAAACCGCCGCAGGTCGGGAAGGGAATGCCCGGCACGCTGCAGGCGCCCACCGTGTTGCCACCTGTCACCATCGTTCCTGTACATGGCGCATCCACCGTTAGGGCCAACGCTCCGCAGGGATCGCAGTTTGCCGGACGGTCTGCGGGGGTCCAGCCCGGATAGGGCAGCGGTCCGGCCATCCACTCAAAACGCATCTGTCCGAAGCGTTTTTTCGTCGTACCGTCCTCGGACTGCTTGATGGAATAGAAACGGACGTAAAGCCAAGCACCTCCGGGCAGGCAGCGCATGTTGAGGTTGGCGCTGGTCGCGGTGGTACCCGATGGTGACGTAAGGTCGGACACGTACCCCACCTCCCTGAAGGTGGAATAGTTGTTGCAATTGCTGGCCAGATAAACGCTCATGCCCATGCTACCCACTACTTTACCGGAAAGGGTGGTGCCGAGCTGGTTGGCCGGGTTTATGCCAAATGTGGCTTTGATGAGCACGCCGCCAGTTGCTGGTATTTGTAGTTTCACCCACAGGTCGCCACCAGCTTTCTCTCCGATCGTGGCCAGGAAGCCCGCTTCATCACAAGCATGAACATAGCTGATCAATGGCGGGCTCGTAGCTTGTGAAGCAGTAAAGGCCCCAACCGCAGCAACTGTGCGCGCCGCACATGGGGTTTCATCAGCACCACGGTCCGGCAATGTGGTGGCCCGCTGCCCCCTTACACAGATGTTGAAGTTCGTATTGGTAGCTCCAGTACGGTCCCATACGCGCACATAGATCTTGTATCCTGCAGTGATGCAGGTGGCCTCCACGGTGGGCAATGTATTCGTAAGCGAACCTCCGAGGGAGCAGTCCAACAACCGGAAAGGGCCGGAAATGTCGGGGGCTTCGTACACCGCCATGCCCCCCATGGACATGGCAGGAGTGCCGGTGCCGAACAGCGTAAACCGGTACGCTGCATCAGGGTATGCCGGGTCCATGCGGAACCAGATGTCATTGGCGGGAGCGGGTGGAATGGGAATAGCGGGCGAATAAGCGCAGGGGGCGTAAGGGAGGTTATCGCTGGGCGTGGTCGCGCTGGAAACACCGCCCATGGAGAACGGTCCATTAAGGGAAAGTCCTGTGCAGGCGGCGACAGTGGGGAATGCCGGGGCAAGGGGATCATTGAGGTTGGAGCTCAGCGTGGTGGAGACATCCGAGGGATCCTCTGTCTGGGCCAATACCGATGCTGTGCTCCATGCCCAAACAGCCAAAAGGGCAAGCAGCCGAACGCCATGCCAAAGTATATGCCGTCCTGCAGCACGCGTCCTAATGGCGCGCGCGAAGCGTGAACTCAAGTTGTTGGATCTTGCCGGGAGGTCCCCGAAAAGGGCGCATACCGCAAAGGATACGCAACCCGGTAAGGGGCGTTTGGAGAGTGTAATCATACGAGCACAGTTTGGAGAAACAAGTGCAGAGAATGGTGGGAGAGTCACCATCCCAAACCTACGGAAATTTACGATCCAACTGCGCGTAACGCGTAAATGAACCTGCGAACTGTGCGCAACAGCGGCAGTGCTTTCCCAACAAGGACCGGTGTTTCCCCGGAAGCAGTTCTTCACTCCTTCACGAAGTGCGCAGTACCGATGGGGATGCCCGTTGAACCGCTGAGGTGTACCATGTAGCTACCTGGTGCCAGCCCTTTGGTATCCACTTCCACATGCTCTTTACCCTTTCCAACAGGCACCTCACTGCGCTGGATCATGCGGCCCAAGGCATCCACTACCTGCACCTGCACCGTGGTCTGGCCGCGGAGGTCAGCGCCTACATTCAACTGGTCGCGCGTCGGGTTGGGCCATGCCAGCACACGGCTTCCGTCGCCGTTGAACATCACCGCCACCATATTGCTCGTCTCTCGGCTGCCATCGAGGTCCACCAGTTGCAAGCGGTAGTAGTTCACTCCGCCGATGGGAGCGGGGTCGGTAAAGGCATAGTCGATGCGGTATTGGCTGTTGCCACTGGCATCCACTGTTCCGATGGGGGTGAAATCGAGCGCATTGGTGCTGCGCTCCACGATGAATTGGCTGCTGTTCATTTCGCTTGCTGTGGCCCAGGTGAGGTCCACCACGTTCTCGCGCTGTTGCGCGGCCAGAAAAAGCAGTTCTACAGGTAATACGAGCAGGTCGCAGGAGATGATGCTCGGGTCGGTCGTACCGCCGGCGTTCCTGTATAGCGTCCAGTTCAACGTGTAATTGATCGCACCAACAGCGCCCACCGGCATCAGGGCGATCAGGTAGCCATGGCCCATTTGAACGGGCAGCGGTTTCAGCCAACCCCAGCCGCCGTCGCCATCGCTCGTTCCTGACATGCCCGCCACCAGCCCTGTGGAGCCTGTGAAGCGTGCACTGCTGCATCGCAGCGGTGCGGTGCGTGGAGGGCAGATCAGGTCGGCGTTGATCGAGTCAGGTCCTGTATACACCATCGTCCCCAAGTCCCAGATGGCAAAGTCCAGGTCCACCGGCCCGGATGGAGCCGGCGTTCCCTTGAATGCATTCAGCAGGAAGCCCACCGAGCCATCCGCCTCTGGACGGAATACCAACCACTCGATCCCGTTCTGTTCCGGGCTTAGGCAGCCCATGTTGGCACCAGCCAGATCGTAGGCATTGCCATTGGGTATATTGTATGTGTAACCGTTATAGTCCGTTGAACCGTAATCGCTGTATGCGCCTGCATTGGTGGAGGGACCGGGATGGCGCGGCTTGGGCCGGTTCTCGATCACACCGCTCACCGGGTAGTTGCTGGCTGCACCGCTCAAACATATCGTGCGCATGCCCCGGCAATCCGATGGTGGATGAACGATGGGTTGGCATGCGGACGCTAAATGGTAGGAGGTAACAGGCGTGGGCGCAGGCCCGGCTACTGCATACCCTCCATCACCCCACCACAGTACGTCCGGCTGGCCGAATTGCCACAGACCATGGAAGTAATAGCTGCTGGACGTGTTCACGTGAAAATCCGCAGTGGCGCCAAGAGGGATCGGGATCAGGAAGGTCTGGGACATTTCGCCTCCGCTGGGGGTATACGTGGTAACGGGACCTCCGTTGATGGAAACATCCATGGACAACGCACCAGCGGAGGTCAAGCTCCACAGGTCGATGATGTACAAGCAGCTGCCGGCGGGTGCCGTGGGTGCGCTCACACACAGTGAGAAAGTCCCCTCGGTGGTGCGGGTCCATGTGCGGATGTAATACGTCTGGCCGGGCACCAGCTCGAATTTGATGATGCGTGCGTCCTGGCCCGGCCCCTGCCGATCGTCACATGCAATAAGGGCCATCCGACCGCCGCATCCTTGATCGTTGCTGGTATACAGCGCAATGGCGGGGCTGATCGGCGTGGGTGCCGCTCCCTTCGCGTCGATCACAACCGCGCCGCTGAGGGGAGCGACGAACTTGTGCCACACACTTTGGGTGGCAGCAGAGAAACCGCCGCAGGTGGGGAATGGAATGCCGGGCACACTACAGGCGCCCACGGTGCTGCCAAGGGTCACCGCAGCACCGGTGCAGGGCGCATCAACGGTAAGGGCCAATGCGCCGCAGGGATCGCAGTTCGCCGGGCGTGCTGCGGGGGTCCAGCCTGGATAAGGTAGCGGACCGGGCATCCATTCAAAACGGAACTGACCGAAGCGTTTCACCTTTGTGCCGCTCGTGGCTTCCTTCAGGCCATAGAAACGAACGTAAAGCCATTCACCGGCGGGCAAGCACTTCACTTCGATGGGTGTGCTGGATCCGATCGGCGATACCAGTTCCGTCGTGTTGCTTACTTCCTTGAAAGTGGTAAGGTCACCGCAGTTACTGGCCAAATAGGCGCTCACGCCCACGCTGCCTGATACTTTGGACGCGACAACAGCACCGATCTGGCTTGACGGCACTGTACCATAAGAGGCCTTCATCCGCACATGGCCCACAGGAGGTATCAGCAACTTCACCCATAGATCGCCACCTGCTTTTTCGGCGCTGGTAGGAAGGGACCCGGATCCATCGGAAGCATGCACATAATTGATCACCGAAGGGGCGGTGGAAGGGCTGAAGCTGGGGATGACCTCAGCAATTGTTCGCGCCGTACATGGCGTCTCGTCCGCACCACGGTCAAAAGCTGGGAGTGCTAGTGTGGAAGCCCGCTGTCCCTTTATACAGATGGTGAAATTTGAATTGATCGGCACGGTGTTGTTATCCCACACACGTACATAGATCTTGTATCCCGCAGTAATGCTGGAGGCCTCAACAGTGGGCAGAGCAGCAGTGCTGAATGACCCTCCTAATGAACAGTCCAATAACCGGAAAGGACCGGATGCGTTGGCGGCTTCGTACACCGCCATGCCACCCTTGGTCATGGCTGGTGTGCCCGTGCCGTACAATGTGAAGCGGTAGGTGGCATCGGCGAATGGCAGGTCCATGCGGAACCAGATGTCCTTGGCAGGAGCGGGTGGAGCCGGAACGCTGGGCGAATAGGCGCAAGGAGCGTAGGGTAGGTTGTCACTCGGCGCGCTCACACTTGAAACGCTTCCCAAAGAGAAGGGGCCGTTGGAAGTTCCTGCACAACCGGGCGAGGCCAAAAAGGCCGGAGAAATGGCATCATTGGTATTGGAACTCAAAGTGGTCGAGACATCCGAGGGGTCCTCGGTCTGCGCGCATACCGGAGCGGTGCTGCATGCCAATGCGGCTAAAAGTGAAAGCAGTCGCACACGTTTACCGGTCTTTTGCGACATGGCCGCAAGCACCGGAAAAGCGCGTACCACTAGCGGGTGCAAGCGGTCGGTGCGTGAAGGAAGGTCACATGAAAGGGTGCGTTTAACGCAGCCCGGCAACAGGCGTTTGGAGAGTGGCATCATATAAGCACAGTTTGGAGAAACAAGTGCGGACGGTGGGAGGATCACCATCCCAAACCTACGAAAATTCAGGTGCGAACAGCGCGAAGTGTATAAATTGGTGCGCGGTCTGCTTCGATCGAGCGGCGTTCGCGGAGGTGCCAAAATGGTTGCCTGCTGTGGAGAACTTTTATTTTCTTGGATATTGGAATCACATCCCTTAACATTGACCGTTGATCTCTCCAAACTCTCCTAAACACTCTCCCGAACTCTCCCTACCACTCTCCACAACTCTCCCCCGCTACCCTTTCTTGTAAGATAACTTTCATCCGCATGCGGATGGTCGGTCCCATTACTACCGGACGATGATGCATGTGCATCGATCGCCCTAACGCTCCCGGTGTTGGCCCGTAGCCAATGAATGTGCTCGTTTCACTCCAAACCTTCAATTCTCCTGAACATGCGATGTAACAAGACACTCTCTAAATTAATTCAACGGCGTCCGCGAGGCCGCGCGTTGCTACTCGGGCTGGCGGCGCTGGCATGGGGTGCTTCGGCACAGGCACAGACGTACTGTGCGTCGTCCGTCGGCAGCACCTACCCACTTTGCCGGGTGGATTTTGCGGACATGACCTCCTCGCCTTCGTCCAGCGCTGGCTACCTCGATAACACGTCTTTTGTCGCCAGCGTTTCTCCTGGGAACAGCTACACATTGAGCGTGAGTTCGAGTACCAATTATGGCTGGTATATATCCGCCTTCTTTGACTGGGACCACGACGGCACATTCGAAACCAAAGTGAACGTGGGTGTAGCAGGAACCTGCCCGGGCGCTCCTTTGACCGGTACGATCAGTGTTCCGGCCGGTGCGGTCAACAGCACTACCCGGATGAGGATCACTTGCAACTATTCGGGCTACACCCCTAGCACGGACGGCTGCGGTACCCAAACCTATGGACAGGTCATCGATTACTCAGTCCTTGTCGGAGCCCCGCCAACTTGTTTGACTCCTACGCTGCCCGTGGTGAGCGGTATCGGCACCACCAGCGCTACGCTGAACTGGACCGCCAGCACCAGTGCCCCATCCGGTGGATACCAGTGGGAGGTGCGCGCCAGTGGCAACCCCGGCGATCCTTCGCCGGCAGCTTCGGGCAGCACGGCTACCACTACAGCTACCGCAACCGGATTAACCCCCGGTATCGCCACGTACAAGCTCTATGTACGTGCTGATTGCGGCGGTGGTGACCTGAGCGCTTGGAAAGCATCCGCTGCATTCGAGACCGGATCGGTCCTTTCCTGCGGTACTACATGGGTGAGCCCCGGAGGAGCGAGCACTCTGACCGATGTGCCCTTCATCCGCAGCTACACGGTCTGCCCGAGCACCTCCGGTGATGTGGCCACCGTGGACTTCACCACGTGGAACGGTTTGAACTGGAACGTGCCCGCACAATCCGGCCTCTTCATTTATGACGGCGAAAGCACGGCCAGCCCGTTGCTGGCAGGACCTGGCACCGCCTATACCTGCACGGGTTGTTACGGTGCTACCGGCTCGGTTACCATGCCAGCCGGAGGATATACGGCTAGCGGATACGCCACACCGCCGATCCCGAACAAGCCTCCGATCATCACATCCACTGCCGCAAGCGGCTGCCTCACGTTCAAGGTGTACAGCTTCGGCACTTGGACCAGTCCCGGCGGTTGGAGCGCCGACATCACCTGTGCGCCGCCGCCCACCTGTTTCCCACCTACTGGCATTTCTGTGGTGAGCACGAACCCTCACGGAGGTGTCTTCTCATTTACCGGAACCTCCACGAGCTATGAGTACAAAGTGGTGGCTTCAGGTAGCCCTTCCAGCGCTGCGGCCATTGTAGGCGGTACTGTCGCAAGCCCCCCCTCCGTACAGATCGGCGGCTTGACCGCAGCTACGGCCTACACAGTCTACTTCCGTGGCGATTGCGGCGGTGGCGACCTGAGCTCATGGAGCCCGGTTGGCGTGAACTTCCGCACCGTGGCTGGTTGCGGTGGTCCGGTCGACCTCTACAGCTCGGCCTCTTACGCTGCATATACACCCATTCCTGCAGGAGGACGTGATAGCGTGGTCGTCATCTGCCCGGACAATTCCGGGGATGTGGTAACCATCAACATGACCAAGTTCTCCTTCGGCCAAGGTGGCAATGGTGTAGTCGGGGTGTTCGTCCACAACGGGAACAGCACTGCAGCGCCGATCTTCGACTCGGGCCTGCCAGCAAAGACTTACATTTCCAGTACACTGGCAGCCGGTGCCTATTGGGGTGACACGTACCGCGTACCCGGGTCGGGCGTACTCCCAGGACCTTTCACCAGCAGCGCGGCCAACGGCTGCCTGACCGTGCACTTCCAGGCCTTTTCATCCAGTACCTATGATCAGGGGATGACCTCGAACATCACCTGTGCACCCGCTCCGGCCTGCTCCACCCCGAACAACGTGACGATCTCCAACATCGGTGGCAGTTCTGCCACGGTTACCTGGGGGAACACCAGTCAGTCCTGCATCGTTGAGTACGGTCCGGTAGGCTTCACTCCGGGTACGGGCGCCACGGCGGGCACCAATGGCATCATCGCCACCAGCACTGCCACATCGCCTTACGTGCTCACCGGCCTGAGTGCTACCACGACGTACAAGGTTTATGTGCGCCAAGTCTGCAGCGGACCTTCCTACAGCGTCAACAGCTTCCAGGCGGGTTTCAGCACCAGCATGGATTGCAGCACGGCCACCGTATTGAGCTGCGCTTCCACGGTTACTGCTACGTTCACAGGGGCCATTGGATCCGCGGCCTACAATGGCTCACAATTCAGCCAAGCCTCCACTTGCTTTACCGGCTATAGCAACTTGAACGGTGAAGAGTTCATCTACCGCTTCACTGCACCGGTCACAGGCACTTACCAGTTGAGCTTCACACGTACCTCAGGTTCCGGTGACGAGTTCTTCCTCACCACACCAGTGGCGAATGGTTGTGCAGCCTCGGCCTTCACCTGCATCGGTGGTAGCTACTACATTCAGCCACCAACCACCTATGCTACGAGTCAAGCCTCGGGTGCTTACACCTTCAACTTGGCTGCTGGTGATCACTACATCATCATGAAAGGCAGCCCAAGTGTGAAAACGGTGGAGTTCAAGGTGCTGTGCCCTGGCATTCCGTCCTGCGTGACCACGCCCAACTTCCCTGCCGATGGTACGACCTTGGCGATGAACAGCACGCCGATCGCCTTTAATTGGCCAGCGGTCTTTGGCGCGACCAGCTACGATTTCTACTTCAATGGAGCCCTGCTGGTAGCTAACTACCCCAGCAATTCCATCAGCAATGCCAGCTACACATCTGCTGCCGTTGCGGCATTGGTGGGGATCGGTAATCCCGTCACGTGGCGCGTTGTGCCCAAGAATGCAGATGGTATGGCCACCTGCCCTACTAACTGGACCTTCCGCGCAGGTGGTAACGGCGCAGCCAATGCCATTCCTTTGACCGAAGGCGTGGCATACAGCGGCAATAGGAACTTGGCTAACGGGTACACCAACCTGAATACCACCTACAATGGTCGGGATTCATGGTACAAGTTCACGGCAAGTCCCTGTGCCGACAGTGCCCAGGTCAACATCTGCTTGGCCGTTGGCGTCAACGCCGTCGCCTTGTCAGTGGTCAGGGTCTCGGACGGTGCGGTCGTGTTCCCGCCTACCGGTTATAACACGCCCACCACCCCCTACTACCAGGCCGTTGCTTCCGGCGCATGCTTCAAGTTCAGCTACTACGACTACGGCATCTCGAATTGGGTTTTACAAACACCCATTTTCCCCGTGGTACCTGGTGAGACCTACCGCGTGATCGTTGATGGCTATGCCACGGATTACAACTTCCAGGTGAGCTACAATGAGCTAGGCGATGAAACCGATAGCGATGGTGATGGTATTGCCGATTGCGCGGATAGCTGCCCCTTCACTCCAGGAGTGGAGGGTGGTGCTTGCACGCTTGCTGGCTTCTCTAACGCTATGATCATCGATTGCGAGTGCGTTGGTGGTAACATGGCCGTGATCAGCATCACCACGGACAACAACCCAACAGAACTGGCTTGGTCCATCAGTAACGGATCCACAGTGGTGGCCAGCGGCGCTCCTACAGCGGCTCAGGCTAACATGGTTGTTTCGACCACGGCGTTCCTGCCAGGCAGCTGCTACAGCATGACGCTGACGGACAGTCAAGGGAACGGTATCACCAACGGTGGTTGGGAAGTGCGCACGGTCGGCGGGCGGTTGCTGCTTCGCGATGATTTCGCGAACGGTTCCAATTCGCCTTCGCTCACACCGCTCAACGCGGGCTACACAGGACACAGCTTCTGCCTGCCTGCCGGGAACACGCATATCGCGGATAAGTCCTGCGGCGTTACCAACTTCACCATGAACAGCAACGTGTACTGCACGAATGCACCAGGTGCGACCAGCAACCAGTTCGAGTTCTCCGACCCTGATGCAGGCTTTATCCGCCGCATTACCGTGAACACCAACAAGGTGCGGTTCAACCAGATGGTGACCAGCCCGTTGACACCCGGCGTGAAGTACTTCGTGCGTGCACGCAGCAATGCTGCAGGCGCGATCGCGGATGCTCACTTCGGTGGTGGCTGCGAAGTGGCCATGACGTCTACCTTGCCTTGCACGGAGTTGATCAACGCGCCCACCTACGGGCATTCCTGCAACGAGGAGCGCGCCTTCAACACCAACACCAGCTTCATCTATGCCACACCGGTGGTGGGTGCTACGGAATACCAGTTCCGCATCAGCATCCCAGGTGAAGGATACGATGAGACCTTCATCCGCAGCACCTATATCCTGCAGTTGAAGTGGAACGCCAGTGTTGCTCCTCCTTTGGTGAACGGATCCACCTACAATGTGCAGGTGAACGTGAAGGTGGGTACGCTCTACAGCGGATTCTGCGGAGATGTCTGCACGATCACGATCAACAACAGCGGCAACCGCCCCGAGGCCAGCATGGTGCAGGCCAACGGTACGGCTACGATGTGGCCGAACCCCGCACGTGACGGACAGGTGAACCTGAGCATTGACGGTATCCAGGATGCGGACCAGCACATCACTGTTGACATCCAGGACATCTATGGCAAGCAGGTCTTCGCCAAGGAGTTCGGTAACAGCGGCGAGCGTTTCAATACGATCCTCGACCTGCCAAGCGACATCGCCAGCGGCATCTACATGGTGAACATCACGATCAACGGACAGACCACCGTCCAGCGGTTGAGCATCATCAAGTAACCGGATCACCTCCTAAAGCCGAAGGGCCGCCTCATTCGAGGCGGCCCTTCGTGCTTAATGACTTCTAGTGCGGACTTGGCTGATCCCAACGTGGGCTGATCGATCGTTGGTCTGGAACGGAGCGATCTTCCGACCTGCTAGCGTGCGGATAGAATGCGGAGTCATCTAGAAAGTCTCGGCAGCAGGGGCTTTGCTGGATTTTCCCGTTGAGAAGGCCTGGGTTCAAGAATAGTCGTCTTCAGCCTTTGCGCGACCCCGGCTCGGGGGCCGGGGTGACAACCATGGGAGGAGCTTGCGCTCGAATAGCCGCGCCCGGCGCGGCTATTCGAGCGCAAGCTCCATGAGCGAATGTCATTCCGGGCTTGACCCGGAATCGCGCAAATGACATCCCCGGAAATTATCCGGACGCCATTGGTTCCGATCCACCGATTTCTGGAGGACTACCCGATCAAGCTCCGCCCCGTCATCTCCTGGGGCTGCTGTAGCCCCATCAGGTCCAACAGCGTGGGCGCCACATCCGCAAGGATGCCATCGTGTACTTGAACAGTACGGTCGGTGAGCACGAAGACCGGCACCGGATTCAGCGTATGCGCCGTGTTGGGCGATCCGTCGGGGTTCACGGCCTTGTCGGCATTGCCATGGTCCGCGATGATGACGAAGGACCAGCCATTCGCCCGACCGGCCTCCACCACGCGTCGGGCGCAATCATCGGCGGTCTCCACGGCTTTCACGATCGCTGGGAATACGCCGGTATGGCCCACCATGTCCGCGTTGGCGAAATTCAACACCATCAGGCGGGCATTGCCGGTCTCCAGTTCCGCCACCGCCGCCTTGGTCACGCCCTCAGCACTCATCTCCGGCTGCAGGTCATAGGTGGCCACCTTAGGCGATGGCACAACGGTGCGGCGTTCACCAGGGAACGGATCCTCGCGACCACCGCTGAAAAAGAAGGTGACGTGCGGATACTTCTCGGTCTCTGCCAAACGCACTTGCGCCCCGCCGGCCTTTGCCACCACCTCGCCAAGCGTCATGGAGAGGTCATCCTTGCTGAAGAGGACCTTCACGCCTTTGAAGTGATGGTCATAGAGGGTCATGGTCACATAATGAAGTGGAAAAGGCTTCATGTCCTGCTCCGGGAAAGCTTGCTGGGTCAAGGCCTCTGTGATCTCGCGGCAGCGGTCGGTCCGGAAGTTGAAGCAGATCACCACATCGCCCGGGCGGATGTGCGCCAAGGGCCGCTCATCCGTTCCGATGATGGCACAGGGTTCGATGAATTCGTCGGTGATCCCCTTTGCATAGCTCTCCTCAATAGCCCAACTCGCACTGGGTGCGCGACCGCCGCGGCCATGCACCAGCAGGTCGTATGCCTTCTTGATGCGCTCCCACCGTTTGTCGCGGTCCATGGCGAAGTAGCGGCCACAGATGGATGCTACCCGTGCCGTTGTCCCGGCGATGACGTGCTCCAATTCTTGGATGAACTTCAGCCCGCTCCGGGGATCCGTGTCACGGCCATCCGTGAAGGCATGGATGAAGACATCCTTGAGCCCTGCCGTTGCGGCCAATTTGCAGAGCGCGACCAGATGTGAGCTCATTGCATGCACGCCGCCATTACCGACAAGCCCTATCAGATGAAGCCTCATTCCGGGCACCGATGCCGCCGCGAATGCTTCTAGGAGCACGGGGTTCTTCCCCAGCGAGCCGTCCGCGATAGCGCGGTCGATCCGCACGAGGTCCTGGAAGACCACCCGGCCCGCGCCGATGTTAAGGTGTCCCACCTCGCTGTTCCCCATCTGGCCGGGAGGTAATCCAACATTTTCACCATCGGTGCGCAGGCGTGCGTGTGGTGCGGTGCGGAAGAGTCCGTCGATGAACGGGGTGTTCGCTTGGGCGATAGCGTCGGTACTATCGCCGGCACCGATGCCCCAGCCATCCAGGATGATCAGTGCTGCCTTGCTCTCTGTCATGTTCGGTTCGGGAATGTGGCCGTGAAGGTAGAACCGTGCGGCAGGGCGGGGGCGAACTCCAGTTGGCCGCCGAGCCCTTTCATGAGACGGGCCACGATGAAGAGCCCCAGTCCCGTGCCCTTGGTAGTACGGGTCTCCTCATTGCCGCCGCGGAAGAATTTATCGAAGATCCGTTGCCGGTCCGCCTCGGTGACACCCGGCCCCTGATCGCTCACTCGAAGCCGTATGGAATGGTCCATGGACATTAATCCCACCCTCACCAGCGTGCCTTGGGGCGTGTATTTGCAGGCGTTCTCCAAAAGATTGTCCACGATGGACCGGAAGGATGCAGCGTCCGTGCGCAACAGCAGCGTGTCCGGGAGATGCGCTTCGATCACATGGTCGCGACCATACGTGGCCCGGGCCTCTTCGATCAATGTGAGTGATTCCCGCACCAGGTCCACCGTCTCCAACTGTGGCTGAACCGCATGCTCCTCCAGGCGGCTCGCCAACAGGATACGCTCGGCCATCAGGTGCAGGCGCTCCACGTCATGGCGGGCATTGCGGGAAAGTGTTTCACGCCGCTCAGCGTCCAGATCCTGGCGTTGCAGGGTTTGAAGATGCAGTTTCAGCGCAGCGATCGGTGTTCGCAGCTCGTGGCTGGTGGCCATGAGGAAGTCGCGTTGTTGACGTGCCAGCGAAAGCTCCTGTCGCAGGGTGCGGAAGGTGACCCACAGGGCCAGGAGCAGCAGGACCAGGAAGACCATTCCTTCCCCCAACACCATCATCAAGGTGTGCTTGGGCAACCGCACCGGTAGATGTGGAATGCTTCCCTCGGAGAGCAATTGCTGTTGAAGGGCGAAGATGTCCCGGTCCTTGCTCAGCAGGAGCCACATCCACCAGATGGACTGTAGCAGGATGTAAAGGGCCAGAAATCCGAAGAGCAGCACGGGTGTGCGGGGGGCGTGGCGTGCCATGGCCCAAAATTACGGGTGCTTGCCACCGGTTCGTTGCTGGGCGAACTAGCGGACGCTCGAACAAGCAACAAGGCCAAGTCCCGGCATCGCACTATACCCTACATTGGGACCGGCTCATCGACCCCGAAAAGCATTGCCTCCCGCATTGAGATCGATCAGACTGATGAAAACGAGAAGGCGGAAGGTATTTTTCAGCAAGTTTATTGGACGGCATTACATTGCACTCAGGTTTTGTTGATGGACCACCAAGCGGCCAAGGCCTTCATACTCGCGGAATTACGCGTCGGGCTGCCGCTCGAACGCTCATACCATTCGTTTGAGCATACCTTGGATGTCTATGCCTCCACCATCACGATCGCGGAGGAAGAGGGGGTCACGGGAGAGTCGTTGGAGCTGCTGAAGACCGCTGCCCTCTACCACGACTCAGGCTTTCTGAACGAGCCGGAGAACCATGAGCACGGTGGCTGCCAGAATGCATTGGATAATCTTCCCCGCTTTGGCTATGATGCGCGGCAGATCAAGGAGGTCTGCGACATGATCATGGCCACAAAGATCCCTCAAAAGCCGATGAGCCGCTTTAGCGAGATCCTTTGCGACGCGGATCTGGACTATCTCGGACGAAGGGACTTCTTCTTCGTTGGCGATCTCCTCTTCAAGGAAATGTTGGTGCACGGGGCGCTTTCCACGAGAAGGGAATGGAACCTCCTCCAAGAGGATTTCATCTCGAAGCACTCCTACTTCACGGAAACATCCCGCACGTTACGCGAGCCGACGAAGCAGGAGCACTTGGAGTGGGTGCGGCAATGGCTGCGGGACAACCCATAGAAGCCACCTGATAGGGTTGAGAACGGGCGAAGCCTCCGGGGAACCGGAGGCTTCGCGTCTGTGGTGCCTCCCAGAATCGAACTGGGGACACATGGATTTTCAATCCATTGCTCTACCAGCTGAGCTAAGGCACCAAGGAGATCATTGCCATCTTTGCGGGCTGGAACCGCGCTGAGGGGCGGCAAATATAGCTGGTTGGACCAATGGTCGCACAAATCCCGTACGAACTGGTGATCGATGTGGGGAACTCCCGTATGAAGATGGGCCTTTTCTCGGCCGGTCGGATCGTTGACCGGACGACCGCCCCGCACGGCGATCTCGCTGCGGTGGTGCAGTTCCTAGCGGGAAGACCGGTTGGGCGGTCCGCGATCGGTTCAGTTGCCGCAGCCGATGAAAACTTCCTTGAGGCGCTGCGCCAAAAAGCACCTCTTATGGAGATCTCCGGCAATTCCGCATCACCTGTCCGCAGCCGATACACCACGCTGAAAACCTTGGGCGTGGACCGCTTGGCGAACATCGCCGGCGGGGCATCTCTCTTTCCACAACGGGCCGTGCTGATGATCGACCTCGGTACGTGCATCACCTATGACCTGGTGGACGAACTGGCCGTGCACCAAGGCGGCGTCATCTCCCCGGGGCTGCGCATGCGGGCACGTGCCATGCATGCATATAGCGCTAGGCTGCCGGAGGTGGAACCGGCGGAGGAGCCGCCGTTCCTGGGCACTGATACCGCCTCCAGTCTTGCGGCCGGTGTTCATCATGGGCTGCTCATGGAATTGCAGGGCTACATCGCTTTTTTCAAGCAACAACACCCCGCCTTGGCCGTTGTGCTCACCGGTGGTGACTCACTTCGCTACGTAAGGGCGCTGAAAAGCGGCATCTTTGCGCACCCTACGTTGACACTTATCGGCCTACATGCACTTTTGCACTTCCACCCGGACAGCCGTCCTGCTGTTGATCCTTAACCTCGGCTTGGCCACTGTTTCCGCGCAGGGCATCGGGGATTCCCCATACAGCGCATACGGATTCGGGGATCTCCTTCCGACAGGGCAGGTCTCACAGGCACTGATGGCCGGGACCGGCCTTGCCATCACCGAGCCCTATAGCGTGTTGTTGGGCAACCCGGCAAGCTATTCGGCATTGGCACGACCGGTCTTCGAGGCAGGTATCTCCTTCCGGTCCACGCGCTCCTCATCTTCCTTGAAGAGCACCTCCGCCAGTGACGCGAATTTCACGGGTTTCAGCATCGGCATCCCCTTTGCCAGAGGGAAATGGGGCTTGGCCATGGGGCTCACCCCGTTCAGTGACGTGAGCTATTCCACCGGACGTACCGTAGCTTTTGACGGCGGGAACGTGAACTATAAGTACACAGGAAGCGGAGGACTGGACCGTGCCTTCGTCGGGCTCGGTCGCACCCTTTACAGCCAACGGGCCGATTCCTTGGGCAACCGGGGTACACAGGTACGCTTCGGTGCGGATTTCAATTTTATTTTCGGAAGCATTGAACAGACCCGTGATGCCGTGTATGTGCCTGGTACGGGTTATTACAACACCAAGGCGTTCACCTCCCTTGTCCTGCGCTCACCCACGGCTGATGCCAGTTTGGTGTGGCAGGGGGACCTCACCAAGAAGATGGTGAAGGATGCTGATAATTGGCGTTGGTCGGTCGGCGCCTCCGTGGATCTGCCAGCCAGATTCAGGGCCAGCTATTCAAGCTTGGTGACCACGTATACCGTGAGCACGAACATTGAGACCGTGCGCGACACCACCTCCAACGATCAAGGTGTGAAGGGCAATGTGGATCTCCCTGTTGCCTTTGGCTTGGGGATCGGCGTGCAGAATGCGCGCTGGGCTTTCACCGTGGAAATGAAGCAGCAGGACTGGAGCGCCGTTAAGCTGGAAGTCCCGGGATATCAAATGCCATCTCCCCTGCGCAGCGCGCTCACAACGGCCGCGGCTGTCCGCTTTCAGCCTGCTATCGAGGGGAACATCCTGCATCGTGCGGTTTACCGCTTCGGCTATCGCCATGTGGATGCACCCCAACAGGTACGAGGGCTCGGCTTGTCCGGTGATGCTGCGACCGTGGGAATTTCGTTCCCCTTGAACGCGGTGCAAACGAACAGTTGGTTGCACGTCGGTGGCGAATTCGGACAACGCGGCTCCACGGCTGATGGGCTGGTGCAAGAACGCTATGCCGCGCTCTGGGTCGGATTGGCGTTCACACCTTGGCGGGGCGAACGTTGGTTCACGGCTCCCAAGATCCAATGATCTCCTGGCGAGGACTGCTGCTTTGTGCGACAGCTTGCTTGTTACTGGCCTGCAAGAACGATCTGGACCGCGTGGCTGCCATTGAGGTACCGGCCAATGGCCCGGACCGGATCACCACCAATGCGGAATACCTCTATTCCGACAGTGGGACCGTGCGTAACCGGATCAGGGCAGGCACCATCTCCGAGTTCAGTGGCGAAGATCCACGCACGGAGATGACCGACGGCGTTGAGCTCACCTTCTTCGGACCGGATGGACATGCAGGCAGTCAACTGACGGCCCGTCGTGGCGAGATACAGAATGACCGGAAGCGCATGGTGGTGGAGGAACAGGTCGTCTTCATCAATGCGAAGGGTGAAAAACTTGAAACGGAGCAATTGACCTGGAGCCAGGACAGCAACCGGGTCTACACGGACCGGCCCGTGAAGGTCATCCGGGCGCGGGATATCATCTATGGGCAAGGCTTGGACGCCGCTCAGGATTTCAGCCGATACACCATCCGGAAGATCACCGGTACGCTTTTCATCGACCGGAGCGATACCTTGGCACCAACGAACGAGGACCGTTGATGGAAAAGATCGCGCGTTTCATGGAGATGTTCTGGCTGGCCTTGGCGGTGATCACCGCAGGCTGGGCCTTATACGTATTGTATGTCCATGGCTGGGAGCTCGGCAAGGTCTGGTTGCTCTTTCCGGCCGTGTGCGCGGCCATGTTCGGCTACCGGCGCTTCATGCGTGGCAGGATGGCCAGATGGAGTCAACAGCAACGCACCGAAGAGGAGCCCGATGGACGGTGATAGTCGGCGCGGCCATGCCGCTGAATTGCGTTCCAGAACAGGTGGCCGATGGTGAGCGCACCGGACCTGACCATATTGTTGGTTGCCATGGTCACCTCGGCCATCTGCTCCGGCTTGGAGATCGCCTTGGTAAGTAGCAATAAGCTCTACATCGAGCTGCAGCGGAAACAAGGCGCGATCTGGGCCAAGGTCGTGGCTTCGCTGATGAAAAGGCCTGCGCAGGTGATCAGTTCCTTGCTCGTAGGCAACACCATCGCCTTGGTGGCCTACGGTATCGTGATGGCCCATCTGCTGGAGCCCGGCCTGCGTGCCTTGTATCCGCATGAAGGCTTCGTGCTGGTGATGCAGACGATACTGAGCACACTGCTGATCCTGGTGGTGAGCGAATTCCTGCCCAAGGCCCTTTTCCGTCTCGATCCCAACGGTGTGCTCAGCGTATTCGCGTTGCCGCTCGGGCTCATTTACCTGGTGCTCTGGTTGCCCACGGTGCTGCTCACCACCATCAGCGAAGGGGTCCTGCGCCTCTTTGGGGTGAAGCCCAATCTAGGCAAGGCCGGCTTCGGACGTATCGACCTGGATGCCTTCCTACAGGAAGTGAGCGAGACCAATTCTTCCGATAAGGAGGTGGATGCGGAGGTGGAATATTTCCGCAACACACTTGAGTTGAGCAACACCAAGGTGCGCGAGGTGATGGTGCCCCGCGCGGACATCGAAGCGTTGGACGTGGAAGAGCCGATCGCTGAACTGAGCAAACGGTTTCTCGCCACGGGGCTCACCAAACTGCTCATCCATAAGGACGGCATCGATAACATCATCGGCTATGTACACAGCTATGAGATGTTCAAACGGCCCCGCAGCATCCGCTCGGTGCTCCGCCCTGTCAACTTCATTCCCGGCACCATGCCCGCCGACGAGGTGCTAAAGCTCTTCACCAAGGAGCGCACCCACATTGCAGTGGTCGTGGATGAGTTCGGCGGCACGGCCGGTATGCTCACCATCGAGGACGTGGTGGAGACCATCGTGGGGAATATCGAGGACGAGCACGACGACGAGGATTCCGTGGAGGAACGCATCGGGCCTACCGAGTTCGTGTTCAGTGCACGCTTGGAGGTGGAGCACCTAGCCGAGGAATACGGGCTCAACCTGCTCGAAAGTGAGGAATACGACACGCTGGCCGGCTACATCATGCACCGGACCGGCACGGTGCCCGAACCTGGCGAGATCGTGGACGACGGCCCCTTCCGCTTCACCGTCACCAACGTGTCGCACGGCCGGATCGACCTGGTGAACGTGCTGGTGAGGGATGTGGAAGAAGGCTTCACGGCAGGGGCGCCGCCCAAGGAAAGTTGAACAGGTGGCCCGGCAGCGGGTAAAAGCAGTGGGGACCTTGAGGGGGAACTGTGGCTTCTCCGCTTTTTCAGAGCCTGCTAGAACCCTTATGGCCGTAGGCTTATCTCATGGGGCAACCCACATTCGGAGGGTCGGGGCGCCCGGATGCTGCAGGTTTCCGGAACCATTCGCCCGGTGTAGCGCCCACCCGCCTATATTTGCCACCCTTTTAAGATCAATTAGATGGCTGTAATTGGAAAGATCCGCGAGCGTGGAACGCTTTTGGGGATCATTGTAGGCGGTGCGTTGGTACTGTTCGTGGTCGGTGATTTCATCGGCAACAAATCAGGCGGACAGGAACGTAACGTGGGAAGCATCGCCGGGACAGAGGTGAGCATGCAGGAGTTCTCCACCCGGGTGGACCAGCAGCTCGACCTCTACCGCCAGAACGGTACCACCGTGGACAACCAACTGCAGGAGCAGGTGCGCAACGGCGTATGGAACGACATTCTTCGCGAGCATACCCTGCGGGTCGAGGCGGAGGAGGCCGGCTTCGGCAATAGCATCAGCCGCGAGGAATACGACGACATCCGCTTCGGCAACAACGTCCTGCCGGATTTCAAGAACAACCAGAGCTTCCAGAACCCGCAGACCGGCCAGCTGGATAAGGACCGGTTGCGCCAGTATTTCAAATATGTGCAGGAGAACAACCTCGCGTTGTTCGATATGCAGAAGCGCACCTTCGTGCCACAGCGCATCTATGCCAAGTACAACGACCTGGTGAAGAAGAGCTGCTTCGTGAACAAGGCACAGATACAGGACGATTGGGCGGCCAAGAACACCAAGGCCGATTTCCAGTTCGTGGCCCAGCGCATGGAAAGCGAGCCGGACAGCCTCTATCCCGTGAACGACACGGAGCTCCGCCGGTTCTTCGATGCCCACAAGGACGAGCGCAAATACCGCCAGACGGAGTCGCGCAGTTTCGCTTATGTGCGCTTCAACGCCACCCCAACACAGGAGGACATGGACAACTCCCGTGCGGACATGACGGAGTTGAAAGCGGACTTCGTAGCCGCCCGTAGCCCTAAGGCCGACAGCGCACTGGTGATGGCCTATGCCGATACCAAGAACCCTACGCCAACGGCCTACAAGGATGGTACGGCTGATCAGTTGAACGACTCCCTCATCATTCATGCCGACACCGGAACGGTCGTGGGTCCTTTCCGTGAAGGAAACTCCTGGAAACTGGTGAAGGTGGTGGCACTCGCTGACGTGGAAGAGGCTCGCGTGCGCCATATCCTCCTCAGCACCCAGGGCAAGAGCCCCGAGGAGCAGGCCACCATCAAGCAACGCGCGGACAGCATTCTCGCCGTTGTGAAGAAGGACCGCAGCAAGTTCGAACCCTTGGTCACCAAGTTCTCCGATGATCCCGGAAGCAAGAGCACGGGTGGCGTGTATGAGTGGTTCGACAGGACCCGCATGGTGCCGGAATTCACAAAGGCCAGCTTCGATGAGAAGACCGGTGCCATCACCATCGCAAAGACCGACTATGGCTACCACATCGTGGAGGTGCTCGGGCAACGGAGCCGCAAGGAGCGCCGCGTACTGGCCGTCGACCGCAAGATCGCACCGGTACAGGCGATGAAGGCCGCATGGAAGACCGCGAACGAGTTCTCCCTGAACAACCCCGACACGGCATCGTTCCGCAAGGCGGCAGAAAAGGACGGTTATGCATACACACCCGTACCTGAGCTTCGGGCGGATCAGCGCTTCGTGCCCGGTCTGCAGGAAGCCGACGAGGTGGTGCGTTGGGTGGACCACGCTGCCGCGGATGCCAAGAGCAGCGAACCCCTTACCAGCGGGGACAGCTACGTGGTATGCTCACTCAACGGGATCCGTGAGGAAGGCGTGCCGAAACTGAACGACGTGCGCGAAGCCTTCACCAAGGAAGTGCGCAAGGAGAAGAAAGCGGACGCGCTCGCGGAGAAGATGAAGGGTAAGACGGATCTCCAAGCCTTGGCGCAGGAGTTGAACGTGAACGTCCAGAGCTCGGGTGACATGCCCTTCAGTTCGAACACCATGTCCGGCGGATACAGCGATATCGCGGTGATCGGCGAGATCTTCGCCTTGGACAGCGGTGCGACCAGTGCTCCTTTGAAAGGTGACATGGCCGTTTATGTCGCGCACATGAACAAGCTGACGCCCCCGAGTGCGATGCCTGAAGGAGCCGAGGACGTCAAAGGACTCACCGATCGCGTGCGCAACCGGGCCGCAGGGCAACTCTTCAATGCGTTGAAGGAGAAAGCCGACGTGAAGGACAACCGTTCGAAGTTCTATTGATCCCGGCCTTGCCGGTTTGAAGAAAGGGGAGCTGCGGCTCCCCTTTCTTTTTTCAATAGCGTTTCAATACCGCTCGGGATCGCAAAAGCATCCGAAGAAGTTGACAGTTCCTTGAGCACAACGGACCCACAAATGTTACCCGGTTCCGCGAAGCATCCTCGGCGGAAGGAATTAGGGAATAGCGCACCCGGGATCTGCATAGCTTCTGATCCTCTTTCAGGATCAGTTACTTCAGCACTGCCAATTGGTATAACGTGCTCAGTGCAACTGCCCCAGCCGCTCAGCATCCAGCCGCACCAAGGTGGCTAAGAGAAGCGTGAAGCCGATGAGCGAGCTTCCGCCATAGCTGAAGAACGGCAAGGGGATGCCGATGACCGGCGCGAGTCCTATGGCCATGCCCACATTGATCATAAGGTGCAGAAAGAAGATGCTGGCCACGCAGTAGGCATAGATGCGCGTGAACCTAACTCGCTGCCTGTCCGCGATCTGGATACATCGTAGGATGAGCGCGCCGAACAGGATCACCAACAGGGTGGTGCCTACGAAACCCCATTCCTCACCCACCGTGCAGAAGATGAAGTCCGTGCTCTGCATGGGCACGTACTTGTACTTCGTGAAGGTCCCCTCCAGGTAGCCTTTGCCCAGTAGGCCTCCGCTGCCGATCGCCGTCTTGCTCTGCTCCACGTTGTAGCCATAGCCCCGCGGATCGTATTCCAGACCCAACAGCACTTTGATCCGTGTCTGCTGGTGCAGGGGCATGTGGTCGATGATCTGATCAACGCTCCCGATGAAGGCGGCGGAACCCAGGAAACCGAAGAGGAGATAGGCGTAGATGCGCTTCCTGCGGTGCTTGAGGACGAATTTCCGGGCGACGAAGAAGACCAGCAAGCAGAACAGGGCGATAAGGAACACGAGGAAGTACTGGCCGTGGAGTATGGTATCCGTGAAAGGGACGGCATAGGAGCTTTCCTTCATGATCAAGGAGAGCACGGCAAGGATGGCCGCCATGATGGCGATGAGCAGGATGTTGCCGGACAGCCCCTCGCGATAGAGCACGAGGACGAAGGCGCCGCTCACCAAAGCTGTACCGGTGTCCGGCTGCAGCATGATGAAGGCTACGGGGAGCAGGATAAGGATAGCGGCGATCACACGTGAACGCATCTCCTTCAACGTTTTCAGGCCGCTCAAATACTTGGATAGCGCTAATGAGGTGGCGAACTTGCTGAACTCGGCAGGCTGGATGCCGAAGCCGCCTACGCCGAACCAAGCCTTCGCGCCATTGACCTCGCGGCCTATCAGCAGCACAAGGATCAGGAGGAGAAGCACGAAGCCATAGATGGGGTAGGAGAGGTCACGGATGAAATCCCCACGCACCATCAGCATGCCGGCACCGAGCAGCAGGGATACGCAGATCCAGACGCTTTGGGCGCCGTATTCACGGGCGCGGTCGAAGAGGTTGGCATGCGCCGGGTCATAGGCCGCGCTGTAGATGTTGGCCCAGCCCATCGCCATCAACACCAGGTAGATCACCACCAGGGGGATGTCGATGTTGTGGACTACGTTCTCCCGGCGGTTCATTGCTTGCGGCGCTTGCTCACGAATTTCTTGAAGTTGCCCTCGGTCGCGATCAGGTTGGCGTCGAGCATTTTCTGCATCACGTCCGGCCGTGTGATGGTATCCGTAAGGTACTGCTCCATGCAGAGGCTCGCTATCGGCGCTGCCCAAGTGCCACCGAAGCCTGAATTTTCCACGTACACGGCGATCGCGATCTTCGGGTCGTCCATCGGGGCGAAAGCGATGAACACCGCGTGGTCCTTGCCATGCGGATTCTGCGCAGTACCGGTCTTGCCGCATACGGTGATACCGGGGATGCGTGCCGACCTCGCCGTTCCACCGGCCTCGTTCACCACGCGCCGCATGCCCTCCACTATAGGCGGGAACCACTTATCATCCACCAAGGTGTGATGGCGCTCGATCCCTGTCTTCAGGCTGTCTATCTTACCGATGGCGCGTACCACGTGCGGATCGTAGTAGAAGCCACGGTTGGCGAAGATCGCCGCGATGTTGGCCATTTGCATCGGCACCACCAGCACTTCGCCCTGCCCGATGCTGAGGGAATAGATGTTGCTGAACGCCCAGCGGAATTCGCCATACATCTTATTGTAGTACTTGACCCCGGGGATGCTGCCTCCCTTCACCGCCGGGAGGTCCAAAGCGAGGGGACGACCCAGCCCGAAGCTCTCCATGAACGGTTTCCATTCGGCCATCCCCATGGCAGCGTCCTTGAAGCGGTCCGAGCTCTGTCCTTGTTCGACCTCCCGCTTGAACACCTGATAGAAGTAAGGATTGCAGGACATCTGCACCGCTTCCTCGACAGTGCGCGCGTTGGGGTGGTTGTGGCAGCCCACCAACGCTTTGTTGCAGGGGAAGCCGGTATTCAAGGTGATCACACCTTCCTGCAAGGCGATGGCCGCCTGCACCAGCTTGAAGATGGATCCCGGTGGATATTGTGCCTGCAGCGCCCGGTCGAACAAGGGCACTAGGGAATCCTGCTGTAACAGGCGGTAGTTGGTGTTCCGTACGCGGCCCACGAGCAGTTCCGGGTCGTAGGCAGGCGAGCTCACCAGCGCCAGCACCTCTCCCGTCCGTGGATCCAATGCCACGATGCTGCCCTTTTTGTTGCGCATCAACCGTTCGCCCAGCGCCTGCATCTTCGCGTCGATGCTCGTGTACAGGTTCTTTCCGGCGTAGGCCAAGGTGTCGAACTGGCCGCCTTTGAACGGGCCCTGGACGTTGTTGTGCACGTCCACTACCACGTACTTCACGCCGCGCTTTCCGCGCAGGTCCTTCTCGTAAAAGCTTTCCAGTCCACCAACTCCGATCACGTCGCCGGGCTTGTAGTAGGGGTCCTGCTCCACCTTGCGGGCGTTCACTTCGCTGAGATAGCCCAGCATGTGAGCGCCGAGGTGGGGCGGATAGGTGCGCAACGTCCGGCTCTGCCCGTAGAACCCTGGATATTTGTATAAGTGGACGGAGATCGCCGCGTATTGCTGGGAGGTGATCTGCCGCTCGAATTCGCTGGGCTTCCACACGGAATAATCCCGCGCCTTGCGGAGCCGCTCACGTACTTGGTCCATCGGCACGTTGAGCAGGGTGGAGAGGCCCATGGTGTCCAATCCCTTCACCTCGCGGGGCACCACCATGATGTCGTACACCGGTGTGTTCGCCACCAGCAACTCCCCATGCCGGTCATAGATCAGCCCCCGGGAAGGGAAGACGGTCACCTTGCGTTCGCTGATGTCCGCTGCACGGGCCGTCCAGCTTTCGTCCACCACCTGGATCCAGAACAGACGCAGGATGAAGACGATGCAGATGAAGATCACCGCCGCGATCAGCACATACTTGCGTTCGTCGAAATTCATCGCAGCCGGATCTCGCGCGAGGTGAGCGCCTGGGCCAAAAGGCACAGTACCAATGTGGCAACAGCGCTCATCACGGCACGTAGGAGAGTGGACAGGAAGTCATCGAAGCGGTACACTTCAACGAAGAAAAGCCACAGATGGTGTACGAGGATCAGCACGCCGGCGAAGGTCATCCACCAAGTGAGGCCCATGTGCTGGACGATGGGCCGTTTTCCGGGGTCATAACCGTCGCGGGGAACGAGAAGACGTAGCATGAGCAGGCGGGCAAAGGCCATTACCACACAGGCGCTTGCATGCATGCCCGGTGTGCTGCTGAAAAAGTCCATCGCCATGCCGAGCACGAAGCCCAGGACCAAGGTGGCCCAAGGCGGCGTGTCGAAGGGCAGGGAGATGATGAACAGCACGTACAGGTAGGGCACCACCCAGCCGTGGGCAAGGTCAAGGTGGTCGATCACCAGCGCCTGCAGGAGGACCAGCAGCAGGAAACGCGCGATATTCCGGATGATGACGGAGATCATGGCAACGGGGCCTTGGCTTCGAGGGTGTCGCGCTCGGCTTTCAGCATGTCGGTCACCACGTGCACGTAGGCCGTGCGCGTCAGGTCCTCGCTGAGGTGGAGCTTGATGTTGTGGAAGTTGCTGCCGGGGTCGTCCAGCACTTCCGTTACCGTGCCCACCATGATGCCCGGAGGGAAGATGCCATCACCGCCGCGGGTCACTACGGTGTCGCCCGGTGCCAAGGGCACGTGGTTGGCCACGTCCGTAAGCGAAGCCGTGGATGGATCGTCGGTGTCCCAGGCGAGCAGGCCGAAGTGCCCCGTGTTCTTCAGTTGGACGCTGGTACGGAACTCGTTGCCGAGCACGCTGGTGACGAGCGCGAAATGCGGGCTTACATCCCGTACGATACCGACCAGCCCGGTCATGCCGATCACGCCCATGTCCGGCCTGATCCCCGCCAATGAGCCACTGCCCAAAGTGATGTAATTCCGTTCCTTCTGCGTCGTGCTATTGATCACCTGTGCCGTGATGAAGGTGTAGTGCTGCGCCCTAGCGCTGTCGTTCACCGTGCGGACACTGTCCGGGTGGGTGGACGAATCGTGGTTCTTGTTGCGCTCGGCCGCCAAGGCTTGGGCCAGTTGTTGGTTCACCGCACGCAGGTCCGCGAACTCGGTGATCTCGTTACGCCATGAATAGATCTGGCCCACGACCGCATTACTACTGCTGATCGCTTGGGCGCGCTGATGCATGTTCCCATTGATCAGCAGGGAGATGGAGATGCCCATCAGGACCAGGAAAAGCAGGTTGTTGCGCTGACGGAAGAGAAAGCGGAAGAGGTCGCGCATGGTGCTCTCAGGTGGTTCGCATCATACCGCAAGGGCCGTTGGTCATGTGGACTTCACCGAGCTCTTGGCGGGTCCGTGCCATGCGGTAGTGGGGCGATGCGTGCATCGTGGAACCGTGGCGGATCTCTGGAACATCCGTGTTCGGGGCTCTCCGTGCCACGCGGTAGTGGGGCGATGCGTGCATCGCCCCTACTCCCGCATGAGGAACTGGAACCTGTCGATGTTGCGCAAGGCAATGCCGGTGCCCCGTGCCACCGCCCGCAAGGGATCCTCGCTGACGTGGACGGGGAGTTTTGTCTTGAGACTGATCCGCTTGTCCAAGCCGCGGAGCAAAGCGCCACCGCCGGCCAAGTAGATGCCCGTCCGGTAGATGTCCGCGCTTAGCTCAGGCGGCGTGCTCTCCAGCGCGCTGAGAATGGCCTCCTCGATCTTGCTGATGGACTTGTCCAATGCCTGCGCGATCTCGGAATAGGTCACGGTGATCTCCTTGGGGATCCCCGTCATCAGGTCGCGGCCACGCACGGCATAGTCCGGGGGGGGATCTTCCAGCTCCACCAGCGCGCTGCCGACCTCGATCTTGATCTGCTCCGCTGTGCGCTCCCCTACTAGGATGTTATGCTGGCGGCGCATATATTCCTCGATATCGTTGGTGAATTCATCACCCGCAACACGGATGTTCTTGTCGCAGACGATACCGCCGAGGGCGATCACCGCGATCTCCGAAGTGCCGCCGCCGATGTCAATGATCATGTTGCCCATCGGCTCTTCCACATCGATGCCGATGCCGATCGCCGCTGCCATGGGCTCATGGATCAGGTACACCTCCTTGGCACCTGCATGTTCAGCGCTGTCCTTCACCGCGCGCTTTTCCACTTCGGTGATGCCGCTGGGGATGCAGATCACCATCCGGATGTTCGGCGTGAAGAGCTGCCGGTTCGGGTTGATCATCTTGATCATGCCCTTGATCATTTCCTCCGCAGCTTGGAAGTCGGCGATCACTCCATCCTTCAGCGGGCGCACGGTCTTGATGTTCTCATGGGTCTTCCCATGCATCTGCTGCGCCTGCCTACCGATGGCGATCACCTTGCCGGTGGTGCGGTCCTTCGCCACAATGCTCGGTTCATCCACCACGACCTTATCGTTGTGGATGATGAGGGTATTGGCGGTACCAAGATCGATCGCGATCTCTTGGGTGAAAAATCCGGAGAACCAGCCCATGGGATAGTCAGTGTTTGAAGTGTCTGTTGCCGGTGATGCACATGGCGATGCCAAGCTCGTTGCAAGCATCGATGCTGTCCTGGTCGCGGATGCTGCCTCCGGGTTGTACGATGGCCGTAATGCCCGAGTTCGCTGCGATGGCCACGCAGTCGGGGAAAGGGAAGAAGGCGTCGCTTGCCATCACGGCCCCGTGAAGGTCGAAGTTGAATTTACCGGCCTTGGCGATGGCCTGCTCCAAGGCATCCACCCGGCTGGTCTGGCCGGTGCCGCTGCCGAGCAATTGCGCATCCTTCGCCAGCACGATCGCATTGCTCTTGGTGTGCTTCACCAGAATGTTCGCAAAGACGAGATCGGCAAGTTCCGGGGCTGTGGCGACCTTCTTGGTGGTCGCTTGCATGGCCTCTGCCCGATCGACCACGTGGTCCGGCGCTTGGGAAAGGGTGCCGTTCAAGGCGGTGCGGTACTTCCGCTCCGGCTTTTGCGCCGCGCCACGCTTCAGGATGATCCGGTTCTTCTTCTTGCGCAGCACTTCTAAAGCGGCCGGCTCATAGTCCGGTGCGCAGATGATCTCGAAGAATAGCCCATCGATGGCCGTGGCGGTAGCAACATCAATGGCTACGTTGGTGATGAGCACGCCGCCGAAGGCGCTCACAGGATCGCCTGCCAAGGCCGCTTCCCAAGCTTCCTTCAACGTTGGGCGGATGGCCGCACCACAGGCATTGTTGTGCTTCAAGATGCAGAAAGAGATGCCTTTCAACGTGGAAAGGTCGTCCACCAATTCCAATGCTGCGTCCAGGTCCAACAGGTTGTTGTAGCTGAGCTCCTTGCCATTGAGCCGTTCGAAAAGTCCGTCCAGATCGCCGATGAAACTGGCGGGTTGATGGGGGTTCTCCCCATAGCGCAAAGAATGCTCGGGATGGCCGGAAGCAGGGGGGGCATCGGACTTTTCTCCAGTGAACCAAGCATGGATGGCCCGGTCGTAGTGGGCGCTCTCAGCAAAGGCGTGCGAGGCCAAGGCCCTGCGCTGGGCCAAGGTGGTGGTGCCTTTTTGCCCGGAGAGGATCCGCAGCGTTTCCGCGTAGTGCTTTTGTGCGGGCACGATCAGCACGTCGTTGAAGTTCTTCGCAGCTGCGCGGATCAAGGAAATGCCGCCGATGTCGATCTTCTCAATGATCTCCTCCTCGCTACCTCCTGCGGCCACTGTGGCCTCGAAGGGGTAGAGGTCCACGATCACCAGGTCGATAGGAGGGATGGCATGCTCCTCTAACTGGGCCTCGTCACTTCCCAAGCCTCTGCGTGCGAGGATGCCGCCGAAGATCTTCGGGTGCAGCGTTTTTACACGGCCGCCTAAAATGCTAGGAAAAGAGGTGAGGGACTCCACGGGAGTGACCGGTATGCCAAGGTTCTCGATGAACGCCCTTGTACCGCCAGTACTGTACAAATGTACGCCCAGCCGGTGCAGTTCCCGCACGATCGGCTCGAGGCCGTCCTTGTGGAATACGGAGATCAATGCGCTTTCAATGCGCTTACTGTGGTCGACCATGCCCGGCTTAGGTTGCGCAAGTTTACCTGTCAACGCCGGAGGGAACTGAGCGCCGGGCCATGGCTTTTCAGCAGTGTTACCAACAGTTTGATCCTGCTGACCGGGGCACGCTCGCCAAGGTTTCCTGCTTTATCGACCTCCGGTCCGGTCCGGGACACCTCTTCCGGAATGGCCTGGAATTCAGAAGCGGAGCCCGATCCCCAACAGTACGTTCACCGCGTCCGTGTTGCTGTTCAGCGTGTTGTACTGGATGTTCCCGGCCGCGTCAACGGCGATGGAATTCGGATCAACGTAGCTGGCTTTCCCGCTTTTGAACCGTTCCACGCGAGCTTCCACATAGCCGATCCCGCCCAGGCCCACCATCACGCCCGCCGCCCAGCCTGCACTGAAGGCAAAGTCGTTGGCATTGCGCTCTCGCGAAACAGGTGCATCAAGTCCTTCCACGTTCACCTTGCTCACCGTCGTGAACTGCCGCATGCCCAACATCCCGTCCAGGTAGGGCCTAACTTTTCCTTTGAAAGGGCTGAAGCGCAGCAAGGGATGGTAGCTGATCATCTTGGCCCTCACAGCGAGCGAGCCTTCGGCAGCGGTGAGGGCAGGGTCTGAAACAGGGACCGTGGCGAAGCTCTTGCCCATGAAGCTATAATCAAATGCGAAGCCGCCTTGGAAAGGAAGACGCCCGAGCGGAAAGGCCAACTGACCGCCGTAGGTGAACGTGTTCCTACCCCAAGTGTCGGCGAACTCGCCTGTGGGCACGCTGATCCCGACGGTGCCGCCGAGGTTGCCCTGATAGCCAGCGGTCTGGGCGTTCGCGGAGGTTCCCGCGAAGGGTGCCAAGAAGAGAAGGTGAAGTGCGCGCATGGCGGTGGTGTTTCCACCAGCATAACGGATCCCGTGCCGAACTTCGCATCTTCGCGCCAGATGGAGCTTTTCACGGGTTGGGCCGAAGTCGGTTTACCGGCACTTTTTCTTGCCTGCTTTCTTGCCGCCACTATTCTTCCGTTCAGCTCGGAGGCGCTGCTTTTGGCCATGGCTCTAGGGCCTTGGGGCACGGTGCCGCTGCTTCTCACGGCAAGCATCGGCAATACATTGGGCGGCCTTACCAATTACGGCCTCGGTCGCTGGGTGCCGGAAGGGAAGCTGATGCGGAAGTTGAAGATCAACCCCGCCAAGGCCGAACGCTGGCGCTCGTTGGTGCAACGCTACGGGGTTTGGTCCGCGCTCCTGTGTTGGCTGCCCGTTATCGGTGATCCTATCGCGATCGCGCTGGGGCTGTTCCGGACGCCGTTCATCCCTGTCACGGTGTTGATGTTCCTCGGGAAAGCTGCACGCTACGCGGTGTTGATCCTCGCCATTCGCGGGCTTTGAGGATCATTTCCGAGATACTGTGGGTGGCTGCGTCATCACGGGATACGCTAACACAATGGTTACCTTCGCTTAACACGGTGATCGGCCGTGAAATCGTCAATTTGCAGCATCGAACAGAGGATCAATAAGATGAGTACGACAAGCCGGAAAGTATTGCTGGTGGATGATGAGGAGGACATTCTGGAACTGCTGCGGTACAACTTGGAACGCGAGGGCATCCTGGTGTTTACGGCCGTGAACGGTCGCGATGCATTGAAAGTGGCCAAGGCCGAGCGCCCCGACCTCGTCGTGCTGGACATCATGATGCCGGGCATGGACGGTGTGGAGGTCTGCAACGAATTGCGGAAGCTATCCGGCTTGGAGGAAACCTTGATCCTGTTCCTAAGTGCGCGCACCGAGGATTATTCCCACATCGCGGGCTATGAGGCCGGCGCTGATGATTACATCAACAAGCCTGTGCGGCCAAAGGTGTTCGTGAACAAGGTGCAGGCCTTGTTGAAGCGCGCACGCGGGGGGCACGCTGCTTCATCCATCATCGAGTCGAACGGCATCCGCATGGACCTCGAGCGTGTCATCGTAAGCACGGGGAATGAAGAGCTGAAACTTCCGAAGAAGGAATTCGAACTGTTGGCGCTGCTGATGAGCAAACCGGGAAAGGTGTTCAAACGGGACGAGATCTACGCCCAGATCTGGGGCAACGATGTCTTCGTCGGCGATCGCACGATCGATGTGCACATCCGCAAGCTGCGGGAGAAGATCGGCGATGACCGTATCGGAACGGTCAAGGGCATGGGCTATAAATTCGAGGCCTAGAGCCTTCCGGCGAGCGCCTGGCTCACACGGACAATGTGGTCGCCCAATTTTTCGCAACTGCTGAAGAGGTCGTTGTAGACCATTCCCGTGCGCACATTGTGATCATCGCTGTCGAGATCCTTCAGATGGTCACGCCTTAAGTGGTCACGCCGCTGATTGATGCGCTGCTCGACCAGCACCGCCTCGTTCAGTGACACGTGCTCCGCCTCCCCGTTGAGGTTGCCTTCCATCACATGGAAGGCCCTGTCCACCAGCATCATCATGTCCAGGAGTTCCTGGCGCTGTTCGGGGGAGAACCAAAGCCGCTCATCATTCTTGCGCTCGAGGCTCTTGCTCATTTGGAAGAGGATATCGCCCATGCGTTCAAGGTCGTTGATGATCGAGAGCATGCCGCGGATGCGCGCGCTCACGCTCTCTTCACGCACTTCCGCGCCCGTGCGGGTGAGGAAACGGGCCACTTCGTTCTTCACGCGGTCAGTGATGGAGCCGTACTTCGCAATGCGCTGGATCAAGAGGGCCCGGTTGCTGAGGTCCGTCTCGAGGAGGAGCTCCCGCACCATGCCCAGCATGCGGTGGCAGAGCCTGCCGAATTTGGCGATCTCCTTGTTCGCCTCCATCAAGGAAAGTTCCGGCGTAACGGCCATCATCGGATCCTCGAGATACTCCAGCCGGAACTCCTCATCGGGGATGTTGCGCGCAGGCACCATGCGGGTCACCGCCTTTTCAACCCAAGGGATGAATTGCAACAGGACGATCCCGTTCACCAGGTTGAAAGCGAAGTGCAGATACGTCAACGACCATTTCAACATAGAGGCATCCGTATAAGGGTCGCCTCCGTTGATCCGTTCCGTGAAGAATGCGATACCGGTGAGAAAGGGCTTGAAGACCACCAGTGCCCCTGCGACACCCAGCACCTTGATGAGCAGATGGGCACGCGCCGCCCGTTTGGCCCACACGTTGCCGGCCAACGCAGCGATGTTCGCGGTGAAGGTGGTGCCGATGTTCTCACCCAGCACCAGCGCAGCCCCGGTGGTGTATCCGATGGTGCCTGCCTCGCACAGCGCGACGGTGAGCACCAGCGCCACGCTCGAGGACTGGATGGTGATCGCCAACAAGGCACCGAGACCGACGAAGAGCAGATCGGAAAGGATGCCGCGTCCCTCCCAGGTCTTCAGGAAGCCCAATGCATCCGCAGTGGGCGGAGGTACGTTATCCTTTAACAGACCGAGCGCAAGGAAGAGCAGCGCCGTTCCGATCAACAGGTTGCTGGTCGCCTTGATCCGCGGGTCCCGCATGAAGAGCAGGGGAAGCGCCAGGCCCATGAGCGGCAGTGCGATATAGGGTAGTTCCAGCGCGGAGAAGCCCACCGCCACGAAGAGGAGCAACTTCAACGTGGTGCCGATGTTCGCCCCGATCAGTACCGGGATGGCCTTTCGCAACGTGAGCAGGCCGGAATTGACGAAGCTCACCACCATGACCGATACCACGGAGGAATATTGGACGATCACCGTGGTGGAGATGCCGGTGAACACCCCGCGCAGCCGGTCGCGGGTCATCGTGTCCAGTGCGCGTCGCATGCGTGAGCCGGCCACTTGTTGCAGGCCTTCGCTCATCAGCTTCATGCCGAACACAAGAAGCCCGAGGGAACCCGCGAGCATGAGGAATTGCATAAGGCCGAAGTGCATCCTTTCTAAAAAAATGAAGGCGAAAATACCTTGCCGATGTTGCCTGTACGTTAAGTGCATCATTCCACGAAGATCCTTCCAGCGACAAGGGTCTGCGGCATGCCGCCCAGCTAACTTTGGCCGCAATGGGGCCTCGTTCACCCTTTCTTATCGCCTTGCTCGTTGCCGCTTTGTCCGCGCTCGGCGTATTCCTGGTGATGCGCCTATTCCCCGCCCTGCATGGGCCGGAGGTGCCCTTCGCTTTGCTTGGCCTCGTTTGCTTGGTGGCCTTCCTGGTCTCCGGTGTGGTCACCTTTTTCGCGGTGGAACGCTTCGTGCAGGCCCGCGTGGACCTGATCCACCGCACCGTGCATGAGGCCCGCAGCGTTGGAGCTGGTTCTGGCAAGGCCAAGAAGGAGAGTCTCGGCGCGGTGGATGTTGAAGTTGCAGCATGGGCCGGTAGCAAGCGCTCGGAGGTGCTCGAGCTGCGGGAGCGTGAACGTTTCCGAAGGGAGTTCATCGGCAACCTTGCACACGAGCTGCGCACCCCGACGTTCAGCATCCAAGGATATATCCTGACGCTCTTGGAGGGCGGGCTGGAGGATCCGAAGGTGAACCGGAAGTTCCTGGAACGCGCCGGCAGGGGCACCGAACGGATGGTCCGCATCATCGAGGACCTGGACCTCATCACCCAATTGGAAAGCGGCGTGATCGGTATCGCTGCGGAACGGATGGACCTGTGCAAGCTGGTGAACGAGACGATGGAAGATCTGCGCCTATCGGCCGAACAGAGGGACGTGAAGTTGATCAACGCCATGGAGGATGAGGTCCTTGTACATGCCGACAGGGACCGCTTGGCGCAGGTCCTGCTCAACCTGTTGAACAACGCTATCCATTATGGAAGGGAAGGAGGGACCTGCACGGTGCGCGCATTCGGTATCGGGGAGCAGGTGTTGGTGGAGGTGGAGGATGATGGGCCCGGGATCGCCGAGGAACACCTGCCCCGACTGTTCGAGCGCTTTTACCGAGTGGGGAAGAGCCGCGCCCGCAATGAAGGAGGGACAGGACTGGGGCTCGCCATTGTGAAGCACATCGTGGAGTCACACGGCGGAACGATCTCGGTGAAGAGTATGGAAGGGCAAGGCACCACCTTCTCCTTTACGCTGCCCGCCGCCCGGTGATCTCCGCGGTCCAAGTAAGTCTTGAAAGAAGAAGCCCGATGTGCGATCGCACATCGGGCTTCTTACTGAATGGGGTCTGAACGATCCGCCTCTAGTAGGCCGTGTTCTGCGGATCCCAATTGCACCAGCCGCTGGTCCAGTTGTCCGAGCCGAAGGCACCGCGGTAGGACACCTGCTGGAAGAATGGGTCGCTGACATGCCCAGTGAAGTTGGCGCCGCTCAGCAAGGGTGAGCCACTGCCGGGGAGCAATGTGGGGCTGGTGAGGTTCATCGGAAGGTTGAGACTCAAGGTGTTCATATCGGACACCACGCTGTTTCCCCAACCACTGGTGTTGAACCAGGAGGAGATGTCGAACGTGCTACCGGAAGCGGTTTCCAATGGGCTCGGGCAACCCGCAACGATAGATCCGCGGATCTGCAGATCGTTGTTCGTGGCATTCGCCTCGGTGAGCGCGCCATCCAACAGGATACCGGTAGGATAGCCAGTGAACACCGTGTTGTATGCGTTGCAACGGCTGTTGCGCCGGATGTGGGCCGCGCGTTTGAACTGTGTGTTCGGTGTGCCTCCGGAAACCGCGAGCGGACCGAAGAAGCTCACGTTGCTGAAGATCGGCATCGTGTAGGGCGCAGCAGTGGAACCGCTCGCGTCATTGTCGCTCTCAAAGCCATTGCTGCCGCTCTGGTCCGCGATGGCCGGATCGCGCAGGCCCAAGCAGAACTGGGCTTTGCCGCGGAAGCCGTTGTCCGTATCGAACTCGTCGTCCCAGCCGCGGAAGGCCACCAGGTACTTCATGTTCACCGTTCCTCCGAACCATTCATAGCTGTCGTCTCCGCTGTAGCTCACTTGGATGTGGTCGATGGTGGTGCCACTGCCCACTGCGCCGAAAGTGAGGCCGTTGATCTCCTGGTTCGGTTGCAGCGCGATGCCCGGGAATTCGATGCGCACATACTGCATGGTGCCGCTATTGTCCGCGTCGTTCGGGCTGTTACCACCGCCGTAGTAAGCGTCCGGACCACCTTCGATGAGAGCCTCGCCTCCGGGCTGGTTGTTGTTCGCCCTGCCGCAAAGAATGATGCCGCCCCAGTCGCCATAGTCGCGGCTGCCCGCAGGCTGGTTGCTGGTGAATACGATCGGTTGGCTGCTCGTGCCCACCGCGTTGATCTTCGCGCCGCGCTTGATGATCAACGTGCCCTTGCTGTTCTTGTCACCTTTGATGATGGTGCCCGGTTGGATGGTCAGTGTGGCACCGTCCTCCACATAGACGAAGCCTTGCAGCAACCACTGCTTGTCGCTGGTGAATGTGAAATTGGCCGAGGAGGAACCTTCCACATTGTTGATGTTGTTGCCCAGGTCGGTGATGGTGAAGCCTGACGGCGTGCTTGGCGTGTTAATGGGCTCAGCGGTATCGTCCTTCTTACAGGCGGAGAACGTGAGCAAGGCAGCGCCGAGGAGCGAGGCCAAGAGTTGCGTTTTGTTCAGGATATTCATCTGTTCTTTCAGTGTGTTTTGTTTACGCCACAAAGACACCGTTCCCACATTGCTTGAATGTGGGCCATGCTTTATGGGATCGTTCCGTTGTATCACCATTGCGTTAAGCCCGGGAAGGACGAAGCCCTGAAGAGCCGCCACGAGGTCGGCTCTTCAGGGCTTGTAGGTTGGTTCCCGGCTTAGAACAAGTAGCTCACTCCACCGCTGAAATACGCACCGCGGCGGAAGCTGGTGATCACCGCATCCTGTGCACCGATGCGTCCATCCGCATTGCTGTCCTGATGCAACAAGGTGCGTGTGTTCAGGATGTTCTGGAGTCCGAGTTTCACCGCGAAGTGGGCACCGAGGTCTTTGCTCAGGGACATGTCCAGGCTGTTCGCGGGCATCTCATAAATGTCCGGTGTGCCGAAGCTGCCCACCGCGTAGAGCCGTTTTCCGAAGGTGTTGAATACCACGTTGAATTGGAACTGCGATGCGGTGTCCGCATAGAACAGGCCGGCATTCACCACGTATGGGCTTTGTCCCATCATCGGCCGGCTCTGGTCCTGTCCCACGGCTTGCGCGCCCAGCGTTACCGTGCTGTTGACGAACGTGCCGTTGACCAGCAGGCCGAGGCGGCTCAGGATCCCACGCTTGAAGTAAGGTGCCAATGACCTGCGGATCTCCACCTCTGCTCCGATGCTCTTGGCACTTTGGGCGTTCTTGTAAGTGAAGTTGCGCGTGCCGCCCGATCCCGCGCCGGGGACGAAGAACATCTCGATGGGGTCCGTGAAGGATTTCTGGAAAACGCCCACGCTGAACACCTCGCTCAAGCTCGGGTAGAATTCCCAGCGCGCATCCATGTTGGAGATGGTCGCGGTGGTCAGGTCCGGATTGCCGTACAGTACGTTGTTGCTGCTGAAGTCATAGAAGGAGAATGGCGCCAGCTCGCGGAATTCCGGTCGGTTCACCGTGTTGCTCCAAGCCACCCGCACCAAGGAACGCTCCGTGATGTTCCACGATGCGTTCACGGATGGGAGCACACTGGTCACCGGGTTGTCAACGCGCACTTTCGTGCCCCCGTAGGTGGCTCCGTCCAGCTCTTGGCGATTATGCTCCACCCGCACGCCGCCGCTCAACACGAACAATTCCATCCATTTGATCGTGGTGCCGGCAAAGCCCGCGACCAAGGTGTTTGCAGCCGTATAGCTGTCGCTCGGGTTGGTGCCTTCCTCCAGCTTGAACCCGGTGGTGGCGTTGATGTTGGCTTCGCTGAAGATGACATCCAGCGGAAGTGTGCCCAATGCATTGTTGAACTGCCCGGAGCTGGCTTTCCGGAAGCTCATCCAGCGAGCGCTGAAATCCCGATCCTTCCTTTCCGCGAGTGCACCGGCGCGGACCACGGCCCGGAGTTTCCCGTCCGTTTTCCCAAGGTCTTGTGCAAGTCCCAGTTTCCCGGTCATGGTGCTTTCATCCAGATCGCTGTAGAACCGGCCCGCGTCCAACGTGGATGCGGTGGGTGCGATCACCACTTGGTAGGGTGCGTCGCTCTCGCCGATGTTCCGCACCGTGCGCACCCGGCGGTGATCCGGCTCCTTGCCCAGCGCACGCCCGTAGCCCAAGGTCCAGTCCACATGACTGCGGTCTTGTGCCAGGTCATGCGAGCCATGGAGCTGGCCGCTGTAAAGCGTGCGCTGTGTGTAGTGGTAAGCGAAGTTCCGCACGTCGAATCCCTCTTCCATGTTCTGGCCGGTCCGCACAGTGGTCTGGTTCTCTCCCACTTGATCGAACAGATTGCGGAACTCCAGTTTCGTTCCGGTGCCTATCAGCGCGCTCCAGTTGTGCATTACGCCCAAGCGGGCGGACCGGAAGTTCTCCTGGTCGACGTACCGGTAGATGGTGTCATTCTTCTGCGTGGCCGCATCGTAAGTGTTGTAGTTGTAGTTGCGCGCGGTGTAGCCGGCACTCGTGTTCGAAAGGTCGATGGAGGTGACGTTGCCGTAGTGGTTCTTCGCATTCTCCTTTCCATACCGGTGCGCGATCATCAGGCCGAAGCGCTGGTCGGGTCCGGCCATCCGGGAAGTGGACTTCCAAGTGTTCGGAAGCTCGCGGCCCAAGGTGGCCAATTGGTCAGGGTCGTTCACTTGATTCAAGTGCGCTGGGAAATCCGATGGCACGCTGCGTGAGCCGTCGTCGAAGCCGAGAAAGTCGGTCTTGCCGGTCTGGTCCGTCCGCATCTCATGGAAGGTGGTGCCGCTCCGGATCCCCATGCCGTAATTCACCTTCACCTCATTCCGGCTTGGAACGCCCATGGTGGAAAGTTCGATGATGCCTCCTGCGAATTCGCCCGGCAGCTCCGGTGCCCCGGTCTTGTAGACCATCATCCGGTCCAAGGCTCCGCTGGGCAACAGGTCGAAGCTGAAAGCCTTACGGTCTGGCTCCATGCTTGGTGCCGTTACACCGTTCAACAGCACGGTGTTGTATCGATCTGCGAGCCCGCGTACCATCACAAAGCGGTCACCGATCAGCGTAACGCCCGGCACGCGCTTCACCACGTCCGCAGCGGTCCGGTCCTGTCCCTTGGCGATCTGCTCGCGACCTATGGCGTTGGCCAATTGGGCGCTGTTGCGCACGGCCTGCATCACCGCGATCTCCGTGTCCACACGGCGTTCCCGCACCACCTGCACCGCTTCCATCTCCTGTCCGGCACCCTCAAGGGTGATGTTCGCATTCGTCGTTCCACCCGGATCCACCGATATCACTCGTTCCAAACTGGGTTGGCCAACCATGCTCACCACCAAGGTGAGGGTACCCGGAGCTGTGGCGATGCGGAAGCGACCATAGAGGTCCGTGCTGACACCGGTCGTGGTGCCCTTCACCAGAACGCTGGCAAAGGGTTGTGGTGTTTGTGCGCCGTTCTCCAAGGCGGTCACCACACCTTCTATATGGCCTTGCTGAGCGATCAGCACTGGGCTTAACAATATGGACAGGGCAAGAAATACGTTACGGATCATGTGCTTCGTGCCCCGGAAGTTTTTTGCCTGGAGCACGGCCACAAAGGACCCTACCGCTTCTTAACCCGGTCTTGGCCCGCCATTAAGATTGCGTTACGCCTTCACCTCACATCCTTCCGGTCATGGAACGTCTTGCCCTTGATCGGCTGGTTGAGGAACCACCATTCCGGCGGGTGGGCGCCTTTCCCTCCTCGCTGTTGCCACATGCCCACTAATTGTTCCTGCAGCACCTCCGTGGCTTCCTCTACATTGTCCACCACATGAACGAACCCCAGTTCCTTCTCACCGATGGTACCCGCTGCGATCATCTGCTTCAGTTGCTCCAATACAGGTGCCCAATAGGTCTTGCCGTATAGGATGATCGGGAAGCCTTTCACCTTTCCCGTCTGGATCAAGGTAACGGTCTCGAACAGTTCGTCCATGGTCCCTGCGCCGCCCGGCATCACCACAAAACAGATGCTGTATTTCAGCAGGAGCACCTTGCGCACAAAGAAGTGATCGAAGGTTAGATCGACATCGAGGTAGGGGTTGGCATATTGCTCATGCGGGAGCACGATGTTGCAGCCCACGCTGGTGGCGCCCACGTCGCGCGCACCGCGGTTGGCGGCCTCCATCACGCCAGGTCCACCACCGGTCATGATGGTAAAGCCCACGCGCCCCACCCGCCGTGCGAGCGATTGCGTGGCTTGGTAGTACGGATGCTCCGGCGGAAAACGTGCACTGCCGAAGAAGGTGACACAAGGCCCCACGAAATGAAGCTTTTGAAATCCGTAGAAAAATTGTTGCGCGATGTGAAGAAGCGTCTTGAACTCCTTCCATCGTGAACGGGGACCGCTGAGGAAGCTGAGGTCAATATGAGCGCGATCGCTTTGTTTAGTGGGCATGGCGCGAAGGTATCGCGGTACATGCCCTTGCAGATATTGGTTTCCGCAGATATCCTCCAAGCCATTGTGAACAAGATCGGGCGTTCTGCACTCATTGCACGATGAACCGCTGCGGCGTGGTGAGGGGGGCAACTTCGATCGCTTGCGAGATAGATGCCGGCTTGTGATAAGCTGAATGTTCACGAACCCCGAACATATCTATCTACCTCGATGCGCCAGCTGGCATTGAGGATCCGCAGGTGCATTGTTCGCTCTTGGTTTCAGGTTGGTAGTGAATGTTTGGCCGTTCTACACGAACGAAGGAAGCTCTCCTGTTCGAGTAGATGATGTGGATCTACAACTAGCAGACAGCGAATGTGGTGTGAACCGTGTCTAAGATAAAAAGGCCACTTCTTTGCCGGAATACCGGTCAGTTGAAAATGCTAACTTTCGATATCATGTCAAGCTTGAAGACCATTCCAACCGGGGTATTGATCTTGGCCTCCCTGCTGTGTAGGACAAGCGAGGCACAGGTGGTTTTCGGTAACCACTATGATGTGGGGTTCAATAGCGTCAGCTGGGTGCGTGGCGTTGCCACCACTAACGGTGGCTTGATGGTGAGCGCCCGCCCAGTAGGCGACTCAGTGAACGAAGCAGGCGGTTCGATCCTCACGACGGACAATGACGGTAATGTGATGAGCCTGCTGCGCTACCAATACGGAGGCTCGGATATGATCACCTGCATGGAGGGCACCTCGGATGGCGGAGTGATGGTGGGAGCGGACGGAAGTGGCAACAGTGACTTATTGATCCGTAAGCTGCAGATGGATGGGGATGTGGACTGGGCCAAGTCTTATACGGTGAACGGAGCGGATCATTCCAACCTGTACGACCTGGTGCAATTGGCCCCGGATGTTTTCATTGGCATGGGGACGTACTGCCTGACCAGCGGAGCTTGCAAGTCACTTTTGTTCAAGTTCACAGGGCAGGGGGATGTGGTCTGGGCGCGCGAGTATGCGGGGCAGCCGGGCACTCATTTGCGCTTCAATGCGCTCACAGCTGATCCGAACGGAGGAGTGATCGTCACCGGGCTTTACGTCGACATTCCTACGGAATCCAATATGCTGGTGATGCATGCGGACATGGAAGGGAATATAAACTGGACCCGCTGGTACAGCGACGCGCTGAATAATGAAGGAGCCACCACCTTGCTTCGGCCGGACGGGGGCTTTGCGGTGTTAGGAGGATCGAGCGGTGACGGAGAATACCGCGGGGTGGTGATCCGGACCGGACCTGACGGCGCGCCGGTCTCCGCTATCAGTTGGGGAATGGATATCGGGGCGGGGCATTGCTTCTCGGACGGCTCGATGATGCTGATGAGTCCCTCTTATGATGCCCGGACGGCCTTCGCCCGTATCGATGCGGATAACAATATCCTTTGGTCCACGCAGTTCAGTGCCACCAGCTGGGGTGAATTAGTGCCCATCCAATTGCCGACCTTGGAGCCATCGGAGGAGGCGATGCGTTTCGCCTATGTCTCTTCAGAAATGTTCAGCGATGTCACCATCAACACCCTTACTGCACAATGTGAGGCCTGCAACACAGAGCCGGTCCCTTTCACGGAGGTAACGGAGCGGTGGGTTGAGAGCGGTATGGTGGATCTGTTCGCGATCCCGGCCACAATGACAAGTACAGACCTCGTCATGACGCCCATCATGCTGGACGCCGTGATGGCCCCGCAATGCATGTTGAACGTGGGAGTGGATGAACATCGGCGGGCTGTGGAGACCGATATGAAGTGCGGTTATGATCCGGTTGGACATGCCTTGTCCGTAACTGGGCTTAGCTCGAAGACCGTGTCAGTAACAGTGAGCGATATGCTTGGCCGTCAGTGGGCATCGCTTGGTCAGGGCGCGCTCGTTACCGATGACCTTTCCATGCGCGTTCGATTGCCAGAAAACCTTGCGCCGGGCTATTATGTGGCAAGGGTCGGATCAGGACAACCTGGTTGCGCGTTCATAGTTGCCGATCAAGTTCAGTAGATCAGTAACGCGTCATTCAAGTGATAGAGCTCCCGGTTTGACGAGACCTGTATCGGGCTGTGTGTGGGCGCGTTACTTGTTAGAGTTCAGCTACCGGTTCCCAACTAGATTTGCCGCCATGAACACACTATACCGGAACATGGCGTGCGTTGGCGCGCTATGCCTTGCATCCTTGCTTTGGGCACAGCCACAACTGGAGAACGCAGGTTTTGAGCAATGGAACGATGTGGGAACGGCCACGGAGGAGCCATTGGAATGGAGCTCCGTGAAGACGAGTGATGGAGGAACCCTCATCAATAATTTTGCTCCCCAATTGTGTTGGCAGGCTGCCGATGCGCATACCGGAGCGTTCTCGGCGAACCTCCGCACAGTGACTTCCCTCATTGGTGCTGCTACAGGGCTGCTCACCAATGGACGTGTGCATGCCGAGTTCACCGTCGCGAACAGTTACGTGTTCTCAGACCTCGGGAACTCCGATTGGAACACGGTATGTGGTTCCCGCCCGGATAGCCTTATCGGCTGGTTCAAGGCCACACCCCAACCCGGGGACCATGCAAAGATCACGGCGTTGTTGCACGTGGCCCAAGGCAAGCTGCCGATGTTCGATACCTATCCGAACTGGGTCGGTACTGCGACATGGACGGGCCCAGGCGTGGATAAAGCGGAGTGGACACGCTTCTCCGTTCCCTTCGTGTACATCGATAACCGCCAGCCGGAGCACGTGTTGCTCGCTGTTTCCTGCGGTGACAGCACGAACAGCATCATTGGAACGCAGGCATGGTTCGATGACATGGGCTTGATGTACAACCTGTACGCGGCCTCCGATGAACCTATCGCCTACGTGAGCGCCAGTTCCGCATACGATCTGAACGTGGCCTACACAACGAGCGGTGAGCCTGTCGCTGCAACGGACTTTACCGTTGAGCTATCCGACGTGAACGGCAATTTCTCCGCAGCCACCGTGATCGGGACGATGAACAGTACCTCCGCTAACGGCAGCATTCCATGCACGATCCCCGCTGGCACATTACCCGGAACGGACTATCTGGTCCGTGTCGTGACGCCTTCGCCATTCTATGCGCCCGTGCTGACCGGTATCGTGGTCGAACTGAGTACGGATGTGGCTGCCATCGGCTCTTCCGATATCCTCGTCCGCGCGGATAACAATGCGATCCTTGTAAATCTGGGTTGGGGCACCCTCGAGAACCCGAGCTACCAGCTCATGGATGCGCGAGGTGCACTGATCACCAACGGACGCCTGAACGGCCAAGGTCTTGAACGCATACCTGCGGTCGGTGCTCAAGGTGTTATGATCCTTCGGATCATGCACAGCAAGGGTGTGATCGTGGAACGAGTGTTCGTTCCTTGAGGACGGTAGCAAAGGGTCAAAGTTCTAGGCGCGGAATGGCGCGCCTGGAAATCATGCCACCACCGCCAGCACTCCCTCCAACGCCTCCTTCGCCTGCTTCATGTTCTTCACGTCGTCCACCGAAAGCCGCAACGTGCCGTTCTTCTCGTAGACCTTGAACTTGCGTGGCTGTTGCTGCACGGAACGCAGGATCGCCGTGAAGATCCCGCTTCCGAAGAAGGGGTGTTTCTGATCGGCGATGAAGGTGCCGATGAGCTTGCCCTGCTTCAATTTCATCTTCTCCAGTCCCAGCCTTTCCCCGCTCCAACGCAGGCGGATCGCTTCCATCAGTTCTTGCACTTGGTCCGGAATGGGACCGAAGCGATCCGCGACTGACGCACTGAATTTTTCCAGCTCCGCAGCGTCCTTCAGATTGTCCAACTCGCGATAGAGCGCGAGGCGTTCAGCGGTCTCGCTGACGTAATCGTTGGGGATCATCATGCGCAGGTCCGTCTCCAGGATGCAGTCATCCGCGCGGTAGCGGGTGGCACCGCGTGCGAGCTGGCGATCCTCGAAGAGTTCCTTGAAGTGTTCGTCCTTCAGTTCGCGCACGGCTTCCTCCAGGATCTTGTGATAGGTCTCGAAGCCGATGTCGTTCACGAAGCCGCTTTGTTCCGCGCCGAGCAAGTCGCCGGCACCGCGGATGTCGAGGTCCTTCATGGCGATGTGGATGCCGCTTCCGAGATCGCTGAACTGTTCGATGGCCTGCAGGCGTTTGCGCGATAGGTCCGGCAAGAGATGAGGGCTGGGTGCGAGAAGATGGGCGAATGCTTTCTTGTTGCTGCGTCCTACGCGGCCGCGCAGTTGGTGCAGGTCGCTGAGGCCGAAGTTCTGCGCCTCGTTCACGATGATCGTGTTGGCGTTCGGTATGTCCAGGCCGTTCTCCACGATGGTGGTGCAGACGAGCACGTCGCTCTCTCCCTCGATGAAGTCCATCATCACGGATTCGAGCTTGTGCCCTTCAAGCTGGCCATGGCCCACGCTAACGCGCGCACCGGGCACCAGCTTGCGGATCATGTCCGCCATGAACTCGATGTTCTTCACCTTGTCATTGATGAAGTAGACCTGTCCTCCGCGTGAGAGTTCGTATTCGATCGCGTCCTTGATCACCACCTCATCGTAAGGATGCACGTTGGTCTGCACGGGGTAGCGATTGGGCGGCGGCGTGCTGATGATGCTGAGGTCGCGCGCGCCCATAAGGCTGAACTGCAATGTGCGTGGGATCGGCGTGGCGGTGAGTGTGAGCGTATCCACCGTGGCGCGGATCGTTTTCAACTTGTCCTTCACGTTCACGCCGAACTTCTGCTCCTCGTCGATGATCAGCAAGCCGAGGTCCTTGTATTTCACGTCCTTGCTCACCAAGCGGTGCGTGCCGATGAGGATGTCGATCTTTCCTTCTTTGACGTCGGCGAGGATCTGCTTTTGGTCGGCCGCGCTGCGGAAGCGATTGATGTAATCCACGCGCACGGGAAGGCCCTTCATGCGTTCCGAAAAGCTCTTCCAATGCTGTAGGGCGAGGATGGTGGTGGGCACCAGCACAGCAACCTGCTTGCTGTCGCACACCGCCTTGAAAGCCGCGCGGATAGCCACTTCCGTCTTGCCGAAGCCAACGTCGCCACAGACGAGCCGGTCCATCGGGACGGGCTTTTCCATGTCCCTCTTCACATCCGCTGTTGCCTTCTCCTGGTCGGGCGTGTCCTCGTAGATGAAGCTGGCTTCCAGCTCATGCTGCAGGTAGTTGTCCGGCTGGAAAGCGAATCCCGGCTTGCTCTTGCGTTGTGCGTAGAGCTTGATGAGGTCGAAGGCGAGCGCCTTCACTTTGGCTTTGGTCTTCTCCTTCAGGTTCCTCCACGCCGGACTGCCGAGCTTGCTGATGTTCGGTGCCGTACTGCCTTCCTCCCCGCTGAATTTGCTCACGCGGTGCAGGCTGTGGATGCCGACATAGAGGATGTCGTTGTCGCGGTATTTCAAGCGGATGGCTTCCTGCATCTGTCCGCCGGCATCGATCGTTTCCAAGCCGCTGAAGATGCCGATGCCGTGGTCGATGTGGACCACGAGGTCGCCGGGTTTCAGCTGTGTCAGTTCCTTCAACGTGAGCGCCTGGGAGTTCTTGCGGAACCCTTCCTTCAGCCGGAAGCGGTGGTAACGCTCGAAGATCTGGTGGTCCGTGTAGAGCGCAAGGTTCAGTTCGCCATCGATGAAGCCTTCGTGAAGGTCGAGCACCAAGGGCGTGAAGGAGACGTCGTGCTCCATGTCGCGGAAGATGGAGTAGAGGCGTTCGCTCTGCTTGGCACCGTTGCACGCGATCAGGTTCTTGAAGCCCGCGTTCTGTTTGTTGTGCAGATCGCCGCTGAGGATCTTGAAGTCCTTGGCGAAGGGTGGTTGAGGCTTTTGGCTGAAGTTGATCTCGATAGCCTCAGGCTGCAAGCCACCAGCCTCAAGCTTGCGGCTTGTAGCTTGAGGCTGGTGGCTGGAACCCCAGAACACTTTCCGGAATCCCAACAGTCCCTTGACGAGGTCACTATCACTGGCCAAAAGTTCCTCCGGTTTCGCGTGTCTCCCTTTCTCCGGCGTCCGCGCATACAGATCGTTCAACAATTGCAGGGACTTCACTGCCGTGTCACTGATCGACTTGGGGTCGCTGAGCCAGATCACGGCATCGGTCGGCAATTGCGCGAAGAAGGTCTGCTGTTCCGCAGCATCCTCATCCTGCAGGTCGGGGACGATCACCGCTTCGGCGAGTCGCTCCACACTTAGCTGATCTTGCGGGTCGAAGCGGCGTACGCTCTCCACGGTATCGCCGTAAAGCTCGATCCGGTAAGGCTTGTCGTTGCCGTAGCTGAAGATGTCCACAATGCCGCCGCGGATGCTGAACTGCCCCGGCTCGTAAACGAATTCCACGCGCTCGAAGCCCGTTTCATGCAACCAATCCTCCAAGGTGTCGATCGGCAGTTCCTCGTTGCGCTTGATGGCCAACGTGTTCTTCTGCATCTTTTCCTTCCCCACTACCAGCGGGACCAAAGCCTCCGGGTAGGTAACGATGGTGAGCTGCGAAGTATCCTGCGCTTTTTGAAGGGTCATCAGCGTTTCCAGCACTTCCGTGCGGGTTACGCGATCGCCATCTTGGTGGCCTTCGGGGTCATAAGGGGAACGCGAAGGGGCCGGGAAGAACAGCATGGCGTTCTTCCGGGAGTCCTTTTCATCCTTTGCATGCAATGCCTCCAGGTCGTTCATGAAGTATGCCGCCTCCTCCTTGTCGCCGAGGATGAACACATGCGTTCCGCCACGATTCTCACGGATGGCATTGGCGGCAAGCGAACGGCCGCTGCCCACTACGCCGCTCAGGCGGATGCGTGCATTCGGCGCCGCCAAGGCCTCCGCTGCTTGCTTGCTGCGCGGGTCGTTAGCGAAGAGGGAGAGGAGGTCGGAGAGAGAGGTCATAGATGGCCTAATGTCAATCAATGATGCCATAAGAGAGTTCGTGGCGGTTCACTCTAGCTAATGAGTGTAGTTGGATCCCATAGCCGGGTACTTGATAGTAGACTCCTTCAATGCCCTGGATCATTTCCGTCGTTGGGTTGATCAGGTTGCCCGATTCATCCCAGAATTTCCATTGCTTGACCTGCACCGCACCAAACAATAGCTGGTCATCCCCTTTGCAATTGTTCTTCATATGTCTTCTTTGAGTTTCAAATGTCCCTTGTGCCCTGAGTTGACCATTGGGATACCAGAAGCACCATCGACCTTTTTTGAAATTGTAGAACTTGGCGCAATGTCCGTGAGCGCAACATTCTATGTAACGACCTATTCCATACTCACCATCAATGCCGACTTGGCCATTGGCGTAATACTCTTGCCAAGGACCTATTCGAAGCAAGCGAGCCTTCCCCGCCACATCAATCGCGACCTTGCCATGAATCCTTGTTATTTGGTTGTTATATGCGAACTCTGTCCAAAGTGTGTCTCTCCCTGTGAATCCGAGTGAATCGGAAAATGGATAGAGCGAACTTCCAGTTGCAGTCTCGGCAATACTCGAACCAAAGCCTTTCATGCCGCGCTTTGAAATTCCGCATCCAACAAGAAATATGAAGGACAGGTATATGACTGCATGGAGCATGATGCCATAACGCAGCCCTTGACGCAGATAGCTTGTTTTCATGGAAACAGGAAACCCCAAAAGCCCGATACCGGCAATTCCGGGCATCGGGTTCGGGAGGGTGCAAAGTTACGGTGGGCTGTTCGTGCTCACTTCTTTCTTGCGATCGGTTTCGATGCTACGTAAGAGCTGGGTGTCTTTCGCCCCGCGGCCGGCTTTGGCATTTTCGGAAGTTTGCCGCCGTACAATGTTTCGAATCGGAAGCACATTTCCCAATCGTCCCAATAAACGTCCACCTTCTTGTGCAGCTTGAATTGACGGAACCGCAGCACGTCCAAGTACTGGCTGTTCATCGGATTCTGACCAGCTGCGCTTAGGAACGGATAGAAGTCGATCTCGGAAACGTGCCCGTCAGTGAAATTGAAGCGGATGGCATAGTCACCGAGGTACTCTGCCTTTTTGATGCGTACGTCTTCGGGGATGTTCATTTGATGCGGCGGGTAATGCGCACGGGCGCGATGCGTTTGTGTTCAACATAGAAAGCGGTCCACTTGGCCACGATATCATCCTTCATGGCTCGGGCAAAAGTCTCAGCTTCGCGTTGCTCCTTCTCGCGCAGCATTTCCGAACCGCGTTTCGCTCTCCAACGAAGCTCCGTGAGCTCTCCTTCCACGATGATCAACATGAGGATGCCTTCACGATCACCATGCTGGACATGCAGGTGCATGGGGTCATGGTCGTCGCTGTAGAACAGGAAGACGAGACCGAAGTATTCATACAACTTGGGCATGTCCTACAAAGGTAGCAAGGTCAGTCCTCGCATGATCCGGAACAGGCTCTCGGTGTACGAGCAATTCAATTTTTGCTTGCCACCGCTGGTCTGAAGCCAAAGGGAGGGGGCAATTCTCCCCCTCCCTTTGAAGGGGTGTACGAGTTGTACCCACCCTTTCCCAAGGTCCACATCACGTCTCCTCGTGTTTGAACTGATGAGACAGCCTACTTCTCCCCCAACCCCCGGGCCAGCTCCATCATCTTCAGCACTGTATTCCAATTCCGCGCGGTGTTCACCACGCCGATGCCCTTGTCGAATTTGGCTGCCAACTTGGAGGTGCCGAAACCATGCGGCGTGTGGATATAGGCCACGTCGTTCACGATGGTCAAGTGCTCGCCATCCACGGCTACTGCGCGTATCGCTTCCACGGCTTCAGGCTTCGGGGTGGCAGCCAGGAGCGCAGTATGCAGATGCTTTCCTTCGGTTATCTCTGGGAATGGATTCTTGTCGATCACTGCTTGCCACTCCGCTGCGGTAGGAGCGAAGATGGCCTTGTCGAAACCGAAGTGCTCCTTGCACAGCTTGGCCACTTGGGCAATTGTCTTTTCGCGCGAGAGCGTGCTGCGCACCAAAGCGTTGCCACTATTGATGTAGGTGGTGGCCCCGGTGAAGCCAGCCTTGGACAGCGCTTCGCGGAGCTGAGCAACGGGTAACTGCGTGGCTCCGCCAACACCGCGGAAAAGGAGGAGGTAGGTAACGGGTTTCGCCATGTTGCTTTACTCCTTCACCAAACGCAACGTTTCCACTTGGCCTGCGGTGGCGATGCGCACCAAGTACACTCCGGGTTTCAGGCCAGAGAGGTCAAGGTTCACATTCGTTCCGGTGATGGCTTGGTGTCGCACGATGCGCCCTTGGACATCACGAAGTGTGAGCTTGGCTGGGGCGTCGCCAAGGCGTTCGATCCGGACCCTTTCACTCGCCGGGTTGGGCACCAAGCACGTGGTTCCGATAGCCATGGAAGCCACAACGGTGTGGATCACTTGGAAGGGTGCGGAGGTTGCCGAAACACAACTCAGCGCATCGGTGACGACCACGGTGTAAGAACCTTCCTCTGTGGCGTCGATGCAGGGCGTATCTCCATCAGCAAGCGCATCGCCGTTGAGGTACCATTGCGCGGTTCCGGTGGTGCTGGTGCAGAGGGTTTCTCCACTTGATGTAATGACAGGAATGGCTGCGATGCTCGGGCACGCCACGCGCGCACGGTAGATGTCGCCCCAGCGTCCAACGGCCACGATCTCGCCGTCCACGTAGGTGGCATCACCGATCTGGGCATTAAGGATGTCCGGCAAGAAGTAGTTCCAAGTGATGCCGCCGTCGGTGCTACGTACCGTTTGCGCAGAACTGCTTACGGCGTATCCCGTGTCGGGATCGGTGAAGAAAACGCTCATGGTGCCCTGCGGCGTGCCGCCCATGAAGGTCCACGTATCGCCACCGTCGATAGTGCGGAAGGCCTTGGTCCAACCGAGGGTGTCGTTGAGGAAGAAGATGGTATGTCCGCCGTTGGTGGCGGTCATTGGCTGCCACGTGAGCCCGCCATCCATGGTCCGATAGTCGTCGCCGTATTCGCCCACGGCATAACCTTGTTGGCTGTTGACGAACCAGAGATCGCTGATGGTGATGTTGCCCACGTCAAGGACATGCGTCCACGTGGATCCGGAGTTGGTGGTGCGGTAGATGCCTCCATAAACCGCTCCGCCGGCTACGATGTGCGTGTTGGCATTGAAGCTCCATGTGCAGCGGATCGCCACATTGGGACCGTTGGCCGCAATGCGCGTTGCGAAGGCGTCAGTAGTGCGGGCGAAACTGCCACTGCCGCCGCCCAAGCAACCAACACCGCTGGGGAGGAGGTGAACGCCCAAACCGCCTGATCCAGCATTGCTCCAATTGTGGCCTCCATCGGTGGTGCGCAACAGGCCACTTTCCGCGCCGCCGGCGGTCAGGGAGCCCACGGCCACGCCGACCAGGTCAATCTGGAAGGACACTTTGTTGAGCACGGTGTGGTAGGTGCCCAAGCGCAGTAGTTGCCATGTAGCACCAAAGTCCACCGTGCCATTTATGCGACCATCGGTGCCGATGATGCCCACGCCTTCAGGACTCAGTGAGATGCTCTGGTGGGTGGTGGTGCCGGTGCCTACCGTGATCACTGTCCAAGTTGCTCCGGCATTGGTGCTGCGCAGGATGTTCCCGCTGGTTCCGGAGGCGAGCATCACGTTCCCTTGCACGGTGAGCGCAAGAATATTCTGCGTGATCCCGGAGCTGGCCTGTACCCACGTGACACCGCCATCATTGGTGCGATGGATGTTGCCGCTGTTGCCCACCACCACGCCGGTGAGCGCATCGCTGAAGTGGAGGGCGCGTAAGCCGGTTGGCGCGGCCGCTGCGGTGGGCTGCCACGTGAGGCCGCCATCGGTGCTGCGGATCACGCCCACGCCATACACGCTGGCATAGGCCGTGTCCACGGAAGGCATGGAGAGCCCAACGATGGAGTAGCTACTGCCTACGCCGCTGGTGATGAGTGTCCAGCTAACGCCGCCATTCGTGCTGCGATAGATGCGGCCGGCATCGGTGCCGATGAGCCCCAAGGTATCGTTGGCGAACGTGACGGAGCGGAGCGTGCCGTAGGTGCTTGTGCCACTGCTGCTGGTCGTGTTCTCGAAGCCATCCGTGGTGCGGAAGATGCCTCCACTGCCGCCTACCACGATGCCGCGTTGATCATCCCACATGTACATGTCCTGTGGCGAGTTGAACGAGAGGTGGACCATCCGCTCCCACGTGGTCCCGCCATCGCGTGTGCGCAGGATCGCGGGTACGGCATTGTTGTCCAGTGCGTAGCCGAGGGTGGCGTTCATCATCTGCACTGCGGGGAATTTGCTGCGCGACTTGATGGCCGTGGTGAGCTCCCATTGCTGGGCGTTGGCGGTAGCGAAGACCAGGAATAGGGCAGCGGCAAGGGCTTTTCTCATAGCAGTAGGCAAAGATGGCCACTATGCCCAGTACAGGTGTGGGTGAAAATGGTTCATTCCAAGCTTCGGAGCAGGACGAAGCACTGGTAGATTCGCACCACATGATACGTACGCTCGCTCCGCAGTTGCTCGGCCTTTGCCTCTTTATGGCTGTTGGTGCTGTGCAAGCCCAACGCATCGACAGCATCCATGTCTTCAAGCAACTTCCGCCGGGGAAGTACACCTCCGCCTCGGCGAATGCAACGGCTTGGAAGCTGTATCGGAACCATGCCCCGTTCACCGTGGTGAAAGGGCAACAGATGAGCACCGCCGGTGAAGCCATGAAGAGCTATGCGCCTGATCGGCACACCTTCCGTGAGCTACCGGGTTTGCAGCATCTGGCCATGGGCTGGTCCGGTGGAAGGCCGTTCACGCTTGGCGTGGCGGACGACATGGATCTGGTGATCAACTTCACGGCAGGGACCGAGTACCGCATTTCGGGGATGACGGACCGAATACGGGTGCGGGCGTTGATCGCGCGGATGATGGTGGAGTAAGGATGTTTGGCGCTACAAGCGCCTACCTCGCACGCCATACCTCCGGCATGCAGGCTCGCGCTGCAAGCGCCGGTGGGCCACACCTAACTTTCGGCCATGCGCTTGCTCATCCTTCCTTTGGTCTTCCTGCTTTCCGTTGCGGCCTTAGCTCAAGTGGCGCCACACGCGGTAGAGCCGGACACCGAAGTACCGTTCGAAGCGCTCCCACCCGATACGCTCAGCATTTTCACTTCAGTGGAACGAAGCGCGGAATATCCGGGTGGCTTTTCCGCCATGATCGCCTATCTCGGGCGACACATCATCTATCCGGAAGAAGAGCAGGAGGACCGTATCGAGGGCAAGGTCATCCTGCAGTTCGTAGTGCAGCGCGATGGCTCGGTGGATGATGTCCAAGTATTGCGTGGAGTTCCGGGTGGTATAGGCTTGGAGCGTGAAGCCGTCCGCGTGGTAAAGACCATGCCCCTTTGGACGCCGGCAATGAATAATGGCGTCACGGTGAACTCGCGGGTTACCGTGCCGGTCATATTCAAGCTGACGAGGTAGGTGGAAGTCACAGCGCTTGTCCACAGGAAGCGTGTAATTGGCAGGTAGGTATCCGTCACACGCGGAAAAGAGCGATTTCCTTTTCCAATTGAGAGAATTGCTTGTCGCCGGTAACCAAGGGCATGTTCAGATAGGCAGCCGTTGCAGCAATAATGCAATCTGGTAGTTTAAGTCCGGACGCCTTGCGAAATTCGATCGCATATTTACGTACATCCAGTTCCGCTCCAATGATGCGGCACTGATCAAGAAAGGCCCGGATGTTCTTTGTTTGGGCAACGGTGATCCGGGAAGTGGCTAGCAGTTCGATCTCGGTGATGAAAGAAACATGGATATCAGCCCCATCGAGCAGATCAACGATCGCCTCATCTCCAGCAAACATGCGAATAAGGACATTCGTGTCGGCGAGAATGCGCTCACCACTCATCGCGCATGCGCCTTACTTCCTCCAATGCCCACTTGTCCATGCCTGGTACGGTACCAGCGAATTTGCGCACGTCCGGAAGTTTCCGTTTGGGCGTTTTGGGTACACTTTTTTTAATGACGGCCTTTCGGCGCGATTTCTTATTGGCCAGTTTGTCCATGATAGTTGATCCAGCCGTGAAGTTACATCACCACTTCATCACGTCCTCCACCATCGCCGAGCTGCCAATGAACAAGGGACAACGCTGGTGTAGTTCCTTGGGCTGAAGGTCCAGTATGCGGGTGGTGCCGTCAGTAGCGCTGCCACCAGCTTGCTCGATCAACATGGCGAGGGGATTGGCCTCGTAGAGCAGACGCAGCTTGCCGTTCGGCTTGTCCTTGGTGCCGGGATACATGTAGATACCGCCCTTGAGCAAGTTGCGGTGGAAGTCCGCCACCAAGCTGCCGATGTAGCGTGCGCTCATCTTCTTCCTTTTGCAGCGGTCGATGTAGCCGCGCACATTGTCGGTGAAGTCGAAGTAGTTGCCCTCGTTCACAGAATAGATGCTGCCATCCTTGGGCACCTGCATGTTCGGGTGGCTGAGGCAGAACACGCCGATGCTGGGGTCCAACGTAAAGCCGTTGACGCCGTTGCCGGTGGAGTACACGAGCATGGTGCTGCTGCCATAGACGACATAGCCCGCAGCCACTTGCTGGTTACCGGGTTGGAGGAAATCTTCCAAGGTCACTTTTTCCGGATCCAGCCGGCGGTAGATGGAGAAGATGGTGCCGATGGAAACGTTCACGTCGATGTTGCTGGAGCCATCCAGAGGATCCATGGCCACCACGTATTTGCCGTTCAGTGAGGCAGGGTTATCGAAGACGATGTGCTCGTCCTCCTCTTCGCTTGCCACGGCGCATACAGCACCCTGGTTGCGCATCGCGTTGATGAAGTGATTGTTGGCGTAGACGTCCAGCTTCTGCTGTTGCTCGCCTTGGATGTTGTGCGCGTTGGCTTCTCCGAGGATCTCGGTCACCAAGCCGGCCTTGTTCACTTCCCGGTTCACCAGCTTAGCGGCCAAGCGGATGGAGGTGAGCAATTGCGAGAGGTCGCCGGTGGCGAAAGGGAAATCCTTTTCGCGCTCAATGATGAATTCCGAGAGGGTGGTGATGTTCGCCATGTTGATCAGAAGATCAGAAGATCGGACGATCAGAAAATGACCGCCGATGAATGATCCGCTGCAAATATCGGCTGTGCGCGATCTTTGGGCACCATGGAGATCACGATCCGCAAGGCGGAAGCCCGCGATGTGCCGCAAATGCTGGCTTTGGTGAAGGAGCTCGCATTATTCGAGAAGGAGCCGGAAGCGGTGACCGTGACCGAAGCGGAGATGCTGGATGCTGGTTTCGGGGACAAGCCGATCTGGTTCGGATGGGTCGCGGCGGAAGCGGATAGCCGGATCCTAGGGATTGCCTTGTGCTATGATCGCTATTCCACGTGGAAGGGCCGTTGCCTTTACTTGGAGGATATTGTTGTGACAGCCGCTACCCGGGGCCAAGGGATCGGAGAGCGCTTGTTCCGCCAATGCGTTGAACACGGTGCAACGAACGGGTACCACTGGATGCGTTGGCAGGTGCTGGATTGGAATACGGATGCGATCCGGTTCTATGAACGTTTCGGGGCAGACATCTCCACCGGATGGCTGAACGGGGAGTTGACAGAACAACAAATGCACACCTTGGCAGCGCGATGAAAGTCTTCAAATTCGGTGGTGCCAGTGTGAAGGACGCGGCGGGCGTGCGCAACGTGGCGGAGGTAGTGAAGCGTTATGGCCTTGACGACCTCGTGATCGTGGTAAGCGCGATGGGCAAGACCACCAATGCGTTGGAAGAAGTGGTGTGGGCGTGGATCGACAGTCGGCCGACCGTTGATAAAGTGGATGCATTGGAACAGGTCCATTCCGAAGTGCTCGGCGAGGTGGCCCCGAATGATGAGGAAGCCGGCAACCTATTAGCCGACCACTTCCATGCCTTGCGGAGCATTTTGGGACATCCGGCGACACAGAACATCGAGCTTCATTATGACCAGGTGGTCTCCTTTGGTGAACTCTGGAGCAGCGTGATCGTGAATGCCCACTTGAACGCGGGCGGCATTGCAAATACGTGGTGGGATGCCCGCACCGTGGTCCGGACGGAGAATAAGCACCGCGGCGCCGGAGTGGATTGGGACGCCAGTGCCGAAGGGGCCGCTCTTATGCGGGCTGTTGTGCCGGATACGCCGTTCCGTATGGTCACACAGGGTTTTATCGGTGGAGCGAAGAACGGCACCACCACCACGCTCGGCCGTGAAGGATCCGATTTCTCCGCAGCCATCTTCGCTTACCTGCTCGATGCTGAAAGCGTGACCATCTGGAAAGATGTGGCCGGGATGTTCAACGCGGACCCCAATCGCTTTCCGGATACCACCTTGTTGGAACGGATCAGTTACCGCGAAGCGATCGAACTCAGCTATTTCGGTGCGAGTGTGATCCACCCGCGAACGCTGCAACCCTTGCAACGCAAGAACATCCCGCTTTACGTGCGCTCCTTCCAGGATGCGGATGCAGCAGGAACCACCATCAGCGATGCTACCGATCGCGATACGCTCGTTCCTTCCTTCATCGTGAAGCCGATGCAGTTGCTCATCAGCATCACTCCTCGCGATCTCAGCTTCATCGTGGAGGAGAACCTCAGCGGCATCTTCAAGTGCTTCGCTGACCGACAGGTGCGCATCGAGCTGATGCAGAACAGCGCGTTGGCTTTCACCGTGGCCGTGGATGATTCACCCCGCGCCCGGCAACTGATCGAGGAACTGCAGAGTGAATACGAGGTCCGTTACAATGAAGGCTGCGAACTGATCACCGTCCGGCACTTTGATGAGGCTACACTGAAGCGCCTGCTGAACGGCAAGGAGCCGTTGATCGAGCAGCGCTCACGCACTACCGCGCGCTTTGTGGTGAAGTAGCCTCCCGCTCTTTTTTCTGCTTTTTTAAACGCCGGGCAAGCTTGCCGATGGTGGTGCCCTGCACGAGAATGGAGAAGGTGACCACGATGTAGGTCAATGTGATCCACAGCCCGCGATCGAACGAATCGCCCAAGGAAATGGCCATTGCAATGGAGATGCCACCGCGAAGTCCGCCCCACGTGAGCATCAAAAGGGTCGGATGTCGCATCCGTTCTTGGAAACGGATCAGCTGAGCCGGCACCCAGACGGAGACATAGCGCACTAACAGGATCAGCACTATCGCGATCCCACCTACAACGAAGTGGATCGGGTCAAGTTTCACCACCAGCAGTTCCAGCCCGATCAGCACGAAGAGTACGGCGTTGAGGATCTCGTCGATCAGCTCCCAGAATTTGTCCACGTATTCCTCCGTGGTCTTGCTCATCGCGTGCTTCTTGCCGTGGTTGCCGATCAAGATCCCCGCCGCCACCATGGCCAAGGGCCCGGAGATATGCAGCGCCTGCGCCAGTGAGTATCCACCCATCACCACCGCGAGCGAGATCAATACCTCCACCTTGTAGTTGTCGATACTGCGCATCATCAGGAACGCGATGTAACCGATGGCGAGCCCGAACGCGATGCCGCCTACGGCCTCCTGCACGAAAAGCACGGCGACATCCGTCCCGCCGAAGGAGCTGGGACTTTCCGAGATCTCCAGGATGGTGAGGAATACCACCACCGCCACGCCATCGTTAAAGAGCGATTCCCCGGCGATCTTCATCTCCAACGACGGCGGCACTTTCGCCTCTTTCAAAATGCCGAGCACCGCAATGGGATCGGTAGGGGAGATGAGCGCACCGAACAAGAGGCAGTGCAGGTATTCCATCTGGATACCGAAGGCTGCCAACAGGTAGAACATGACGGTGCCCACCAACATCGTGCTCGTGATCACACCCACGGTGGAAAGCGCCATCACGGCCCATTTCTCCTGCCGCAACACGTCGATCTTGATATGGATCGCTCCGGCGAAAAGCAGGAAGCCGAGCATGTTGTTCATCAGCAACCGCGAAAGATCCAGGTGCTCCACCAGGCCGCGCATATCGCCCAGCAGGTGCGGCATGGCTTTGCCCACCGCCACCAGCAGCACCGAGAACAGCAGCGCCAAGAACATGAGGCCGATGGAAGAAGGCAGCTTCAACACCCGGAAATTCACGTAGGCGAAAAGCGCCGCGATAACGATCAACAAGGAAAAGGTGGCGAAGGTTCCCATCGGTGTGCGGACGGCCGGGCGGAAAGCTACGGTGCCGCTACATGCACCGGACCTACGAAAAATAGGCGGTCGGTCAATAGATTCGCGCCATGGCCCGATCGATCCCCCGCTATGCCTTCACCTGCTTGGCATTGGTGTTCTGCCTTGGCTGGTCCATGCAGCTTTTCGCACAGCCGGCCACGATCGCAGCGGACAGTTTGAAGGCTGAGGTTGCCGAGCAGCGCGCTGCATTGGCCTTGGCGGATAGCACGGGTGACCTACCTACCGCCTTCGCCGGAAGAATGCGCTTGGTGAACTTGGTCCGGAAAAATGAGGTCGTGCTTCTGCTGAAGCAAGCAACCGCGATCGCCAACGACATGGGCCGCCCCGACCTGGAGGCCATCGTCCGACGGGACCTCGCCAGCCGCTATGCCAGCGCCGGGGATAAGGCTTCGGCTTATGCCGAATTGTTGCTGAGTGATTCGTTGGAACGCCTAAGTGCATCGCGTCAACGGGACAGCCTGAACGACCAACATGCCATGACAATGGCCCGCTTGATGGCGGACAGGGACAGCTCCGTGCAGGCGGGAACGGAGCGTGAACGGCGCATTGCAGTGGCGCTCGTGGATGTGCAGCACAATGCGGACCGCTGGATGTGGATCGCGCTGGCTGCGGCCGGCGTGTGCGTATTGCTGGTGATCGGCCTGCTCTATCGCATGGGTAGCACGAGCCGCAGGTTGCACGCTTCCATCGAAGCCTTGCGCAGCGAGGTCGACACCTTGAAGAAGCCGGTCAACCGGCTGAAGGAACCTCCTGTTCAGGAAGATGTGGCCTGTTCCATTCCGAAGAGTGGCCTGTATAAGGATCCGGCATTCGCCTTGGATGAAGCCATGGACCCGGTGGTGGTGGCGATGTTCCGGAAGTCAGCGCCGGAGCGATTGATAACCCTGCGTCAGGCAAGGGAACAAGGTGATCACGCCAAAGTGGCCCGCGTGGTGCATTCACTAAAGCCGCAACTCATCAGCTTCGATGAGGAGCGTTTTGCACCCTTATGCGCGAGGCTCATGGCACCCGGCGCGGAACAGGACCAGCAGCAATGGTCGGCGGACCTGGATGTGCTGGAGAAGGATGTAGCGGCGCTCTTGCAGGAAACGCGTCACTGACGTTCGGCGATCAACGCCATCGCTTGCTTCGGCTTGTCCGTGATGAGGCCGTCCACGCAGAGGTCCAGCATCCGGAGCATATCGGCTTCATCATTCACCGTCCAGACCAGCAGCCCGATGCCTTTTTCGCGAAGTGCCTCGACCAAGCGCGTATCGGCGATGGAAAATGCAGGACTGTAATAGTATGGGGTGAAGCTTAACCGAGCGAGGTTCGCTTGGATGCCATCCGCATTGTCCACCAATAGCGCCAGTTGCAGATGGGGCGCCAAGGCGTGCATGGCTTCCAGCACCGCAGGGTCGAAGCTTTGCATGATGCAGCGGTGCTCGATATCCAAGGCCATCACTTCGCGAAGGACCAGCTCCGCGAAACGATCCGGAGGAGGCTGATAGGTGCCGTACAACTGCGGCTCGCTCTTCACTTCGATGTTGAAAGAAGGAGGAGTCGCATTCCGTTCAGCCGCATGAGCGTCAACCGCGCGGACCAATTCAGAGAGCGTGGGCTTATACCAGCTGGCTTGTGTTGCAAGACCTTTCGTGCTGTTCGCCGGAACACATCCAAAGCGCTGCACCTCGCTGAGTTGAAGCTCGAAGATGTTGATCGCACGACCTGCTTCCTCGCTCATCACACGCCCTTCCGGATCGCGGCAGATGTGATGGTCCATCCACGGTTCGTGGCTTACGAGCACCTGTCCGTCGCCGGTGATCACCACGTCCATCTCCAGCCATTGGCATCCGGTGGATGCAGCCAGCAGAAAGGCGGGAATGGTGTTAGCGGGCACGGCATCATCGCAACCGCGGTGGCCGTGGACCTGGGTGGTGTTGAGCATCGTTGTGGCTGCCAAGGTAGAGTGTCCCATCAACGTCTCACGCAGTGGACGTTGATGCTTGCGTGTCCTCAGGATCCCCTTCGGGAGATCACTGAGGGAGCTAGTTCCATCAACGTTTCACGCAGTGGACGTTGATGCCGGTTTGCCTCAGGGTCCCTTTCGGCAGACCGCTGAGGGAGCTGTTTTTCCGGGACCGCGGAAGGGACTACGAGAGCTTCCCGTTCGCGAAGTCGTTCAGGATCTTGTCCGCCAGCACGTTCGCCAGCTTGAAGTAGCTCTCCGCAGTAAGGCCCGCCACGTGCGGTGAAAGCAGCACCTTGTCATTCGCGTCAAGCCGCTTGAGCACCGGGTTCTGTTGTTCTGCGTTCAGACCAAGCAAGGTGCGCTCCTCGTATTCAAGCACGTCCAAGCAGGCGCCGTGCACCTTCCCGGCATCGATGGCGTCCAACAAGGCGGCGGTGTCCGTCAACGGGCCACGGGCGGTGTTGATGAACCAGACCGGCTTTTCACAGCGTTCAAAAAAGCCCGCATTGGCATAGTGATCCGTCTCCGCAGTGAGCGGTAGGTGCAGGCTGATCACATCACTGCGCTCCAGCAATTCATCCAAGGCGACCTCTTCCACCTGCTCATTGGCAAAGCCATGGCGGTATTTATCGTGCGCCAATACTTTCACGTCAAAACCTTGGAGGCGCTGTGCGAATGCCGTGCCCATCTGACCGAAGCCGATGATGCCCACCGTGCTGCCGCCCAGTTCACTGCCGGAATTGGTCTTCCGGTCCCAGATGCCTTGGCGCACTTCGCGGTCCGCTTTGGTCAGCTTGTTCATCAAGGCGAGCAGCATGCCCACGGCGTGTTCGGCCACAGCACCGCGGTTGCCTTCCGGAGAGCTGTAGAGGCTGATGCCGCGCTCGGCGCAGTACGCTTGGTCGATGTTCTCCATGCCCGCTCCACAGCGGGCGATGAACTTCAGTTTCGGAGCATGGTCCAAGGTGGCCGCGTCCAGCACCCTGCTGCGTACCACCAGCCCTTGCGAGTCGTGCAGTTGCGCGAAGAAATCATCGCCGGTGCGTTCGCTCAGGTCCTCACAGGTATGGCCCGCCACGGTGAGGCGCGTGCTGAGCACCGGATGTACGGTGTCGATGAAATTGATCTTCATGCCAGGATCTGTCTTAGGAACATCGAGGCGATGCTGAAGTAGATCACCAGACCGGTAACGTCCACCATGGTCGCCACGAACGGTGCCGATGAGGTGGCGGGGTCGAAGCCGACGCGCTTCAGCAACAAAGGAAAGAGCGAACCGACCAGATTGCCCCATAGCACTACGCCGACCAAGGACGCGGCAACAATGAAGCCGACCAAGAGCCAGTGCGGTCCATAGAGGTTCGTGAATTGGCTCCAGACGGCCACACGCGCGAAGCCGATGATGGCCAAGGTCACCCCGAGAATGAGGCCCACGCTGGCCTCGCGTCGGAATATGCGCCACCACTCCTTCACTGTGATATCTCCAAGTGCCAACGCCCTGATGATAAGGGTGCTGGCCTGCGAGCCGGTGTTGCCGCCACTGGAAATGATCAACGGGACGAACAGGGCCAGTACCACCGCCTGCTGGATCTCATCCATGAAGAATCCCATGGCCGTGGCCGTGAAGCTCTCACCGATGAACAGCACGATCAACCAGCCTGAACGCTTCTTCACCATGTCCCACAGGCTGCTATGGCTGTAGGAGTATTCCAGCGCTTCCATACCGGCCATGCGCTGTGCATCCTCAGTCTCCTCATCGCGGATGCTGTCCACCACGTCGTCGATGGTGATGCGCCCCAGCAGCCTCCCCCGGTCGTCCGTCACCGGTAGCATCACCAAGTCGTATTTCTCCATGATGCGGCTCACCTCCTCCACATCCTCATGGGCCTTCACGCTGATGACGTCGGGGTCGTAGACGTCCTTCACCGGGGTGCGCAACGAAGTGGTCAGCAACGCCTTCAGCGCGATCGTGCCCACCAAGCGCTCGTGGTCGTCCACTACGAGGATCACATAAATGTCATCGATCAGGTCAGCGTGTCCCCGCAGCTCACGGACGCAATCCAACATGCTGCTGTCCGCATGCACCTTCACCAGCTCTTTGCCCATGAGGCCACCGGCGGTGTTCTCATCGTAGGTGAGCAGTTCGTTGATCTCCTTGCGCTGCTCGCTGTCCTCGATATTCGCCAGCAGTTCTTCGCGGACTCCCTCAGGGAGTTCCGCGATCATGTCGGCCGCGTCATCGGAATCGAAGTGCTCGATAAGCTCTTCGGCGATCTCCTTGCCCGTGTAATTGCCGAGCAGGTCGTCGCGCCGGTCCTCCGGCACTTCCAGCACCACTTCCGCGGCGAGTTGTGGCTCCAGCCGCTCAAAGAGGTATTGCGCCTCTTTCAGGTCTAACTGGTCGAGGATCTCCGCGATGTCGGCCGGGTGGATGTCCCTTACCGACTCCAAGAGCTCCTCGTTGCGCTGTTGCGCAATGTGTTCCTGGATCCTTTCCAGGTTCGCTTTACTGAGGGTGAAGGTCATGGCGCGATAAAATGAGCGTTTCGGCCGATCGGCCCGCGAAACTAAGCATGTACAAAACTCCCGGACATTCCGTGGGAAGGAACGAGAGCAAGCACAGTGGCGGATCGATGGATCTTTAGTCCCGCCGGATCAATAGACGATCAGTTTCCCCTGTTGCAGGGCGCCCCCTTTGGATCTCACCGTAAAGAAGTAAGTGCCACTGTTCCGCAGTTCTATATCCAACGATGCTGAGCCATTCGGTACCTGCTGGGTCTGCACCACCCGCCAAGCCACATCGTGGACCACTAAGGTGAGCGGACCCTCGGTGGTATTCAATCCCTCGATATGGAACCGGCCGGAACTGGGGTTCGGATAGCAGCGCAGCCCGGCGATCGTAGCTGCTTCATGCACCGCGGTCGGTATGGAGCAGTTCCCCGTCAGGTGTGCATCCAACCAGGTCAAACGCGTGTTGATCCAAGCCTTCAGCGTATCGATCTCCCCAGCATAGGTCGTCGCTACGGCATTCATTTCAGGTGCGGGCCCGCTGATGCCAAGGATGGGCCATTTCTGGAAATGCCGGGCCTGTGCCAGGTCCACCCGGGAAGCCACGCTGTCGATATAGGCGAAGATCTGTGCGGTGTCCAGCATGGTGGTACGATAGGTTTCATAGGTGCAGCGCAGCTCATTCGCGAAGGCCGTGTCCTGGAGCATGCGGATGTACCAACCGCAGGATACATTGTCCGGGTTGCAAACGTTCACCTCATGCGCCCAGCCGGAACCATCGGTGGCATCCGAGTTGGAGCAACCGTAGATGTTCTTCCACGCCCAGTCGAAATCCCAAACGGGTCCGGCCTTCAGTTTGCCTCCGTTCGAGTACTTGTCCTTGTGGAAGTAGCGGCTCTTCTTGAAGCCGTCCGCATTGCGCGAAACTTCGTTCACCAGGAAATAGTTGATGAAGGAAGGGAGATCCAGGAACTTCCGGTAGCCGATCACGGGGTCGGCGAACTGCGGGCTGTAGAGTGCGGTCTCCAAACTGTCCATGAATGCTGCGATGTAGGCTTTCTGCTGCGGGGTGATCACGTCCGGCTTGGGGTATTCGTACACAAAGTGGACTTCGGATCCCGGTTGGTCGATGGGCGAATAGTTGGACATGAATCCGTCGGTCCCGTCCCACAGGTTCTGCGATAGGATGTAGCCGCCGGTGAGGTCATCGCCGCTGTTCTCGTTGGTGTCCAGCTTGGCGATGTCCACCCGGCCATGGTCGCGCTTGATCTTTTCGCCGAGCAGGTAGATGCCGCGGTAGGCGCTATCCAACAGGACTTCGCACAGGTAGCTCCTGGGTGCATAGTCCCCCATTTGCTGGGCGATATGGAAGGCCAATTGATTGCGCATCAAGGAGCGGTCGTTGTAGTTGGACAGCAGCACCCAATCGCTTTCAACCGGCATGTCCAGCAAGGGAACATCGTTCGCATCCCCGAGATCCGTGCGTGTCTCAAAACCATAAGGTTGTTGCGGATAGCCTGCTGATGAGGACCCGCGCACCTCGATCCCCACATGGCCGTTGTATACGTTCGGCGGGTCGTCCACGTGCGTGGCAAGGCTCGGGCCGTTGTAGGTGATCTGCATCAAGGCATCGATCTTGGGTTCGTCCGGAATGGTCTGCCCAAGGGTGTTGATCTCCACCAAAGGCAGTTCCGTGCTATCCAGTGAAACCGAGCCGAGGTCCTGCACGCAGAGCTGGAATGCACCTTGGCCGCCGCCATATCCGAAGACCTGGATGTAGAGCGTATCCCCCGGAGGAAGATCATAGAGCGCAGCTCGCGAGAAGTAGCCGGCCCCGGCATCATCGTCACAGGTCCAGTGCTGTAGGCCGAAGCAGGAATTCCCCGTCCAGATCGACAGGCCGGTGTCCGTGAGCCCGCCCGCATCGGAGGTGGATATGGAAACATTCCCGGAGAAAGGAACGGGCATCCGGTACCAGAGATCGCCTCCCTGATAGTTTGCGCAGCCGGGAGCAATGCCCGACCCTGCGATGCCCGTGTTGTCCACAGTGACGCAATCCAAGGTGTCGATCGGCAATGCCGTGCACGGTACGGTACCGGGGTCGGCCACTGCTTCACAATCACCGGTCCCGTTGTAAGCCACTCCCGCTGAAGGCGAGGGACCGGCAACGAACACCACGTTGCCCGCCGGCCCAAAGACCTGGTAGGTATTCTCATTCTCATAGCTACCCGCATTGTACACGAGCTGAAGGGCATCACCATCGCAAATGGTGAATGTGGCGGTGCTGCCGTGGCCTTGCGCGGAATAGGTGCCAATGATCGAAGCGTTCACGCGCACCTCCAGCGCACCACCGTTCCAGCCATCACCGTAGCTGTCCTGCATAGCCACCGTGTAATCGCAACATTGCGCCCATGCATGGCCGGAGCCTAGAAGAACAGTGAGCGCCACGCAATGGATGCGTGCGACCTTGGAGAGGTTATGATGCATGGGGAAGGAAAGTGTTTGAGCCCGACCGGCACCTATCCCTGGGCATAGCACAGCGTCCGATCTGCGGGAAAGGTATTCCGAAGGTGGATCCGCTCCTACACCCGGCACAAGGAGACCACCCCGACGGCTTTACGGCGCGACTTCACACGCATTGGTAAGCGTGATGAAATCGTCCACGGACAACTCCTCGGCACGCTTTCGGGCAAATTCCGCGGGAACGCCGCCGGTCAATGGGGCAAAGCCCTTCAAGGCATTGTGAAGTGTCTTCCGGCGCTGGCCGAAAGCCGTCTTCACCACGCGGAAGAGCATCTTCTCATCGCATGGCGGATGCAACCGTTCGTTGCGCTGCATCCGGATCACCGCGCTGCGCACCTTGGGCGGAGGGATGAAGGAATCAGGCTCCACAAGAAAGAGCACTTCCATGTGATACCAAACCTGGGATAGAACGCTGGTGATGCCGTAGGTCCGGCTGCCGGGACCTGCGCAAAGCCGGTCCGCCACCTCCTTCTGGAACATGCCTACCAGCTCCGTTACACGCTCGCGGTTCTCCAGCACCTTGAAGACGATCTGCGTACTGATGTTGTAAGGGAAGTTGCCGATCACAGCCATGGGGCCCTCGCCGACCCGGGAAAGGTCCATCCCCAACAGGTCGCCCTGTATCACGCGCAGTTCCGGCCAAGTGACGTTGAGATGCGCCACGGATTCACGGTCGAGTTCGATGCAGGTAAGATCGATGTCGGTGCGGCCGAGGAGGTACTTGGTGAGCGCGCCGGTGCCGGGGCCCACTTCGATCACATCGCGGTAGCCGCCATGATGGGTGAGCGCCTGTGTGATACGCAGCGCGATGTCCTCGTCCTTCAGGAAATGCTGCCCGAGGTGCTTCTTCGCCCGGACCTGCATCAGACGGTGTGGAGCACTTCCAAGAGGGTGCGGAATGCGATCGCCTTGCCCCCGTAGTATTTCTCCGACTCCGCCTTCAGCCGTTCCGAATGCTCATCGCGGTAGCGCTCGTAGGTCGCCATGTCCGCGCAGGTGTACTGAACGGCGTAGGTCGCGCCGGAATCACCATCGCTCAGCACACGGCAAATGCGCGCATCCAGAAAGTGGCCGGTCGCCATCACCTCCGGGAGGTGTGTATGCCGCATCCAGGCCAGCCACATCTCGTGTACTTCGTTGTCCACGCTTACCGTGACGTTGTAGATGATCATTGGGCGGGGCCGTTGAGGAATTGTTGTTCGGGTGTTGTCAGGTTGTCGTGGTCGCCGCGCAAGCGCCGGTAGTGCTCGCGGGCATCGGCCACGAAGATGCTCCCGCTCTGCTCGAACAGCAGCTTTTCATACCACTTCTTCGCCTGCTCCTTGTCGTTGAGGTCGTACTCGTAGAGTTTGCCGAGGTCGTACATGGCATTGTCCACAAGGATGTCGTTCGGGTAGAGCTCCACCACCTTCTGCAGATAACCGGCAGCCTCGGTATACTGGTGGCGGGCATGTGCGATGTTGTAGCGGGCGTAGAGCACATCGTCGCCGAGGCTGCCCATGGGGAAGCGCGCGGTGAGCGTGTCCAGGACCACCAGCGCACTGTCATACTGGTGCTGGAAGGTGAGCAGCTGGGCCTTGGCGAAAAGGCTGAGCGACGGGCTGAGCGTGTCGGTGCCAAGGTTGTCGGTGATCAGTAGGGAAAGCTCCATGGCATCGTTGGCGATGAGCTTGCTGGTACTGGCTTTCAGGACGTCAAGCTGTGCTTTCGCCCAGAGGAAATCGCCGGAGTAGAAGCTCACCTTGGCGTTGCGCAACCGTGCTTCATGGCCAAGTACGTCCTGCTTGAAATCGAGATCGACCTGGGAGTAGAGCAGGGAGGCGTCCCAGATGTCGCCCTCCAGCACTTGGATGTCGCCAAGCTCCAGTTTCAACTGGGCCTGCTCCTTACGCCCGAGCCCGGGCATGTTGATGGCTTCCTGCAGGAGCACCACCGCACCCGGACTATCGTTGAGATAGTACGCTTTAAGGTTCGCGAGCCCGCTGACCAGCTTGATGTTCGCGGGGATCCGCCCCAGTTCGCTCAAGGTGCTTTCATAGAGCTGGCGCAGCCGGTCCAATTGCTCTTGCGGCGGGTTTGTTTGGTCGTGTACCTGCGCGTCCAGTGCATTCACCAATCCGATACGTGCGGCGCCGTACCAAGGGGAGTCCGCACCGTTGGCCACCACGTACTCATAGCATTTCGTGGCCGCCACCCATTCCTTGTTGGTCACCGCGATATCGCCTAAGGCCATCAGCCGCTGGCCGCCTTCATTGAAGCGCTTGTCCATGGCCTTGCTCTGCACGAAGGCGCTGTTGAGGTCCTTCCGCTGGATGTACATCCAGATGAGCATCTCTTGGAAGAGTGTGTTGTCCGGGTTCTTCTGTACACGCCGCAACAGTTCGGTCCGCAGGAGGTCCGAACGCTCGTCCGTGCTGGTGAAGTCGATGAAGCGCGCCAGCCCGTTCTGCACCGCCTGCTGATAGCTGGGGTTGGTCTGCAGCAGGTCCATGTAGTCGCTGATCATGCCGGCCACATCCCCCATGGAGGCTCGGAGGTTGGCCGTTTCATAGAAGAAATCCGTGGAGCTGGCCTTCAGCAATTTCCGCCCGCGTTCGTAGGTCTGGAGCGCATAGTTCAGCTCATTGTTCCGGGTGAAGGCATTGGCGAGGTTGCGGATGGAGCCTTGGTCCGGCTTCAATGCCTTCAGCGCTTTGGTGAACTCCTGGTCAGCCTTGCTGGTGTCGCCCTCCAACTTCTTTACCATGCCCAGGTCCACCAAATAGCGCGGATCACCGCCTTGCTTCCGCATCTGGTCCTTCGCCAACTTCTCCGCTTGATCGAACTGCTTCACCCCCACATAGGCCTTGAGCAACTGCTCATAGTAGAGCGCAGTGGGTTGCTGGCCATAGAGTTTCTCGTAGTAGAGGATGGCCTTGGCATATTCACCCTGCCGCATGTATTCGGCGGGAAGCTGCTCGTCCGTGCCTCCTTGTGCCCAGGCGCCCATGGACAGAATGCATGTCAGGCCGAACAGGAGGCCGCGTAGGCTGTGTAGGAGAGGGGAGGAGGTCATTGGCGAAGCAGGGAATCGATGGTGGCCCGGTAGATGGTGCGGTCGCGGATGAGCTGCTTGGTGGCCACTTCCACCCGGTCCAGATCGTTCCGCAGGGAAGTGTTCCACTCGTTTTCCAAAGCAAGGGCTTTTTCACGGGCCTTCTTGTTCATCAGCCCTTGGTCCATATCGTGGCGCAAGTTGCGGAGCCGCATCAGGGTGCTGTCGATCCGGGCCTCCTCCACGTTGCGGTCCGAGAGCAGTCGCGGCAAACGCTCCGCCATGGCCTGGTGATAGTTGCCGAGCACTTGTGCCTCATGCGGGAGAAGGGTGTCCCGGAAGCGCTGGTCAATGCCGGGCCGCTCCGCCTCGAACAGCGCATGCATGTGGTGCAAGGCCGTGGTGTCCATGCCGATCAGTTCCATTCGCATGCTATCCGTCTCTTCGATCATCCGTTCCACGGTCGCCATTTCCGAGGGGTCAGCGTGGTTGGTGCAGGCCGTCAGCAGGCCGCCCGAACCCAACGCAAGCAGGACCACCGCCGGTATGGTCCGTATCATTTTTTCACGATCAGGTCGAAACCGGTATAAGGCCTCAGCGCTGTGGGGATGCGGATGCCTTCCGGCGTTTGGTTGTTTTCAAGCAAGGCCGCCACGATCCGTGCCAAAGCCAGCGCGCTGCCGTTCAGCGTATGTGCCAGCCGTGCCTTCTTGTCATCGCCGCGGTAACGCAGTTTCAAGCGGTTGCTCTGGTAGGTCTCGAAATTGCTGATCGAGCTCACTTCCAGCCAGCGTTTCTGAGCACCGGCATACACTTCCATGTCGTAAGTGATAGCGCTGGTGAAGCCCATGTCGCCGCCGCAGAGCAGCAGTTGCCGCCAAGGCAGTTCCAAGGCATTCAGCAGGCCTTTCACGTGCTCCGTCATCTCCTCCAGGGCGGCATCGCTGTTCTCCGGGGCTTCCACCCGCACGATCTCCACCTTGTCGAACTGGTGGACGCGGTTCAGCCCGCGTACGTCCTTGCCGTAGCTACCCGCCTCGCGGCGGAAGCAGGGTGTGTGGCCCACGCGCTTGATCGGCAGCTCGGCCTGGTCCAGGATCTCGTTGCGGAACAGGTTGGTGATGGGCACTTCGGCCGTAGGGATCAGGTACAGCTCATCGGCCGTGGCGTGGTACATCTGGCCCTCCTTGTCGGGCAGTTGACCCGTGGCGTATGCTGATTCGGCATTCACCATCAGCGGTGGCATCACTTCCACATAACCTGCTTCAATGGCGCGGTCCAAGAAGAAGGCGATCAGTGCCCGTTGGAGTTTCGCCCCTTGGCCGGTATACACAGGGAAGCCCGCGCCGGTAAGTTTCACGCCCTGCTCCAAGCTGAACAGTTTGTATTCCTCACCGAGGTCCCAGTGCGGCTTGGCGCTGTCGGGAAGCTGCGGCAGGTCGCCGTTCTGCGCGACGGTCAGGTTGTCCTCCGGCGTTTTTCCCGGTGGCACCCGGTCCTGAGGCACGTTCGGTATGGTGCAGAGGTGTTCGTGCAAGGCGCTTTCCGCTTCGGTCAGTTCCTCTTTCAATTCTCCGATGCGGTTCTTCAGCTCGGCGGTCTTTTGCTTGGCCGCTTCCGCTTCGTCCTTCTTGCCGGCCTTCATTAGTTCCCCGATGGTGCGGCTCTGGTCGTTCATCTCGGCCAGCTTCGCATCCAGCACGTTCTGGGTGGTACGGCGGTGCTCGTCCAGCTCAGCGGCCTTGGAAAGCAGCGTGTTGGCATCGAGGTTGCGTTTGGCCAAGCGGGCGCGGGCCTCGTCGGGCTTGCTGCGCAGGTAGGCGGTTTCGAGCATAGGAATGGTTTCGGTAGGAACGCGCGAAGGTAAGGATGGGTGGTGCTGGGCGCTTTTATGCTCCGGCATACCTCTGCGGAAGTCTGATCCTGCCGGGATGGGAAGCCCTGAGGCCAGTCCTTAGCTTTGCACGCCCTTTTGCACACCATGCCCGTAGTACACATCACTCGCCGCGAACGCTTCAGCGCCGCGCACAGGCTCGGCCGCCCCGAATGGAGCGCCGAGAAGAACCTCGCCACCTTCGGCAAATGCTCCAACCCCAATTGGCACGGGCACAACTATGAGCTGTGGGTCACCGTGAAGGGGGAGACCAGCGCCGAGACCGGCTTTGTAGTGGATCTCTCCGCCTTGAGCCGCATCATGCACGAGCATGTGATCGACCTGATCGACCATAAGAACCTGGATATGGACGTTCCCTTCATGAAGGGCGTGGGCAGCACCACGGAAAATCTGGCCGTAGGTATCTGGAAGCAGTTGGAGGCCGCCATCAGCAAGATCGGCGGCACGTTGCACTGCGTGAAGGTCCAGGAAACCGAGAACAACAGCGTTGAATATTTCGGTGAATAGCCATGGCGAAAACCACAGGAAAGAAGCCGACCGTGGCCGTGAAGGCCGGTCCTACCTCCAAGGGCACAGGCCCGGAGGAGTTGTTCGACGGCTACGAGCGAATAGACAAGTATGATGCGGAAAGCGTGGAGCGCATCAGTGCCCACTACACGGACATCCTGAAAGCCATCGGCGAGAACCCTAAGCGCGAAGGCCTGCGACTTACCCCTGAGCGCGTGGCCAAAAGCCTGCAATACCTCACCCATGGCTACGACCTGGACCCTGCGGCCATCCTGCGCAAGGCTCTTTTCAAGGAAGACTACAGCCAAATGGTGGTCGTGAAGGATATCGAGGTTTATAGCCTCTGCGAGCACCACATGCTGCCCTTCTTCGGAAAGGCCCACGTGGCCTACATTCCCAAGGGCCAGATCACCGGGCTGAGCAAGATCCCCCGTGTGGTGGATGCTTTCGCCCGCCGACTGCAGGTACAGGAGCGCCTTACCAACGAGATCCGGGACTGCATCCAGGACACCCTGAAACCCTACGGAGTGGCCGTGGTGATCGAGGCCTCACACCTGTGCATGCAGATGCGCGGGATCCAGAAACAGAACAGCGTCACCACCACTTCGGCCTTTACCGGCATCTTTCTTGATGACCATCGCACCAGGGATGAGTTCATTAAGCTCATCTCTTCCAAGCTCCACTGATCACAACCCACCTCAAGAACCATGTTCCGTAGCTCCCTTTCCTCCCTCGCACCCGATCAGCAGATGCACCCGGGCTTCGTCGCCAATCCCGATGAAGTGCGCGCCTTCCTAGCCAAGGTCTTCACTTACATGACCTTAGCTCTGGTCATTAGCGGCGGCGTGGCCTACTGGTTCGGGCACGACATGAGCCTGATCTCCCGCTTGATCAACGTCGAGACCGGAGGCATGACCATCCTTGGCTGGGTGGTGATGCTGGCACCTTTGGCCTTGGTGTTCGTCATGAGCGGCATGATGAACCGATTGAGCGGAAGTATGTTACTGACGGTCTTCATTGCCTATTCGGCACTCACCGGTGCCAGTCTGTCATTCATTTTCCTGGCGTACACGGCCACTTCCATCGCCACGGTGTTCTTCGTCACCTCTGCGGTATTCGGCCTGATGGCGATCGCCGGTTACACAACGAAGACGGATCTTACCAAGTTGGGCAGCATCCTCTTCATTGGCCTCATCGGCATCGTCATCGCGATGGTGGTGAACATGTTCATGAAGAGCGATACCATGGGTTATGTGATCAGTGTGATCAGTGTCATCATCTTCACCGGCCTCACCGCCTATGACATGCAGCGCCTCAAGAACTTGGGTGGGACCATGATCAGCGGTACGGAGATCGCCCAGAAAATGGCCCTGATGGGCGCGCTGAGCCTGTACTTGGATTTCCTCAACCTCTTCCTCTCGTTGCTGCGCCTCTTCGGGAACCGTAAGTAACGGAACGCAGATGACGCGGAAAGGACTGGACAAGGCAGATCTGAAGCGTGCATAAGTGAAGGGTCACCGTCTTTGAATTTATCTGCGCCATCTGCATCACTGCGCCTAGGCGAAGCCGCTTCGGCGAAGCACGGTCTGTGGTTAAAACGTCATGATGGGTCCGCCACAGGCGGACCCTATCTTTGAAACCATATTCTGCGGAATGAAAGCATACGTCTTCCCCGGCCAAGGCAGCCAGTTTCCCGGTATGGGCAAGGAACTCTATGAGTCCGATGCCAACGCCCGTGTGTTTTTCGAGCATGCCAACAACATCCTCGGTTTCAACATCACCGATGTGATGTTCTCCGGCAGCGATGAGGACCTGAAGCGGACCAACGTTACACAGCCGGCGATCTTCATCCATAGTGTGATCAAGGCGAAGACCATGGGCGATGCCTTCAAGCCGGACATGGTCGCGGGGCACTCTCTTGGTGAGTTCAGCGCCTTGGTGGCCGCCGGAGCGATGGAGTTCAGCGATGGACTGAAGCTGGTGGCCGCACGTGCCAATGCCATGCAGAAAGCGTGTGAGGCACAGCCCGGCACCATGGCTGCCATCCTCGGCATGGAGGATGAAAAGGTGGAGGAGATCTGCAGGTCCATTCCCGGTATCGTGGTGCCTGCCAACTACAACTGCCCCGGCCAGTTGGTGATCAGTGGTACGCTGGAAGCGGTGAATGCCGCTTGTGAAGCGCTGAAGGCCGCCGGTGCGAAACGCGCCTTATTGCTGCCTGTGGGTGGTGCTTTCCATAGCCCACTGATGGAGCCCGCCCGCGCCGAATTGGCCACGGCCATTGCCTTTACGCCCATCGTGGACCCGCGCTGCCCCATCTACCAGAACGTGGATGCCACGGGCCGTAAGGATCCCGCCCGCATCAAAGCCAACCTCATCGCTCAACTCACCGCCCCGGTGCGTTGGACACAGATCATGCGCAACATGCTTGCCGATGGTGCCGACAACATCGTGGAATGCGGCCCCGGCAATGTGCTCCAAGGCTTGTTCAAGAAGGTGGACAAGGAAGTGGCAACGAGCGCGGCGTGAAAGCTCCTTTTTTCCATCCACGGTAGGTGCCTAATGGATGGAGGAAAAAGCTTGATCTGATCGGCGAGGGCATTTTCCCTTTGCGATCCGGGCGCCGATCATCGCCGTGTTCCTGTTTGCAATGGAACCATCACGGAACATGCGGATCCATTTTTTGCCCATCGGTCTCTGGATCGGAGTGCTGTTCACGTGCATGGTGATGCGCATTTCGCCACCTGTGATGTGGACCGCTCGCGTTGGGGCGATGTATCCTAGATTTGGTTCCAGAACCTGAACAAGAATGAAGACGAACACACTCCTCGCAGTTGCCATCATTGTATCTTTCTTGATCGGATGCAAAAAAGATGCTGTTGAAGGACCCCGTGGACCCCAAGGGAACGCGAATGTCCATTCCCAGACCTTCACTGTGAACGCCAGCGATTGGTATTATTTTCTGGGTTGGTCTAATGTCGATATCCAGGTCCCTTTCATTACGGATGACATTATCGCTACAGGTGCCGTATTGGTCTATGAAAAGTCAGGTTCACTGACTTTCGCCATGCCCTACACCGCTAATGGAGTTGATCATCGATATATATATTATTCAGGTACAGTTTCAATTCTTCATACGGGCACAAGCACCCCATCGACGACATTCGAGGTGGTTGCCATTTCGAGTTCAGGAATGATCCCGACCGATCTCGACGTCACCAATTATGATAAGGTGAAGGCCTACTTCAAGTTGGATGATAAGTAGCTCCTGTAAATGCGAATGAGCGGGGGACTGCCTTCGGGCGGCCCTTCTTTATTCCAGCTGCATTATCAGGCTCTCGGGCCTTACGTGATGTCTACAACGTTGCGTTCAGCAACTTCCCGCTTTCGATCAGCTTGTGCAGGTAGGGTTCGGTACTTGCGGCGTGGATCGCCTCGATGTGCTATTCCCTCGCGCCGGGTCTCCGTCTCGGGACCCTGCGTTTCGATCTGTTGTGGCTTTCTAACAGTGGACATCGTCTTTGGCCCCGCAAAACCCAAGGCGCACAAAAGCCGTACCCTGCAATTCTAAAATGAAATTTTACATTTGCAGGGTATTCGGCACGCATGATCAAACGCAGTTTGGCCTCTTTTGCCTTGGACCGCTTGCGGAAACGCCCCGCTGTGGCCATACTCGGTGCCCGGCAGGTGGGCAAGACCACCTTGTCCGTACAGTTGGTCAAGGAGCTTGGACTTCCATACGTGCGCTTGGACCTTCAGGACCCCGATGACGTCGCTGTTCTTGCTGACCCCAAGCCGTTCCTCTTGGCCCATGCACATGAACTGGTAGTGATCGATGAGGTGCAGCGCATGCCGGAACTCTTCCCCTTGCTACGCACCTTGATCGACCGGGACCGCAGGCCGGGTCGCTTCCTTCTGCTGGGATCGAGTTCGCCGGCCATTGTGCAAGCAGCCTCGGAATCCTTGGCTGGAAGGATCACTTACTTGGACCTGTTCCCATTCTCGCTGCAAGAAGTCGGGGCCAAGCAAGTGGATAAGCTATGGCTCCGGGGAGGTTATCCGGACGCGTTCCTTGCGGGAACAGATGCGGATGCGTTCCAAGTGGTCGGGGACATCCTGCGCTCCTTCACGGAACGGGACCTGCCCGCGTTGGGACTTGGCGCAGACCCGGCAAGCACCACCCAGTTGCTCCGGATGCTCAGCGCTGTACACGGAAATGTGCTGAATATGGCCATGCTGGGTAAATCGATGGGTCTTAGCGGGCCTACCATCAAGACCTATCTGCGGTTTTTCGAGCAGGCCTACATGACATTCACCTTGCCCAGTCACCACGTGCATGTGCGCAAGCGGCTGACACGGGCCCCGAAGATCTACATCACGGACAGCGGCGTATTGCATGCACTGGCATCGGTCCGTTCTCACGATGCGCTCTTTGCGGTTCCCATCCGCGGCCATTCGTGGGAAGGCTTCGTGGTGCAACAGGTACGGGCCTGGCTGGACCGCCGCGCGGAACTTTCATTCTTCCGTACACAGGACGGCTCTGAACTGGATCTGGTGATCACTCAAGGTACCAAGGCCAAGGTGGCCATCGAGATCAAGACGAGCAATGCGCCGGAACTGACCACCGGAAACCGCTTGGCCTTTGAAGCGGTTAATGCACCAGTGCGATTGGTGATCACACCAAATGCACGCGACCACTCATTCGGGCACGGCATTCAAGTGTGTTCGTTGGCTTCGGTCTGGAAACTCTTGGAAAATGCACTGGATTAGACCCGCCTACAACGTCGCGTTCAGCAGCTTCCCGCTGTCGATGAGCTTGTGCAGATAGGGTTCGGTACGAGCCGCGTGGATCGCCTCGATGTGCTTCATGCTGTGGCAATCGCTTCCCACGAGGTCGTACCAGCCCAGGTCGACGATCTTCTCCGCCGCCTTCTTCGTGGCGGGCCCGTAAGCACCGGCGAGTGCGATCATGTTCAGCTGGAAGAGCACGCCGCGGTCCTTCAGCTTTTCCATCATGCTCATGTCGGTGTACCAGTACTGGTAGCGCTCCGGATGGGCCAACACCGCGCGGTAGCCTTGCGTCTGCAGCTCGAACACGGCGCTTAATAGCATGGAAGGCTCACTGATGAAAGGCAGTTCGAAGAGCACCATGTCGATACCGAAGGTGAGCAGCTTCTGCGTCTTGGTCTTTTCCAAGAAGTCGTGGTCCAGGTAGTATTCCGCAGCTGCGTCGATCTCGATCGCCAGACCTTCCTCCTTGATCGCACGCCGCACTTTCTCCAAGCCTCCCAGGATCACCTCCGGCGGGTTCTTATAACCGTCGGCCATGCTGTGTGGCGTAGTGACCACCTTCTGGTAGCCGAGGTCGTGCATGGCCCGGAGCAGTTCCAAGCTGGCCTCGACGGTAGGTGCGCCATCGTCGATACCCGGGATGAAGTGCGAATGCACATCGCACTTGAGCACCCCAAGGTCAACGGGAGGCATGGCCTGCCGCCCTTTTCCGAAGAGGTTTCCCAAGATGCTCATCAACGCTTGGCGTACTGTTCGTCGTAATAATCCCGGTAAGCTCCGGAAGTCACATCCTGGAGCCACTGGTCATTGGCAAGATACCAATCCACGGTCTGCTCCAAGCCCTGCTCGAAAGTGATGCTCGGCCTCCAGCCCAACTCCCGCTCGATCTTGCCGGCATCGATGGCGTAGCGCAGGTCGTGCCCCGCGCGGTCGGTGACGTAGGTGATCTGCTTCGCGCTATCGCCCGCGTTGCGGCCCAGCTTCTTGTCCATTATGGAGCACAACACTTTCACGAGGTCAATGTTCTTCCACTCGTTGTGCCCGCCGATGTTATAGGTCTCGCCATCCTTGCCTTTGTGGAACACCTCATCGATCGCATGAGCATGGTCCTCCACCCAAAGCCAGTCCCGCACATTTTCGCCCTTGCCGTACACGGGCAGCGGCTTGCCTTCGCGGAGGTTATGGATCATCAAGGGGATCAACTTCTCGGGGAACTGGTGGCTGCCGTAGTTGTTGCTGCAGTTGCTGATCACGAAGGGCAGTTTGTAGGTATTGTCGTACGCGCGGACGAAGTGGTCGCTCGCCGCCTTGCTGGCGCTGTATGGGCTTTGCGGATCGTAATGTGTTTCCTCCGTGAAGAAGCCACCATCATGCAGCGAGCCGTAGACCTCATCGGTGCTCACATGGTAGAAGCGCTTTCCTGCGAAGTCCGCTTTCCAATAGGCCTTGGCCGCGTTCAGCAGGTTGGCCGTGCCGATGACGTTCGTGTTGACGAAGGCCATGGGATCGCTGATGCTGCGGTCCACGTGGCTTTCCGCAGCGAGATGGATCACGCTATCGATGGCATGCTCCGCGAAGACCTTGTCCATGGCGTCGGCGTCGCGGATGTCCGCCTTCACGAAGACGTAGTTCGCCGCACCATCCACGTCCTTCAGGTTCTCCATGTTCCCCGCGTAGGTGAGCGCGTCGAGGTTCACGATGCGGTATTGCGGGTACTTATTCACGAAGAGCCGCACAACATGGCTGCCGATGAAGCCGGCGCCGCCGGTGATGAGAAGGTTGCGTTTCATGTTATCGTTGGTTCACCACAGAGGCACGAAGGGTACGAAGGCTTTCTTGGTGATAGGTAGTTGGTGATTAGTGATTAGGCGACTACGCACTGCCACTGCGGCCATCGGCAGCCTGACAACCGACAACGAACAACTGACAACTCCGCCTCTGTGCTCCCTCTGCCTCTGTTGTGAAACTACTCACAAGCTCCAGTAATTCAGGTCCTTCACCTTTTTGCGATAGGTTCCCTTCAGATCCACCAGCACGCCTTTCGGTTTTAACATGCTCTTGAACCAGGCTTCGTCCTTGTCGGCATATTCCGCATGGTTCACGGCAACAATGATCGCGTCGTACGGGCCTTTCATCTCCGCCGTCAGTGCATAGCCGTACTCGTGTTTTACATGATCGGAGTCGGCATGCGGATCAGCAACGTCCACTTGGCAGCTGAAGCTCTTGAGCTCCTTCACCACGTCGGCCACCTTGCTGTTGCGGATGTCGGTGACGTTCTCCTTGAAGGTGGCGCCCATCACCAGCACGCGCGCATCGGCGGGGTTGGTTCCGGAGGCGATCACCTTTTTCACCGTCTGCTTGGCCACGTAGCCGCCCATGCTGTCGTTCACGAAGCGGCCACTGTCGATGATCTGCGCGTGGTAGCCTAGTTCCTTGGCTTTGAAAACGAGGTAGTAAGGGTCCACGCCGATGCAGTGGCCTCCCACCAGACCGGGCTGGAACTTGAGGAAATTCCACTTGGTGCCAGCGGCCTCCAGCACGTCGAACGTGTTGATGCCGATGCGGTTGAAAATGATGGAAAGCTCGTTCGTCAGCGCGATGTTGACGTCGCGCTGGGTGTTCTCGATGATCTTGGAGGCTTCCGCCACCTTGATGCTGGGCGCGCGATGCACGCCAGCCTTCACCACCAGCTCGTACATCTTGGCCACGGTCTCGGCGCTTTCCGCGTCGCAGCCGCTTGTCACTTTCACGATGCTCTCCAGCGTATGCACTTTGTCGCCCGGATTGATCCGCTCCGGCGAATAGCCCACCTTGAAGTCGGTGACGAATTTCAATCCACTCAGCTGCTCCAGCAGCGGCACGCAATCCTCCTCGGTGCAGCCGGGATAAACGGTGCTCTCATACACCACATGGTCGCCCTTCTTCAGCACTTGGCCCACGGTGCGCGTGGCGCCCAAAAGCGGAGTGAGATCGGGGATGTTCTGCTGGTCGATCGGCGTGGGCACAGCCACGATGAAGAACTCCACGTCCTTCAGGTCCTCAATGTCGGCGGTGAAGAGGATATCCGCGCCCTTGAAATCCTCTGGCAACAGCTCATCGCTGGGGTCCTCGCCGCGGCGCATCATGTCCACGCGCTTCTCATTGATGTCGAAGCCCACCACTTTGATCTTCCGTGCGAAGGCCAAGGCGATGGGAAGGCCCACATAGCCCAATCCGATCACGGCCATCTTGGCCTCCTTCCGCTTCAATCGCTCATACAGGTCGCTCATCCCTCTTCTGGTAAATGCGTTCAATGATGTCGATCACCTTCATGCCTTCCAAGGCATTGGTGGTCATGCTTTTTCTCTGTTTCAAGGTATCCACCACGTTCTCGATGATGTAGTGGTGGTTGCTGGCGCTGCCCTTGTACGCGCCGTAGTCGTTCGCTGGATTGGTCGGTGCCAGCACGGGCATGGTGTAGTCCTGCACATGGCACACTTCCACTTGGTCCATGTACTGTCCGCCGATCTTGATGCTGCCTTTGCTGCCGATCACCGTGATGCTGCTTTCCAGATTCTTGTCCCAAACGCTGGTGGAATAGTTGATGCAGCCGATCCCACCATCCAAGAAGCGGAAGTTCACCAAGCCGCTGTCCTCGAAGGCGGTCAGGTCCTTGTGGTTGAAGTCGGCGAAGCGGCCCTGGATGTCGGTGATGTCGCCGAAGAGCCAGTACATGATGTCGATAAAGTGGCTGAACTGGGTGAACAGGGTGCCTCCGTCGAGGTCGGCCGTGCCTTTCCAGCCATCCTTCTTATAGTAGCGTTCGTCGCGGTTCCAGTAGCAGTTCACCTGTACCAGGAAAATATCGCCTAGACGTTTTTGCTCCACCATTTCCTTGATCCACTCGCTCGGCGGGCTGTAGCGGTTCTGCATCACGCCGAACACATGACGGTGCTTTTGAAGGGCCTTGTAGAGCACGGCCTCGCAACTGGCCTTGGTGAGACCCATGGGCTTCTCGCACACCACGTGCTTGCCATTTTCCAAAGCGATCAGGCTGAACCGGGTATGCAGTCCGTTCGGCGTGCAGACGCTCACCACGTCCACATCAGGGACCGCAGCAAGCATCGTCTCAGCGTCGGTGAAGAATGGCACGTCATAGATGTCAATGCCCAGGGCTTCCTTGGGCTTCACATCACACAGGGCCACCAGTTCGCTCTCCGGGTTGCGCGAGATCATTTCCGCATGGCGCTTGCCGATGTGGCCACATCCGATCACGGCGAACTTCACCTTGTCTTCGGGGGATCTCATGCGGTGCGGGTGACTTTATCGTTCTTCAATTCGTAGTGCTGGCCGCTTTCGGGGCAGGTGGCAGATCCACTGGCGTCAAATGCCAACTTGTGACCATGCTCGCTCATCCAACCTGTTCTGCGCGCCGGGTTTCCCATCACCAAAGCATGGTCGGGCACTTCCTTGGTCACCACAGCACCTGCCGCGATAAAGGCGAAGCGGCCGATGTCATGTCCGCAGACGATGGTGGCATTGGCTCCGATCGTAGCGCCTTTCTTTACCAGCGTCCGCAGGTATTCCCCGCGCCGGTTCACCGCACTGCGCGGATTGATCACGTTGGTGAATACGCAGGAAGGGCCAAGGAAGACGTCGTCCTCGCATTCCACCCCGGTGTAAATGCTCACGTTGTTCTGCACCTTCACGTTGTCGCCCAGTTTCACATCCGGGCTCACCACCACATTCTGGCCGATGTTGCATCCCTTGCCGATCACGCAGCCCGGCATGATGTGGCTGAAGTGCCAGATGCGGGTGCCCTCACCGATGGTGCAACCCTCGTCGATAACGGCGGTGGGGTGGGCGGTGTATTCCATGGGGGCAAAGAGGGGCAGGGCCGGAAGGTCGGACAAGCTGCTTTAGGGGCTGCGAATGTACCGATGGCACGGCGTTTTTGGGCAGTTGCCGGGATCAAGGGGGGAGCGTGCAAGAACGGGCCCCGATGGAGTGGGTGAAGTATTCCGTACATTACACATCATGAACCGGTATTGGATCCTTATCCTGTTCCTGTTTTTCGCCCAGTTTGCGCTGGGCCAAGGGCTTACCACGGGCGAGGTATATGACTTCGAGGTGGGGGATGTATTTCAATCTACGACCACTTATAGTAATGGTCCTCCTACCACGATAACGGCGACCATCTTGGAAAGGACCGATTCTCCCGCTGGTGATACGGTGAATTATGGAATACATCGCTTAACCTACACCCCTCCCAGCGGCCCCGGACTCCCCCCCGGCTTTTCAGATCAGGTCATCTCGACGACCTACTTCTCACTTGACGAGCCTGCCTGGCAGTGGGAGATGCAGTACGACACACTCTACGTCAACCCCGGAATGTGTGGTATGGCCGTTTGGGAAATTGGAACAGGTGACGACTTGGGACCTAACTATGGATATAGTCGGTTTGTTCAAGGTTGCGGAGGTCCCTATTCACACACATACAGCGACCAGACCAATCAATGGCAGAGTGTTGATCTGACTTATTTCAATAAGGGTGCGGTCGAATGCGGCACTTTTCATTCGATCCCTGTTGGCATATCGGAGAACTTGGAACAACAGATCAACTTGTTGGTCCGGCCTGTTCCCTCGTCCGATCAGGTCACGGTGCAAATGACAGGTGTGGAAGGTTGGCTCTCCGGGGTGATTGAGATATCGATCACCGATCTGCAGGGTCGGACCTTGAAGCGCATGGTCGTGAATGCGAACGAGTTAAACGGGATGCAACTGGATGTTCATGAACTGCCTGCGGGGGCCTACATCCTGAACCTGTCGGTGAATGGCAGGTTCCTAGTGAGCGGCCGATTGGTCAAACAATTGTGATCGTCCCGTGCCGGTATGGGCTTTAAGAATTGGCGCTTCCCTTGAGCCGATCCCCCCAGAGATCCTCCGGTGGTGCCCCCGTCAGCATTCCCGCTTCGGCCAACGTCCGTGCGGCAAGGGATAAGGACGGAAGGTCGATCCGGCCATCCGTGTTCCAGCGAACGGCCGCAAACCAACGCCTGGCCTCGGTTGCTGGCAGGCCATAACGCGTGGTCACCTGCTCGGCAGCTCCCTGACCGGCCGTGAATGCCTTGGCCTGTTCGCGGACGATGCGTAACACCCGCTCCACTTCCTGCGGATGGCGGTGATGGAATTCCTTCCGGGCCACCACCGTGAAGGCGGGCCATGACGCTTCCATAACGTCCACCATGCGCAGTGCGCCAGCTTCCACGAATGCGGCGGTCATGGCCTGCTCCCACAGGAACACTGCCGGTCTCGGGCTTTTCAGCAGAGCCACTGCGCCGTCCAGGTCGTGTACCACGATGAAGTCCTTTTCCTTCGGTGTCCAGCCTAAGCGCTTTGCATAGACCATGGCCATCAGGTGGCTTCCACTGTTGAAGCGGCTGATAGCGAAAGGCACGCCCACCAGATCGGCCGGGGTTTGTAGATCGGTGCCTGAACCCACATGTACTCCCCATCGGAGCGGTGAATCCACCAAGGTGGCCACGACGGAATTTCCGCTGCTGACCAGCACATCGCGCACCGCACCTTCGGTCACCAGCACGGCCAGGTCCGTGGCTCCGTTCTGCAACAACTGGCACATGGCTCCCGTGCCTTCGGGCACATCCCGCCATTGCAGGTCGATGCCTTCAAGAAGGAATGCGCCACTCTCAACGCCTAGCCGCCACGGCAGATTGAACGGTTCGGGCACGCCACAAACGCGGATCACTGCCGGAGATGGGTGGTCCATCTTCACTTTGATAAGGATTTGTTCAGGGCTTAAATTGGTCGTAGCGGTCACTTCGGATCCGTACCCTACGCTCGAAGGATCAGGTCGGCTAAATTGCGTTTCGCCCGGATCAGTAGCGCAGGGTCAAGGGTGCCAATGGTTCCAAAGATGCTTGGGTCCTTGCGCTCGATCCGGCTCAATAGTGTCAATCTCACAATGCTGGATCGTTTCAAGCCTGAGTCCCTGAATCCAGGTTGCCCGTCGAGAAGCTCGATATCCACCTGTGGGATCGCTTGATGCAGTTGTGTGCTGATACCGGCTAGCAGGAGGTCGCTGAAACGCGGTAATATGGCAACCACAAGTGCTGGCCGCTTCTTCACGACCCCGTTCGATTGAACGAAGTCCAGCAGAATGATGCTCCCTGCGATCATTCGCTGGCGTGCTTGCGGTAGTACGGGTTGGGTTCACGGACTTCAGTATTGGAATAGTCCGGTTCGTTCTCGCCATAGGCCGCTTCTGCCCCTTTTGACGACAGGGCCAGCCAATCCGAATCTTCCGTATCCCTTGTCACAACGGTGATCTCCACGCCATATTCGCGTTCAAGGCCGCGTTCGAGATCTTCGGCGTTGCCATATTGGGAGAGTAAGTCCTTCAGCAAATACTCGCCTTTTGCCCGGGCGCCGTCTCTTTCCTTCCGCGCATCCATGCCCTTGGCGATCGAGTTGGCAATGACAAGGAGTAATGTGTAAAGTTCCGCTTGGGAAGGTTTGTACAAAGTCGATACGCATACATGGTCACCACGTTGCAGATGGACACCTTCGAGCGAGCGCATTAACGCGGAAGTGGCCAATGCCGGGTCGAACCGTATATCGAACGTCTGCATCAGGTAAAGTTAAGCAATCCTCAAATTCGGCGCGGATGCCTTTCACCCGTGAGGAATGGTCCACACTCGCCAGATCAGTCACGAGCGAAGACAACGCTGCAACACCTATCAACTAAACCCTCACTTTCGCACGTATCCCTCGAAGGAATTGTGGTCCTTCTCGTGGAGTTCCGCAGCTGAAAGGCCCTTGAAATAAGCGTAGGTGATCTTCAAGCCTTCGGCGCGGGAGATCTTCGGTTGCCACTTCAGCAGCTTCTTGGCCAAGGTGATGTCCGGCTGGCGCTGCATGGGATCGTCCTGTGGAAGCGGCTTGTAGACCAGCTTCTGCTTGGTTCCGGTCAGCTTCACGATCTCCTGGGCGAACTGCTTGATGGTGATCTCCGCCGGGTTGCCGATGTTCACGGGGTCTGAGCAATCGCTCTTCAGCAGACGGTAGATGCCTTCGATCAGGTCGCTCACATAGCAGAAGCTGCGCGTTTGGTTGCCCTTGCCGAAGATGGTGAGGTCTTCACCGCGAAGCGCTTGACCGATGAATGCCGGTAGCACCCGGCCGTCGTTGAGGCGCATGCGTGGGCCGTAGGTGTTGAAGATCCGCACGATGCGCGTCTCCAATCCATGATAGGTGTGATAGGCCATGGTGATGGCCTCCTGGAAACGCTTGGCCTCGTCGTACACGCCGCGTGGACCCACGGTGTTCACGTGGCCCCAATAGCTCTCTGTCTGTGGATGCACCTGTGGGTCTCCGTATACCTCGCTGGTGCTGGCCACCAGGATGCGCGCCTTTTTCTGCAGGGCAAGTCCGAGCAGATTGTGTGTGCCCAAGGAACTCACTTTCAGCGTCTGGATGGGGATCTTCAGGTAGTCGATCGGGCTTGCGGGCGAGGCGAAGTGCATGATGTACTTGAGCTTGCCGGGCACATGCACGAACTTGGAAACGTCGTGATGGTAGAATTCGAAATCGCTCCGCTTGAACAGGTGCTCGATGTTCTTCAGGCGGCCGGTGATCAGGTTGTCCATCGCGATCACGTGATACCCCTCCTTCAAGAACCGGTCGCACAGATGGGAGCCCAGAAAACCCGCAGCCCCGGTGATCAGCACGCGCTCTTTCTCGGCAGGCTTCACCACGCTCATCCGTCCCCGCTTTGCCGCAGGCTTAGTACTCTGTGGCGATGCTTTGACCTTTGCAGGTTTTGCGGTGCTCTTCTTCACCATTTCAGGCTTTCATTTTGATGGGTGCGTTCACCGGCTGCCGCCCTACGCTCACGTAGTGGTAGCCGAGATCCTTCATCTCGTCGAGGTCGTAGAGATTGCGGCCATCGAAGATGATCTTTTCCTTCAGGGCTTTTTCCACGCGGGCCATGTCGGGCGTGCGGAACAGCGCCCATTCCGTAGCGATGATCAGCGCATCGGCACCCTCAAGCGCCGCGTATTCGTCATTGGCATAAGTCACCTTGTCACCGATCAGCTTCCGGACGTTGTCCATGGCCTCGGGGTCGAAGGTGGTGACCGTGGCGCCTGCCTCCAGGAGCGCATCGATCATGTAAAGCGCCGGAGCTTCGCGGATATCGTCCGTGTCCGGCTTGAAAGCCAGGCCCCAAAGCGCGAAATGCTTTCCGCGCAGGTCCTCACCGTAGTGCGCCTTCACCTTGTCCGTGAGCGTGGTCTTCTGGCGCTCGTTCACCTTCATCACGCTATCGATGATCTGGAACTGATAGCCGGCGTCCTTCCCGCTCTTGGCCAAAGCCTGTACGTCCTTGGGGAAGCAAGAGCCGCCGTAGCCGATCCCGGGGAAGAGGAAGCGCTTGCCGATCCGGCTGTCGCTTCCGATGCCGATGCGCACCTTGTCCACGTCCGCGCCCACAGCCTCGCAGAAGTTCGCGATCTCGTTCATGAAGGTGATCTTGGCCGCGAGGAAGGCGTTGGCCGCGTACTTCGTGAGTTCGGCGCTGCGCTCATCCATGAAGATGATGGGGTTGCCCTGCCGCACGAAAGGCTTGTAGAGGTCCTCCATCACCTTCTGTGCACGCGCGCTGCTGGTGCCCACCACCACCCGGTCCGGTTTCAGGAAGTCGTCCACTGCGAAACCTTCCCGCAGGAATTCCGGGTTGCTCACCACATCGAAGGGGACCTTGGCATGCTTGGCCACGGCTGCACGCACCTTTTCGGCAGTGCCTACGGGAACCGTGCTCTTGTCCACGATCACCTTGTAGTCGGTGATGATCTTGCCCAGGTCATCTGCCACGCCCAGCACATACTTCAGGTCGGCGCTGCCGTCCTCGCCGGGAGGCGTGGGAAGGGCCAAGAAGATGATCTGCGCTTTGTCGACAGCCTCCTTCAGATCCGTGGTGAAGACCAAGCGGCCTTGGCGGATGTTGCGCTCGAACAGCACGTCCAGATGGGGCTCATAGATCGGGACCTTCCCGTCCTTCAGCTTCTGCACCTTCTCCTTGTCGATGTCGACGCATATCACGTTGTTGCCGGTCTCGGCGAAGCAAGTGCCCGTTACCAGGCCTACGTATCCAGTTCCTACTACTGCTATGTTCATGTTGGGGCGCGAGATCTCGCGCCCTTACATCGGCGCGCTCATCCTCTCGCTGGGGATCTTGTTATGCGTTGAAGAAGCTCTTCACCGCTGTGGTGATGTGGGTGAGTTGATCGTTGTCCAGTTCGGTGCTCATGGGGAGTGAGATCACTTCCGTGATCAGTGATTCCGTCACCGGCAGTGATCCGGCAGGGAAGCGCTCGCTCTTGTACGCGTTCTGTAGATGGCACGGCACGGGATAGTAGACCATCGCCGGCACGCCAGCCGCTTCCAGGTGCTTTTTCAGCTCATCCCGCCGACCCTTGGCGATCCGAAGGGTGTATTGGTGAAAGACGTGGGTACTGAAGGAACTGCGTTCAGGAACGCTGACGCCTTCGATCCCGGAGAATGCATTGTCATAGGCTGCAGCGGCAACACTGCGCGCCTTGGCGTATTCGTTGAGGTGCCGCAGTTTGATCCGCAACACGGCCGCTTGCAATGAATCCAATCGGCTATTCACGCCCACCACTTCATGGTAGTAGCGTTCATCGCTGCCGTGGTTGCATACGCGGCGGATCTTGTGCGCCAGTTCATCATCGTTCGTGAAGAGTGCGCCACCGTCCCCGTAGCAGCCGAGGTTCTTGCTGGGGAAGAAGCTGGTGACGCCGATGTCGCCGATGGCGCCGGACTTGCGTTTGCCGTTCGCACCGCTGTGGTCCGAGCCGATGGACTGGCAGGCGTCCTCCACCACGTGCAACTTGTATTCCCTGGCGATCGCCATCATCGCGTCCATGTCAGCGGATTGACCGAAGAGATGCACGGGCACGATGGCCTTGGTCTTCGGGGTCACTTTGCGCGCCACATCGGCGGGGTCCATGTTGAAGGTTCCGGGGAACACATCGGCAAAGACGGGCACGAGGCCGAGCAGCGCCAGCACTTCCACCGTGGCCACGAAGGTGAACGAGGCGGTGATCACCTCATCGCCCGGCTTCAGCCCCAAGGCCATCATGGCCACTTGTAGGGCGTCTGTACCATTGCCGCAAGGGATCACATGCTTCACTCCAAGGTAGGCTGCCAGTTCCTTTTCGAAGGCCTTCACTTCCGGGCCATTGATGAATGCCGCACCCGCGATCACATCCAACAAAGCGGCATCCACTTCGGGTTTGATCTTTTCGTATTGGCCGACAAGATCGACCATCTGGATGGGCTTCATGCAAGAAGAAAGGGGTTGGCTCCGCTGGAACGGGTGGAAACAAGGAGGCGAAGGTAATGTCCGCTCGGCACCGATGCTGCGACAACGGTGACCGGGTAGGGTTCAAGGATATATGACATCAACTCCATCCTTCTACCTTCGCCACCCCATGTGCAGACATCCTTTTTTCATTTTGGCGGTGGTCCTGCTTTTCCAAGCGCACTCCTACGCGCAGAGCGGCCTCCGGGATACATCCATCACCATGGTGCCGATCACCTTGAGCTATGCCTACCAGCTTCCGGGTGGCGATCTCGCGCAGCAATTCGGGGCCAACAACAACCTCGGGTTCAGTGTCTCGCGGAAGTTCAAGAGCAACTATTCCATCGGTCTGGAAGGCTCGTTCATTTTCGGCAACAAGGTGGTCGATCGGACCATTCTGCGCGGCATGACCACCTCCAATGGGGTGATCGTGAACCAGGACGGTGACCCGGCCAACATCCTGCTCTTTGAAAGAGGCTATACGGTGATCGCCTTTGCGGGTAAAGTGATCCCTATCGTAGGTCCGAACCCTAACAGTGGCATGCTGCTGAAACTGGGTGGGGGCTACATGCGGCACAAGCTGCTCATCCAGAGCCAGAATGACGTGGTGCCCGCATTGGAAGGGGAGTATGTAAAAGGCTACGACCGCCTGACCTCGGGGCCGATGGCGATGTTCTTCGCGGGATATCAGCACTTAAGCAATAACCGCTTCATCAATTTCATGATCGGTTTCGAGATGAACATCGGCTTCACACGATCTCTGCGACCATTCAATTTCGATACGGGACGGGCCGATGAAGGCACGCATTACGATGGCTTGAACGGGTTGCGATTCGGTTGGACGCTGCCCATCTACAAGGCCCGCGACGACCGCCAGTACTATCGCTGATGCCGTTGCTGTATGACCTGGGCGTCGGGGCGTACCACGTCGGGGTCCGGTGCATGGCCCCTTGGAACCCAAAAGCCGCAGCTTGGGTCAAAGGGCGTGAAAAACTTTGGGACCGATTGGAGAAAGCAGCGCCGGCATTGAAAGGCTGTTTATGGATGCACTGCGCCAGTGTGGGCGAGTTCGAACAGGGCAGGCCGCTGCTGGAAGCGATCAAAAAAGAACGCCCGGATCTTCCTGTGCTGCTCACCTTTTTCAGCCCCAGCGGCTATGAGGCCCGGAAGGACTATCCACTGGCCACCGTGGTGGAATACCTGCCGCCGGACAATGCGGGCAATGCGGAACGTTTGCAAAATTTGATCGCCCCCAAGGCTGCGATCTTCGTGAAGTACGAGTTCTGGTTCTACCACCTCAAAGCGCTTCAGCAGAAGAATGTCCCCACGTTCCTCGTATCGGCCCTCTTCCGCAAGGAGCAGCCCTTTTTTCATTGGTACGGGAGCGCATGGCGGAAGATGCTCTCCTTCTTCACCCGGATCTTCACGCAGGATGAAGCTTCGCAGGAGCTATTGGCAGGCCTCGGCCTGAACCAGGTGTCCATCGGAGGTGATACCCGCTTTGACCGCGTCTCTGAGATCGTCGCCCAGCAAGAAGAGCTGCCGCTGGCGAAAGCCTTCGCGGGTAAAGGCCCTGTGCTTATCTGCGGAAGTACCTGGCCCGCCGATGAAAAACTGCTCTCCTCTGCACTGGATGCCATGAAGGCCGGGGCTCCGAAATGCATCGTTGTGCCGCATGAACTGCACGAGCAGCAACTGGCGGATTCAGAACAGTTTTTTCCCAAGCCATTGGCGCGATGGTCCGAACTGGAGCAGGCGCCGGCAGGCAACGTGGCCGCCACGTTGGGGAAGGAGGAACACGGTACGCTGCTGGTGGACCGGATGGGTCTGCTCGCACGGCTCTATCGCTATGGCAGTGTTGCCTACGTGGGCGGCGGCTTCACCGATGGAATTCACAGCCTGTTGGAAGCCGCTGCTTGGGGCGTGCCGGTGATCTTCGGGCCGGACCATGAGAAATTCCCGGAGGCGCGCGGCCTGATCAATGCGGGCGCGGGAATAGAGGTGAGTTCGGAAAAGGACCTGAACGCGGCGCTGGATCTTTGGTTCAAGGATCCGAGTGCTTTGAAGACCGCCTCAGAAGCGGCATCGCGGTATGTCCAGGATCGCACCGGCGCCTCCAGTAAAGTTCTCGGACGGGTGCTGGAGGTGCTCTGAAGGAGCTACCCCAATTTTGGGTTCGCCTTGTGGCGTTCCGCATCCCGCTCTGTGCGGACGGACATTTTCTTTTTCCAAGCAGCCTGCAGGTCAGTCCCCGTTTGGTTCGCCAAGCATAGCACCACAAAAAGAACATCAGCCAGTTCCTCGCCGAGGTCCTTCCCCTTGTCGCTCTCCTTCTCGCTCTGTTCGCCATAGCGGCGTGCGATGATGCGTGCCACTTCGCCCACTTCCTCGCTGAGGATGGTCATGTTCGTCAACTCGTTGAAGTAGCGCACGCCCACGCGCGAGATCCATTCGTCCACCTCGCGTTGCAGTACGGTGACTTCTCCTTGGCTGCTGTTGTTCTCCATGGTCCTTATTCCTTCAGGCGACTGTCGATCACAATGGTCACCGGGCCATCGTTCACCAAGGAGATCTGCATGTCCGCGCCGAACTCGCCGGTCTTCACACGCCCTTGCACCATTACACTGAACAATTGCTTCGCGCGCAGGTAGAGCGGGATGGCTTCTTCAGGACGAGCTGCACGGATGTAGCTGGGCCGGTTGCCCTTTCGCGTGCTGGCCTGAAGCGTGAATTGGCTCACCAAGAGCAATTCGCCTTGAGCCTCGTTCAGGTCAAGATTCATCACCCCGTCGAGGTCCGGGAAGAGCCGCATGCGTGCCACCTTTCCACAGGTCCATTCGAGTTCCTCGGCCGTGTCGTCCACCTCGATGCCGAGCAACACCAAGTAGCCTTTGCCGATCCTCGCGGTCTCGTTCCCCGCGATACGCACAGCTGCCTCGGACACCCGCTGTACCACCGCACGCATCAGTATCCCTTCGCTTTCAGGTAGCGCTCCTTGTTCCCGGCTTTTGCGCTGTCGGGTTTGCCGCTCACTGCGTTCAACCACACGCCGTACATGCTGTTGGGCAGCATGATGAAGTAGCGTTCCAGCGAGTCGCGCATCGCGTCAACGTGCGGCTTGCCCTCGCCAACGCTACGGTCCTTGAAGCTCTCATCGAGATCGGTGAGCTGGTCGCCCACCAGCAATAGGATGCTGTGTGTCTTTGCCACTTCCGCGCGACGCGCTGTCTTATCGCTGGTGCCGATCATGGGGACCACGTGCGCCGCATCCGCCATGGGGAAGCCTTCACTGATGAGGTTCCGCACCGTGGCATCCTCTTCGTCCTCCTCCCTGTTGGAGATGTAGAACACCGTGCAACCCTTGCTCACCGCGTAGTTGAGGAACTCCACCGCGCCGGGGAACGCCTTCGCCTTGGCCAAAGCGGTCCATTCTTTCCAGGTCTTCGGGCTGTAGGTGAGGCCTTTGGCGCTGTTGGCTGCTTGGTAGGGGCTGTTGTCGAGCACCGTCTCATCGATGTCCACGATCACCGCCGGGGGAAGAGCGTAAGGCCGGGCCAGGTTGGCGTCCAACCGGATCCGTGCCAGTTCATAGCCCTGCTGGTAGAGCCGATGCACCTCCGCGGAAGCATTCTGATACACCGTGCCATCCACGCCTTGCTGCGCCAGTTGCGCGGATACATTCACCACCGTGGGCGCAGGTGGCAGCGAGGTACTGGTGGTTTGGGATACCGGATGGCAACTGGCCAACAGCAGCAGACCAAGTCCGAAGAGCGGGCGGGAGAGGGGATTCTTCAGGATCATGATCGGGGCTCAGTGCGCGAACAAAGTAAGTGGCAAGGACGGGAATGAGCTTGTGATGATCAATTCAAGAGGTCGATCACAAAAAAATGTGACCACGATGCGGGAGTCATATCGCGATCATGAATGTTTCCTTATCCGCACTTTGTTCTTGTCTATCACGGTGAAGGCGCCTTGTAATTCATTGATGTGGTGGCCAAGTGCCATCATCACGCGTGCAACTTTGTCAGGCGGCGAGAACCCGTCCAATCGGATCAATAAGATGCCGGAATGTTGAGATTTGCTAGCGAACACTAGATCCCCGAAGTCCTTATCCTCCGTGATCAAGATCGTAGCCCCTGAATGAGCGATCCTAAGCACCTGCTCATCGGATGCCCCGGGATCTGTCTCATGGATGTCACGCACGATATGACCTGCGGAACGCAATGCCCTTAAGATATGGCCGTCCACACATTCATCCGCAACGAACTCCATGGCAACTTGCTTCAAGGCAACGCCGGGTAGACAATGTCGTTGTTGACCGCGTCAACGGCGAAAAGCTGAGCGGCTTTGATGCTCTCCTTCGTAAGGCCGGGATAGCCGGCTAAGAGATCTTCCAAGTGCTCTCCGAACGCGATCTTCTGCAAGATCAGGTATACAGGGATACGTGTGCCTCGAAAACAGGGCTTACCCAACATGATCTTCGGGTCGGAGCTTATATGGTCGTGCCAATCCATTTCAACCTGATAGGTTCGTTTCCCAAAGATAAAGACTGAAGGTTGAGGTGGTGAGGATCCAGCCCTGACAAAGCTCAACTATGTACCATTTCGCCCCCCCGTACCTTTGCGCCCCAATATGGACACGATACCCACAACCCGTCCGAAGATCGTCGAGGCCCGCGAGAAGGTCGTGATACTCTTTGCAGGGGACAGCGGCGACGGCATTCAGCTTACTGGAGCCCAGTTCACCGACACCAACGCGCTCTTCGGCAACGACGTGAGCACTTTCCCGAACTATCCGGCGGAGATCCGCGCGCCGCAGGGCACGCTGGCCGGCGTCAGCGGCTACCAGTTGCACTTCGGCAGCGTGGACGTCTTCACGCCCGGCGATGTCTGCGATGTGCTGGTGGTGATGAATGCGGCGGCACTGAAAGCCAACCTCGGCAAGCTGAAGCACGGCGGCACCATCATCGCCAACAGCGACGGCTTCGATGCGAAGAACTTGCGGCTTTCCGGCTATCCAGACGAGGAGAACCCGTTGAACGACCACTCGCTGGACAACTATGTGCTGCACACCGTGGACGTCACCAAGCTTACACGCAATGCGCTTGAGGGAACCACCCTCGGCATGAAGGAGAAGGACCGCAGCAAGAACATGTTCGTGCTCGGTTTCATCAGCTGGATGTACAGCCGCTCGCTGGATCGCAACAAGAAGTTCCTCGAGGCTAAGTTCAAGAGCAAGCCGGACCTGCTGGAAGCGAACCTGAAGGTGCTGCAAGCCGGTTATAACTACGGTGACACGAGCGAGACCTTCACCACGCGTTATGAGGTGAAGCCCGCGCCGATGCCCAGTGGCAACTACCGCAACATCACCGGCAACCAGGGCATCGCCATCGGCCTGATCGCAGCCGCAGAGAAGGCCGGTCTGGGGCTCTTCTACGGCAGCTATCCCATCACTCCGGCCAGCGACATCCTGCACGAGTTGTCACGCAACAAGCATTTCGGCGTGAAGACCTTCCAAGCGGAGGACGAGATCGCCGCTATCTGCTCCGCGATCGGGGCCAGCTATGGCGGTGCCCTCGGTGCCACAGCGAGCAGCGGTCCCGGCATCGCGCTGAAAGGCGAAGCACTCGGGTTGGCATTTATGCTGGAACTGCCTTTGGTGGTGGTGAACGTACAGCGCGGCGGCCCCAGCACCGGGCTGCCTACGAAGACGGAACAAGCTGATCTCTGGCAAGCCATCTTCGGCCGCAACGGCGAAGCGCCGATCCCGGTCCTTGCAGCGAGCAGCCCTACGGATTGCTTCGAGATGGCGTTCGAAGCGGTGAAGCTGGCGGTGGAACACATGACGCCCGTGATCCTGCTCAGCGATGGCTACATCGCGAACGGCGCTGAGCCCTGGCGCTTCCCTGAGGCAAAGGACCTTCGGCCGATCACGCCGCCCTATGCGAAACCGCGTGAAACCGAGGATGCCGAAGCTTTCCTGCCCTATGCCCGCGACGAACGCGGCGTGCGCCCATGGGCTATCCCTGGGATGAAAGGGCTGCAGCACCGCATCGGTGGCATTGAGAAGGAGGACAAGACCGGCAACATCAGCTACGACCCGCAGAACCATGAGCTGATGGTGAAACTGCGCGCCGAGAAGGTGCAGCGTATCGCCGACACCTACCGTCCCATCCGTTTGGACAGCGGCCCCGAGAGCGGCGAATTGTTGGTCGTCGGGTGGGGCTCCACCTACGGCGCCATCCGCACGGCGGTGCTGGAGCTGCAGAAGGAAGGACTCAGCGTGGCGCACGTGCACCTGCGGCACATGTTCCCCTTCAACAAGGGCCTTCGCGGCCTGTTGAAGCACTACGACAAAGTGCTGGTGCCGGAGATGAACAGCGGCCAGTTGCTTCAACTGTTGCGCGCGGAATACTTAGTGGACGCACAAGGTCTCAACAAGGTGCAAGGCATGCCGTTCACCTCCGCGGAGATCCGTGTGGGCATTCTCAAAATGTTGAACTCATGAGCACGATCCAACCTGCTGCCCCGGCGCCGAAGAAGATCGATTACAGCAGTGACCAGCAAGTGCGCTGGTGCCCCGGCTGCGGCGATTATTCCATATTGAAACAGGTGGAGAGCGTGCTTTCGCAGCACGGCCGCCCGAAGGAGGAGATCGTCTTCATCAGCGGCATCGGCTGCTCTTCCCGTTTCCCTTACTACCTCGACACGTTCGGTATGCACAGCATCCACGGGCGCGCCCCAGCGATCGCCAGCGGCATGCGCAGCGTGCAGCCCGACCTCAGCGTGTGGGTGATCACCGGCGACGGCGATTCGCTCAGCATCGGTGGCAACCACCTCATCCACCTGCTGCGCCGCAACGTGGACCTCAACGTGCTGCTCTTCAACAACGAGATCTACGGCCTCACCAAAGGGCAATATTCGCCTACCTCACCGGAGGGTCTGATCTCGAAGAGTTCGCCGATGGGCAGCACCGACCATCCGTTCAATCCGCTCGCTTTGTGCAAGGGCGCCGATGCCACCTTCATCGCACGGGGCATGGACCGCGACCCGAAGCACCTGCGTGAGATGCTACTGCGTGCCGATGCCCATCGCGGCACCAGCCTGCTGGAGATCTACCAGAACTGCAACGTCTTCAACGACGGCGCCTTCGAGATCTTCACGGAGAAAGCAAGCAAAGCAGAGCACACCGTTTTTGTGGAACACGACAAGCCCCTGCTCTTCAGCAATGGTACCAAGGGCATCAAGCTCGACGGGATGACACCCGTCGTGGTGGACCTTTCATTAGGCGAAGCTTCCGTGGATGACCTCTGGATACATGACGAGCGTGACACCTTCAAAGGCAGCATTCTCGTACGCCTCTTCGATGACCCGCGTGAGGTAGGCGCCCTACCGCGGCCATTCGGCGTGCTCTTCGTCAGCGACCGTCACACGCACGAGACGAAGATGAATGCCCAAATGGCCTTGGCCAAGCAGAAGAAAGGCCCCGGGGATCTCGATGCGCTGCTGCGCGGGGAGAATGTTTGGACGATCAAGTAAGCGCTACTTCCGCAACTCCTGCGGTATCACACAAACCGGTATCGGCCGCCATTTGTGCGCATTTGCGGCGTGCAACCGGTCGTAGATCTTGAGCACGTCACGCTGCCTTTCGGTGAGTTCATCCGCATTCACCGCAGTGCCCGCATCGCGCAAGCCCATGGCCCATTCCAGCTCCGGATAACTGGCGCCCAGTTGGTCCTCGTCGCTGCGGTCGTCGCCGAAGAGGCCGTCGGTGGGCTTGGCCTGCTGGATGCTTTCGATGATGCCGAGCTCCTTCGCTAAAGCGAAAACTTCTGTTTTGTTGAGGTCGGCGATGGGCGAGAGGTCCACGCCACCATCACCATACTTGGTGTAAAAGCCCACGCCGAAGTCCTCCACCTTGTTGCCCGTTCCTGCGACCAGGAAGCGCTCAACGCCGGCGAAGTAGTAGAGCGTTGTCATGCGTAAACGGGCGCGGGTGTTAGCGAGCGCGAGGTTGAGCGCTGCCGTATCCTCATGCGAGCGTAGTTCCTTCACCAAGGCATCGAACACAGGTGTGAGCTGCACGTGTTCCAGGGAGACCGTCGGATACCGTTCGCGCAGCCATGCGATGTGGTCTAGCGCCTGCTGGACCTGGCCCTCCGCCTGATGGATCGGCATTTCCACGCAGAGCAATGGGAAACCCGTGCGCGCACAAAGTGCACTGGTAACGGCACTATCGATGCCGCCGCTGATGCCGATGACGAAGCCGCGCTGCTTGTTGGCCGAGCAGTATTCACGAAGCCAGTCCGTGATGTGGTCGATCGTGCGTTCCGCGTTCAGCATACTTGGTCCGCCGAAGCGCATGGGGCGAAGGCGATGTGCAAAGAAAAGCCCCGTACCTCAGCTTGTGGAGAGGCACGGGGCTTTTAGCCGGTCAACCTTGATCAAAAGTAGACTCCCACCGTCAATTCGATGTAGTCCGCGTAAGACTTCGCATTGTCCAGACCTGTGAATGTGGACTTCTTGTAGAGTTTGGTGAAGCCGCTGTGATAAGTGACTCCGACCACTGCGGATGTTCTACCGCTGAAGTTGTATTCCAAGCCTGCACCGACCACCAATCCGGCCTTGAAGACATTCACCGACTCTTTCACGTCGATATCAGATTCCGTTGTAGGGCGAGAGGCCCCACCCGAGGTCATGATCGTTTCGGCATTGGACTTTGCACGGATGTTCGCGCCGAGGTCAACACCAAGTTGGCCGTAGTAACGCATGTATCCGATCTCATTGGTCATCAACTTCATGGTGACCGGTAATTCGATGTATCGCAGCTTAACTGTCGATGTCCTCAAAATATCGGTCGTGAGGCCTGTCGTATCCGGAGCGGAGGAATACGTCTGCTTGATCTTGCCACCGACGTTGTTCAGGAAAAGCCCTGTTGCAAAGCGGTAGTTGCCGTTGGACCCGAACGGGAATTCCGTCATGAGGCCAAAGCTGTATCCGATCAAGGTCCCATCGCTTTCCAGACCTTTGGTGTCCGATCGGATCCAAGCCAGGTTCGGTGCGAACTTGATGCCCAAGCGCACCGCGTTCGAGTTCTCGCTCTGTGCAAAAATGCTGGGAGCCCCGAGCAATAGGGCGAGTAACGTCACGTAGACCTTCTTCATAGGTTTGCGGGCTGGTTGAATGATGGACAAAGGTAAGATCGAGGTGAGTTACATGAACAGCACCATGGGGTGTTTTGTTCTCCTGTCCCTTCTCTCTTGTGGAGGAGGCCAGAGCCATGAGGACATTCCCCGGTCGGCTCAGGTGCACCTCAAGATCGAGCGGTTGGACCAGGACCTGTTCCGAACGGTCGATGACACGGCAGGGAACTTTAACCTGCGACTGTACGCTGAATACGGTGAGTTCTACAAGCTGTACGTGGAACGTGTCCTTCAAGCGGCGCCGTACAATGATCCGCGTTTGCCGATGGCCCTTTCCCGCTTTGTGCATGATCCCGACTGGAGCAAAGTCCAGCGTTCGGCGGATAGCATACTGGGAGATATGAACAAGCAGGAGGCCGAGTTCAATGAGGCGTTCGGGCACCTGAAGGAGTATTTCCCGGATAGTCTCACGCCGCGCATCATTGCGTTCAACTCCGGCTTCAATTACGGCGTACTGCCTACGGACAGCGTACTGGGCTTTGGTGTGGAATGGTTCGTCGGCAAGGACAGTCCCGTGGTGAAGTACCTGTCGCCGGATGTGTTCCCGCAGTACCGCAAGGAGCGCATGCGTCCGGAAATGCTGGTCCCCAGCGTAGTGAAGGGATGGCTGCAGGTCCACTACACACGGGATGTCCGCGATGAGAACCTGCTGACGAATTTTGTGGTCATCGGAAAAGTGATGGCCCTGTTGGATGCCTTGTTACCGGGGACCGATGCGACATTGAAGTTCGCGTTCACGCCCAAGCAGTTGAAGTGGTGCGAGGACAACGAATTCAATGTGTGGCGGGAGATCGTGAGCAAGGAACTGCTGTACAGCAAGGATCCCAAGGAGATCGACCGCTTCATGAACGACGGCCCGTTCACGCCGGGCTTCCCGCGCGAAAGCCCCGGCCACATCGGCGAATGGATCGGCTACCGGATGGTGACGAGCTATATGAATGCCAACCCGAAGGCCACCTTTGCAGAGATATTCGCGATGCACGACCCGCAAGCGATCTTGAAAACCTATAAACCCAGGTAGTGGTGATAGGCGACTAGTGATAGGTGATCGGATATGCACGGCACTCTCACTTACCACCTATTACCAGCCGCCACCAATCACCGGTCACCAGCCACCATTCACTGCATTGAACATGAAAGAAACCGACATCACCATCCGGCTCCACATGGATGAGAACCACGTTCCCGAGAATATCGAATGGAAGGCCGAGGACGGGGATAACCAAGGCGTGAGCAAGGCCATGCTGCTCAGCTTTTGGGATGCCGAGGAGCTCAACACCATGCGCATCGACCTGTGGACGAAGGATATGACCACCGACGAAATGAAGGCCTTCTTCCACCAGAACATCCTGACACTGGCCGACACCTTCGAGCGGGCCACCAACGAGGACAAGATGGCGGCGCAGATGCGTGATTTCGCGGCCTACTTCGCCGAGCACATGTTGCCGGAGTTGAAGAATAAGTAGTTGTCCGTTCTTAGTTGTCCGTTGTCAGGGCCCTTGGCCGATCCGTCGCAGGTTTCGGCTTCGCAGCTCCGTGGCCCATGGGGCCAAATGCACGAGCCAAGAATAAAGGACTCTGCGCCCGCATGACAACGGACAACTAAGAACGGACAACTGAAAATTGACAACTAAGCGCCCCAGCGCGAATTCACGTCCAGGATGAAGGAGAGCACCTCATCCCGCCCTTTCCCATCCTCTGAAGAGGTGATGATCAGGTGCGGCAATGTGTCCCAGGTTTTCTTCAAGGTCCTCTTGAACAGCGCGATATTGCTGACGATGGACGGCTGTTTCAGCTTGTCGCTTTTGGTGAAAAGGATGACGAAGGAGATCTGTTCGTCGCCGAGCCACTGGATCATGTCCAGGTCGTTCTGCTGGGGGTCGTGACGGACGTCGACGAGCAGGAAGACACATTGTAGGTTCTCGCGCTCACGCAAGTAGGTGCGGATCATTTCCAACCAAAGAGCGCGCTCCGCTTTGCTCGTTTTTGCGAAGCCGTACCCGGGCAGGTCAGCCAGCATCCAAGCTTGGCCTTTACCCTTCACAGGCTCCACGCGGAAATGCTCCACGTTGCGCGTGCGGCCCGGTGTGGTGCTCACCCGAGCAAGGCGATGGATGCCGACGAGCATGTTGATCAATGAGCTCTTGCCCACATTGCTTCGTCCGATGAAAGCGTACTCAGGCAGGTTCGGCTTGGGCCAGTGCGCTGCCTCGCGACCGCTGCCGAGATGCTCGGCTTTGAGGTTCTCCATTACGCGTTCAACGTCTTCGCGAGCCATCCGTCCAGGATGGAATTGAATTCCGCCGGTTGTTCCATCATGGCGGCATGGCCGCAGTGTTCGATCCAGAACAGATCGCTCTTCGGGATCATTTCATGGAACTCCTCCGCTACGTGCGGTGGGGTTATTTGATCCTGTTTGCCCCAGATGAGGCAGACAGGCATTTTCAGCTTCGGAAGTTCCGCTGCCATGTTGTGGCGGATCGCGCTCTTGGCAAGCGATAGGATGCGGATCAGCTTCGCGCGGTCGTTCACCGTTACGAAGCATTCGTCCACCAATGCGTCCGTCGCGAACGCCGGATCATAGAAGGTCACAGCGACCTTCTTGCGGATGAACTCCTTGTCCTCGCGGCGCGGGAAGCTGCCGCCGAAAGCGTTCTCATACAGGCCACTGCTGCCCGTGAGGATCAGTGAGCGCACGGTTTCCGGGTGCTTGCTGGCATACACCAAAGCCACGTGGCCACCCAAGGAATTGCCCAGCAGGTTGATGTCCGAAAGGCCGAGCTGCTGGATGAAACGCCGCAGGAATTCCGCCAAGGCCTTCACGTTCGTGTTCAGCATCGGTAGGGAGTAGAGCGGCAGCATCGGCATCACCACCCGGTAGCGGCCGGAGAAATGCGCGATGGTCTCCTCGAAGTTGCTGAGTGCCCCAAAAAGGCCGTGCAGGAACAGCAATGGAGGGCCTTCGCCCGCGTCGATGTATCGGAATTCCCCCGCCTCCTTCAGCTCTTGCGCCATGCTTGCTCGTGGATGCCCAAATGTAGGGCACAGGGGATAGTGGGTAAACGGACATGCTGAAACCATGCTGAAAGAAGCACGCCAAGACCGTGGGCAGAGGGCATGATCCAGGAGGCAGGGACCGGTCCGTGGCCATAGAGGAACGCCTTCCAAGGGAAGACTTCTTCGGCGCACAAGCAAGTAAAGGAGTGCCTTGAGGTGGTGCCTGACGGTTTTCCACAATTGCTGCTTTTGCGTGGGTTGTTGGGAGAATGCTCCACTTTGCTCCACCCGTCTATATTCGCCTATAATTGGGCTATTGTGTGGCCGTTGGATGAAATCACATAGCTTTGCCGGACAATAGTTTTGAACAAAGTGGGGTTATAGGGAGCAAAGTGGGGCAGTGACCCTATTTTCGCGGCCAGCACACCCACGATGAACACGAATGCTAAACCTGCTCGGGGAATACGATGTGCGGCTGGACGCCAAGGGGCGTCTGGTACTGCCCAGCGGGCTGAAGAAGCAGCTGGCGGATTCGCTCTCGCAGGGCTTCGTGGTCAATCGCGACGTGTTCCGCCCTTGTTTGGTGCTCTATCCGCAGCAGGTGTGGGACAGCACCAATCGTATGCTGGGCCGGTTGAACCGCTTCGTGGAGAAGAACATGGATTTCATACGGCGCTTCACGGCCGGTGCCACTCACATGGAATTGGACAGCAGTGGGCGTTTGCTTTTGCCAAAGGCTTTGATGGACGACCCGAAGCTGGGCAAGGAGCTGAAGCTTGTGGGGCTGGGCGATCGGGTGGAAGTGTGGAGCAAGGCCGGCTACGCGCAGATGCGTGGAGAGAAAGTGGATCTGTCCAAGTTGGCGGAGGACGTAATGGGCAGCCTGGGCAATGACGAGGCCCCAGGACACATATCATGAGCCGGTACTTCTTCACGAGTGCATCGAAGCACTGGCCATCCGCCCGGACGGCATCTATGTGGATGTGACCTTCGGTGGTGGTGGCCATAGCCGCGCCATATTGGAACAGCTCGGGCCGAAAGGCTCCTTGGTCGCCTTCGACCGCGATGCCGATGCGCGCACGAACGCCCCCAAGGATCCGCGCTTCACCCTGGTCCCTTCGGACTATCGCTGGATCTGGAACCACCTGCGCTATCTCGAGAAACTGCCGGTGGATGGCCTGTTGGCTGACCTCGGGGTGAGCAGCCACCAGTTCGATACCGCTGAACGCGGTTTCAGCTTCCGCTTCAACGCGCCATTGGATATGCGCATGAACCAGCAGGACAAGCGCACTGCCGCGGACCTGCTGAACAGCCTCGATGAGCGCGCGCTTGAAGAGCTTCTCCGCACATACGGCGAAGTGGAGCAAGCGCATAAAGTGGCACGCCAGATCGTGTATGCACGCGGCAGCGAACGCATCGAGACCACCGGCCAATTGGTGGAGGTGCTGAAGCCGATGGCGCGCCGTGGTGAAGAGCATGGCTTTCTCGCGCAGGTCTTCCAAGCGCTGCGCATCGCGGTGAACGATGAGCTCGGCTCGCTCGAGCGCCTGCTGAAGGAGACCGCTGAAGTGATCAAGCCGGGAGGGCGCTTGGTGGTGATGAGCTATCACAGCTTGGAGGACCGCTTGGTGAAGAACTGGATGAAGACCGGAAGCCTGGACGGCAAGGAGGACAAGGATGTGTTCGGCAACAGCAAGCGGCCTTTCAAGCCCACGCAGAGCAAGGCGGTGCAGCCATCGGAAAAGGAACAAATGAGCAACCCGCGTGCACGTAGTGCGAGGCTCAGAACAGCGGTACGGCAGTGAATAAGGTCAAGGAAATAGCACCGGAGAAGAAGGCCAAGGCCAAGGCTCCGCAGGCCAAGGGCAGGCGCACCTTCTCGCGTGGTCTGGTGAACGTGCTGAACGGCAGTTTCCTCACGCGTGAGAAAGTGCTCGCCAACATGCCTTTCCTGCTGTTCATCGCCGGGCTCATGCTCTTCTACATCGGCTACGGCTATTGGACCGAGCGCACCGTGCGCGACCTGGATCGCACCAGCGGCGAGCTGAAGGAGATGCGCTCCGAGTACATCACCATCCGCAGCCATTTGGAAAAAGCCGAACGCCAAAGCCAAGTGGCCGATGATATAGGAGGCATGGGACTGCGCGAAAGCAGGGAACCGCCACTGCGCCTGACGGTGGACAAGAAGGAAATGGAGGCACAACGCACGCGGCCATGAACGAGGATAAAGTCCTTCGCCTGCGCATCACCTTGGTGTATGCCGTGCTGATGTTGTTCGGCGCCGCCATCGCGGTGAAGCTTTTCACCATCCAGATCGCCGAGGGCGACAAGTGGCGCGCCAAAGCCGTGAATGTGGCCACCGCCATGCGCAGCGTCCAAAGCGAGCGCGGGCACATCTTCAGTGATGATGATCGCCTGCTGGCCACCAGCGTTCCCGAATATGAGCTCCGCATGGACATGCAAGCCGACGGGCTTACCAATGCGCTTTTCGCCGCCAACATCGACTCGCTCAGCTGGGGCCTCGCCAACCTCCTCGGCGACCGCACCATGCAGGAGTACCGCAGGGACCTGATCGATGCGCACGCCCGTGGAGAACGTTATTTCCTGCTGAAGCGACGCTGCGATCATGAGCAATTGCAGGAACTCCGTCGTTTGCCGCTGCTCCGTTTGGGTCGCCATAAGAGCGGCTTCATCGCCGATAAGCACATGGTGCGGATCCGTCCGTTCGGCCGCTTGGCCTCGCGGACAGTGGGTTATTTGTTGAAGGACAGCACGGCGATCGGGCTGGAAGCTGGTTATGCCAAATGGCTCCAGGGTATTACCGGCAAGCGCTTGGAAAGGCGCCTCACCGGTGGCGTATGGATGCCTGTGGACGGCGGTGAAGGGCAGGACCCGGTGCCGGGAAGTGACATCCACACCACCATCGACATGAACCTGCAGGACGTGGCCGATGCCGCGCTCGCCGCGCAGTTGAAGAAGAACGGCGCACACCACGGTTGTGTGGTGGTGATGGAGACGGCGACCGGCTACATCAAGGCCATCAGCAACCTCACGCTGCAGAGCGACAGCACCTACGCCGAGGATTACAACTACGCCGTGGGTGCCAGCACCGAGCCGGGCAGCACGTTCAAGACGGCGGCATTGATGGTGGCCATGGACGACGGACGGGCATCCCCGGACCAGATCGTGGATACCCGGGGCGGCAAGCGCAGGTTCTACGACCGCATCATGAAGGACTCCCACGAGGGAGGATGGGGCTTCATCACGCTGGGGCGCGCCTTGGAGGTGAGCAGCAACACCGGCATTTCGCAGGCCATTGATTCGGCATACAAGAAGGACCCGGCGCGCTTCGTGGAGGGCCTGCGCCGCTTGGGCTTCGGATCGACGTTGGGCCTTCACATCCCCGGTGAAGGACTGCCTGTGCTTCGCGGACCGGAGGACAAAAAACTATGGAGCGGCATCAGCCTGCCGTGGATGAGCATCGGCTATGAAGTGAGCGAGACGCCCCTGCGGATGCTCACCTTCTACAATGCCATCGCCAATGACGGGCGGATGGTGCAACCGCAGTTCGTGCGTGCCGTCTCCCGCGATGGCAAGGTGTTGGAACGTTTCCCGCCGGTAACGCTGAACGAGCGTATCTGCACCGATGCCACTTTGCAGAAGCTCCGCAAGTTGCTGGAAGCCGTGGTGGACTCCGGTACCGCCACCAACCTGCGCAGTGCGCATTTCAAGATCGCCGGCAAGACCGGTACGGCGCAGATCGCCTCGGAGAAAGCGGGCTACAAGGTGAACGGCGTGAGCTACCAGGCCTCCTTCGTCGGCTACTTCCCGGCACAGGCGCCCAAGTACACCTGCATCGTGGTGGTGAGCTCGCCCAGCATGCGCGGCGTCTATGGCAACGTGGTGGCCGGGCCGGTGTTCACCGAGATCGCGGACAAGATCTACAGCAACCGCCTGGAAATGCAGACGCTCACCGCACAGGTGGACACGGTGTACAAAGCACCCGTGACCTTCGGTGGGGATCGCGCCGATCTGTTGCTGGTGATGGATGCGCTGAAGATCCCCGTCGAGGTGCAGGGCGAAGGTGAATGGGCCAGCACCCAAGCCACCGATAGCACCGTGGTGATCGGGACCCGCGGAGTGCCTTCGGACGAGACGGGCATGATGCCGAATGTGATCGGGATGGGCCTTCGCGACGCCATGTACATCCTGGAGAACCATGGTCTGCGCGTGCGGCTGACCGGCAGCGGGATGGTGAAGCGCCAATCGCCCGCCCCTGGCACCCGGTCCGTGAAAGGAAGCACCGTGACCCTAGAGCTCGTAACATGAAACTGCTCAAGGACATACTCTATAGAACGCAGCTGGAGCAGGTGGTGGGTGACACCAACACCGCCATCGAACATGTCGCATTCGACAGCCGCGAGGTGGTTCCGTTCACCGCCTTTGTCGCCATCCGCGGTACCGCGAGTGATGGCCACCAATTCATCGGGACGGTCATTGAAAAGGGTGCCGCGGCCATCATCTGCGAGGACCTTCCTAAGCACCTGAAGGAAGGGGTGACCTATGTGCGCGTCGCGGATTCGCGGCATGCGCTGGCCATCATGGCGGGCAACTACTATGAGCATCCGGACCAGAAGCTGAAGTTGATCGGCGTCACCGGCACCAATGGAAAGACCAGTGTGGCCACGCTGCTGTATAAGCTCTTCCGGAAGCTCGGCCATAAGAGCGGGCTGCTCTCCACCGTGGAGATCCGTATCGGAGCCACCGTTGTTCCCGCCACGCACACCACACCGGATCCGCTACGGCTGAATGAGCTGCTGGCGCAGATGGTGGAGGCGGGCATCACGCATTGCTTCATGGAGGTGAGTAGCCATGCCATCGTCCAGGAGCGCATCGCCGGCCTTCGCTTCGTGCTCGGCGTGTTCACCAACATCACCCACGACCACCTCGACTACCACGGCACCTTCGATGCTTACATCCATGCGAAGAAGGCCTTCTTCGACGGGCTTCCTGCGGACGCCTACGCCTTGGTGAACGCTGACGATTCCCACAGTGCGGTGATGGTGCAGAACAGCAAAGCCATTAAACGCTCCTTCGCCGTGCGCAACATGGCCGACCACAAGGCGCGGATCATCGAGAACCAGCTCACTGGCCTGCAGCTCAACATCGACGGGCATGAGATGTTCTCGCGGCTTGTCGGCGAGTTCAATGCCAGCAACCTCTTGGCGGTCTATTCCTCCGCTATCCTTCTCGGTCTTGATCCGGTGGACGTGCTTACGGCATTGAGCGACCTGGAGCCGCCGCCGGGCCGCTTCCAAGTGGTGCGCGGTTCCACCGGCGTGATCGGCATCGTGGATTATGCGCACACGCCGGACGCACTGAAGAATGTCCTCTCCACCATCGGCGCGGTCTGCGGCGATAGGGAGCACGTGATCACCGTGGTGGGCTGCGGCGGCGACCGTGACCGGACCAAGCGCCCGTTGATGGCAGCCATCGCGGTGAACAACAGCCGCAACATCATCCTCACTAGCGACAACCCGCGGAACGAGGAGCCGATGGCGATCATCGAGGAGATGCGCAAAGGACTGCTGTCCACCGATCTGGCAAGAGCCTTCGTGAACACGGACCGGCGCGAGGCGATCCGACAGGCAGTGGCCATGGCCGCGCCCGGCGACGTGGTGCTGGTGGCCGGCAAGGGTCACGAGAACTACCAGGAAGTGCGCGGCGAACGCCATCATTTCGATGATGTGGAGGTGCTGAAGGAAACCCTCGAAATGCTTCGGAAATAATGCTGTACCACCTGTTCCATTGGCTCGGTCCCGCGATCCCCGGCAGCGGCGTTTTCGAGTACATCAGCTTCCGGGCGGGCATGGCGCTCATCCTCTCCTTGGTGATCACGCTGTGGTTCGGCAAGGGCATCCTGCGTCTCCTTCAGCGCATGCAGGTTGGCGAGACCGTGCGCGACCTCGGACTGGAAGGGCAAGTGGAAAAGCAGGGCACGCCGACGATGGGCGGTCTCATCATCATCGCCGCAACGATCATACCGGCGCTGCTCTTCGCACGTCTGGATAACATCTACATCCTGCTGATGTTGCTGACCACCGTGTGGCTCGGTACCATCGGTTTCATCGACGATTACATCAAGGTCTTCAAGAAGGACAAGCGCGGGCTCGCCGGTACCTCGAAGGTCATCGGACAGATCGGTATCGGATTGGTGATCGGACTCACCGTCTATTTCCATCCCGCCGTTCGCACCAAGGTGGAAGTACCGCAGGTGATCGCGGAGCAGTTCGAGGCGAACGAGGTCACCTCCTTCACCGAGGAGAACGGCAACGTCCATTACCTGCTGGACCGCCGCCAGCCGAACACGACCATTCCCTTCGTGAAAGGCAACGAGCTGAACTATTCATCAGTGATGGGCCTCTTCGGCCGCGAGGCGCGCAAATACACGTGGATCCTCTATGTGCTGGTGGTGGTCTTCATCATCACGGCGGTGAGCAATGGGGCGAACATCACCGACGGCATCGATGGGCTTGCGGCGGGCACCAGCGCGATCATCGTACTAACACTGGGCGTGCTCACTTACATCGGTGGCAACATCGTCTTCGCGCAGTACTTGGATGTGATGTACATCCCCGGCATCGGCGAGCTGGTGGTGTTCATCGGCGCCTTGCTGGGCGCATGCATCGGCTTCCTCTGGTACAACGCCTACCCGGCTCAGGTCTTCATGGGCGATACCGGGAGCCTGGCCTTGGGCGGTGTCATCGCCGTGCTCGCCATCCTGGTCCGGAAGGAGCTCTTGATACCCGTGCTCTGCGGTGTTTTCCTCGTGGAGAACCTCAGCGTGGTGATGCAGGTCTCTTGGTTCAAATACACGCGCAAACGCTACGGTGAAGGTCGACGCATCTTCAAGATGGCGCCCCTGCACCACCATTTCCAGAAGCTCGGCTACCACGAGAGCAAGATCGTCACCCGTTTCCTGATCGTGGGCGTGATGCTCGCGGTTCTCACCCTTGTAACCCTCAAGCTGCGATGAAGAAGCTGGTGGTGCTCGGTGCACAGGAAAGCGGAGTGGGGGCGGCGCTCCTCGCGAAGAAGCAGGGTATCCCCGTGTTCGTGAGCGATGCGGGCCTGATCCCGGAGGATTTCAGCAAGCGTTTGGACCAGGCGGGCATTCCCTACGAGCAAGGCGGCCACACCGTGAAAACGGTGCTTGAAGCGGATGAGGTGGTGAAGAGCCCGGGCATCCCGGAAACGGCCTCCATCATTCGCGCACTCCGCGATAAAGGTGTACCGGTGATCGGAGAGATCGAATTCGCGGTGCGCTACGTGAATGCGCCCATCATCGGCATCACGGGCAGCAATGGAAAGACCACCACCACGCTGCTCGTGCACCACATCCTTTCGAAAGCCGGCATGGACGTCGGATTGGCAGGGAACGTCGGCACCTCCTTCGCCGGACTGGTAGCGAAGGAAAGCCATCCTATGTATGTATTGGAGCTGAGCAGTTTCCAACTCGACGGCACGCGCACCCTCAAGCCGCATATCGCCGTGCTCACCAACATCACGCCGGACCATCTGGACCGCTACGGCAACCGGATGGAGAACTACGTGGACAGCAAGTTCCGCATCACCATGAACCAGGATGCGGGCGACCATTTCATCTACTGCGCCGATGACCCGCAGACCCGCGAGGGAATGCGGCGCCACAGCGTGAAGGCCTGTCAATGGCCCTTTTCCATCCGTGTGCCGGTCGAGCAAGGCGGGTATCTCCAGAACGACAACATCCACATCACCACGAACCAAACAACCTTCAACATGAGCATCTTGGAACTGGCCCTGCAAGGCAAGCACAATGTCTACAACTCCCTGGCGGCGGGCATCGCAGCGCGCGTACTGGAAGTGCGAAAGGACGTGGTCCGCGAGGCGCTGGGCGATTTCCAGAACGTGGAGCACCGCTTGGAGCGCGTGGGCATGGTGAACGGCGTGGAGTTCATCAATGATTCCAAGGCCACCAACGTGAACAGCACATGGTATGCGCTCGAGAGCATGGAGAAGCCGGTGATCTGGGTGATGGGAGGCCAGGACAAGGGGAACGACTATAACGAGCTGCGTGACCTCGTGCGCCAGAAGGTGAAGGCCATCGTTTGCCTCGGCGTGGACAATGAGAAGATCCACAAGGCCTTCGGCGACATCGTGACGAACATGGTGGATGTCCTGTCCGCCGATCAAGCCGTGAACACGAGCTACGAACTCAGCGAGCCCGGTGATGTGGTGCTGCTCAGCCCCGCTTGCGCCAGCTTCGACCTGTTCGAGAACTACGAGGACCGCGGCCGCCGCTTCAAGACCGCCGTGCGCGGACTTTAAGCCGGATCGATCCGGAAAGGACCAAGGAATGGAAGGCACGAGAACATCGGAATTGGCACGGCTGCTGCTCGCTATGCGCGACAACGGCCTGAGCGAAGTGCGCCAAGGACCGCACAGCCTTCGCACCATTGCCACCGTGGCGGGAGTGGAGTACGTGGATGACAGCAGGAGCACTTTCCTTGATGCCTCCCTGCTCTCCATCATGGATCTCGGGCGCCCGTTGGTGTGGGTGGTGGACGCCTCGATGATCACGGCCATCGATGAACGGATGAAGGAGTTCATGATGGAACATGTGGACGGCACTGTGTTCTTCGGAAAAGTGGAACAGGACCGCGTGGACGCCATGGATGCGGAAATGGGATGCGTGTACAATGCGGATGATCTCCGCACGGCCGTCTTTGCCGCGCGGGAACTGGCGACGGATGGCGGGAAGGTGCTATTCAGCCCGGCCTGCTCCAGCGGGAATGGCACCGCGAACCACGCCGAACGCGGCGCGGAATTCAAACGGGCCGTGATGGACCTCTGATCGGAAAAAGGACGATGGACCGGATAAATCACCTCTTCAATGATCACCTCAAGGGCGATCGCACCATCTGGATGGTGGCGTTGCTCCTGGGCGTGACCAGCCTGCTCGCGGTGTACAGCGCCTCCTCGTGGATGGGGTGGCGCCATGATGGAGGGACCTTCCGGATCCTGGTGAAGCATGGCCTGATGCTGGCCGCGGGCGGCGGCATCATGTATGGCGCCAGCAAGCTGAAGTACACGGTCTATTCCAAACTCTCCCAAGTGCTCCTCGGCGCCACCATCGCCTTGCTTTTGCTCACCTTGTTGATCGGCTCCAACGTCAACGGAGCATCACGCTGGTTGGCGATCCCCGGCGTGGGCATCACCTTCCAGACCAGTGACCTCGCACGCGTGGTCATCATCGTTTACCTCGCCCGGGTGTTGGGCCGCCAAAGGGAGGAGCCGTGGAGCTTCCGCGAGGTGATCCTGAAATTGATCCTTCCGGTGGGAGCGGTGTGCGGCTTCATCCTGCCCGCCAACTTCTCCACCGCCGCATTGCTCTTCGGTACCTGCATGATCGTGATGTTCATCGGTCAGGTGCCCATCCGGCACATGCTCTCCGTCGCGGGTATCGCTGTCGGTGCGTTCGGTATCCTGTTGCTGCTTTCCAAGGCCAATCCGGAACTGTTGCCGCGCTTGCAGACGTGGCAATCACGCCTTACGACCCACGGCGGGGACGACCGCGATGCGAACTATCAAGTGAACAACGCCAAGATCGCCATCGTCCATGGCGGCTTCCTTCCCAACGGACCGGGCACCGGCACGTCCCGCAACTTCATGCCGCACCCGGAAAGCGACATGATCTACGCTTTCATCATCGAGGAGTACGGCTCGGTGATCGGTGGCTTGGGATTGCTGTTGCTCTACCTCATCCTGCTGTCGCGTGCCATGCGCATCGCCAACCGCTGTGAAAAACGATTCGGGGCACTGGTCGCAGTAGGTCTGGCTCTCAGCTTGGTCCTACAGGCGTTGGTGAACATGGCCGTTGCCGTGAACCTTGTTCCAGTGACCGGCCAGCCCCTGCCGCTCGTGAGCATGGGCGGCACCAGCATGTGGTTCACCTGCCTATCCCTTGGCATCATGCTCAGCGTGAGCCGCAGCGTTTACGACCAGCCGGAGGACGGCAAGCCAAGTACCACCCGTTCCAGTGATCATGTCGCAGCGGCCGCTTAACATATTGATCAGCGGAGGCGGCACGGGCGGGCACATCTTCCCGGCCATCGCCATCGCGAATGCTGTGAAGGAAAGGGAGCCGGGCACCCGTTTCCTCTTCGTGGGCGCCATCGGGAAAATGGAGATGGAGAAGGTGCCCGCCGCGGGATACGAGATCACCGGCCTGCCTATCCGCGGTTTCCAACGGAGCGCCCTCTGGAAGAATGTGGGGTTGCCATGGCGCGTGATCAAGAGCATGTGGATGGCACGGGACATCGTGCGCACGTTCAAGCCGGACGTGGCTGTCGGTGTTGGAGGCTATGCAAGTGGCCCCTTGCTTGCTGCCGCTCAACGCGCGAAGGTTCCCACGCTCGTGCAGGAGCAGAACAGCCATGCCGGCGCCACCAACCGCATGCTGGCCAAAGGGGCCAACATCATCTGTGTGGCGTATCCCGCCATGGAACGCTATTTCCCGAAGGAGAAGATCAGGCTCACCGGCAATCCGGTACGGCAGGACATGGTGCGCCTCACCGGCAAACGTCCGAGAGGAATGGAACATTTCAGCCTGCGTGAGGACGCTCCGGTAGTGCTCGTCACCGGCGGCAGTTTGGGAGCGCGTGGTATCAACCTCGGCATAGCCGCGGCTTTGGTACAACTGCGCGATAAAGGCGTGCAACTGATCTGGCAGACCGGTACCCCGTTCCATGCGCAGGCCCTTCAGGCTGTGAAGGACGCCGGCTATGCCGATGCGCATGTGCATGAGTTCATCTCGCGGATGGACCTTGCCTATGCGGTGACCGATGTGGCCGTGGCACGGGCCGGCGCCATCAGCGTGAGCGAGCTCTGCCTTACGCGACTGCCCTCCATACTCATACCGCTGCCCACCGCTGCGGAAGATCATCAGACGAGCAATGCACGCTCGCTATCCGACCGCGGCGCTGCTGTACTGGTGAAGGATGCGGAGGCCGTTGACAAGCTGGGCTCGGAGATCCTCCGTCTGGTGGGGGATGCCAAGGAGCGCGAACGCCTTCGCGCAGCCATGGAGAGCATGGGTATGGAGAATGCGGCGGAGGCCATTGCTGCGGAAGTGATACGCCTTGGCCGGTCGGGAACGTTAGATAACAAAGCCATCGCTTGACATGGAACGTCCGGAATTCCTCTATTTCATAGGTGTCGGTGGCATCGGTATGAGTGGCCTGGCGCGCTATTTCAGCAGGCAAGGTGCCCGTGTGGCCGGCTATGACAAGACCCCGAGCGAACTCGCGGGACAACTTTCCCTGGAAGGGATCGACGTGAGCTATGATCCCGATCCCCGCCACATTCCGGAGGATTTCCTCGACGCCGACCCGGCGAAGGTCCTCGTCGTACGCACGCCCGCCGTGCCGATGGGCAATCCGTTGATCGCATACTGGTTGGGGCGTGGCGCGGCCGTGAAGAAACGGAGCGAGGTGTTGGGCTTGGTGACCAAGGACCGCCGCACCATGGCCGTGGCTGGAACGCATGGAAAGACCACCGTCAGCACCATGCTCGCACACCTGCTTACCGCTGGCGGCGTGCCGTGCAATGCTTTCTTGGGCGGCATCAGCGTGAACTATGACACCAACGTGCTGCTGAATTCCAAGGCAGAACTGAACGTGGTGGAGGCCGATGAGTACGATCGCAGCTTCTTGGCACTGCACCCGAACGAGGCCATCATCACAGCGATGGATCCGGACCATTTGGATATCTATGGCACACCCGAGGCGATGTATGCGGCCTATGCCGATTTCGCGGCCTTGGTCACCGGGCGCATGCTGGTACACCGGAGCGTATTGCCACGGCTCCAGCAAAGTGGCGCGGTACTTCGCGATGTGTGGCCGTACGCCATCGATGCGACCGAAGGGCCGCATGCCGAGAACGTCGAGGTGCGCGACGGGGCCTACCACTTCGATCTGGTAGCGGCCGGCCATGTGCTGCGCGACCTCACACTGGGCATGCCGGGCAGGCACAATGTGGAGAATGCCGTGGCCGCTGCGACCATGGCCCTTCATGCGGGTGTAAACCCCGAGGCATTGCGGAAGGGGCTGGCCGGTTTCAAGGGCGTAAGGCGCCGTTTCGAGGTGCGGGCACGGACCGGAAAGAGCGTCTACATCGATGATTATGCCCACCATCCCACCGAGCTGGACGCTTGCATCCGGAGCGTGAAAGAGCTCTTTCCCGGGCGTAAGGTCACCGGTATTTTTCAACCACATCTTTTCAGCCGTACACGTGATCTAGCTGCTGATTTCGCCCGCAGCCTGGCCCAGCTGGACGAGCTTATTCTGCTGGAGATCTACCCTGCTCGGGAGGAGCCCATCCCCGGGATCACCTCCCAGTGGCTGCTCGATCAGGTGAAGCTGACTAACAAGATGGTGTGCACAAAGGAGCAACTGATGCCGCTTTTGGATGCCCGGAATGTGGACATCTTGCTCACCCTTGGCGCCGGTGATATCGATAGGCTGGTACCGGGAGTTGCGGCAATGGTCAACAGTCACGAATGAGCAAGACGAAGCATATCCTGCGGATAGCGGCGAAAGTCCTCGCTGGCTGTGCTGTGGTCGCTGCGCTGGGCTTCGTGGAGAAGAACAGCGGCAGCACGCCTGTGCGGGATATTGCTGTGGAGATCGACATGGGAAGTGGCATGCATTTCATTGATACCGAGGCCTTGCGGCTGGAAGTGATCAAGGGTGCCGGCCCCGTCATCGGAACGCCCATCGACAAGGTGGATGAGACCGGTATCGAACAACGCCTACGGGCCATTCCCTGCGTCGCCGAGGCGGACGTCTACCACACCATGGACGGTGTGCTGCATGTGAAAGCCCGCCAGCGGGAGCCGATCGTACGGGTGGTGAACGCGGACGGCACCGGCTTCTACATCGATAAGGAAGGTTGGACGATGCCCTTGAACGCGAACTACACGGCACGTGTGCTCGTGGTCACCGGCCAGCTGACCGAACCGTTCTCCAAATGCGATCCGGTGAACGTTGTCACGGATAACGACAGCATCGTGGAGCACACCCGCAGCCGTTCCATCCACGCCATGGCGCGCACACTCATGGCGGATCCGCTATGGAACGCCATGTTCACCCAAGCCGTGGTGGACAGCGACGGGGACTTCACCTTGATCCCCAACGTAGGCATGATGCGCGTGCGTGTCGGGGATGGCACCCGCTTAGCAGCGCGATTGGCCAAGCTCCGCACCTTCTTCTCTGAGGGCATTCCGCAGACCGACTGGCGCCGCTATAGCGCGATCGACCTCCGCTTCGACGACCAAGTGGTCTGCACCAAACGAACATCATACTGATCCGGCCTGCCGGCAAGCACAACGCGAAGAGACAACGCAACATGGAGCACAACGAGGAAATAGTAGCAGGCCTGGACATCGGTACCACCAAGATCGCCTGCATCGTGGGCCGCAAGAACGAGCAGGGCAAGCTCGAGATCATGGGTATGGGCAAGAGCCGCAGCGACGGTGTGAGCCGTGGCGTGGTGACCAACATCCAGCGCACCGTGGATAGCATCAAGGCCGCCGTGCAGGAGGCTGAGGAAAGCGCTGGCGTGGAGATCACCACCGTGAACGTGGGTATCGCCGGACAGCACATCCGCAGCATGCATCATCGCGGTATGATCACACGCCAAAGCTTGGAGCAGGAGATCCGTCAGTTGGACATCGACCAGCTGATCGACGATATGTACAAGCTGGCCATGGTGCCCGGCGAGGAGATCATCCACGTGTTGCCGCAGGAGTACATCGTGGACAATGAGCAAGGCATCAAGGATCCCATCGGCATGAGCGGTGTGCGCCTCGAGGCGAACTTCCACATCATCACCGGGCAGGTCACCGCCGCGCGCAACATCAACAAGTGCGTGGCCCGCGCCGGTCTCGACGTCACCGAACTGATCCTGGAGCCCTTGGCCAGTGCGGACGCCGTGCTGAGCCCGGAGGAGAAGGAAGCCGGCGTAGTGCTGGTGGACATCGGTGGAGGTACCACCGACATCGCGATCTTCAGCGACCATATCATCCGGCATACCGCCGTGATCCCCTTCGGCGGCAACGTCATCACCGACGACATCAAGATGGGCTGCGCGATCCTTCGTGACCAAGCTGAACTGCTGAAGAGCCGCTTCGGCAGTGCGCTCGCCTCCGAGAACAAGGAGAACGAGGTGGTCTGCATTCCTGGCCTGCGCGGTCGGGACCCGAAGGAGATCAGCCTGAAGAATCTTGCTAACATCATCCAGAGCCGGATGGAGGAGATCCTCGAGCACGTCTACTTCGAGATCAAGAACAGCGGCTTGGAGAAGCAGCTCAGCGGTGGCATCGTTCTGACCGGCGGTGGCGCACAATTGAAGCATCTCCGCCAGCTCACCGAGTACATCACGGGCATGAGCACCCGTATCGGATATCCCAATGAGCACCTCGCAAACAGCAAGGTGGAGGACGTCACGAGCCCGCTTTTTGCCACCGGCGTTGGCCTGGTGCTGCGTGGCTTTGAATTCATCGAACGCCGGCGCAATCACCAGCTTGAAGTTGCACCCAAGGTGAAGACGCACAGCCACACCGCCAAGGTGGGTGGCTTCTTTGATAAAGTGTTGAAAGGTGCTTCCGAGATCTTCAAGGACGACGAAGCTTGACCCTGACCTTTGCCGACCCGAACCCGAAATACCCGACCCATGAAATTCGACCTTCCTTCCGAACTCTCCTCTATCATCAAAGTGATCGGCGTCGGTGGTGGCGGTGGCAACGCCGTCAACCACATGCACTCCCAAGGCATCACGGGCGTGGACTTCCTGATCTGCAACACCGACAAGCAAGCGCTGGACATGAGCCAGGTGCCGGTGAAGCTGCAGCTCGGGGCTGCGCTGACCGAAGGCCTTGGTGCCGGTAGCATTCCCCAGCGGGGCAATGCGGCGGCCCAAGAGAACATCGACGAGATCAGGGAACTCCTGACCCCTCGTACCAAAATGCTGTTCGTCACCGCAGGGATGGGCGGCGGCACCGGGACCGGTGCTGCTCCGGTCATTGCACGCATCGCGCGGGACATGGGCATCCTCACCGTGGGCATCGTCACCATGCCGTTCCAGTGGGAAGGGCGCAAGCGGAAGAACCAGGCTGTTGAAGGCATCGAGGAGATGCGCCAGTCCGTGGACACACTGCTTGTTATCAACAACGACCGCCTGCGCGACCTCTATGGCAACCTCGACATGGATGAGGCCTTCGCCCATGCCGACAACGTGCTGGCGACCGCCGCGCGTGGCATCGCCGAGATCATCATGAAGACCGGCAAGGTGAACGTGGATTTCGAGGACGTACGTACCGTGATGACCGGCAGCGGCGTCGCCATCATGGGCATGGCCGAGGCCGAAGGAGAGGGCCGTGCCATGCGTGCAGCAGAAGAGGCACTGGCTTCGCCTTTGTTGAACGACAACGATATCAAAGGTGCCAAGTACGTGCTGCTCAACATCGCTTTGGGCAAGCGCTCCATCTCCATGGATGAGATCACGGAGATCACGGACCACATCCAGAATGCGGCAGGAAGCACGGCCGACGTGATCTGGGGCTACCATTCCGATGAAAGTCTCGGTGAAGCCATCCGCGTGACGATGATCGCCACCGGCTTCAACCAGAACGAGCTGACAGCCACCTTGGAGCAACGGGTGCCGGAGAAAAAGGTCACGGACCTCAACAGCGAGCTGCCTACGATGATCACCTCGCCCATCTTGAATCCGGTGCAGGTATCCGTTCCATCCGCAAGTGCGCCGGAACCGAAGTCCCCGGAACCCTACATCAAGCACGTAGAGGCCCCGAAAGAGCAATCCCGCATTCAGTTCGAGCCGGAGGCAAGGCCCGCTGAACGCCCCGTCGTGGAAGCTTATGTAGCTCCCAAGAGTGCTGAGAAAGTGATGCACAGCCTGCATGAGGAGGACACGACCGAAGAGTCGGCATCCCGCCCCGAGGCCCGTGCACAGGCCCATGTGGAGGAACTGGTCTCCCCGAATTTGTCGCAGGCACAACAGGCGGCACGTGCAGAGAACCGCTTGAGCCAGATGCGCGAGGTGAGCATGCGGTTACGGACACCGAACGGCCTGGCCGAAATGGAGCGTGAACCCGCGTTCAAGCGCCGGAACATCGAGCTGAACGAAACGCCCCACAGCACCGACAGCAACGTGAGCCGCTATACCCTCAGTGAAGGCAGCGATGAGAACGGCCAGCGCCAAGTGGAACTGCGCCGCAACAATCCGTTCCTGCACGACAACGTCGACTGATCGCCATGGAACTCCAAGCCCGCATCGATGCCGACATCAAGGCGGCCATGCTTGCCCGCGAAAAGGACAAGCTGAACGTGCTGCGCGCGATGAAGAGCGCATTGCTCATGGAGCTGACGAAGGAAGGCGGCGCGCATGCGGTGAGCGATGAGGCCGGTATGAAGATCCTCCACAAGCTCCACAAGCAGCGCACGGAGGCCGCATCCATCTATCACCAGCAAGGCCGCGCTGACCTGGCTGCTGAGGACGATGCGCAAGCGAAGATCATAGAGGCCTACCTGCCCGCCCGCATGGGCGATGCAGAGATGAAGGCCATCGTGAAAGAGACATTGGCCGAGGCCGGAGCCACGTCCATGGCGGACATGGGCAAGGCGATGAAGGCCGTGAATGTAAAATTGGCGGGTAAAGCGGATGGCAGTGCCATCGCTTCCGCAGTGAAGGAATTGCTCAGCGGAAGTTGAGCCACATGTTGGGTAGGGACGGTAGCGGCGTACGTTGTAAAACGTGCGTCGCCGCTGTTTTCAGGGGCGAAGGAGGGAGGCTACCCGGATAGGTGTGGAAGATGGAGCTCAGAGAAACTCGGATCTGAGCATGCTTTCCAGCAGGTCATCCAAAAGGTCAAGGTCATTGGCTGCATTGTACACACGAACCAACCGGATGGAATGGTACTCATGTGCGATGAAGTTGCGAAAGGCACGAACGAGATGCCATGGGTAAGGATAGTGCCGCAGCATGTCCGGGTCCAAGTGGCGCACCGCCTCGCCGATGACCATGAATTGAAAGAGCACGGCACCTTGTGTGCGGGCGTCCCCCTCGAAGGAGGTCAGGTCCATGTTCCACATAAAGCCCTCAATGGTGGCTATTGCTTCACGCATGTGGAGCACACGTTGTCGTGGTGTTGGGCTAACCATGGATCGGGACCATGTCCTTTTCGGCGGACCCGGCGGCAAATTCCTGGATCATTCCCTTTTCCACGAGGTCCACTTTTCGGCCCAACGCCTCGCTCAGGTCATAAGCAATGCCCATGAGGTCAAAGAGACTGATACGATGCTCTGGGTCGAATTCCACCATCAGGTCGATGTCGCTGGCCGCTGTGGGTTCGTTTCGGGCAAAGGAACCAAAGAGCCAAGCCTTCCGGATACGTGGTTCGGCAGCCAGAAGCGCCTTGAGTTTCTCGACTGCCCGATCAGCCACCCGTTGCGCGAGAGGGGCATAGGCCACCTGCGCCTCGGCGGCCTTAAGAGCGTCCAAGGATAGGGCATCATTTCCCAGTTCATAGAGCACCTTGTCGCGCAGCCACGTGGTGAGAAGCTCCTTGGCATCGGTATTCAAGTATTTGGCCAATGCTTTTACCTGTTCGCGGTCCGGCTTGCGTTCGCCGCGTTCCCATTTGCTTACCAAGCTGACGTCCACCTTCAGCTTTTCAGCTACTTCGCGCAAGAGCGCGCCTTTGGTTCCGCGGCCTTGGCGGAGCAATTCACCAAAAGTGAGAGGCGCTGTTTTCATGACATTGGACAAACTCTGTCCAAAGATAACAAAGCCAAGCGGGCAGCCCAGAAAAGCTATGTGCCGGACCCAAGGGCGCAGTGGGTCAGCGTAGCAGGCCAATAACGTTCCCTAGTCCACCTGCATCTTGAAGCCCACGCCGTGTACATTCACGATGCGCACGCGCTCGTCGTGGCGGAGATATTTCCGCAAGCGGCTGATGAAGACGTCGAGGCTGCGGCCGAGGAAGTAGCTGTCATCGCCCCACACCATGTTCAGCAGCAGCTCACGCGGGAGCACCTGGTCCATATGCATGCAAAGCAGCTTCAACACTGCGGCCTCCTTCTTTGTCAAGCGACGCTCCTCTTCTGGATGCTTTAGTTCCTTGTTCCGGTCATCGAAGGTGAAGTCGCCCAGCTGGAACACGTCCCGGTTCCGGGCAGTCCCGCCCTTGCCTTGGGTGCGGCGCAGGATGGCCTCGATGCGCAGCACCAGTTCCTCATGGCTGAACGGCTTGGTGAGGTAGTCGTCGCCGCCGGCCTTGAAGCCGGCGATGCGGTCCTCGGTCTGGCTCTTTGCGGTGAGGAAGATGATCGGCACTTGGGCATCGGTCATGCGGATGTCCTCGGCCAAGCTGAGCCCGTCCTTCTGCGGCAGCATCACATCGATCAGGCACAAGTCGTAAGTGTTGAGATTGAAGTGCTGCAGCCCTTCCTTACCGTCCCGGAAGAGATGCACCACATAGCCCCGGCGGGCGAGCGCGTCCTGCACAACGAACCCGAGGTTCTCATCATCCTCAACCAAGAGCAACGTCGCTTTGGGCTCCTCCTTTTCTTCGTTCTTTTTGTTGCTCATCGCTTTGCTTTCCCCTTCCAGAGGGGCAGTTCAAGTGTAAAGGTGCTTCCTTTTCCCCAGATGCTTTCCACGCGGACCTTGCCTCCGTGGGCACGTGCCATTTCCGCCACGTAGTGCAGGCCGAGCCCGAAACCTTTGACGTCGTGGACGTTGCCGGTATGGACCCGGAAGAAGCGCTCGAAGATATTCCGCACGTCCTCTTTCCGTATCCCGATGCCTTCGTCGCGCACAGCGATGCGGACATGCTTGCCCTCGCTGCTGGTCGTGATGTGGACGCTTGGTGACCCCTTCGTGTATTTCACCGCATTGTCCACCAGGTTGAACAGGGCATTGCCCAAGTGGATCCGATCCCCTTGCACGATCGGCTCCATGGCGCGGAGGTCCACGGTACAAGATCCGTTGCGCTCCTTCAGTATCACCTCGAACGACCGGGCGACCTCCTGCACTAATTCGTTCACATCCACCGGCTCCAAGTGGAGGTTGGCCCCTCCGTTCTCCAGCGTCGCCAATTGCAGTACGCGTTCCACCTGCTGCCGCAGCCTTTCATTCTCCGAGTGGATGATGCGCGCATAATTCCGCAGGCGGGCCGGTTCATTCACGATGCTTGGCTCCGAGAGCACCGCGCTGCTGAGCGCGATGGTGCTGATCGGCGTCTTCAGCTCGTGCGTCATGTTGCCGATGAAGTCGTTCTTCATCTCGCCAAGCCGCTTCTGCCGCAGGATCACCCACATGCTGTAGACGAAAAAGCAGAACATGATGAAGGTGACCACCGCGGGATATAGCCATGTGATGGTGCCACCCTCCTTCGGGGCCCAGATGGAAGTGGTCCGCCGGGGGAAGTAGACACCGAAGTAGTGCCCGTCCTTGTTGAGCTTCAGGAGCTTGCTGTGCCGAGTGGTGTCCGGAGCGAGACTGTCGCTCAAGCTCACGTAGTTGCCGTAGACGATGCTGTCCGTGAAGCAATCATAGATACCGTACTCAAAGTCGTCGTTGATGTTACGCCGCTTGAATTCCTGTTTCAGCAGCGCTTCCAAGAGATACGGATGGATGGTGTCATTGATGGTTACGGCGAAGTAGTTGGGCCGTTCCTGCTTCACCGCATCGAAGAGGTCGCTCGGGTCCTTGGTGATCGAGAGGATGCGCTCGGTGACGTCGGTGAGCGCGATCTTCACCCGGTCGTTGAACTGCTTGTCCAATTGCTGCTGTTGCTGCTCTTGGAGGACCGCCTGCTCAAGCTCGTGGCGTTGGGCGCGCTTCAGCCACATCACCTGGGTGAACACCACGCCCGCCAAGCTCAAAGTGGCCAGCAGGACCAAGGTTCCCAGGGTGCGTCTGCGCATGATCGTGTACGAAGCACAATGTTAATGCTGACTTGGCCGTTGAGGTGCGTCATTCACAGCTCTTGGAGCTTTGCAAGTGTCCGGTACCGCTCTTGCGGGCCGTTACGTGGGCCGGACATCCGGCATCTTTGGACAGTTCCATGACAAAAAACCTTGGAATACCGTGATCGGGGTATGGTGTGCCAACTCGATGTTCCGGTCCTTTGCACCCATCATGAAAAAAGCACTCCTCCTGCTCTCCGCGGCACTCCTAACAGCTGCGGGCCAAGCTCAAACGCCCGTCACCGTTTCCACGCATGCCGGCAATGCCGATCAAGTGTGGTACAGCCTGCAGAACGGGGAAGTGGGCAGGGCTCCCTTAAGTGAGTGGGACCTCGCCTTCGAGATGACCGGTTTCTCTTCCTCCATCCGGGTGAATACCGCCAAAGGACTGGTGGTGTATGAAACCCCGGTCGCTATTGCCGACTGGGACGGATTGGATTCCGCAGATGTCGCCAATTGGACACGCGTGGACAATTCGGACAGCAGCTGGTCGGTGAGTGCGCTCAACCATGGCAACAACCTGGCTGATCCGGATGGATTCAACGTGGGATGGGGCGACTACAACATAGCTACGCACGTGATCGTCGGCTCGAAGATCTATGCCATCAGCTTCCCGGACGCCACTTGGAAAAAACTGCGGATCAATTATCTCGCCAACGGCATCTACTCCTTCACCTATTCCAACCTCGATGGCAATGATCTGTACGACGAGGAGCTGGTGAAGACGGATTTCACCGGGAAGAACTTCGGTTACTGGTCCTTCACCACGAATTCCACACTGGACCGCGAGCCACCAACGTTGAACTGGGACCTGCTCTTCACCAAGTATACCGGCTTTGTGCCTACTCCCTACGGCGTGAGCGGCGTGCTGCAGAACAAGAACGTGAAGGCCCTGCAGGTGAATGGCGTTCCGAACGCTGATGCTGATTGGAACTCCGCTCCCTTCAGCGCGAACATGAACATCCTGGGCTCGGATTGGAAGCGGTATGACTTCGACCTGAACCAATACAGCGTCGTCACCGACACCACCTACTTTGTGAAGGACATCCCCGGGAACATCTGGAAGATCGTCTTCACCGGCTACGGCGGAGGTGCCACCGGCGATATGAGCTTTAACCAGGAACTCGTCAGTTCCGTGGGCATCGGTGAGATCGCGCATCATCAAGGCACGCTCATCACCTATCCGAACCCGGTGACGAACGGACAGGCCCGAATGATCGTGGACGTGCCTGACCGGGAAGGCATGCTCCGCATTTTCAATACGACCGGTCAACAGATGGCGCAACAACAGTGGAACGGACTTTCCGGTCTCACTACGCGTACCCTCGACGTGAGCGGTCTTGCGAAGGGCGTGTACATGCTCCGGTTCGACGCGGCCAACTCCAGCAGCACCGGAAAGCTTGTGATCGAGTAAACACGGATGCGCATTCTTACTGCCGTTTTTATGGCCGCTTGCGTGGTCTCCTGTGCTGTGCCATCCAAGGATGCCACGCCTCCTGAAGCACCCATCAAGGGCGCGCAACGCATCGTTACGCTCAATGGCGTGCTCACCGAAGTGGTCTCGGCCTTGGGGGTTCAAGATCGCATAGTGGGTACGGATGTGACGAGCAAGTACCCTGAGGCGGTGCTCAGCCTTCCCAAGCTGGGCCATGACAAAGCGATCCGAGCCGAGGGTATCCTCTCGCTTTCTCCGGACATCGTGATGGCGAACGTAGGCCAGCTCGACCCGGCAGTGGAGGGCCAGCTTCGTCAAGCAGGCATCCGACTGATGCTCTTCACGCCGCAGAATAGCATTGATGGGGCCAAGCAACTGATCGCACAGGTGGCCGATTCCGTCGGACGCGGGGATGATGCCCGGTCGATCGACGCCCGCATCGACAGCGCTATGAACGCGATGTCCCCTCTGGACCCATCGCCGAAAGTGCTCTTCATCTATGCTCGCGGAGCCGGTACCTTGCTGGTGGCGGGTGAAGGCACGCCGATGCAGAGCCTGATCACACTCGCAGGAGGTACCAACGCCGTCAAGGGCTTCACCGATTTCAAGCCATTGACGCCGGAAGCATTGGTGGCCGCCAACCCGGATGTCGTGCTGTACTTCAACACCGGCGCGGACGATATGCAAGGCAACGATGCGCTGATGCGCGTGCCCGGCATGGCCAGCACCGGTGCAGGGCGTAATAGCGCCTTCATACCGTTGACCCCTGTGGTGATGGCCGGTTTTGGACCTCGCGTGGGGAACGCCGTAGCGACCTTGAATGCCGATCTGGCGCGCGTATCGAAGAAATGAGCACCCGCCAACGCATCATACTTTTCACCCTAGGGACATTACTGATCCTTTCGGTGTTGGTCGCGGTGCAGGCCGGTGCGGTGCACATCGCGCCTCGGGCATTCTTCTCTTCCATTGCTGCAAGCCTCGGTTTGTCCGTTGGCGCGCACACGGAGATGCAGCAGGCCGTGCTGATGGTGGTCCGGTTGCCGCGCGTGCTGGTGTCTCTCCTTGCCGGGGCGGCGTTGGCCACAGGTGGCACTGCCATGCAGGCGCTTTTCCGCAATCCATTGGCCGACCCGTCGATCATCGGTATTTCCTCCGGAGCCGCGCTTATGGCTGCCGTGGCCATTGTGATGACGCATTGGGCCGGGCCGATCTTCGGCGCATGGGCCAGTACAATGGCTTTGCCGATCGCCGCGTTCATCGGGGCTGTCGCCACCACATTCCTCGTCTTCGGCATAGCGCGTGAAGGACGTCGCACGAACGTGGCCGCAATGCTGCTCGCGGGTGTGGCCATCGCGGCGCTTACCGGCGCACTTACCGGCCTGTTGACCTTCACCGCCAACGACGCACAATTGCGCAGCATCGTGTTCTGGATGCTCGGCAGCCTGGGCGGCGCGGACCTCAGCGCCGTATGGATCCTGCTGATCGCGGTCCCCGTTCCGCTGATCATCCTCTTGCGCATGCACAAGCCGCTCAATGCATTGGCCCTGGGAGAAGATCAAGCCCGGCATATCGGCGTTGACGCGGAGGCCATGAAGCGTCGCGTGGTGCTTTGTACCGCATTGATGGTCGGCGCAACGGTGGCGCTCTGTGGCGTGATCGGCTTTGTGGGCCTGGTGGTACCGCACATGCTGCGCCTCGCCGGTGGTGCCGACAATCGATTCCTGCTCCCTGCATCCGCCTTGGGCGGCGCGGTGCTGCTCTGCCTCACGGACACGCTCGCCCGCACGGTAGCCGCCCCTGCTGAAGTGCCCATCGGCGTTATCACTGCGCTCTGCGGCGCACCCGTGTTCCTGTACCTGTTGGTCCGCGGGAAGAAAAGCTTGCAATTCGCCTGAGATGCTCAAGGTCGATCACCTCACCTGGCACACGCCGCGCGATCGTAAGCGGCTGCTGCAGGATGTGTCCTTCGCCGTGCGGCCGGGCGAGCTGGTGGTGGTGCTCGGGCCGAATGGCGCAGGCAAAAGCACACTGTTGCGCTTGCTTGCTGGCGATCTTCCCGTGCAGGAGGGGCGGATCCACTGGAATGATCGGCCGATGAAAGGCCGTGATCCCAAGGAACTGGCGCGAAACCGCGCCGTGCTGGGTCAGCACAACGCCGTAGGACTTGCCTTCTCCGTCGAGGAAATAGTGCGCATGGGGCGCTATCCGTACTATGGGAACACGCCGTCACGCCTCGATGACCAAGCCGTGGACCGTGCGATCCAAACAGCCCACATCGATGTGCTGCGCGAACGTATTCTGGACACCACTTCCGGCGGGGAACAGCAGCGTACACACATCGCACGCACCTTCACGCAGGTGGACAACAGCGCGCCGGGCCCGCGGCTGCTGCTGCTCGACGAGCCGTTGAACGACCTCGATATCCGCCACCAGCACGCGCTGATGAACGCGGCCAAGAACTTCGCGAAGGAAGGCCATTGCGTATTGGCTGTGCTACACGATGTGAACATGGCCGCTCAGTACGCCGACCGCATCCTGCTGATGAAGGCGGGATGCATCAATGCTTCCGGAGTTCCGGAAGAAGTGCTTACCGCAGCGATCCTTAGCGAGACCTATGGCTTATCCGCTCAAGTAATGCCGCATCCCTGCCACGCCTGCCCGCTGGTCTTCTTCGACGGATCCAGCAAAAGTGTGGCTCCTCATGCACCACTAAAAGACACCTCTCCAAAGGCGCGGGATCTAGCGCCTCATATCTGACCTCGTTACGGGCGCGAGATCCAGCGACCGTAAGGGCGGAAGATCCTCCGCCCCATATAAACCCCAAAAGCATGGAAACCACAACAACCACCTCCCTCCAAGACCGCTTCAACGACCTGATGGCCGCCGAACCTAAAAAGCGCATCCGCAACGCCGCCATCGAGCTGGGCGTGAGCGAAGTGGAACTGCTGGTATTACGTATCGGTGACGGAGTTACGCGGCTTCGTCCGGAATTTCGCGCCTTAATGGCAGAAGTCCCCAAACTGGGCCGGGTAATGGCCCTTTCACGCAATGATGACGCGGTGCACGAGCGCAAGGGCGAATACTTGAACCCTTCCCTCTCGGAGCAGCACGTCGGCCTCTTCGTGGGTGCCGATATCGACTTGCGCATCTTCTGGGGACCTTGGAACTCAGCGTTTGCCGTGATCGAGGCTGGAAAGGATGGCCCACGCCGCAGCCTGCAGTTCTTCGCGAAGGACGGTGAAGCCGTTCACAAGGTCTACTTGCTGCCGGAGAGCAACGTCACGGCTTTCGAAGGCTTGATCGAAGAGTACAAGAACGAAGACCAGACCAAGGTGCAAATGGTGAAGCCTTGGCCCGCCGATGCAGCCGAAAAGCCTGATGCCGAGATCGATGGCGAAAGCTTCCGCACGGAATGGAAAGCCATGAAGGACACGCATGACTTCTATGGCATGACGCGCAAGTATCACGTTACCCGTACCCAATCCCTGCGCCTCGCGCCCGAAGGCTTCACCACCAAGCTGAGCAACAATGCCATGCGCGAAATGGTGACCAGTGCCGCTAAGCAGCAGCTGCCCATCATGGTCTTCATCGGCAACAAGGGAATGATCCAGATCCACACCGGAGCCGTAACTAATGTGATGGACGTTCCCGAATGGTTCAATGTGATCGACCCTGACTTCAATATGCACGTGCGTGAAGGGGCCATCACCGAGAGCTGGGTGGTGCGTAAGCCCAGCGTTGATGGCATGGTGACGTCGATCGAATGCTATGATGCCAAAGGGGCCCTGGTGGTCCAGTTCTTCGGAAAGCGTAAGCCCGGCAGCCCCGAACTTCCTGAATGGGCGGCACTGGTGGCCGACATCGAGAACAAATTGAAACTGGCGTGAACGGACTACCGGTAAGTGCCCAGCAGAGGCCATGATACGCATCAACACAGTGCTCCTTGCCTTCGCATTTGCGACGGCCGTGCATGCACAGGTCCCCTTGACCGTGCATGATGCGGGTTCGAAGGAGGCTGTGCCGTATGCGCACGTCACCTGGCATGCATTGAACACGCTGGCAAAAGGAGTGGAGGTGGCCGGACCCGATGGAAAGCTCGCGTTGCCCGTGGACCAAGCGGCAATGAAGGCTGGTGTGGCCATACGCATCGACTTCGTCGGTTACCGGCCGATCACGGACACGCTCCACACCTTGACGGCGCGCACTTTCGGCCTGCAACATGCGCAACTCTTCGACCTCAACTCCGTGGTGGTCACCGGCCAATACCGGCCCACCACAGCGGACAAGGCGGTGCAGCGCATGCACGTCATCAACGCGGAGCAGATCCAACGCATGGCGGCGCAGAACCTCGGCGATGTGCTGCGGCAGGAGCTGAACATGCGCATGACACAGGACAATGTGCTGGGCACGTCGGTGAACATGCGTGGCTTGGGCGGAGAGAACGTGAAGATCTTGGTGGACGGCGTTCCCGTGATCGGAAGGCAGGACGGGAACCTTGATCTGGCGCAGATAGACCTCACGGGGATCGACCGGGTGGAAATACTGGAAGGCCCGCTCAGCGTGAATTACGGTACCAACGCGCTGGCAGGAACGATCAATCTCATCACGCGCAAGAACACCGGCAACACCTCATCACTGAAAGCGATCAGCTACGTGGAACCCATAGGCCGATTGAATCTCTCAGTTGCCGCGGGCCAGCATTTCGGAAAGAGTGATGTGCTTCTCTCTGTGGGCCGTAATTTCTTCGGGGGCTGGAGCCCTGACAAGCCTGAATTCTATGACTTCAGCAGGCATCTGGCGGATTCCACGCGCTACCAGCCTTGGAAGCCGCGCGAACAATATTTCGGAAGGCTGAACTACCGCTATGCTCTGAACGACCGATGGAACCTCAATTACAAGGGCGAGGTGATGCAGGACCGCATCACGGACCGCGGCATGCCACGCCCACCTTTCGAGGAGAGCGCTTTTGATTCGGAATTCCTCACCCAGCGTTGGGACAATGCACTCTTCGCCAGTGGTGATCTGGGCAAAGGCAGGCATTTGGATGCGCTGATCGCACACGACCGCTACAAGCGCACGCGCACCATGTGGCTGCGTGACCTCACCACGCTGGAAACCCAGCAGGTGCCCGGGGAAGCGGATGATTCGCACTTCACCCTCACCAATGCCCGCGCCACCTATTCGAGTTCCTCCGACAGTGCCAAGCTCGGTTACGAACTCGGGATGGACCTCAACTTGGAGACGGCCGCTGGGGAGCGCATCGATGATGGCAGCGAACAGCGGATCGGTGACTACGCCGTGTTCGCAAGTGCACAGTGGAAGCCGATGAAGCAGCTTATCATCCGCCCCGGATTGCGTTATGCCTCCAACACCCAGTACAATGCTCCGCTGGTCCCTTCCCTCGATGCGCGCTTGCAGTTGAACCCCGCGTTCACCCTGCGCGCCTCGTATGCCGAAGGTTTCCGCGCACCTTCGCTAAAGGAACTGTACCTCTACTTCGTGGATGTGAACCACGATATCCATGGGAACCCGGATCTCACCGCCGAGACATCGAATAACTATTCGCTCTCGTTGAGCTATCGCAAAGCGATGGACAAGGGCGTGCTCCGGGGAGAGGTCGCCGGATTCCACGACCGCATCCACAACCTCATCACCTTGGCAGAAGAGGGTCCGACGCTCTACAGCTACATCAACGTAGGTGAATACCGTACGTTGGGCGGGAGCTTAAGCATCGCTTGGGATGCCGGACATTGGTCCTTCGGAACGGGGGCCGCCATCATAGGACGCTATGACACATTGGGCGTGCGCACCGGTGGGGATACCTATGAGTATGCCCCGGAAGTGAACCTCAACGCAACGCGCAATTGGCGTAAGCAAGGGTGGAGTGTCACCGTGTTCGGCAAATACCAAGGTGAGCAGCGGAACTACATCTATCTGGAGGACGGCAGCTTGTCGCGGGGACGGATCGCGGACTACGTGATGGCCGATGCCTCCGTGGCCAAGCAACTGTTCAACGAACGCCTCACCGTGTCGCTGGGCTGCAAGAACATCGGGAACATCACCAACCTGAACGCCACGCTCGGCAATGGTGGTGCGCACAGTGGACCCAGCGCTGGAAGCGTCCCGTTGGCCATGGGCCGCACCTACTTTCTGCGCTTGGCGCTGGACCTTAAAGGCAAGATCAAACAAGCAAGACCATGAGGACTGCGATCGGCATCGGTGGCTTGGTGATGGTTGGTCTGCTCAGCGGCTGCGTGAAGGAGGAATTGCCCGTGCCGAAACAGGTACGTAGCGTCAATGGCAGCGTGGACTGCGTGGTGCCTGTGGGGGTGGACTATGCCAATCAGTTGTGGTTCGACCTTGGCACGCACAGCGTTGTGGCGCAGAACAGCAAGATGGACTGGGATCTCGCGTTCCAGTGCGCCCCGAGCGGGTGGCAAGTGCGGTTGAACTATTCAAGGCTCATGCGCGCCCATCGCGCCGGCCAGGCGGAGATCACCGAACCGACGGACACGAGCGGCTTCGGCAATACCTGGAAGATCGATCTGCCCAACGGGAGGCCGGACAGTATGGCCATCGGCGACTGGCGTAATGATCATCCGGTCTTCGTCCTCGACATGGGCTACAACGTCATCGGCCTGCCGATGGGCCTGCGCAAAGTGCAGATCACCGACGTTTCGGCGGCCTCGTTCAGCTTCCGGATCGCCAGGCTCAACGGGTCCAATATGCAGGAATACACCATTCAGAAGGATCCCACCCGGGCATACGTCCACTTCAGTATTACCAACGGCAACCCTGTGGTCATCGCGCCTCCGCTCGGCACTTACGATATGGTCTTCACGCAGTACACGGAGCAGTTCTATGCACCCGATCCATACCTGTCCTATATCGTGACCGGCACGGTGAACGGATATAGTGGTGCGCGCGTGGCTCAGCTGAGCGGCGACTTCGCCAATGTCACCTTGAACGATACGCTTGCGCATCCATTCAGCACCGACGAGGACATCATCGGCTACGACTGGAAGGACTACTCCTTCGACACGGGTACGTATGAGGTATACAGCAACCAGGTGTACATCGTGCAGGATACCGATGGCAACTTCTTCAAGCTGCACTTCATTGATTACTACAATGACCAGGGGCAGCGTGGCTCGCCGAAATTCGAACTGGTGCAGTTGTAGGCCTGAATAAGACGCAGAGGCGCTGAGACGCGGAGGATTGGGTCAGGTGTACTTCTTGATGTGCCGGGTCCAAACGACGGTTGGTCGGGGCTCATGTTCGGAGTGGAATTCTCTACACCAATAAGCCTTCACTGCATAACGCCGCCATTCTCTTCTCCATCTTTCTACGGGCAAATGGCCATCCCACTTCTCTTCTCTGCGCCTCTGCGTCTCTGCGGCTAAATTCCCAGTGTCTTGTCACTCCCCGCCGCCTTCACCACCGCCGCTGCGGCCTGGTTCAGGGCGGTCGCTGGGACCGGTGGCTTTTCTGCGGAACAATGAAGCATCCTGCTTGCCGAAGCGCCACGTGGCATTGATCCGGAATTCACGTCCGCCCCAGCTCCGGAAGCCCTCCTGCTCGAAATACGGAGTCTGGTAGTAAGATCCCCAGCCGCGGGAATCGAAGATGTTATTCGCGCTTGCCGTGATAAAGAACTGCTTGCCGAACTGCTTCCGCAAAGAGATGTCCATGGAGTATTGCTCCAGTGAGTGCCCTTGCGGAAGGATGCTGGGGCCGTCGTAATCCGCGTTCACCTGCAACGTCATATCGGCAGGGAGCTTTTGGGAGATGTTCACCTTACCGTCGAAGTTGATGCCACTGTTGGTGTAGTTGATGCCGCCTTGGGTGATGCCGATCTGCACCCATTGCAGGTTGCCGTTGAAGGTCGCCTCGGAACCCTTCCAAAGCGTGAGCTTCACGGTGTTCTCCCATCCGGATCCTTGGTTCTGTTTGCCGTTCACATAGGTGGTCACGAGAATGTTCGGGTCGCTGGCCAAGGGTGCCGTGTAGCTGGTGATCACATCGGTCGTGAAGCGGCCGTAAAGGGAGGACAGCCAGTTACCCTTTTCGCCGAAGGGGAGCAGGTGGTTCACCTCCGCGATCGTGCTCATCTCCGGCCTTAGCACGGGATTCCCGATGCGGTAGCTGCGCGCATCGGTGCTCATGATGAAGGGCATGATCTGGTAGAAATTCGGCCGGTTCACCTTGCGGGAAATGTTCACTTGGAGCTCACGTTGGAGCTTGCCTTCGGGAGCGTCCCACTTGCGGCTGAGGTAGATCGCCGGGAACAGGATGCGCCCGAGATCCTTCAGGCCGTCGGGGTAGCTGTAGCTGAAGTTCACGTCCTTGTCGGTCCGCTTGGCGTTCATCATATTCTGCTCCACCCGCAGCCCGGCTTGCATGGACCAATGGGTTGAAAGCTTCGAGCTCCAATTCACGTATGCCGCGTTCACCCAAGTGCCGATGTTGAAGGCATTGCTCAGCCCGGTATCCCGCACCGCACTGGGCAGGGTGTCATTGCTGTAGGTGACGTCCATGTTGGAATTGCTCTGCTCGTAGTTGGCCTTGAAGCCCCATTCCAGCTTACGATTTTCCGCGTAAGGGTCGGTGACATCGAGCTGCCAGGTCCACTCCTGGTCGTCGCCCTTGGAGTCGCGGTTCTGGAAGCTGTGGCCTGACAGGATGCCATCCCCGCCTTGGTTGAACTGCTCCGTGGTGGCAGGGGAGGTGCGGTCGCCGAGGTTGAAGGTGAGGTCCGTGCTCCACTCCTTGCCGGGCTTAGTGGTGGTGCGCCTGAAGCCGGCGCGCGAGGTGAGGTTGGTGTACCGTCCGTCCGAGAAGTTATGCTGGGTGCCGCTCCCGTTGATGTTGTTCGCTGCGTCTGAACTGGTGTAGGTCTGGTCCTCCAAGCTGGAGCGCGTGCCGATGTTCACGCTCTGGGAGAGGCTGATGGTGTTCCTGTTGCTCAGCTTATAGTCCCAGCCTAAACGTGCGTTCTGGCGCAGGTGCTCGTGGGTGTTGGTGGCATCTTGGCGGAAATAGCCGGTGGGCAGTCCATCAGCGAGATCCGTGCGGTAGTTGTAGCTCGTGCCGGGTGGCGCTCCATATCCGAAGCCCAGACTGAGGTTAAAGGCGCTCTTGCCTTGCCGGACCATCAGGTTGCCATTGGCATTGTAGCGGTCGTTGGTTCCGACCCCTGCCGACAATTGCCCACTGTAGCCGGGTCGCGTGTCCTTCTTCAGTACCACGTTCACGATGCCGCCCGTCGAGCTCGCATCAAAGATCACGCTGGGGTTGGTGATCACTTCCACGCGCTCGATATCGCTGGCCGGGATCTGGTCCAGCGTCATTGTGGTCGGCCGCCCGTCCACGAATACGGTGGGGCGTTTGCCGCGCATCTGCACTTTGCCATCGGCGTCCACGCTGAGTCCGGGGATGTTCTTCATTACGTCCGTGGCATCACCGCCCGCTACGCTGATGTCCTTTTCAACGTTGTACACGCGTCGGTCAACCTGTAATACTTGGGTGGCGCGCTCCTTCGAGACCTCCGCAGCCTTCAGCACCACCGCATCGGCCTCCATCCGCAAGTTGCCCAGGTCCAGTTCTGGCATTTCCCGGGTAAGGCTGAATTCCTTTTCGATCGTGGCATAGCCCATCGCTGCGACCTTTAAGCGCAATGCGCGCAAAGGCAGCTTAGGGATGTCGAATTCACCGTTCTCTTGTACCAGTGCGCCTCCCACCACGCTATCACCCAGAAACACGCTCGCCGTGGCGAATGCGACGGGCTTCTTGTCGGCATCCAGTACACGCCCATAGGCCCGTCCCATCGCAAAACCGCCACCAGGGCCACGCTGTGCAAGGAGAAGACTGGGGAAAAGAACAAGTAGTAGAAGAGGAATTGGTTTCAGCATTTCGGGGCGCAAAGGTACCGGCGCAGTAGCCTAGGACGGTGGGTTTTGGCCAAGTTGGCAACTGTGAGGAGGGTGTGATCCATTGAGGAGAGGACCTCATTGGCGCACCTTTACGGACCAAGCGATCTCGACAGGAAAACAGGGATGTTCCAGCCTCTATCGCACATCCAACGAAAAAGCCCCCCGATCTCTCGGAGGGCTTTCGATGAGAAGAAGGTTCTTGCTTAGTACTCGTCGCGACGGTACCCGCCACGATCGCCACGGTCGCTGCCGCCGCGGTCATTGCCGCCACGGTCACTTCCGCCACGGTCGCTGCCGCCACGGTATCCGCCACGATCACCACCGCCGCCACCGCTGCCGCCGCGGTATCCACCGCCGCCGCCGCCGCCATTGCCGCCGCGGAATCCGCCACGGTCACCACCGTTACCTGTGCTACCCTCGGTGCGGGGGCGGGCTTCGTTCACCACGAGGTCACGGCCATGGAAGGCGATGCCGTTGGTGCCTTCGATCGCGGCACGTCCGCTATCGTCGTCGGACATCTCCACGAAACCGAAGCCGCGGCTCCTGTTGGTGGCTTTGTCCATGATGATCTTTGCCGAGGTCACCTCACCGTAAGCTTCGAAAAGCTCGCGGAGATCCTGGTCCTGTGCGGAGTACGCAATGTTGGCGACGTAAATGTTCATGAGTTCGACTGACTGAGTGAGTGTTTTTTGAGGGTTGGTGCCCCGACCTGAGGTTCTCGCCAAAGAACAAACGGGCCAAAGCGGGGCGAAATTAGGTGGATCTGACATATATACAAGGCCCTGCACATTTTTTATTGGGTGCCGGACCACCTGTTTCCCGGTATGCCCCGTTGGAAGCCCGCTGTATTGAGCAGGTCCGTCCTCCATGGGGTTCCGGGGGCCCTGCCCCAGGTATTCGCCCGATCATGGCTTAAAGGTGGAAGGCGCCCCCGGCCTAACGACCGTCGTAATGAACACGGGGCAGGAATGTCACCGTCGTACCTTTGCACCCTCGCACTAAACCAAAGGATGCCCCAAACCACGTTTGCCAAAACCCCTCCTGTATTCTTTCAACGCCTGAGGGAGGTCACCGAAGCCTATTTCAAGGAGAACAACATCAGGAAGACCGGGGACAGCCGGTTGTACTGGAAGACGGCCATCCTGCTCACCGCATTGGTAGGCCTTTATGTGGTACTGGTTTTTTTCACGCCGTCATCGACCTTCTTTGCGCTCAGCCTCTGTGCGCTGCTGGGCTTGGTGGTGGCCAGCGTGGGTTTCAATGTAATGCACGACGGTGCCCATGGCAGCTACAGCAGGCGCAAATGGGTGAACGAAATGATGGGGCATTCGCTGAATCTGCTCGGCGGAAGCGTTCATTTCTGGAAGCTGAAGCACAATGTGAACCATCACACCTTCACAAACATCGAGGGTATGGACGATGACATTGACATCAAACCATGGGTTCGGGTGCATGAAGGCCAGCCTAAGCACTGGTTCCACCGCTTCCAGCACATCTATGGCCTCTTGCTCTATGGTCTCACCTACCTGTTCTGGATCTTCTACAACGACCTGAAGAAGTACTTCACCGGAAAGATCGCCGACAATACCTATATGAAGCCGATGAGCTTGAAGGAGCACATCATTTTCTGGGTCACGAAGGTGACGTATGTATCGATCTTCCTCGTGCTGCCGATGTTCTTTGCCGGTGTGATGCCTACGCTGCTGGGCTACGGGGTGATGGTATTCGTTACAGGGATCTTCATCGCTGTGGTGTTCCAATTGGCGCACGTGGTGGAACATGCGGAGTTCGTGCTACCTGCCGTGCAAGGCAATAACATCGAAAGTGAATGGGCCATCCACCAAGTGGCCACCACGGCCAATTTCGCTACGCGCAACAAGATGTGGAACTGGCTCTTCGGAGGATTGAATTTCCAGGTGGAACACCACTTGTTCCCCAAGATCAGCCATGTGCATTATCCGGAATTGAACAAGCGGCTCAAGATGGTGTGCGCTGAGTTCAATATCGCATACCGGGAGTTCCCAACGTTCCGGAGCGCGCTATGGTCGCACTTAGTTCACCTGCGCCACGTGGGGTCCATGGCGTGAGCCTAGGACGCGATCAAGAGTGACCGACCGTCCTCAATGTTCCAATCGGAAAGTGGAGAATGCTCCATTCATCGAGGTGGCGATGAGCATATAGACGCCTGATGATGATCCGGTAGGCATTTCGATGTGGTGTAGAGTGCCGGGACCGGAGAAGGGACCGAACTGTCCGAGTACCCGTCCGAGTGGATCGATGAGCTTCACCCTTACCTCGCTGTTCGTTGTGGTGCGGAACATCACTTTAGTAGTGAACGGATTCGGAAACGGGGCTTCGATAGCGGGCGTTAGTGTTCCAATGATCCCGACGGACGAACAATTCCCCGTCCCCGTCAGGTTGGCATCCATCCATGCCCAACGCGCGTTCATGAAATCCTTCAACTCTTGCACCTCCCCGGCGTAGGTAAGTGGGACCGGTTCCGGATTGGCCCAAACGGGTACGCCCAGGATCGGCCATGCGGTAAAGTTCCGCTGTTGCGCTCCTTCGCCTAGGATCGTGGCGACCGAATCGCAGTACGCGGCGACGTATGCTGGTGAAAGCACGTTGTCCCGCAATTCATCCCATCGGCACCGAACAGCCTCCACGAAGCCGCTGTCCTCCATGAAGCGTGACCACCAGAAAGGGACCTGCGCGGGATGCTCTGGGCAAACATCACCGAACTCGTAGGCCCAGCCCCAAGTGCTGTCGCCATGGCAATAGCTGGCATTGCCCCATGCGATGTCGTAATCCCAGGCCGGACCGTCATGCAGCTTTCCTCCGTTGCTGGCCTTGTCCTTATACAGGTAGCTGCTCAAGCGGTACCCGTCCACGTTGCGGCTCAGTTCGTTGATCAGGAACATGTCCACGAAGGAGGCTTGATCGGCATACGTCCGCCATCCCGCCACCGGGTCGGTGAAATCCGGACCGGCCAACGCGGTCTCGAAGCTGTCCACATAAGCTTGGATATAATCCATCTGCTCTGGGACGATATCCTCAGGCTTGGGATAGCGGTACTCAAAGTAAGTCTGCTGACCTAGGTCGCTTACGGCAGGGGGGTAGGGAGAGATAAAGCCATTGCCCGAACCGTTGAACCAGTCCACCCGGAGAAGGTAGCCTCCAGTGACATCATTTCCGCTGATCTCATATGGCTGCAGCTTGGCGATGTTGACCCGATCGCCGTCGCGCTTGATCTTCTCCACTAGCGCATACACCCCGAGGTATTCTCCATTGAGCATCACCTCCACGTTGCGCTGCCGCGGGGCATAGTTGCCCATGGCCCGGGCCAAGTGATATGTGAGCGTGTTGTTCATCAACGATTTGTCGAAGTAATTGGCGAGAAGGATCCAATCGCTCTCTTGTGGCATCCCCAAGATCGGTGCGTCGAGATCCGCTCCAAAGTCGTCCTGCAATTCCACATTGAAGGACTTTTTCGGCGAGAGGTAATTGGAGGTATTTCCACGTATCCGGATCCCGATGGGCCCGCTGAAATCGTTGAACGCGTCGCTGGGGTGGTTTAAAATGCCGGGCCCGTTGTCCACAATGCCCATGGCCGCCGTGATCTTATGGTCCTCCGGGATGGTGTCGCCACCTGTGGTGATCACGATGATGGGCAAGTTGGAGGAGTCGAAGATGAACGGCTCGGCCGGTGTATCCCCGAAGGTGAGGGACCAAGCGATCAGCGTCCCGTTGTTGGTTCCGGGCACCAAATCCAGCACACGAAGCCTCCATTGGCCGTTGCCGTCCTGCCCGTTGTTGATAGCGCCCATTTCCGCCTGAGGGCGGAAGGTGCCAGCAAAGGGTGGGACACCTTGCGTGATAGGAAGTGTAGCATCCTGCCGGAAGCAGGTGTTGGCGTACTGGTCGTTCGGTCCGCCTTGTGAGGTCGACAGCAAAACCACGGTGCCATCCGGGGCAACAAGGTTGATCGAAAGCTCACCGATCCATTCGTGATAAATAGTGAAGCACACCTGCTCCAGCCCGAACGTGGTGTTCAGCGGGCCTGTAAGACCCGATACGTCCAACGGGGCCTCCAGCGCATCGCCGTTATCCGGTATCGGGCCGCTCATGCCATCGAACGTTTGGGCCGAGATTAAGCCGGGCATACAGAGAAGCACAGATGCGAAAAGGTGCCGACCGCGATGGATGATGGACATACCAGAGGTGCTAGGTTGCGAAGATAGATGGAGCAGCACCTACTAGTGCCTGAGCGTGGCGCTCAAAATTATTCCACTACCACCGGCATATCCTTCGGATACCTCACGGTATAAGCAAAACCGACCTTCTTCGTCTCCTTCGGTGCCACGGTGAGTTTCCAGGTCAGCATCCCGGTCTGATCATTCACATCAGCGCCTCCATTATCCACCAGCTTGACTTCCACCTCAATGCGTGGGCTCAAGGGGATCTGGTCCCGCAGTTCGAGTTCCACCGGCACGCCCTTCGTGTTGCGCACAGTGATGTCCCAGCCCACGGAAATGGTGCGCTTGCTGCCGATCAAGGCTTTTTCGTTGGTGGTCTTGCGCTTCACACGTTCCACGGTAACGCCCTTGTCGCGGCCCAGTGAAATGTCCAAGGTGTCCTTTGGTTGGTCGAGGTCCAGGAAGCTCTTGCCGACATAGGTGCCTTCAAAGAAGACGTTCGCTTCGCCCGGCAGCAGGTTCAGGTCTTCCCACCCGGTGGTGCGAGCATAGAGGAAGGCATCGCGGTCCAGCTTCGGGGTGCTGTAGTGTTTATAGGTGGCGGGGATGGTATGGTTCTGCACGCTCACGCTGTGGGCCACACCGTCCGCTGGAATGCTGAAAGGCATATCAATGTTGAACTCCATTGTTGTACTGCGTTGGACCACGGTGTTCGGCACGCGCGTAATGGCGTTTGAAATGATGGTTTCCTCGAGCGCTTTTTGGCTGGGTGCCCCAGCACGGTCCATCGACATGTCTTCAGCCCTTCCTGCGCTCGAGGAGGGGCGATAAGGTTGCGCCAATGTCCAAGGGTAGAGTTGAGGCATCACTCCACGCAGTGTAGGGTTCCCGCTGCTGAGGGAGAGCGAAACCTTGTCCCAGTCTTCTCCGGTAGCATTGGTCACCTGCGCTTTCATGGCCAGTTCGATCGGCTTGCCGGTGCCGATGGCTCGAAGGTCATAGGCCGGTGTCCACGATGCGCCGGGAACGAAATAGCTGATGGTGAAATTGCCGGATGTCGTTGCACCGGCCTCCACTTCCAGCACGACCTCGCTGGTGGGTTGTGCGGCCTGCCCTTGAAAGCCTTGCAGTTGCTGATGCATCTTGGTCAGCTCCTCATTCAATTTCATCAACTTTTCAGTCTGTACCAGTTGCCCGGCCTTGATGGCTTTCAAGCGCTCGCGTACATAGTCGTTCACCGCTTGTAGCTGGCTGGCCGATACACCGTTCTGCTGCCCAGCGATGGAGGTATTCTTCAGCAAGAACTGCTCTTCTTGGTCCCACACGCCTTTGGCATTGTTCTCCGCATTGATGTCGTGTTGTTTCACCAAGATGCTGGATCGTAGGTCATCCACTTCTTTCTTGTTCGGGCTTTCCGTGAGGTAATTGATCCGGTGCGACACCGAGAGGATGCTATATGCGCCCTTGCCTGTCACTTGCAGACTCTGCGGATCCAACCCTTGCGCCAGTCCGGTGAAGATGATGGTGCCGCTGCCCGCATTCACCGTGGCCTTGGCCGTGCGCTCCACTTGTGCTCCACGGAGGAAGACCTTGGCGGATGTAACGGTGCTGGTAACAGGCTTTTCCACTTCTGCCGCATGTGTGGTGATGGCAAAGAAGTAGGACAGAAGTAAAGCGCAGAAGTGGCTGATCTTCATGGGAGGATTTGATCGGTGCGAAGCTACCCCCATCGGTGGGGATAAATCGCTGTACACGGTGCTCCGTGAAAGGTTCACGCAAGGCATAAAAGAGAACGGCGCCCACCGGATCGGAGAGCGCCGTTCAAAAAAGCATTGAGGAATATCACTCCGCCAGCACGATCACTTTGTTGTGGCTCACTTCAACAACACCGCCTTTCAGGGTGAAGACCTGCACCTTGTTGTCGAGCAAGGTCACCTTTACATCACCGGCCTTCAGCACGGTGATCAAGGGTGCGTGGTTATTCAAGAAACCCATGCTGCCGTCCACGCCGGGCACGATAACGCTCTTGGCCTGGCCCTTGAAGAGTTCCTGGTCGGGAGTGATGATCTGAAGTTCCATCTTGGTGATCGGTGGCTGGTGATTGGTGATCGGACTGCTGCCAACTGCTGCTGCTGACTGCCAACTGCAACTATTAGGCTACCTGAGCCAGCATCTTCTTGCCGGCCTCGATCACCGCTTCGATACTGCCTTTCAGGTTGAATGCGGCTTCCGGATATTCATCCATCTCGCCGTCCATGATCATGGTGAAGCCCTTGATGGTGTCCTCGATGGAGACCATCACGCCGGGAAGACCGGTGAACTGCTCAGCCACGAAGAAGGGCTGGCTGAGGAAGCGCTGCACGCGACGGGCACGGCTCACGACGAGCCTGTCCTCTTCGCTCAATTCATCCAGACCGAGAATGGCGATGATGTCCTGCAGCTCCTTGTAGCGCTGGAGGATCTCCTTCACGCGCTGGGCGCAGTCGTAGTGTACGTCACCCACGATGGCCGGGGTGAGGATGCGGCTGGTGGAGTCCAAAGGGTCCACGGAAGGATAGATGCCGAGCTCGGCGATCTTCCGGCTCAATACGGTGGTGGCGTCCAAGTGGGCGAAAGTGGTCGCAGGAGCGGGATCGGTCAAGTCATCCGCAGGCACGTACACCGCCTGCACGGAGGTGATGGAGCCACGCTTGGTGGAGGTGATCCGCTCTTGCATGGCGCCCATTTCGGTGGCCAGGGTCGGCTGATAACCTACTGCGCTCGGCATACGGCCCAGCAGTGCGCTCACCTCGGAACCGGCCTGGGTGAAGCGGAAGATGTTGTCAACGAAGAAGAGGATGTCGCGTCCGCCGCTCTCCTCATCGCCATCGCGGAAGTATTCAGCCAAGGTGAGACCGCTCAACGCCACGCGGGCACGGGCTCCGGGAGGCTCGTTCATCTGGCCGAACACGAAGGTGGCCTGTGAGGTCTTCAGGGCTTCCATGTCAACCTTGTCCAGGTCCCAGCCGCCCTTCTCCATGCTCTCGGCGAACTCCTTTCCGTATTTCACGATGCCGCTCTCGATCATTTCGCGGAGCAGGTCGTTCCCTTCACGGGTGCGTTCACCGACACCGGCGAACACGCTATATCCGCTATGGCCTTTGGCGATGTTGTTGATCAACTCCTGGATCAACACCGTCTTGCCCACGCCGGCACCGCCGAACAGGCCGATCTTACCACCCTTTGAGTAAGGCTCAATGAGGTCGATCACCTTGATGCCGGTGAACAGGATCTCCGCGCTGGTGGTGAGTTCCTCGAACTTCGGTGCTTCGCGGTGGATGGACGCGCCTTTGCCGCCGGTCACCTCCTTCATGCCGTCGATGGGCAGGCCCACCACGTTGAAGAGGCGCCCTTTGATGCCATCGCCCGTGGGCATGGTGATCGGCTTTCCCTGTCCGATGGCTTCCACTCCACGTGCCAAGCCGTCGGTGCTTTCCATACTCACCGTGCGAACGGTGTCCTCACCGGTGAGCTGCTGTACCTCCAGCACCAGGATGGAGCCGTCTGCACGGGTCACGTGCAAGGCGTCATAGATGTTGGGCAGATCGTTTCCGGACTCGAAACGGACGTCGACCACGGGACCGATCACTTGGACCACTTTACCGATGTGCTGGGACATGTTGTTCTAATGGAAGGGCAGATGCCCTGTTTTTGCGGGCGCGAAGGTAGAGCTACTTCCCCGAACGTGAAAGGATCGTTGATGATCCGTTCCATGCCCATACAGGCCAATGAATTGGACATCAGTTGGTTCAGGCATGGTTGAAGGCGCCGGAGCACATGTTCATCAACAGGATGGATGGGTTGTTCCCCAAACCCATTTGCCGGGATAAGGGGTATGCTTCCGAGCTTTGTGCTCCACTAGGCCCTTCGGACATGCTCCAAGGATCCTGGTCGTATGATGAAGATCCACACCGACTTTGCAGGTTTCGAAGGGATAAGGCGTCCCGTGCTCACCACGGGCACTTTCGATGGTGTCCATCTGGGACATCAAGTGATCCTGGACCGCCTGCGAGCGGTGGCGAAGCGTGAAGGCGGGGAAAGCGTCCTGTTCACTTTCCATCCCCATCCACGGATGGTGCTCTACCCGAATGATAACGACCTGCGCCTGCTGAACACACCGGCAGAAAAGCAGCACCTGCTGGAAAAGGCCGGCTTGGACCACCTTCTTGTAGTGCCCTTTTCACGCTCGTTCAGCCGGATGCATGCGTTGGAATATGTGCGCGACCTCTTAGTGGATCAGCTCCGGATCCATGCGGTGGTGATCGGCTATGACCATCGATTCGGGCGTAACCGGGAAGGCGATATCGACCTATTGCGCCAGCTCGGCGAAGCATACGACTTCATGGTAGAGGAGATCCCCGCACAGGAGGTCGACCATGTGAAGGTGAGCAGCACGAAGATCCGTGAGGCGCTGGAGGCTGGAGAGGTGGGCTTGGCGCAGGCTTTGCTTGGCTATCCTTACATGCTCAGCGGCGTTGTCGTGAAAGGGAAGCAGCTCGGCCGCATCATCGGCTGGCCCACGGCCAACATCGGTGGTATCGATCCCTATAAGCTCGTTCCCGGAAACGGTGTCTATGCCATCACGGCCACCACCGAACAGGGTGAGTTCAAGGGCATGATGAACATCGGCGTGCGCCCCACCGTGGAGGAGAATGGGGAACGCACCGTGGAGGCCAATCTCTTCGGCTTGGACCGGGACATATACGGTGAAGCCATAACGGTGCGTTTACACCACCGGTTGCGGGATGAACTGCGCTTCGAGACCATGGAAGTCATGAAAGAACGGATCGCACAGGATAAAATGGACGCACTGCACGCTCTTCGCGATATTTGACCATGCGGAAGTCCCTGTTCCTGCTTTTTCTCTTGCTCATCGGTGGTGCCGTGCAGGCCCAGCTGTTGCCGCAGATCGCACTGGATACCGTCCGCACCTACCGAAGCTTGGATCGTGCGCTCCAAAACCCGGACAGCGTTTACCGCCTCGACCTTTCACACAAGAAGCTGAAGGTGGTGCCCGAGGAGATCCGCCAATTGAAGAACCTCAATGCACTCGACCTCGGCCGCAACAAGCTGAAGGACCTGCCCGGATGGATGAACGAACTGCAGTACATGCAGGAGTTCAGCGCGGGGAGGAACAAGTTCACCAAGATCCCCAACAGCGTGTGCCAGTGGAAGCACCTGAAGCGGCTCGATATGCACCAGAACCACATCGAAGGCTTGCCCACATGCATGGGTAGCCTGAAGGAGCTCTTCTCGCTGGATCTCTGGAGCAATGACCTCGGCGAATTCCCGGACGAGATCAGTGGCATGAAAGCCCTGCGTTTCATGGACGTGCGCGTGATCCAATTCTCACAGGACGAGATGGACCGGATCACGGCCCTGCTTCCTTCGGTGAAGATCTACTTCTCCCAGCCGTGTGATTGTGGGAAATAGGGCGGACACTGTTTGGACGCAGAGGCGCTGGGGCGCAGAGAAATGCGGATGGAACGCAGTTGGCGTTGAAAGAGCTGATGGGCGGAAGGAGATCTCCCTCAGGATCTCGCGAAGCGGAACCTGAGCTCAGGATCTCTCAACCTTCCGTCACCGAGAAGCTGTACTTCTCCATCACCATGTTGGCGAGGAGTTTCTTGCAGGCTTGGTCCACCTTGGCCTCGGCGGTCTTCTTGTCCTTAGCCTCCACTTGCAGGGTGATATGCTTGCCGATGCGCACGCCGGTGATCTCGGCCAGGTCCAGGTTCTTCATGCTCCCGCTGACGGCCTTCCCTTGCGGGTCCAGCAGGTTGTCATGGGGCATCACATTAATGGAGGCATGGAAGGTTTTCATGTCGTCTTGGGAAAGAGCTTGCCCCAAAGAGGGCTGAGCACGTAAAAGATCAGTAACAAAGGAACGGCAAGGATCCCATAAAGCAGCACCAGAAGCACTCCAAGGCCTATCAATAGGAATACCACTTCGTTGCCTTTCCAGCCGCCATGCTTGAACTTAAGGCTGGGAAGGGGGAGTTCGGAAACCATGAGAATGCCGAGCAATAGTGCGATGGCGAAGATGGCGATGGACGTCCCCAACAGCTGGTTGGTCAAGGAGCCCAGAGCGTGGGCAGCTGCGTTCCCCGGCACACCACTGTCCACGCCGACGAGCACGATACTCACCCAGAACAGGCCATTGGCCGGGGTGGCCAGGCCAAGGAAGCCGGCACTCTGCCGCGTATCCACATTGAACTTGGCCAGACGCCAAGCAGAGGCGATGCAGATGCAGCCGACGGCTGCACCGATCAGGAGTAGGTCAAGTTGCAGGGCAGGGGCGGTGATGGCCCAGATGGCATAGGCCGGTGCCACCCCGAAGCTCACCATATCAGCCAAGCTGTCCAGTTGTGCGCCCAGCGGTGTGCCCCCGCCCAACGCCCGTGCCGCCAGTCCGTCGAACACGTCAAAAAGCGCGGCTAGGAAGATCAACCAACATGCGATCGTCAATTGTCCTCTGGAGGCCAATAAAATGGAGGCCACTCCGCAACATAGGTTCGCGGTGGTCAACAGGTCGGGTAAACGGGGGAGGCGCACGGTGCTATTGCAAATTACAGTTCAGTCGGACAGCAATGAAAAGGCAACATGAGCAAGGGTTCAACCGACCTGGTCCCGGAACCTGTGACCCATCTGCGTCCATCTGCGTTCATCTGCGGTTAACCCTGAGGAAAGCCCAGGCGGGTCATCGGCGGCCGAAGTTGGGTAATTTCGGGCAATAATGGAGGCCACCTTCTGTTAGAGGATGCGTCTAACGATCACACTATGAACCTAACGGGAGGGTATTCTTGGAGGATGGCGGCCGTCGGCATTGCCTCATGCATGTTCGCCATCGTGCAAGCACAGGACGCGCCCAAGTACAGCAATGAGTTCCTGACGATCGGCGTTGGAGCCCGCTCACTTGGCATGGGCTATTCCCACGTCGCCGCTGTAAATGACGTCACTGCAGGTTATTGGAACCCCGCCGGCCTCTTGGGCGTGCAGGGGGACCTCCAGGTCGGTGCGATGCACAGCGAATACTTCGCGGGCATCGCCAAATACGACTACATCGCCATTGCCAAGCCCATCGATTCCTCCAGCGTGATCGGGGTTTCCTTCATCCGCTTCGGTGTGGACGACATCCCAAACACCACCGAGCTCATCGACAACAACGGGAACCTCGACTACAACCGCATCACCAGCTTTTCCGCGGCGGACAATGCCTTCCTGATCAGCTATGCCAGGAAGTTGAAGATCCCCGGCCTCCGTTTCGGGGCCAACGCCAAGGTGATCTACCGAAGTGTCGGGCCTTTCGCGAAAGCATGGGGTTTCGGCCTGGATGCAGGCTTTCAGTTTGACCGCGGCCAGTGGCGATTAGCAGCAATGGGCCGGGATATCACCGGCACGTTCAACGCGTGGAGCTACTCCTTGGATCAACGCACCAAGGAGGTGTTCGCCCAAACGGGCAACGAACTCCCCGTGAACGGAGTGGAGGTGACCTTGCCCCGCTTGGTACTGGGTGTCGCCCGCCAGTTCAAGTTCGGAAGCAAAGTGACCTTCATGGCGGAGGCCGATCTGGAGAACACGTTTGATGGCAAGCGGAACACGCTGCTCGCCTCCAGCACGTGGAGCGGAGACCCACGTCTCGGCATCGAGCTGGGCTATGCCCATGTGGTCTATATCCGGGCCGGGGTGAACAACTTCCAGTACGTCACCGATATCAACGACAAGAAGACGTTGAACTTCCAGCCTAACATCGGTGTGGGCCTGAAGATAAAGAGCGTGGCGCTGGATTATGCACTTACCGATATCGGGGATAACAGCGTTGCACTTTACTCCAACGTGTTCTCGTTGCGGTTCGACCTCTTCAAGAAAAGCGGCTCATGAAGAGATCGCTACTCATGTTGTTGTTGGTAGTGGCGGTGCTTGGCGCCATGGCACAACCTTACGGCAATGAGTGGATCCATTACGATCGGCAGTACTGGTCCTTCCAAGTGTGGCAGGACGGCATGCGGAAGATCGATTCCACGGCCTTGGCCAATGCGGGCTTCCCAGTGGGTACCGTGGACCCACGCACCATTCAGCTCTATGCCCGTGGGCGCCAGATCCCGATCCATCTGGAAGGCGAGCAGGACGGAGTGTTCAACACCAGTGACTACATCGAATTCTACGGCGCGAAGAACGATGCGTGGCTGGACAGCGCCCTGTGGGACAGTCCAGCTCACATCAACAATCCTTACTACTCGCTCTATAACGATACGATCCGCTACTACCTCACTTGGGGGCCGCAGAACGAAGCGAGGCGCACCATTGAGAGCGGAAGCACGAACTGGGCGGCCTACACGCCGTTGCCTTGGTGTTGGGCGACAACGCTGCTTCAATATACAGCCGTCTACCAGACAGGTATACGCAATTACCTCGGTGCATCGACCGCCGCGATAGGGGAGGCGGAAGGCTATTTTCATAGCCAGACCATCGCTGCCAACGGTGGGGATGCGACCGTACCCTATACGTTGGCGATGCCCAGCCTCTATTTGGGGGCAGATCCCCCATCCTCTACACTGCGGATCTCCTTGGCCAGCCTGAACAATCCTGGCGGCACGCAGTGTCTTGACCACCATCTGAGAGTGACGCATGCTGGTAACACCCTTGCCGACACCACCTTTCAAGGCTATAAATTGCTGAAATACGCCTTTACCCTGCCCGCGTCCACGGTTGCATCACCGAGTACGGTCGTGAATGTGACCGCAGTGCATGATCTCGTTTGTCCAACAGGCGGTTTGGCCCCTGATTATCTGGACGCCTCGGCACCGGCTTGGCTATCCATTCGCTATCCGCAGGATTTTGCCTTTTCCAATTTCGCGGATGTAGAGGTTCCCAGCTTGGGGAGCGATAGCATCAGGATCGATTTCATCTCTTCCGGTGTTCCCGCTGTCTATGCGTGGGCGGCCAATGGACTTCACCGGGTGAACGCCGTGTTCGGTACCGGTAATACTTACCACGCGGTGTTGCCACCGAGCGCTCAGGATATGCGGGTGACGGTAGCACGTGCTGCTGGCATCACACCTATCGGGCTGTTGGTCCCCGTGAACGGTTCGGGATCCTTCGCGGACTATTCACAGGACCTGCAGGATTCAGCATTAGTGATCGTGACCCACCCGACCCTGATGCCGGAAGTGATGCAATACGCCACCTATCGGCAGAGCAATGTGCACAACCAGTATAACACGACAGTGGCGGACGTAGAGCAGCTCTACGATCAGTTCGGCGGGGGTGTAAGACAGCATCCCTTGGCCATCCGGAACTACCTCCGTTATGTCTACGATCATGCACCATCACCTCCCAAGGACCTGTTCCTCATCGGCAAGAGCGTAAGGTCCATCGTAGTGGGTTCCAACCTGGCTTATGACAAAGGCTACCGCAGGGACGTCCTGGCATCCGCTGCTTGTCTGGTCCCCTCCATGGGGTGGCCTTCCAGCGACATCCTGTTCGGCGTGAATGTTCCTGGTAACGAACCCACTCGCCTTTCCGTGCCCGTGGGCAGACTTGCCGCCAAGAACGGAACGGAAGTGCTGGATTACCTCGCCAAGGTGGATTCCGTGGAAAGCCAACCGCCCGCGGCATGGATGAAGAATATCCTGCATTTCAGGGGCGGCAATACACAAGGTGAACATGCCCAGTTCGGGGCAGCACTGGAGAGCTTCAGGGTACTGGCCGAGGACACGTCCTTTTTCGGGCACGTCACCCGCTTCAACAAAAATGGAGCAGGTATCATAGAGCAGGCGGCCGTCGATAGCGTTCACGACCTCATTGCGAACGGGGTCACCCTGATGACCTTTTTTGCCCACGCATTCGGTGCGGGCTTCGACATCACCATCGACAACCCCGTGAATTATGATTGGAACGGCAAGTTCCCCACCATGATCGGGAATTCGTGCTATACGGGTAATATCCACCTCTACACCGGCACCAGCGCCAGCGAGCAATTCGTCCTCCATCAGAACGCTGGTGCGGTGGCCTTCATGTCGTCAGTGGATGTGGGCATCGCCACTTATCTAAGGAACTATACCCAGGACTTCTACAGGAGCTTCAGCCAGGTGAACTACGGCAAAAGCATTGGCGAGCACATGCGCTATGCGGTACAGGACCAGTTGGCGCAAGGTGATCTATACAACGTCAACAGCGCGGAGACCATGACACTGCATGGCGACCCCACCTTGGTGATGAACTCGCCGAAGTTGGCCGATCTGGAGGTGACCGCCGCCGACATCACGACCATTCCGGCGCAAGTGACCGCCGATGTGGATTCCTTCCAGGTCCGGGTGATCTTCCGGAACAATGGCAGAGGCACCCATCAGTCTTTTTCCGTCGCCTTGGAACGTTCGCTCATTTCAGAAGGCCTCACACTTCCGCCACTGTTGAAACAGGTGAGCATGAACGCTTTTCAGGACTCGGTGTTCTTCACGCTGCCCACGGCTGCAGGTGCCAGCGGGCAGGGACTGAACGTATTACGGGTGCGCCTCGACCTGGACCCCGATCTGATCCCGGAGGAAGAGGAGGAGGCCAACAACAAGGCCTTTATACAGCTCAATATCAATACCGGGGACCTGCTGCCGGTGGACCCGTATGATCTTGCGATCCTCTCCAATAATTCGCCGATGCTCAAGGCCAGCACGGGCGATCCCTTCGCACCTCCGCGCAACTATATCTTCCAGATCGACACCACGGACCTCTACAACAGCCCGGTGATGGAGCAGCATACGCTCACCGCCCCCGGCGGCGTGGTCCAGTGGCAGCCTTCTTCGATCTACACACATACCAATGGTCAGGACAGCACGGTCTATTTCTGGCGCTGTGCCTTGGATAGCGCGGGACAGGGCAACTATAACTGGCATGAGTTCTCTTTCCAGCACATCAACGGTCGGCAGGGCTGGGGCCAAGCGCACTTCTTCCAGTTCAAGAATGATGACTTCAACCTGATCGGATATGACCGTCCGGCGCGCAGCTTCACTTATCCGGCAAGCAATCACCAGATCTCTTGCGAGGTGCGTGGTGCCGACTATATACAGTGCTCTTGGACCAAGGACATCATTCCGCAGGAAGGACAGGGCTGCGGCCCCTTCCCCTCCATGAATGTGAGCGTGGTGGATCCCTTTGACTTCACCACGTGGATGACCCTATATAACGGTGTAGGCCGTGACTACGGGCAGAAGAATAAGAACGGAGCTTGTAAGCAGCGCCAAGAACGCAGTTTCATTTTCTACTGCAACAACCCGGCGATGATGGACAGCATGGCGAACATGCTGACCAACAGGATCCCCGATGGATACTATGTGCTCGTGCACACCTATCTCTATCTTAACCGGACCGTCCTCGATGCGAGCAACGCGTTGGGAGCCTTGCAAGCTTTGGGAGCGACCAACCTCGCCAACGGCACCGTACAGGACAGCGTGCCCTACATTTTCTTCTGCAGGAAGGGCGATCCCTCATCCATCCAAGAGATCTGGGGGGACACTAGAACCGCGCTGATCAGCATGACGGCGCACATGCAGCTGAACCCGCACAGCGGCTCCATTCTCGCTCCTCGGAGCAATCAGGCCCTGGGCTGGGAATCCCTGAGCTGGAAACTGCGGCCGTTGCAACCTTACGACAGCTCGCGCGTGCAGTTGATGGGCGTTACACCGCAATTGACAGAGCAGCCTTTATTGGATCTTTCGGGACCGACAGGGGATATAGATCTGCAGCCGTTCCTTACGGCGCAGCAGTTCCCACAACTCCGGCTGAAGGGGCGTTTCTGGAACGATTCGCTCAATGTTCAACGCCCCTCGCAGATCCGGCGCTGGCAGCTCCTCGGCACGCCCGCCCCCGAGTGTGCGCTTGACCCGCCCGGTGGTTATTATGCCCACTTGGACAGCATCTTCCAAGGCCAACAAGGCGAGGTGATGGTCACCGTGAGGAACATTGGTCAAGTACCCATGGACAGCTTGCTCATGGGCGCATGGGTAACGGACCATAACAACCAGAGCCATCTGGTCCATTACAAATACAATGCACCGCTGGCTGTGGGTGCCATCCTGCAGGATACCATCCGCTTCGATACCCAACAGTTCCCCGGGCCCAATTCCATCCGTATCGAAGCGAATCCGGTGGACACCGTTACCCATTTATACGACCAGCCGGAACAGTACCACTTCAACAACATCGCGGTACTGCGTTTCCTTACCCAACAGGATCTGGAGAACCCTGTGCTCGATGTGACCTTCGACGGCATCCACATCCTGGACGGCGACATCGTGAGCGCGAAACCGGAGATCCAGGTGACCTTGGACGATGAGAACCAGGCCCTCTTGCTTAACGAGCCTACGGACACGGCTTTCTTCAAAGTCTTCCTGACGGATCCCTCGGGCTCGGTGAACCGTATCTGGTTCCGTCAAGGCAATCAGGATATCCTTCAGTTCGTCCCTGCCAATGGTCCGGCCAATGTCAGCAAGGTCTTCTACCGGCCCGACTTCGCTGCGGACGGCAAATACCAGCTCACCGTGCGCGCCAGTGACAAGAGCCGCAACAACAGCGGCGACCGCGACAACAGCGTGAACTTCGAGGTGATCAACCGGGCCACGATAACCGAAGTGCTCAATTACCCAAACCCGTTCACCACCAGTACGCGCTTCGTCTTCACGCTCACCGGGCATGAAGTGCCTACGGCCATGCGCATCCAGATCATGACCATCAGCGGTCGCGTGGTGCGCGAGGTGCCGATGAGTGAGATCGGACCCTTACACGTGGGTCGCAACATCACGGATTTCGCTTGGGACGGCACCGACCAGTTCGGGGACCGCTTGGCGCGTGGCGTGTACCTCTATCGCGTGATGGCCCAGTTGAACGGCCAGGACATTGAATACCGCGATGGTGGGGCCAGCTCTTATTTCAAGAAGGGCTTCGGGAAGATGTACCTACTGCGGTAGATGATCGACCGCTTGATCAGGTTCGGTGGTGAAGAACTGGGCAGGTGGAGGTAAGGGCTCTGTACGATCTTCGGCGAGCGATAGGGGGCCTTCCATGAAGTTGACCCCGCCTTCGATACCTACTTTCGGCCACATGCGGCACCGCTCCTTCTATCTCCGCTGCGCCCTTCTCACCGGCGTACTTCTGGCTTTGTCATGGCCTGCGGTTGGGCGCCTCACCCCGTTGATCTTCATTGCTTGGGTCCCGTTGCTCTGGGCGGAGGAACGTTATGCCCGCAGCGCAAAGGGGGAACGGCCCCGGAACTTCATGCCTTACGTGATGTTGGCCTTGTTGGTGTGGAACCTGGCCACCACGTGGTGGTTGTTCTGCGTGAGCGAATCCATCGGTACGCGGCTGTTCACCCTCATCGGGCCGAACGTGGGCAATGTGCTCGTGATGTCCGTGCCATGGCTGTTGTTCCGGATCGTGCGGCGCGGGCTGGGAGGCTCCGGGGCGCGTTGGGCCTTGTTGGTCTTCTGGGTCGCTTTCGAGCGTTTCCACATGCACTGGGACCTTAGTTGGCCATGGCTCACGCTCGGCAACGTGTTCGCCGGGCACACCGCGTGGGTGCAGTGGTACGAGATCACCGGGCACCTCGGTGGCACGATCTGGATATGGGCCGCGAATTTCTTCGTGCTTAAAGTCGCACTGCAAGCTCCCGGTAAGGCACATCGCCTCATAACCACCTCGGCGTTGTGGGCATTTCTCGTGATCGCCGTTCCCTTGGTCGGATCCTATTACCGCTACTTCACCTTCAAGGAGGGCGGCGAACCCGTCGGGGTAGTGCTCGTGCAACCGGACATCGATCCTTACACCGAGAAGTTCGGTGCGGTGGACCCGCTTGCTCAATTGGACCGCATGCTGGCGCAGGCCGCACCCTTGGTCGACAGCACTACGGCATTGATAGTGATGCCGGAGACCGCCTTGCAGGAGCCGCCAACGCTGGAGAACCTGAACGGACGCTTGGTGTTCCACGGGCTTTGGGAGAACGACATGAGCAACAGTGTCAGCCTGCAGCGGATCCGCGCATTCCTGCACAAGCATCCCGGCACTTCGCTCATTTCTGGCATGTCCGCGGCGCGGCTCTTTCCATTGGGGGCGCCGCATCCATTTTCAGCCCGGCCGTTGGAAGGCATGGAACGCGCCTTCGATGCGTACAACGCGGCCCTGATGGTCCGTTCCGACGGCAGCTTTGAGGCCTACAACAAGTCCAAGTTGGTCCCGGGGGTGGAATTGATGCCTTTCGAGGAGGTGCTCGGGCCTTTGAGCGACATAGCCTTGGATCTGGGAGGCACCACCGGAAGCCTCGGCACGCAGGAGGAACGCTCCGTGATCTGGAGCCCCGACAAGCGCGTAGGCGTCGCCCCGACCATCTGTTACGAGAGCATCTACGGCGATCACGTGGCGGCGCATGTCCGCAACGGCGCCAACCTCATCGTGGTGATGACCAACGATGGCTGGTGGGGCGATACGCCCGGCTACAAGCAGCATCTGCTCTATGGGAAACTTCGGGCCGTGGAAACACGCCGTGACGTGGCCCGCTGTGCGAACACCGGCATCTCCTGCACCATCGATCAGCGCGGGGACATGCACCACGGAACGGATTGGTGGGTCACGGCCACCGTCCGCGCCACGGTGCATACAAGGACCGACCTCACCTTCTATGTGAAGCACGGGGATTACATCGGCAAGGGCGCGTACGGAGTGTCCGCGCTGCTCCTGCTCCTGGCCGGCGGAATGGCAGTGAGGAGACGGTCGAATTAGGCTCTATCACCGATCACGAATGCTCTTTCGACAGTGACCCGGGAGGTCGCTGCGCCTTCCAAAAAGGAACGGATAGCACGGCCAAAAGCATGATCACCGGAAGCAGCGGCACCAAGAAGCGTCCGTTCCACTCGGCATAGGTGAGACCCACCACGATCGCATTCAACAACAATATGGCAGTGAGTACCTGGACGAATGGGGTTTTCCTCTGGCGGACAACGGTGAGCAGCGCCAACGGGTAAAGGAGCAGGAAGGGAACCGTCAGGGCGTTGTGGAATTTGGAGAAGTATGGGCGCCACAGACTGAATAACCATGCCATCCGCTCAAGAACGATGCCCGTCCATGACCTTAGGCCATGATCGCGAATGAGCTGGGTCTGGGCATCCGCCAGCGTGCTGCCGTGAAAAAGGGACCCGTATTCCGGATACTTCGGAAAACCACCGATCGCATGAGCTTCCACCACTATCCGCAATTGATCCAAGCCGTGGACGGGTAGGAGCAGGATGGGCAACAGCATAACAGCACTTGTTGCCCAGATCCAGAAGATCCTCACTTTGCCGTTGTTCTCCATGACACGCCAAACGAGTACCGGGGCCACGAACAAGACCCCGACCGGACGAGCGAAGGTCAACAACATCGCCAGGATCAGTAGTAGGTGCAAGGTCCGGTCGGTGCGCAATGCCTCACCAAGGAAGAGGATCGATAGGCTCACAAAGAAGGACTCGCTGTACAAGGCCAAGGTCCAGATCTGGATCGGATAGGCGAGGAGAAAGAGGGCGAAGACGAGATCGGCCTGAACGGATGTTCCATGAAGCCGAAGAACGCAGCGACGCAGCGTGAACGCGGCACAGATGCCTAGTCCGATCTGCAACGCTACGGCGAGCGTGGGTATGCCAATGGCAACAAAGGGGACAAGGAACAGGATGTAAGTGGCATACAGCCGGTAACGCTGGAGCAGGTCTCCACCAAGTTCACCCTGCAAGACGTCCTGGGCGCAGCCGATATACTTCAAGGCCTCCTTGTCCGTCAGGATGCCTTGGAGCGACCAGATGCCGAAGAGGAGCAGGGCATGCGCTACCAAGATCCACCAGAGCCGTCGGGGTAGGGCGATGCGGAAGTGCGATCGGAACGGATCGTGAGCGGTATCGGTCGACATGCGCTACGAACCTACGGAGCGGCCGCAATGCTCCGTCACAATGAACTGTGGTCGACAACGAACTTAAACAATGCCACCTGCTGGATCGTTCGTTCGATCACCGAACAAGAGCTGGTCGCGTTAATCCAAATGCACCCGACGCGACATCACGTTGGTGCTGTTCAACAACTGCACCATGTAGATGCCGGTGGAGATGCCGCGCTTGTCCACCTGAAGTGTGGTGGAACCGGTATTGATCACCTGGGAGGCCCGGGTGGCCATCACCTTGCCTTGGGCGTCCATCAGGGTGAGGTCGTAGACGGCATCCAATGTGGAGGAGACGACGATATTCAGGTGATCACCGTCATCCCATGCATTCACGATGGCGATGCCGTTGTCCGTGCCGCAACCTGCTGCGATGGTGTTGCTCACCGTGGTGGTGCCGTTGATGTCGGTCTGGCGCAGGCGGTAGTAGGCCAAGCCCTGAGCGCCGTCATCGGTGAAGGAATAGCTGATCATACTACTGCTGTTACCTGCTCCGGGCACCGTGCCTATAGCGGACCAATCATTGGCATCGCGGCTTTTCTCAATCGTGAAATGGTGGTTATCCTGCTCGGATGCTGTGGTCCACGTCAGCTTCACAACCTTGCCTTCGCACTGGCCGTCCCACGCCACCAAGGTGATAGGCAACGGCGACTGGGTGTTCGATAAGGTCCAACTGCGGAAAAAATCGGCGGATGAGGGGGAGACCCCCGAAACCGTCAGTCCACTTTGGCTGCCCATGGGCAGGATATCGTACCAAAAGCCGACCGCCGAATTGAAACGCTGGGCCACCAAGTTGTTCGCCGTATACAAGAGACCGGCGTCATTCCCTCCATTGGCCTGTGTCTCCAATGGATCAAATGCAAAGGTGATGGTCACCGCTGGCTTGGTTCCATATGCATAGCTGCCTTCCCCCGCATCGATGATCCAGAATCGGTCTATCGCATTCTTTGAATTGTTCACCAACCCGGTGAGCTGATCATTCATGTGAGTGACATCGGAAGGCCGGTAATTGTAGTTGTTCCATCCACTGGCCACCGGAGAACCTGGTGATTTCCCCAAGCTATTGTACGTGGAAAATACGATAGAACCTGCACCAGCTCCGGGGGAGGTCTGCTGGACCGTGAGCGGTATGGCCACGCCGGCGACTGGGGTGCCGGTAGAGAAGGGCACAACGTAGGTTTGGAGGCTGGACCCCGTCGCCCAGCGGATCTTGTTCAGCTCCGTTTCGCTTTTAATGATGGGGACATTCGCCGTGACCGTTCCCACCATGGTGATCGCATTCGCGTTGGGATTGTCGATCACCAAGTAGGTGCCCGGATTCGTGGTTGCGTTATTGTCCGGGTTGAAGACCACGAATGGATGATTGTTCACAGTAGTTGCAGCGCTGTTGAAGACGAGCCTTGCCGGGTATTGTGCTTGGCTGAGCAGGCCGCAAGAAGCACCGAGGAGCAGGAGTAAGAGTCGTTGCATGGGTAGACCAAAGTTATCGGAAATGTCCATATGTGCCATTGGACCTGTTCTTTTTCCTGATCGGGTGCCTATTTAGTAACAGGAACGTGTGGGTCACAGCTACTTGAACTTGATGTGCATCTTGAAGATGAACGGCAAGAATGGAGCGCAATGCCCGTGTCGGACATAGAATTGACGTGCGGGGAGCGTGTGGGTTGCCTCTTGGGGATAAATTTGGTGGAGATCATTGGATAACAGGCTGGTCAGGCGATGGGTGCGTGACCGGGCCCTTCTCCATCCCTATCCTTGCAAAGTGATTTCCCCGATCGAACTGCCATGGAGCGGAACCCTCAACTGGAGGGCTCTGGAGCCGTTCCGGACCGTGCTGGCCCGACGCGTCGGAGACCGGGACGAATGGGTGATCGGTATTGGCACCTCCGGTCCTTCCACTAGAGAGCCCCGCTTCGGCACCCATCCCTGTATCGGCTATGCCGGATACGACCTGAAAAACAGCTTTGAGAACCTAGCGAGCCGCCACCCTGGACGCGATGCCTTTGCCATTTCGAGCTGGTGGACGCCCCGGTTCCTCATTCGGCTGGAGCAGGGAAAGGCGGTCCTTCAAGCTGAATCAGGGGATGAGAAGGAGGGCCGCGAATTTTTGAAGGAATTCCTCACCGACCCCGGTCCGGTCCTGCAAATGGAACCTGCCCGATGGACCCGCACCACCACCAAAGAGCGGTACTTGGAGCAGGTCCGCAAGTTGCTGGCCCATATTCACCAAGGCAACATCTATGAAGTGAATTATTGCACCCTGCGTTCCGCTCAACTCCCTGATTTCGAACCCCATGCAGCCTTTGCCAGGCTTCTGGTACATTCCGACGCGCCCTATGCAGCCTTCCTGCGGAATGGAGACCAGTTCGCGCTTTGCGCCAGCCCGGAGCTTTTTCTCCGCTTGGAAGGCGACCGGTTGATCTCCCAGCCCATGAAAGGCACCCGTCCGCGCGGCCGGAGCATGGCCGAGGATGCCGCCTTGGCCGAAGAGTTGGCGCTGGACCCCAAGGAACGGAGCGAGAACATCATGGCACTGGATGTATCGCGCAACGACCTTAGCCGCATCGCCGCGCCGGGTTCGGTGCAGGTGGAAGAACTTTGCGCAGTGAAGAGCTACATGAACGTGCATCAGATGGTGAGCACCGTCAGCGCGCGTATCCGCGAAGGCACCACACCCATGGACATCCTGCGCGCCACATTCCCCATGGCCAGCATGACCGGCGCGCCTAAGGTGCGGGCCATGCAGTTGATCGATGAGGCGGAGGATATGCGCCGCGGGCTTTTCAGTGGGACGATCGGCTTCTTCCTGCCCGACGGAACCGCGGACCTGAACGTGGTGATCCGCACGGTGACATGGGATGCTTCCACTGGGCGCGCTTCGCTGATCTCCGGTGGGGCCATCACTGCGGCCAGTGATCCGCTGAAGGAGTATGAGGAATGTGAGCACAAGGCCAGCACGGTCCTGAACGCCTTCGGACATGCTTGCTGACGTGCGTCGCCTCCTCCAACGGGAGCGTATGCTGCTGCCCGGGGAGCAGCTTTGGGTGGCCGTAAGTGGCGGCGTGGACAGCATGGTTCTGTTGCATGTGCTCCATGAACTTGGCCATCCGTGCCATGTGACCCATGTGGACCATGGCCTCCGAGGCGCGGAAAGCGATGCTGACCGCGTTTTCGTGGAAGAGCAGGCCAAGAAGCTGGGACTTCCGTTCCAGTCCGTTCGGGTGGACCCGAAGGCGGCCGCGGAAGGTATTTCGGTGCAGATGGCCGCGCGGGAACTGCGTTATGCGTGGTTCAAGGAACTGCTGCGCGAAGGGCCGGCCCGCATGGCTTTGGGCCATCACCGCGATGATGTGACGGAGACGTTGATGCTGAATCTTATGCGCGGCATCGGTGCCCATGGCTGGTCCGGCATCCCTGCGGTGACGGAGCTGGAGGAAGGACGGATCTGTAGGCCACTGCTTGGTGTCGGCCGTGAAAAGATCATGGAGTACGCCGTCGCGAATGGCATCGCTTTCCGCGAGGATGCAAGCAACGCCGACCCCAAGTATCTCCGCAACCGCGTGCGGACCGAACTGTTGCCGCTGATGGAGAATATGCGGCCCGGTGCCCGGCGCACGATGGTCCGGGGTGCTGAACTGCTTAAGGAGCTGGGAGCAGCGGCCGATCAGCAGGTGACCCGTGAAACGGAAGGCTTGGCTCCTGATACCGAAGGGGTCCTGCGCATCCCTATCGAGCACTTGGAAGGAAGTGCTGCTCCCCGGTTGTTCCTGATGCGCTTGCTTGGTGGAATGGAGCTGCATCCTGACCTGATCGAACAACTTCTGGAGGCTGTCAATGACCGTTCCACAGGTGCGCGTTTTTATGCTGGCGACCTGCGGATCTCGGTCGAACGGACGCAGGTGGTGGTGGACCGCGGACCCGATGGCTTTCCCACTTTTGGCATTTCCCGGTCCGATGTTTCCAAAGGCATCGCCGGGCCTTTCCGCTGGCGCACGTGTGACCCTACCGAAGTGGCCTTTTCCGAAGGCATGAACACCGCATGGCTGGACCTGGACACCTTGGAATTCCCGCTGACGTTGCGGCCATGGCGTATCGGAGATCGCATGCGGCCCGTAGGTCTGGGTGGTTCCAAACTCCTGAGCGACATCCTCATCGATGCCGGCACCTCCCGGAATGGCAAGGCCAGCAGCTATGCACTGATCAGCGGTCCGGACGTTGTTTGGCTCGTTGGCCATCGCGTGGCCGAGGGGGTTTCTCCCGGTTCCGGCACGGAAAAAGTGCTCTGCATCACATTTTCGGGGTCAACAGGATCACCATCGTAGGATTTTCGGGAGCGGTTCCCCATCGCCTCAAAGGGTAGCTTTGGGGCTTAACGAAGCAGCGATGGCTCTACGCATTCTTCTTTTTCTCCTCGGTACCGGTTTGGGATCCCTCGCATGGGCGGGCGGACCGATCTCTTGGGTGTTCGCCTCAGGACCTGCCGGGGGTGACACGGTACAGGTTCATCTCACCGCCACATGTGAACCCGGATGGCACATCTATGCACTTACGCTGCCAAGCGACGAAGGGCCGTTGCCCACCGTGGTGACCGTGGATCCCGGACAAGGCTATCATCTCGCCGGCCCGGCCGTTGAACAGGAACCGGAAGAAACGGATGATCCCAACTTCGGCATGGTCGTCCGTTACCATGGCGGTACGGCCACCTTCAGCCAACCCACGGAACGCGATACGCAGGATGCATACACCTTGCACGGTTCCGTGGAATACATGGCCTGCAACGACAAAACCTGCCTGCCGCCGCGCAAGGTGGAATTCACCTTGGATATCCCTTCAGCCAAGTAGATATGAGGTCGATCTTATCCGCTCTTTTTGCCTTCGTTGCACTCTTCTCCGTCGCCCAGCAACCCGGCACTCCCGCACCGAAGGAGCCGGTGAAGTGGGCCATCACCGCACAGCAACAGCAGCCCGGTGCGTGGGACTTGATCTTCACCGCTATCGTGGACCCGGGTTGGTATGTCTATTCACAGGAGAACTTCGGGGATGCCGGCCCAATGCCCACGGCTTTCGCCTTTGACACCCTGCCCAATTTCACCTTGAGCGGCATCACCGCTGAGACCGGCGAACACAAAAAGGAGGGCATGGACCCGGTGTTCGAGATGAAGGTGAAGAAGTATGCGGGTCGCGCCATCTTCACCCAACGCATCAATACCACGGAGCCGGGCAAACCGATCACCGGGCGCTTCGACTTCATGACCTGCAACGACGAGGCCTGCATCTTCCCGGACCCCGTCTATTTCAGCATCACGCCCGCCACGGGTGCTTCTTCCATGGCCGGTTTGCCCATCCCCAAGGAGAGCGCTTCAACTACCCCGTCCGCTGGCATCCTGGACCCGGTGAAATGGGATGTATCGGCCAAGGACCTCGGCGGTGGGAAATGGCAAGTGGATCTTCATGCCACCATCGAAAACTTGTGGGGGGTCTACTCCCAGGTATCCTTCGGTGAAGGACCGATCCCCACCAAGATCAATTTCGACACTACCGGCACAGCAGTGCCCTTGGGCGAGACCAGTGAGACCGGCCCCGATATGCATGAGGGTATGGACGACCTCTTCGGGATCGTGGTCCGTAAATTCAAGAAGGAGGTCACCTACAGCCGCACCGTACAAGTAGGTGATCCCGCGGAACCCATCACCGGGACCATCGACTTCATGGCTTGTGACAACACGCGCTGCGTTTTCCCCGATCCCTTGAAATTCAGCATTATCCCTGCCACCGGGGCTTCGCTCATCGGCGATATGCCCGGCACCTCCGCGGCCTCCGGCGATGGCTGCGACCTGAAGTTGGCCAAGGTGGACCTCGATGCACCCGTCCTGCGTGGCGATGTGGAGACCGTTGACAACCAGGTGCGCAGCAGTGGCTCACTCTGGAACATCTTCTTTCTCGGCTTCATCGGTGGCCTGCTGGCACTGCTCACGCCGTGCGTATTCCCGATGATCCCGCTCACGGTGAGCTTCTTCACCAAAGGCAGCGAGGACAAGGCGAAGGGCCTGCGGAACGCCATCACCTACGGCCTCTTCATCCTAGGGATCTACATCCTCTTCAGCTTGCCATTCCACCTTTTGGGCTCGGTGAACCCGGAGATCTTCAATGAGATCAGCACAAACCCTTGGCTGAACGTCTTCTTCTTCGTCATCTTCCTGGTCTTTGCGGTGTCCTTCTTCGGCTACTTCGAGATCACCCTGCCCAGCAGTTGGGTGAACAAAATGGACAGCAATGCCAGCCGCTTTGGCGGTGCGATCGGCATCTTCTTCATGGCGCTCACCTTGGCTTTGGTGTCGTTCTCCTGCACTGGTCCGATCCTGGGTTCGTTGTTGGCGGGTGCGCTCACCGGCGATGGCGGCGCGTGGCAGCTAACCGTCGGCATGGGCGCCTTCGGGCTTGCATTGGCTTTGCCGTTCGCGCTCTTCGCCATGTTCCCCGGTTGGCTGAATTCGCTACCCCGTTCGGGCAGTTGGCTGAACAGTGTGAAGGTGGTTCTCGGTTTCGCGGAAGTGGCCTTGGCATTCAAGTTCCTTAGCAATGCCGATCTCGTAAAACACTGGCGGATCGTACCCTACGAGCTGTTCATGGCCGTGTGGGTCATCTGTGCCATAGGTGTCACGCTCTACATGCTCGGAAAGATCCGGTTCCCGCACGACAGCCCATTGCGGGCGATCTCGCCCATGCGCTGGGGCTTTGCTGTGCTGTTCGGCGCGATGTCGATCTACCTCGCCCTGGGCTTCCGAGTGGACAAGGTGAACAACACCTTCACCACCATGAAGCTGATGAGCGGCCTGGCGCCGCCCGTGGGCTACAGCTGGATCTTGCCCAAGGACTGCCCCAACGGACTGGACTGCTACCACGACCTCGATGCCGGCCTCGCACAGGCCAAGGCCACGGGCAAGCCGATACTCCTCGATTTCACCGGTTATGCCTGCGTGAACTGCCGTAAGATGGAGGAGCATGTGTGGCCAGTGAAGAACGTCCGAGAGAAGATCGACAAGGACTACGTGCTGATCTCGCTATACGTGGATGATAAGACCGAACTCCCTGCAAGCGAACAGCGCGACTACACAACGTGCACCGGGAAGCAGAAGCGGCTGACCACGCTCGGCAACAAGTGGAGCACGCTGCAAACGGAGACCTTCATCAACAACAGCCAGCCCTACTATGCGCTGATCAGCCCGGACGGCGTGCTGCTCACCGACCCGGTGGGCTACACCCCGGACGCGGATGAGTACGGCAGCTTCCTGCAGCGCGGCCTCAAGGCGATGAAGCATCTGGAGGAACGGGCGAGTAAGTAGTCGTGAGTCCATGGGTCGGAAGTCATGAGCCAGCGGACTCACGACTTATTGACTCCCGACTCCCGACTAAGAAAGAACTCCGTCGCATAATCCTTCCCATCTTCGCGAACACACGACCATGGCGAACGAACGCATTGAAAGTCATTTCACGGAGGCGGCTTCCGTGCTGGAGCGCTTCTGCTCCGATCCTGCCAACCTGCAAGCTGTAGGGCGTGCTGGTGATCTTATGTTGACTGCATTGAAAGCGGGCGGCAAAGTGATCAGTTGTGGCAACGGCGGAAGCATGTGCGATGCGATGCACTTCGCCGAAGAGCTCACCGGCAAGTTCCGCGATGACCGCGCACCGATAGCAGCAGTGAGCATCAGTGATCCCAGCCACCTCAGCTGCGTTGGGAACGACCATGGCTTCGAGCAGGTTTTCGCACGCTATGTGCAGGCCCTTGGGAAGTCGGGTGATGTGTTGCTCGCGATCAGTACCAGCGGAAACAGCCCGAACGTTCTGCGTGCAGCTGAAGTAGCAAAGAAGCAAGGCGTGAAGGTGATCGGCCTCACCGGCAAGGATGGCGGGCAACTGGCCCCGCTCTGCGATGTGGAGGTCCGCGTGCCGCATGCCGGTTACGCTGATCGCGTGCAGGAAGTCCACATCAAGGTGATCCATGCATTGATCGATCACATCGAAAGAGGGATGCCGTGATGGAATGCGAACCACGGAGGCACAGAGCCACAGAGAAGAAAGGTTCCTTGCGTGGTGAGGTCCTTGGTGTTGCTCAGACGTTGCGTACCCGTTGCGTCGTAACGTCGTTGCGGTTGATCTCATTTTGCATTTCTCCGTGCCTCCGTGTCTCCGTGGTAAACCCTTCCTCCACATGATCGTCAAAAATTTCGGTTGTGCGGTCTTCGGGGTGGATGCCACCATCATCACCGTGGAGACGAACATCATCAAGGGCCTCAAGTTCTTCATGGTGGGTCTGCCGGACAATGCGGTGAAGGAGAGCCATCAGCGGGTGAGCGCAGCGATCAGCAACATCGGCTTCCACATGCCGCGCGGGAAGGAGCTCACGGTCAATCTGGCCCCCGCCGATATCCGCAAGGAAGGAACGGCTTACGATCTGCCCATCGCATTGGGCATCCTCGCGGCCAGCGGGCAATTGGACACCTCGCGCTTTGCAGACCTTGTGGTGATGGGCGAGCTTTCGCTGGACGGCGAGGTGCGACGGATCAAAGGTGCTTTACCCATCGCGCTGGAAGCAAAGAAACAAGGATTCCAAGGGGTGATCGTGCCAGTGGCCAACGCACGCGAGGCCGCCATCGTGCAGGGTATCGACGTGATCGGTGTGGAGCACCTGAGCCAAGTGGTGGAGCTGATGGAAGGTCGCACCACCATTGAGCCGACCCTGATGGATATCGCCGCTGAATTCGCTGCGCACAGCAGCAACTATTCCGTGGACCTCAGCGATGTGAAAGGGCAAGAGAACATCAAGCGTGCCTTCGAGATAGCGGCCGCAGGCGGGCACAACGTCATCCTCATCGGGCCACCCGGCGCGGGCAAGACGATGATCGCCAAGCGACTCCCCACGATCATGCCGCCGCTCAACATCGACGAGGCGCTGGAGACCACCAAGATCCACAGCGTCGCCGGCAAACTCCGCACGGAGGATTCCCTGCTCAGCACCCGCCCGTTCCGCTCCCCGCACCACACCATTAGCGATGTGGCGCTCGTTGGCGGCGGTTCCTTCCCACAGCCGGGTGAGATCAGCATGGCGCACAACGGCGTGCTCTTTCTGGATGAACTGCCCGAGTTCAAGCGCACCGTGCTGGAGGTGATGCGCCAGCCTTTAGAGGATCGTGTGGTAACGATCAGCCGGGCGAAGTTCACCGTGGAATATCCCGCGAGCTTCATGCTGGTGGCGGCAATGAACCCGTGCCCCTGCGGTTTTTACAACCATCCCGATCGCGATTGCGTATGTGCGCCGGGCGTAGTGCAGAAATACATCAACAAGATCAGCGGTCCACTGCTCGACCGTATCGACATCCACATCGAGGTGACACCGGTGGCCTTCAGCGAACTCTCCAGTGAGCGCGAAACGGAGAAGAGCGCTGCTGTCCGGGAACGCGTGGTGCGTGCGCGCAACGTGCAGGAACAGCGCTACAAGGGAACTAAAATGCACAGCAATGCACAGATCTCCACCCAGCAGCTGCGCAAGTACTGTCGCATCGATGCCACCGGACAAGCGCTGTTGCAGAAGGCCATGGAGCGACTCGGCCTCAGCGCTCGCGCCTATGATCGCATCTTGAAGGTGGCCCGTACCATCGCAGACCTCGCTGGGAGCAATGACATCCGTACGGAACACCTCGCCGAGGCGATCCAGTACCGCAGCCTGGACCGGGAGGGCTGGGCGAGTTGAGGATCGACTTTTTTCAACCTCACTCACTGAGGCGGGCGAAGGACCGGCTCACATCCAGTACCGCGCGATCCGTGCAACTGAAGACGCGATCCGTTGGACCGGGCTTCACCATGTAAAGGCCAGTACTCATGCCGAATGCAGGCAGGATGGCCTTGCTTTCACCGAAGAAGAAACAAGGAAGCTTCAGTCGCTGACGTGCTGGGCCATACAGTACAATGCCGGGATGAATATGGCCAGCTATGGAATAGAAGCCGGGCATTTCCAAAGGCTCATGCGCCCATGCGAAAGGACCTATCACCAGAGGATCAGTATGTACCAGAAGTCCGGCAGCTTCGTAATGCTCGAGTGCGAGAATATCGTGGTTGCCGGTCACTAGGTGCAGCGCTGTTTTTTGAGCGCGGGCCCACTGCAGGAAGACGTCCCACTGCTTGTTGTGGCTGCTGTGGAAGAGGTCGCCGAGGATCACGAGCCGTTCAGGCTGGAAGGTTTCCATCACCACGTCCAAGCGGTGCAGCGTGGCCGCATCCTGTCCCTCCGGCAGCGGTGCTCCGGATTTCCGGAAATGGGCCGCTTTTCCAAGATGGAGGTCACTTACCACCAACCAGCGTTCGCGCGGCCAGAACAACGCACGGAAGGGGTGAAGAAGGAACCGCTCTCCCGCAACAAGAACCTCGGCAACGTGCATGGTGTGAAGCTAAGCGCAAGGGCTAACCCTTCTCCAAGTTCTCCGTCATTTTGCGAATGCGATCTTCCACCTGTTCGCTGGTCAGGTTCATTCCGCTCAGGCGGTCCACCACGATCGGAAAGGCGAAAGGCGTGAACCGGCCGGGATCCTTCACGATGATGCGTTGGTTGGCGATGCGCTGCAGGACGGCGTGCAGGCGGGGTAGGTCGAGTTGAAGGTTGAACGCCTCATCATAGGCTTGGCGCAGGAGAAGGTGGTCGGGTTCATGCTCGCTGAACACTTCGAAGAACAACGAACTGTTGCCGCGCACATGCCGCTCCTTCATATGCCTGCCAGGAAAGCCTTCGAAGACGAGGCCCGCGATCTTGGCAATATCCCGGAAACGGCGTTTGGCCAATTCCGTAGCGTTCAGGCTGCGCTGCAGATCGTCGAGCAAGTGTGCATCGCTGAACAGATCATTGTCCAACGCTTCCTCTATCGGTATAGGCTGGTCACTGAGGAGCTCGAAGCCCAGATCGTTCATGGCCATGGTGAAGGTGATCGGCCGGAGGAGGCTCATCCGGAAGGCAAGCAATGCGGCTAGGGCCTCATGCACCACACGTCCTTCAAAGGGATAGATCACCACATGATGGCCAGCGCGGCTCTTGAAACGTTCGATCAGAAGCTCATCATCTGCGGGCACGATGCTGTCCCGCATTTGCCGTTCGATCAATGGTCGTACGGCTACTAGTTCGGGTGCAATGCCTGATCTCGGTTGCGACCCCTTTTCCGGTAAAGCATGAGCGAACTGATTGCGCAGGATCCAGGCCATTTGGCTGCTCAGCGGCATGCGCGCTCCTTGCCAACTGGGGATCCGACCCTTTGTGGCCTTGCTTCGGGCCACATACGCAGTCAACCCTTTCACTTGGAGGAATTCCAACGGGCGCCCAGCGAACCAGAACACATCTCCCCGGCGTAATTGATTGAGGAAGCTTTCCTCGATCGTGCCGATGAAGCCGCCGCTCATGTACTTCACCGATAAGCTCGCACCACTGACAATGGTGCCGATGCTCATCCGATGCCGCAACGCCATGCGACGGTCCTCCACACGGACCACACCATCCTCGCCGATGATGCACTTCCGGAATTCATCATAGGCCAGTAAGCTTTTTCCACCGGTGGTGATGAAGGTCATCATCCAAGCCCATTCATCGTCGCTCATGCTCTGGAAACAGAAGGTGGACCGGACCTCCTCCAAGATCTGCTTGGGTATAAAGCCATCACCAACGGCCAGTGTGACCAAGTACTGAGCAAGCACATCGAAACAGCGGATCATGGGTTGTCGCGGTTCCACGTTGGGGTCGGCGATCGCCGCACGCAGCGCCGCAGCCTCCACCAATTCCAAGGCATGCGTCGGGAGGAACCAGATCAACGGAACCGCATCGGGTTGGTGACCACTTCGTCCTGCGCGTTGGATGAATCGGGCCACGCCCTTGGGTCCGCCCACTTGCACCACAGTAGCCACGGGGCGAAAGTCCACGCCCAGATCGAGGCTGCTGGTGCACACCACCGCCTTCAGCCTTCCCTCATCCAGCGCATGCTCCACCCATTCCCGCAGCTTTCTGTCCAAGGAGCCATGATGCAACGCGATCGTTCCCGCCAAGTCCGGTTCGATCTTCAGCAAGTGATGGTACCAGGTCTCTGCTTGCGACCGGGTGTTGGTGAAGATCAAGGTGCTGGTGCTGGCGGCTATGATGGGCAGTAGCTGTTTGGCCAGCTTCAGGCCCAAGTGACCGGCCCATGGGTATTTCTCCACATGGTCCGGTATGATCGTATGCATCTCGATCTTCTTCCGCAACGCAGCGCGCACAAGCACTCCGTTCACGCTTCCCAGGCTTGGATCTCCAGCTGAAGAGCCTTCTTCGCTCGGTTTCCCTTGACCCAGCAATACATCCTTTGCTTCCTCCAGATTACCAATGGTGGCACTGATCCCCCAAATGCTCAATGAAGGCCGCAACCCTTTCAACCGGCTCAGCGCAAGTTCCACCTGGACCCCGCGCTTGCTCCCCAAGAGTTCGTGCCACTCATCGGCGATGAACCAATCCAGATCCTTGAAGAGGTCACTACTGTTCTTTTGGGCCAGAAGAACGTGCAAGCTTTCCGGCGTGGTGACCAAGAGCTGTGGTAACTTTTTCTTCTGCGCAGCCCGTTCCTTGGTGCTGGTATCGCCTGTGCGGGTGCCTACCGTCCATGGTAGGCCGGTGCCGATGCACATCCGCTGCGCACTGTCAGCGATCTCGTTCGCCAATGCCCGCAAGGGTGTGATCCAGATAGCGCGCAAGCCGGCACCTCTGGTCGCTTTCTTCTCCTTGAGCGCCATGTTCACCACACCACCCCACACCGCATAGGTCTTTCCAGTGCCGGTAGGCGCATTCAGCAACCCGCTTTTCCCCTGCGCGATGTGCTTCCACACTTCACGCTGGAAGGGTAGGGATTTCCATCCTTGCGAAGCGAACCAGGTTTCCGCGCCATTACTTGGCTTGATCGCCGGAGCTCGGGACCCAACTGACTTTTTCCCGTCAGCGGTCATAGCACCAAGGCCTTCAGGTCATCCAAGCTGTTCGCATCCTTCGGCTGCTTATCGTGGCGCCAACGCACAATGCGGGGAAAGCGGACAGCAACACCACTTTTATGTCGGCTGCTCGCACTCACACCTTCGAAGGCGATCTCAAAGACCAATTCGGGTGTTACTTGGCGCACCGGACCGAAACGTTCCACCGTGTTCTTCTTCACGAAGGCATCCACTTTGCGCATTTCCTCATCCGTTAGCCCGCTATAGGCTTTCGCGAAAGTGACGAGCTCTCCGTTCTGCCAGAGCCCGAAGGTGTGGTCAGTGTACAGGTCCGCGCGACGGCCATGGCCCTGCATGCTGTAGGTGAGCACGGCATCAACGCTCATCGGGTCCACTTTCCACTTCCACCAATCGCCTCGTTTTCTTCCCACTTCGTAGATGCTGCTCTTACGCTTCAACATCACGCCTTCCACTGCATTCGATCGCGACCCGGAACGGAAGGAAACGAGTTCCTCCCAGGTTTTGAACGGAATTACTTCGGAGATCAAGAGATGCGGATCAGCGGCCTGAGCAACGCGGTCTTCCAGGAGTTTCTGGCGTGCCTCCATCGGTTTTAACCGGATATCCACGCCGGCCATTTCCAACAGGTCGTAGGCCATGAAAACCACCGGGACATCCAGCAAGAGCTTCTTGCCCACTGATTTTCGCCCGATCCGTTTCTGCAGCTCCGCGAAGGGTAGCGGCACGCCATCCTTCCAACCTAGGATCTCTCCGTCCAGGACGGTGCCATTCGGTAAGGACGTGCGCAAGGATGCGAACTCCGGATACTTGTCCGTCACCAGCTCCTCGCCACGGCTCCATACATGATATTGGCCATTCCTCACGATCAGCTGTCCCCGAATGCCATCCCACTTGTACTCCGCCTGCCATTCATTCGGATCTCCCAAGGCTGATAGCTGTTCCAGTCCAGCACCGGCTGCGCGTCCGGTCTCACCTTCAATGCCGTAGGCCAAGTAGAAAGGGTAGGGCCGGGAGTGGCGTTCCCCGTGTTCCTCCTCCAGTACGAGGTCCGTGTAACTCGTTTCATGCGGGTCCCAATTTCCCATCAAGCGGTGGGCGAGCGTGTCCTCGGGAATGTCCGTGGCACGGCTCAGGCCTTTCACCATGATCTTCTGGCTCACACCGATGCGGAAGCCGCCCGTTATGATCTTGTTGAAGACGAAAAGCTCCATGCCATCGAGCCCGGCCCAAGCCGCTTTTACCCGTTGCGACTTTTCCTCTTCACTGCATGTACGCAGCTCCTCCACGTAATGTACCCATTCGGTCAAGCTCTTCCCGATCGGTTCCTTCAGGGTAGCGATATGGCTCACTGTTTCAGCCAGATCGCCCAACACGTGATAGCTGGCCTCGAAGAGCCACGCCGGAATGTCTGCTACCTCACCAGCCCACTGCCGCAAAAGTGTGCTGTTCACGGGCCGCTTGGGTCGCCGTCCGCTGAGCAAGGCGATCACCCAAACTTTGTCGGTGTCCTCCGCTTCCGCGAAATAGCGCGCTAAGGCATCCACCTTGGCATTGGTGCCGGTGGTGGAGTCAAGTTCGTCAAAGAGCTGTGCTTCCCGTTCCATCAGCTTATGTCGGCTTGTTCTTCGGGTTTTCCCGAAGCTTTGGGTTCCGGTGTTTCCTCCCCGCTTTCACCGACGAATTCGGTATGCTCCACGGTCGCGTTCAAGCCAATGCTCCGGAGGTATTGACTGAAGAGGTCCGTGTAGCCGTGTGTCGCTATCACGCGTTCGGCACCGGTCTCTTTCACGGTACGTAATAGGTCATCCCAATCAGCATGGTCGCTCAGCACGAACCCTTTGTCCATGTTCCCTCTGCGCCTACGCCCACGAAGCTGCATCCAGCCACTGGCCATGGCCGCGGAAAATGGCCGCATTTTATTGGTCCACGCCGTGCCAATGGCGCTGCCGGGAGTGACTACCAAGGCTTGGCGGAAGCGCTCCTTGCCAGTATCGCGCAGGACCGGCTCCCACGGAGGCAGCTCTACACCGCATTCCTCCAGCGTGGTATTCATGTTAGCAACTGCGCCATGTACCAAGATCGGCCCGATGCTCGCATCCACCCCCTTCATCACCCGTTGTGCCTTACCCAAGCTGTACGCACTGATCACGGAGCACACCCCACGAGCGGCATTGTTCCGCCACCATGAATTGATCTCATCAAATACTTCACTGGATTCCTTCCAGCGGTAGACGGGAAGCCCGAACGTGCATTCGGTGATGAACGTGTGGCAAGGAACCACTTCAAAGGGCACACTGATACCATCCAACTGGCGTTTATAATCACCGGAGGCCACCCACACCTCGCCTTGATGTTCCACCCGCACTTGGATGCTCCCTGGTATATGACCCGCTGGATGGAAGGAAAAGTGAACGCCGTTCACCGTACGTGACTCCCCATATGAAAGCGTTTCGATCTCAAGGTCCGGATCGATACGAGCGTGCATCAAGCGCTTTGTGATCGGGTCGGCCAAATAATGCGCGCTTCCGCCCCGGGCATGATCGCTATGGGCATGCGTGATGATGGCCCTATCCACTCCACGCCAAGGATCGATATACACGTCCGCGATAGGGCAGTGAATACCTTTGCGCGTGAAGGTTAGAAGGTTGGTCTTCGCCATCGGGTCAATGGGTCAGCAACAGGAACACGCTAATGCCCGTTCGGTTCGGAACGGACTGATCCGCTGATCGCAACCTTGGTGTTATAGGAGCCGTACCAATGTCCAGAATTGAATTTACCGTGAACACGCCCATGCCCCTTCTTCTCCTCACCACGCTCTTGGCCAGCCTTACTGTTGGCACGGTCAATGCCCAAAGGAGTTATTTGGACGACGTGCTGGTGCCTTCCTCCAAGGCCCGGGCGGCTTACTATCTGGAGCCTGACGGACAGGATGCCCACGGAGGCTTTCTGGCACACATCTACACCTTGGACGGTGTGTTAAAGGCGGATGGACGCTACATGGACGCAGGATTCCGCGTTCCGGATGGCCATTTCGTTTTCTACTACCCGAGCGGGAAGATGGAGAGCGAAGGGAACTACACGAAAGGCAGGAAGGATGGAGTTTGGGAGCGGCATGACAAATGGGGGCGCGAGCTCGCAGAGAAGGTCTACGATGCCACTCCGCTGACCAACCTCGTATACACGTTGGCGCAGACGATGCCCCAATATCCCGGAGGGGATAAGGCCTTGGTGCGCTACGTCAGAGACAAGGTCGGCAAGACACACGGCGATGTGATGGCCAGCTTCATCGTGGAGAAGGACGGAAAATTGTCCGAGGTGCAAGTGATGGGTGCGGAGGACCCGCAGACCGCCGACCAGATCGCCGGGTTGATCGGCTCCCTGCCCCCTTGGCAGGCTGGCGTCCAGGACGGTCAACCGGTGCGCGTGCAGATGCGCGTGGCCCTGAAATAAGAACCAAACGACATACACCAATGGTTGAGCGCCCCGGGAGACCGGGGCGTTCGGCGTTCAAATGGTTTCTGTTGGATCACCCAAGCGCGCAAGTCATTACAGTTGTGCCTTTACACCCAAATGCCAAAACGCGCCGGCTTCCCGAGGCGTTCAGCATTGTGATCGATCAGGTCAATTCGCCCCGTGGCAGTTCTTGAACTTCTTCCCGCTACCACATGGGCAAGCGTCGTTGCGGCCCACCTTCTTTTCCACACGCACGGGCTGCACCGGCTGGCGTGGACCTTGGGGTGGTGGCATGCGCTGCGCACCTGATGGAGCAGGACGCTGGGCTTGTTGCGGGGCGCTGCCAGTGGAGGCACTTGCGTATGCGGGCACTTCGGTACGGCTCGTCTGCATGCGTTGCTCCTCGCGGGTGGGCTTGTGTTCCGGGGCCTGCTGCACGGCGGGCTCTGCGGTGGGCAGGCCGGCGCGTACCAGGAATTCCACCACCTCGTTACTGATGCGGTCGATCATCGCGTCGAAAAGCTTGAACGACTCCAGCTTGTAGATCAGCAGCGGGTCCTTCTGCTCGATGCTGGCGTTCTGCACGTCGCGGCGCAGGTCGTCCATCTCACGCAGGTGCTCTTTCCACTCATTGTCGATGATGGCCAGCGTGATGTACTTCTCCACGCTGTCGATCAGATCCTTGCCTTCGGTCTTGTAAGCCTTCTCAAGGTTCGTCACCACCTGCATCGTCTTGATGCCGTTGGTAATGGGCACCACGATGTTCTCGTACTGCTTGCCTTGATTGAGGAAGACGTCACCGATCACGGGCAGGGCCTGTCCAGCGATCTGCTGTCCGCGGCGGTTATAGGCATCCAAAGCCTGCTCGAAGACCTTGTCAGCGATGTCGCCGACCTTGCCGCCCTTGAAGGTCTCCTCATTCACAGGTGACTCGATGAAGAGCCTGCGGAAAAGCTCCAATTGAAAGCCCTCGAAGTCGCCTTCAGGCTGGAATTCCTCGGTGATCAGGGTCGCCACATCGTGGAACATGTTCAGCACGTCCAGCTTCAGGCGTTCGCCGAAGAGCGCGTTGCGGCGACGCTTGTAGATCACCTGCCGCTGCTTGTTCATCACGTCGTCATACTCCAGCAAGCGTTTCCGGATGCCGAAGTTGTTCTCTTCCACTTTCTTCTGTGCCCGCTCGATGCTGTGGGTCACCATGCTGTGCTGGATCACCTCGCCTTCCTTCAGGCCCATGCGGTCCATCAGCTTCGCGATACGCTCGCTGCCGAACATCCGCATGAGGTCGTCCTCCAGCGAGATGTAGAACTGTGACGAACCTGGATCGCCCTGACGGCCGGAACGACCGCGCAACTGGCGGTCCACACGGCGGCTTTCATGCTTCTCCGTGCCGACGATCGCGAGGCCTCCTGCTTCCTTCACACCGGTGCCCAGCTTGATGTCCGTACCACGACCGGCCATGTTGGTGGCTATCGTTACGGTGCCTGAGGAACCTGCGTGCGCCACGATGTCCGCCTCACGTGCGTGTTGCTTCGCGTTCAACACATCGTGCTTGATACCGCGCATCTTCAACATCTTGGCCATCAGCTCGCTCACCTCCACGTTGGTGGTACCGACGAGCACGGGCCGGCCAGCTTCCTGGAGCTTCACGATCTCATCGATCACCGCCGTGTATTTCTCGCGCTTGGTCTTGAAGACCATGTCCTCGTTATCCTTACGCACGATGGGCCGGTTGGTGGGTATGGACATCACGTCCAGCTTGTAGATGTCCCACAATTCCTGCGCTTCCGTCTCTGCCGTACCGGTCATGCCCGCGAGCTTGTGGTACATTCGGAAATAGTTCTGCAAGGTCACCGTGGCATAGGTCTGCGTGGCGGCTTCCACCTTCACCTTTTCCTTGCTCTCGATAGCTTGGTGCAAACCGTCGCTATAACGCCGGCCTTCCATGATGCGGCCGGTCTGCTCGTCCACGATCATCACCTTGTCGTTCATCACCACATACTCCACGTCCTTGTCGTAGAGGGCGTAGGCGCGGATCAACTGGTTCACGGTGTGTACGCGCTCGCTCTTGATGCCGAAGTCGCGTAGCACCTCATCCTTGCGTTTGGCTTTTTCCTCCACGGAGGCATTGCTCTTCTCGATCTCCGCCACCGCGCCTCCTACGTCGGTGAGGATGAAGAATTGAGAGTCGTCCACATCTCCGCTGATCAGGTCGAGGCCCTTTTCGGTCATCTCGATGCTGTGCTGCTTCTCGTCGATCGTGAAGTAGATCTCCTGGTCAACAAAGGGCATCTCCTTCTGCTGATCCTGCAGGTAGCGGCTCTCCGTCTTTTGGAGAAGGGAGCGCACACCGCCTTCGCTAAGGAATTTGATCAACGCGTTGTTCTTCGGCAGGCCACGGTGGGCGCGGAGAAGCGCGAGGCCGGCTTTCTCCGTCTGCTCTTTCGAGGCACCGTCCTTCAGCAGTTCCTTCGCCTCGGATAGAAGCTTGGTGATGAGCTGTCGCTGGGCGTTGTAGAGTTTCTCCACGCGCGGTTTGAACTCATCGAACTGGTGGATCTCACCCTTCGGCGTCGGGCCGCTGATGATGAGCGGTGTCCGGGCATCGTCCACCAGCACGCTGTCCACTTCATCGATGATGGCGTAGTGATGCTTGCGTTGCACCAGCGCGTTCGGCGCGTGCGCCATGTTGTCGCGTAGGTAATCGAAGCCGAATTCGTTGTTGGTCCCGAAGGTGATGTCGGCCATATAGGCCTGTCGGCGAGCAGCGCCGTTGGGCTCGTGCTTGTCGATGCAGTCCACACGCAGGCCGTGGAATTCGTACAACGGCCCCATCCATTCGCTATCGCGTTTGGCGAGGTAGTCGTTCACGGTCACCAAGTGGACGCCGCGCCCTGCGAGAGCGTTGAGGTACATGGGCAGCGTGGCCACAAGCGTTTTACCCTCACCGGTGCTCATCTCCGCGATCTTGCCCTTGTGCAGGGCAACACCGCCGATCAACTGAACATCATAGTGGATCATGTCCCATGTGATCGGCGTTCCGGCCGCGTCCCAGGAATTGTTCCAGATGGCCTTGTCGACTTCGATCCGCACGCTGTTCCGTTTCGCTGCGATCTCGCGGTCCAGGTCCTTCGCCGTTACGGTGATCTCTTTGTTCTCGGTGAAGCGCTTTGCCGTCTCTTTCATCACGGCGAACGCCTCGGGAAGAATTTCCAACAGCACTTCCTCGATCTGCCCCAAGGTCTTTTCCTCCAGCTTGTCGATCTCCTCGTAACGTTTCTCGCGCTCGGCGATGAGCATTTTAGGATCCTCCTCGATCTCCTTGCGGAGCTGGTCAATGCGCGCTTGTTCGTCGGCGATCTTCGCGGCGATGCGTTCCTTGAAATACACGGTCTTCCCGCGTAGTTCGTCATTGCTCAGGCTCTGCAGTTTGGGAAATTCAGCCTTGATCTTCTCGACCAGAGGCTGCACTTCCTTGAGGTCGCGCGTGGCCTTGTCGCCAAAGACTTTCTTGATGATGGTACCGATCATGGTAGGGAGGTGCGAATGATGCAGCTGCGGGGCGCCCGGTGGATGAAGGGTGGGCCGTAGCGGAAAAGGTCGGCAAAGTTAACGGGTAGGGGCCGTCAACACACGTGCCGAAATGCAGGGATGTGCCGGATCGTCAGGGTGAACGGTGCAGAGATGGGTCTGTTTTGTGTTTCTCCACGCCTGTGCGGCCCATTTCACGCGAAAAAGCCCCGCCGGAAGAGGCAGGGCTTTAAACGTTGCTGTTCGGGATCAGTATTCGTCCTCGTTGAAGAAGAAGTCCTCCTTGCTTGGGTAATCCGGCCAGATATCCTCGATGGTTTCGAAGATCTCTTCGTCATCCTCGATGCCTTGCAGGTTCTCCACCACCTCGAGTGGAGCGCCGGTACGCATGGCGAAATCAATGAGTTCGTCCTTGGTGGCGGGCCAAGGGGCATCTTCGAGGTAGGATGCAAGTTCAAGTGTCCAGTACATGTCAGCCCGCTTTAGACGGTTTTTTGAAATCGGCCGCAAATATAGCCGGATAGGGATAGCATTCGCCGACCTGGCCAACAGAGTGCCATGAAGGTTTGGAATGCCGCGATGGTAAAGGGTTTCATGTGGTCAGCCCCGGGGTTTCCACTGGATCTCCGGAACGTTGAGCCGGTGGCCGGTCCATCGTGCGAGCATGAAGAGCAGGTCGCTGAGGCGGTTCAGGTAGCGGATGGTGATGGCCGGGACGACTTCTTCTGCTGCCAAACGGATGGCCATAAGCTCCGCCCTACGGCAGACCGTGCGACAGATGTGCGCCTGCGAAACGGCAGGGTGTCCTCCGGGAAGAATGAAGTGCCGCATGGTGGGCAGGTCCGCATCAAAGCCGTCCATGGCCTTCTCGAGCGCGTCCACATCCGCGTCATGGATCACCGGCACCTTGAATTTTTCCACGGTGGCCTCATCGCCAGCGGCCAAGGTGGAGCCGGTGTCGAACAACCGCACCTGGATGTCGGTGAGCAGCTCGGCGTTACTGCCATCGAGCAGGTCGCGCAGCATGCCGATATGGCTGTTCAGCTCGTCAATGGTGCCGTAGGTTTCGATACGGAGACTGTCCTTGGGCACACGCTTTCCATTCAACAGCGAGGTCTGGCCGGTGTCGCCGGTGCGTGTATAGATCTTCATTTCCGCGAAGGTAAGTTTTAGCGGATGGAACGCAGATGACGCTGAAAGACCGGGTCTGCGCAGATCTGAAAGCCAGGAGATGGATCGGTGACCATCTGTCCTTTCTGTGCCATCTGCGTTCTAAATTGAGCCTCAATACCTTAGCACGAAATCCTCACGCTGTTGCTCATTCCTCATGAAGACGATCCCGAAGTGGAAGAGGTCGATGGTCACGGTCACTTTGGGATGCACCTTGATCGCAGCCCAGGCTTCCTCCATGCTCTCGCTCCAATGGATGTCGTCGAAGATGAAGACCGTGTCGTTGTGGGATCTGGCAAGGCATTGTTCGAAGTAGGCCAAGGTCGGTCCCGCTGCGTGATGCCCATCGATGAACACGAAGTCCAGCCGCTTCATGGAGCTTAGGACGCCCGGCAATTGTTCCGCGAAGGGACCGACGTGGGATGTGATGTTCTCCGCACGGTACAAGTTGAAATTCTGCTGCGCGATCGCCGCGATGGCGGGGCAGCCTTCAATGGTGTGAACACGCCCTTTTTCCGCCGCACGGGAGAGATAGAGCGTCGTGGTGCCCAGGCTGGTGCCCAGTTCGAGGACGGTCACTGGTTTGAAATAGTGGACCATTCGTGCCAGCATCTCCGCTTGCCGCCGGGGTTTCAACGAATTCTTTGCGATCTCGCCGATCTGCCGCTGTTGGGTATTTCCCCGGCGCGAGCCAGCGCCCAGGTCGGTCACGGCGATCATCCTTCGGTCGGCCAACAGTTCCGTCCTCAGTTCCTCGATGTCGGCGAATTCCGCGCGGGGTGTGCGTTTGCGTAGCACCTCGTTCACCAGTGCGAACACGAACGGCGAATGCACATCATGGCGGTTGCCGGCGTGGCGCAAGTGCCTCAAGTATGCACGGACAGGGTGGGGAAGCAGGGGCATGCGGTGGCGAACTAGTGTACTTCGGTCACCAACGACGGATCAACGGCTACCGGTCTCCGCTTAAGCAATGCCTCGTATACCGTCACCACCACTAAGAACAAGAACAGACCATAGAAGGCATCTTCCACAGGAATGGTGCTGATGCGGACGCCGAGGTTCTGTCCGTCATTATACCACACCACTGCTTCTTCCAGAAAACTTCCGGTAAGGATGCCGTTGACGATAAGGAAAGGCAGCAGGAGGATGAAATAGGCGAAGTAGGCACGGCCGAGCCAGTCGGGTTTTATCCACTGCTGGAGCAGGAGCAGCCAGAGTGCCAAACCGCCAAAGGCACTGCTGGTGTATGCTTTTCCAGGGAAGAAGATGATGACGACCAACAGCCCGGCGATCAACACCCATGTGAAGATCGAGGTCTTCTTGCCCAAATAGTCCTTCACCCCGAGAACCCGAAAGCAATGGTAGGTGAACATGCAGGCATAGGGGATGCAGATGAAGAACAGCCATTCCTCCAGCGGTAGCCCAAGCAGTGCAACACCCGTCAGGTGATCTTCATTGAAGCCCCAGATGCCAAGGTGCGTGAACCATGCGTCCCACGGGATGAAGAGCAGCATCATGCAGCCGATGGCGGGCCACAGCGCATGCCACGTGCGATCGAAGCGCAGCCGCGGATGGAAGCTGAAGAGAAAGGGAATGACGAACGCGCCGAGGTCGATCCAGAGATAAGTGGACATCTGATGTTTTTCTACCGCTAAGGACGCTAAGGGCGCAAAGATGAATACCTGCTGCCGACCGCTGCTGCTTACTCCGCCCGCATGGCTTCGTGTCCTTTGTATTCTTTGCGGTATCCCTCTTTTTCGTTGCGCGCGTTGCGGTTGTCCAATTTGCCGGATCTCATCGCGTCACGATAGAATTTGAGGGGTACGATCAGCATTCCGAAGCATTCGCCTTCCTCCTTACCGAGGTGCTTGTGATGCATCTTATGAGCACGGCGCAATGCGATGAAATAGGAGTTGTTGGAGGTGCGCAACCATTTGATCCGCTGGTGGATGAACACCTCATGTACAAGGAAGTAGGTGATGCCGTAGAGCAGAATACCGAACCCGATCCACAGCCACGGAGTATCCAACCCACGGATGGTGCCGATGAGGAAGAGCAACATCGACGGGACGGCGAAGATCAGGAAGAACGAATCGTTGCGCTCCAACACATGGTCATGGTCCCGTTGGTGATGGTCCTTGTGCAACCTCCAGAGAAGGCCGTGCATCAGGAACTTGTGCGTGGCCCACGCGACGAATTCCATCGCCGTGAAGCTCAGCGCCAAAATGCCGATGATGGTCCACACGCTCATCCTTTTACAGGGAAAAGTTCAAGTAACACCTTCTCACGATAGTTGAAGATGACTTCCAACTGCTTCTTGACAAAAATACAGTGGGCCAATTCGCCGAGGACGCCGAACGGCATGGCATATTCCACGCGGTCGGTCATCAGCGTGCCCTTTGCTGTTGCTGTGAATGTGTGTGTATGATGCCAAAGGGCATACGGCCCACGTTCCTGCGTATCGACGAAGCGATGCGGCGCTTCCGCTTCCGTGATGAGCGTTACCCACCGGAGGGGGATTCCAAGCAGTGGACGGACCGTGTAACTGATGCGCTGGCCGGCACGGATGGGCGGCTCAGGAGCCGGATCGTGGATCACGAAGCCCATGTTACTGGGCGTGATCCGCGCCAAATTCCGCGGGTCGCTGAAGAACTCCCAAGCTTCCCGAAGGGGGATGGGCAGCTCTTTGCTCCGCTCAAGGATGTGGGTCACCCGATGATCACGGCGTTGGGATACTTCTCCTTCCAAAACTCGAGCGCTTTCTTGCTGGCGAGGGTGATCACGGTGCGTGCGTCCAAGCGCACTTTGAAGGTCTTCAGGCCCTCGCGGACCGGTTGTGTGAGGATGAGCTGGCGTTTCTTGCGTGGCATGTTCTGTTCTTTCAGTGTTGTTGTGGAGCGAATTGTTCCGCGAGACCGGACTTGTAGGTTGCAACGGCCCGTTCGCGCGCTGCTTGGTGAACGACGATCGGAGCTGCATAGTTTGCTGTTTCATATTCAGGGACCCAACGTTTAACATAGGTTAACCCGGCATCGAACCGCTGCATTTGCAGGGTGGGGTTGAAGATGCGGAACCAAGGTGCGGCATCGCAGCCGCTGCCAGCGGCCCATTGCCAGTTGCCATTGTTGCTACTGAGTTCGAAGTCGAGCAGTTTCTCAGCGAACCAAGCTTCTCCCCAGCGCCAGTCGATAAGCAGGTGCTTTACGAGGAAGCTGGCTGTGACCATCCGGACGCGATTGTGCATCAGGCCCGTGGCCGCCAGCTCGCGCATGCCTGCATCCACCAAGGGATATCCGGTCCGGCCCGCGCACCAAGCATGGAACTGATCTTCGTTATTCTCCCAAGCGATGTTGTCATAAGCCGGCCTGAAGGAGGAGTGCACCACATGGGGGAAATGCCAGAGCACCTGCATGAAGAATTCCCGCCAGATCAATTCGTTGAGGTAGACTTCGCTGGTGGCCAAAGCCTGACGCACCATGGCGCGTGGGCTTACCGTTCCGAAGCGCAGGTGGACGCTCATCCTTGAGGTGCCGTCAACCCCCGGCAAGTTCCGTGTATCGGCGTAATGCCTCAGCAGCTCGTCATCCACATGTTCAGGTGGTACCTGCAGGTCCGTTGGTAAAAAGCCGATATCCGCCAGCCGAGGACAGGGAAGCGGAGCGGTTTTCCACAGCTTGCCCAAGTGGGCCTCGCTCGGAAAAGCCGTGGCCATCTCCGGGGTGAACAAGGCTTTCCATTTGCGGCTGTAGGGCGTGAAAACGGTGTACGGACCGCCATCGTCCTTCATCACCTCGCTGCGCTCAAAAATGCTGATGTCCTTGAACGTCCGGAACGGGATCCCCTGTTCAGCCAGCAGTCTGCGTACGTTTTCGTCCCGCTTGACCGCATACGGTTCATGGTCGTGGTTGGCGGTCACGGCACCGATCTCATAGCGCTCGGTGAGCTCACGCCAGACCTCCTCCGGTGTACCTTGTTCTACCAGAAGGGCTCCTCCGCATTGCTCCAATTCATCCTTCAACTTCAGCAACGTGCGGTGTATCAGATCGACACGACGGTCCGCTCGATCTTCCAACCGGTCCAAAATCTCGGAGTCGAAAATGAAGAGTGGTAGCACATTGCCCAGCTCGGACAGCGCGCGGAACAGCCCGTTGTTATCCGTTAGGCGCAGGTCCCGGCGGAACCAATGGATGTTCACCTTGGGGCGATCCGTACTCATGGTGAAACGGGATCGTGTTGCAGGTGTTCCAGCACTTGTGGCCAACAGATCCGCAACCACGGTGTGAAGGCTTCAGGTGTTGCGGATAGCTCCGCACTTAGCTCCTCTGGTGAAAGCCAGCGTACGGCCTGTACTTCCGCTGGGTCCGGGTGAAGCCCGCCGGTGGACGCACCGAAGAGGACATGGTCGAATTCATGCTCCTGCAGGTCATTCGCAAAACGGGCATGGTAGGTGAACGCGAATCGCTGCTCCAACCTGGCTTCTGTTCCAAGCTCCTCCATCAAGCGGCGGTCAGCGGCGGAGAGCACGTCCTCCTCGGGGTGCGGATGGCTGCAGCAGGCATTACTCCACAGACCAGGGCTGTGATATTTCGCATCGGCGCGTTGCTGAAGAAGCACCCGGCCTTCACCGTCAAAAAGGAATATGCTGAATGCGCGATGGAGCATCCCCGCCCGGTGTGCCGCCATTTTCTCCATGGTGCCGATGGCCTCATCGTGCTCGTTCACCAGCACCACATATTCGTTTTTTTCGGGTGAGCCCATCAAAGGATGCCGAAGCTGTTTTTCAGGTAGCTGGTGGTGAGCAGTCGGACCTTGGCGCGCTTGCCGATGCGTACGCGCTCGTGCATGATCCTCCGCGCGGAAACACCTTGGATCTTGCGGAAGAGGGCGAGGTAGTACACATAGGCGGTGTAAACCCCGAAGCGGGAGCCTGCCGGCAGATGGCGAATGCCTTCCAACGCCGCCTTGAAATCATCCGCCATATCGGCTTCAGCCTGCTTTTTCATGGTGTCGTCCATGCGGTCCATGTCCAGGCCGGGGAAATAGGTGCGACCCAAGGCGACATGGTCATCTTGGAGGTCACGGAGGAAGTTCACCTTCTGGAATGCGGCCCCGAGGCGCATCGCTGCGGGTTGGAGACGCTCGTACCGCGCATCATCCCCTTCGCAGAATACACGCAGGCACATCAATCCCACCACTTCCGCGGAACCCAGGATGTAGGTGGCGAAGGTCTGCGCATCGTGCACATCGCGATCCAGGTCCATTGCCATGCTGGCTAGGAAGGGGTCGATCAGCGTTTGGTCGATCCCATAGGTATTGGCGGTGCGCTGGAAACTGTGAAGGACGGGGTTCAGACTGATCCCTTCCTCCATGGCGAGATAGGCATCCTCCCTGAACCGGGCAAGCAACTTCCGTTTGTCGTGCTCGTGGAAGGTGTCCACGATCTCATCCGCGAAACGGACGAAGCCATAGATGGCCTTGATGGGATCCCGGAAACGGGGATGCAGGGAACGTATCCCGATGGAGAACGAGGTGCTGTAGCGACGGACCACATCACCGCTCACTTCGGAGCACACGGAGTCATAGAGTTGAACGGTGTTCATGTTCGTGGGTGTTCCTTGAGGATGAGGTCCGCGGCTATTTGTCCACTGATCAGGGCAGGAGGGAGGCCGGGTCCGGGGACGCTGAGCTGCCCGGCGTAGTAGAGGTCGCGCACTTTTTGGCTCTTCACGCGAGGGCGCAAGGGGCCGGTCTGCATAAGCGTGCTCGCCAAGCCGTAGGCGTTGCCACGATAGGCGTTGTAGTCCATCTCCAGATCCTTCACGCAGTAACTGCGCTTCACCTTGATGTGGTTGCGGATATCCGTTCCAAAGTGCCGTTGCATCCGGTCGGCGATGAGGTGGAAATAGTGCTCGCGCGTAGGTTCATCATCCATGGAGCCGCTTGCGATCGGGATGAGGATGACCAAGTTCTCGCAGCCCAGTGGAGCAACGGTGGGATCCGTCTTAGAAGTGCAGCTCACATAGAACAAGGGCTTTTCCGGCCAGCGCTTATGCTCGTAGATGTCCGCGCCGTGGCGGTCCAGGTCCTCATCAAAGAACAGCGTGTGGTGCTCCATGTTGGGGATCAGCGTGTCCAAGCCGATATAGAAGAGCAACGTGCTGGGCGCCATGGTCCTGCCTTCCCAGTATTTCTCCGAGTAGGAGCGGTGTTCAAGCGGCAGCAGGTCCTTTTCCACATGGTGGTAATCCGCCGTGGCCAGCACCGTATCCGCCGCATAGGTGCCGCTATCAGTCTCCACACCAACCGCCTTGCCGTTCTTCACAATGATCCGCTTCACGGGTTCCGATGTACGGATGACGGCACCCTGTTCTTCCGCTATGCGTTGCATCGCATCCATCACTTTGCCCATGCCCCCCATCGGATACCAAGTGCCCAGATCGATGTCGGCATGGTTCATCAAGCTGTACAGGGCTGGTGTGTCCTGAGGAGTGGCGCCGAGAAAGAGCACCGGAAATTCCATGACCTGACGGATGCGGGGGCTTTTAAAGTTCTTGCGCACATGGGAACGCAGCGAGGAGAGTACCGACGTCCGCAAGAGACCGATCATGATCTGCGGATCCATGTATTCGGACCAGCTCAATGAGGGCTTGTACACGATCTCCTGCATACCCAAGCGATACTTCACCGCAGCCTCGTCCAGGAAGGCGGTCAACTTCTTTCCGGATCCAGGCTCTTCCTTTTCGAAAAGTGCAGCGACCGCTGCTCTCCCCGCAGGCATGTCCCAACGGTCATCGGTTCCGAAGATGACCGAATAAGAGGGGGCCAATTGCTTCAACTGGTAGTGATCGGCCGCCGAAGTTCCGAACCGGGCGAAGAAGCGCTCGAAGACATCCGGCATCCAATAGAAGCTGGGGCCCATGTCGAAGAGGAAGCCCAGTTGCTCCCAGGTGCGTGCGCGTCCGCCAACGGTGGAGTTCTGTTCCAATACGGTCACCTTCACCCCGCGCTGAGCGAGCACGGCAGCAGCCGCAAGACCGGAAATACCGGAACCGATGATGATGGAAGTGGGAGCGCTCACTGCGTATCGTTCTGTAATGTTCAACAAATATACGAAAAAGTTGAACAAGAGGATCGATGGCGAAAAAAATTGTGAGCGTTCAATCAAAAGTAAAGGCCGGGATGGTGCTTCAATACCATCCCGGCCCTTGGCTCAGGAACATGCGAAGAATTGTGTGTTCAGTTCGTTCCGACGGGCTGCTCGCTCAGCATGCCCATCAATCTGTGGCGGGCTTGGTGGATCCTGCTCTTCACGGTACCCACAGGGATCTCCAAACGGTCGGCGATCTCGTGGTATTTGTAGCCGTCATGGTGCAATTGGAAAGGTGTGCGGAATATGGTGTCCAATTTCCCCAGCGCTCCTTGGATCTCGCTCATGCGCACCGTGGATTCAGCCGTGGCTGGTGTCTCCACCAAGCTGCTGCGTTCCCTCACGCGCTCTACATGGTCCATCACACGGTCCGTGCGCTTGTTGCGGCGGTGCGCGTTGATGAAAGTGTTCTTCATGATGGTATACACCCACGCCTTGAAGTTGGTGTTGTCCCTGAATTTGTCACTGTAAGTGAGCGCGCGGAGCATGCTTTCCTGAAGTAGGTCGTCAGCGGTCTCGCGGTCATGAGTGAGGCTGAGCGCGAAATAATAAAGCTGGTGGCGCAGGCCGACCAATTGTTGCTGAAAATCAAAAGTGGACATGCTCCGTGGTTTTGTATTACCACCTGCAAACAGCGCACCCGGCCATGGCACGCCCTCCTTTTTTTAAGTGCCACCGCTGTGAACGCTACGCTATGAAGAGACGGGTGCGGGCTTTGCCGCTATTGAATGCCAACGCGCAAGTGCCAGCCACGCCACACCGATAAGGAATAAATTCCCCATTCCGAGAACACCGTGCCCCGTCAAAGTGTTCTCTAAGGTACTTCCCCAAAGATCACTGCTGCGCGTGGCATAGGGCAGCATGGCCACCAGGAAAAGCAGTAGCACCAAGCGGTCCCTGCGGTCGAAGAGCCCAGCTAGGATGTAGAGCACCAAGGGCAGGGTGAACATGAAGTGCTGCTGGTCGGTGATCACCAGATTGGGCACGATCGCACTGGCGGTCCAGAGTTCCATCGCCCGGTCAACAGGGGCCGATCGCATTCCTTCTTCGCGTTTTGCGTGGTACCAGGTCACTATCGCGAGAATGCAGCCTGCCAAGGCGATGAACACAAGGTCGATCCACGTCGCCAATGAAATATGAAGGTTCGAAGCAAGAATGGAACTGATCCGATCCGGACTTTCTATGGTGAGGTTGTGACGCGCCACAGCTTGGCCCCATTCATCCAGCATCGCCCACCCGTCCGCAGGTCCTTCGATCAGCATAGGTAACAGCAAGCCAACAACCATGGCCGTCGCTGCTGTGCCTAGGACCTTCCATTCTCGCCGTATCACCAAGGGAACCACCATCAATAAGAGGTAGGGTTTGATCAACCAGGCGATGCCCAGGGCAACTCCCGCAACACGTGCTTTCCGCGCCAGTAGGCGCTCCACGCCCCAGATCACCAAGAAGAGCAGCCCCATGTTGATGTTGCCTAGGTGAAGCTCCCGGACCAGCAGCACCGTGATGCACAACAGACCCAATATGGAACGCAGGGCAGGCTTCGGCACTGGACCCAGCATACGGTTCACGGCTCTTTCCATCGCGGCGAAACAGGCGATGAGCAGGGCGCCCATCAAAAGCCAGTGGATGGTCGCTGCGACCTTGAAGCTCAGAAAGGTGAACGGGATGAAGAAGTAGAGCGGAAACGGCAGGTACTTATAGAGACCCGTGTCCTCGCCGAACACCACTCCATAGATGGGGAGGCCATGCCGCAGGTTCGTGGCAGCCATGTAGTACACCCGGAAGTCATTCAACCAGAACCGGCCGTTGATCTGCTCCAGCACCAAGGCGGCCAACACCAGCAAGGCGGCGAAGATGTAGAATGGGCGGAGGCTGCGGAGGACGTTCATCAATTATCGACTGCAAAGGTCAGGGTTGGGCGAACAATTGTGCATCCCAATGTACAGAGATGCGAACGGCGCATAACCAGCGGCAATCTGCGCCCGCACATCAACAAGGCAACCCTTCGCCTCCAGGAAAAGTGGCCGGTCCACACGGGGAAAGGGAAGCGCGAAGAACCGGTTTGCTGATAGCTGGTGACTTCGCTAGAAATTTGATCGCGACGAAAAGTGATAGTGTAAAACCCCTCCGGGGATTATATTCGCGCCCCGTTAATGGGAGCATAGCTCAGCTGGTTTAGAGCATCTGCCTTACAAGCAGAGGGTCGCTGGTTCGAATCCGGCTGCTCCCACACCGGTCCGCCGGACTTCGCTATCCGCGAAGATTGACATATTGGGATGTTAGCTCAGCTGGTTTAGAGCGCATGCTTCACACGCATGAGGTCACTGGTTCGAATCCAGTACGTCCCACACTTAACGGCAGAAAGCCCTCCACCGGAAGTGGGGGGCTTTGCTTTTACAGGCGGGTTTGATCCAAGGCGGATCTGCCTGCTTTCGGCCAATGCTTTGGTATTGACCGCAGGCAGTTTCACACCGCTTCGGCTACCACAAAGGCGCTGCCGGTCACCAAGACCAGGTCCTTGCCTTGGGCGGCCTGCCTTGCAGCGGCCAAAGCCTCTTTCACCGAGGGCCAAGCCCTTCCGCGTAGTCCCTGCCCTGCCGCAAGTTCCACCAGCTTCAAGGCTTCCAGACCGCGTGGGATATCAGCCTTACAGAAGAAGTAGGTCGCCCATTTCGGAAGAAGTGCCAGCATGCGCTCGATGTCCTTGTCGTTCACCGTGCCCAGAACGATGAGGAGCTGGTCGTGCGGGGTGCGCTCCAGCATGTCCATCACGATCTTCAGACCGTCCGCGTTGTGGCCGATGTCGACGATGGTGAGCGGATGCTCTCCTATCGTTTGCCAGCGGCCGGAGAAACCCGTGTTGGCCTGCACCTTGGCCAGGCCGGCTGTGATGTGCTCTTCGCTGATGGTCCAACCCTGCTTTTGAAGTTCGCGCAGCGCCTCCAGCGCCGTGCGCGCGTTGCGCTGCTGGTGCGGGCCGGGCAGGTCCAGCAAATACGGCATCGGTGCTTGCTGTTCCGTGAAATGGATCGGTGCGCCCACTTCTTTCGCTCGCTTCCGGAAGACTTCGGCAATGGTTCCTTCAGCCTCGCCGATCACCACGGGGATGCCCGGCTTGATGATGCCCGCCTTCTCCGCTGCGATCTTCTCCAACGTATCCCCCAGCAGGTCCATATGGTCCCAGCCGATGTTGGTGATGATGCTCACCTCGGGGGTGACCACATTGGTGCTGTCCAGTCGGCCGCCCAAGCCGCATTCGATCACCGCGATGTCCGTGTGCTCCTCGCGGAACCAGTTCAAGGCCAGTGCCACGCCCCATTCGAAAAAGGAGGCTTCAACCGGCTCGAAAGCCGAATGATAGCGTTCCACGAAGGCGGTCACCGCTTCCTGCGGGATCATCTCCCCGTTGATCCGGAACCGCTCACGGAAGTCCTTCAGGTGCGGGGAGGTGTGCAGCCCCGTGCGGTATCCCGCCTCCTGCAGCACGCTGGCGATCATGTTGGCGGTGCTGCCTTTTCCGTTCGTGCCTGCGAGGTGCACGCATTTCAGGCCCCGTTCCGGATGGCCGGTCAGCTCCATCAATGCATGCGTGTTGCTGAGGTCCGCCTTGTACGCGGCCTTGCCAAGACGCGAGAACATGGGCAGGCGCTCGTACAGGTACGCCAGCGTCTCCGGGTAGTCCAACTTATTCGAGGATGAAGATGAAGGTCATGTCGCCTTTCTGCTCCGCCGGGCCGTCCGGCTTGGGGCTGAAGGTGCATTGCATAGCGGCCTTCTTCGCGAGGTTGAAGAGCGTCTGGCTGGTGGTGGTGCTACGGTCCAAGTTGAAGGCGACGTGCGTGACGTGCCCGGTCCGGTCCACGAAAATGTCCAAGGCCACCTTGCCTGCCTCGGTGGGCTTTTCGCTCAGGTTGGGACCGCGCATCAGGCCGCGGCCAGCAAGCCGACCTTCGAAGGCTTTCCCTTTGAAGTTGCCGGAACCGCCGTCACCGGGAGTGCTGCTGGGCGTGCCTCCTCCGCTCTGGGCGCTGGAGGAGGAGGAGGAGCTGCTCGGCGTGGAGGAAGGGGAGAAGAGGGAGTTCGGATCCGGCTTGCGCGGCTGCGGCTTGGTGGGTTGGGGCTTCGGCGGGGTCGGCTTCACTGGCTTGGGTATGGCCACATCGCTCGCATCATCGGTGGCTACGGGCTCCGGTGTTTGGGGCTCGGAAACGGCAGGTGCGGGAGGAGGTGTGGATTCTGCTGGCGCTGCGGATACGCTGCCCCCGGTGCGTCCGCCGGCATCTTCGAAGGCGAGTTCGATACCTTCCTCCTGGGGTAGCGGATTCGGCTGCTGCAAGCCGATGTATAGGAACAGGATCAGCAACAGGATGTGGAACACGATCGTGATGATCACGCTCACTCGCTTGTCGTGGGACTCCTGTTTCAGTTCGATGGTCTGCATTGCCTATCACTGATCACCGATCACCGGTCCAAGTGTTGAACCCAGATCCTGATTGGTGAGACCCTGAGTGGGAATTCTCTGCGTCTCTGTGGCCCTTCATTCTTCAACTTGGCTTGGTCGCCAAAATGATCTTCCACTTGTTCCGCTTGCAGATATCGAGCACGCTTACCGTTATGCCCGTGGGAACGCTTTGGTCCACGTGCAGAATGATCGCTTGGTCGCCGGCCGTCTTCGCCATCTCGGATACCAGTACACTTTCCAGCTGGCTCGGTTCGATCATCTGGTTGTTCACGCTGTAATGCTGTTCCGCATCAATGCGCACCGCCACCTTCGCCTTCTCCTTGGTCTTGTTCGCACTGGTCGGCAGATCCACCGGCAGCGCGTAGGGGCTTACCATGGTGCTGAGGATCACGAAGAAGATCAGCAACAGGAAGACCAGGTCCGTCATCGAGCTCATGTTGAACCCGGCATCCACCTTATGTGAGCTGCGTAGTCCCATGCCCTATTTCGCGGGTGATTCCAGCACCTCCATGAAGGAGATGGTGGTGGCCTCCATGTTCTGTACCACTTTCGTCACGCGGGCCACAAGTGTGTTGTAGGCCACATAGGCGATGATGCCGATGATGAGGCCGGCCACTGTGGTGACCATGGCTTGCATGATACCGCCGGAAAGTTGGCCGATCTCCACTCCCGCACCGCTGACCTTCATGGTGTGGAAGGTGACGATCATCCCGATCACCGTACCAAGGAATCCCAACATCGGGGCTGAGCCGGCGATGGTGGCCAGCACGCTCAATCCCTTTTCCAGCTTGTATACCTCGAGCTTGCCGGCATTCTCGATGCTCACCTCGATGTCCTTCAACGGCCTGCCGATGCGGCTGATGCCCTTGTCCAGCATGCGGGCCACGGGGGCCGGGTTCTGCGCGCAGAGGTTGTGTGCGGAGTCGATCTTCCCGTCGTGGATGTAGTCCCGGATCTTCTCCATGAAGTCCTTCTCCTCCTTGAGGGCGCGGCGGATCGCCAAGCTCCGCTCAATGATGATGTAGACGGCGATCAGCGACATGATACCCAGAGGCCCCATGATGTACCAGCCCCCGTTCTGGATCAGCTCCCAGATGGAAATGGTCTCCATCACCGGAGGGGCCTGCGGTGCCGTTGCGGCCTGATCCAGCAGTTGCCGGGCGGCCTCGGCGTTGTCCTGTACCTGTGCGAGAAGCTCGAAGGGCATGTGTTGTGCTTGGGTTGGTAGTTGAACGCGTTAATGCGTCGGAAATTTTTCTCAGGTAAGCTGGGCGAGGGCGATCTCGAATGCAGTGCGGGTGACACCCGTTCTGCCGTCGTTCTTGGAATGGACGTGTTCGAGGGCTTTCCCGATCACTTTGCTCACATCCTCAAAAATGGCCTTGTCGGTCAGTTCCGCACCGTCCTGCATGCAATAGGCGAAGACGCGGGCCATGCCGCAGTTGGCAATGAAGTCCGGGATCACGCTGACCTTTTTGTCCGCATGCTCGGCGATCGGACCGTAGAATATCTCCAGGTCGGCGAAGGGTACGTTGGCCCCGCTGGCGATCACTTCCAGGCCGGCGGCGCACATGCGGTCCACCTGCCCTCCGGTCACCAAACGGGAGGCTGCGCAGGGAAGGAATACCTGTGCTCCGCAATCCCAGATGCGCTCGTTGACCGTGTCGAAGGGCAGCATGTCGGGCATGTGGAGCACGTTGCCCTTTTTTTCCAGGAAGAGCTTCTCTACGGCCGCCGCATCAAGACCTGCTTCGGAAAGCATGCCACCGTGCCTATCGATGATGCCGACTAACACTGCGCCGGCCTGGCTGAGGTAGTATCCTGCAGCTGCAGCCACATTGCCCCATCCCTGCACGGCTACGCGTTTTCCTTTCACATGGCCACCTTGGATGCGGTAGTGGTGGATCACGCTCTGCGCAACGCCCCAACCGGTGATAAGGTCGGCTACGGCGAATTTCCCTGGAATGGGGGTGAACGCCGGATTTTCCACCCGCTTGCTGACGCCCGTGCGCAGCTGGCCAAGAATACGCACTTTGGCGCCTTGGTCCTTCGTGGAATGGCCGGTCACCACACCTTCCTGTGGGTGCCACAGTCCATAATGCTCCGTGATGGGGATCACCTCGTGCAGCTCGTCGACATTCAGGTCGCCGCCGGTGCCGTAGTAGGCTTTCAACAAAGGCATCACGGCCTTGAACCAACGCTCCAGCACTTCGCCCTTGCGCGGGTCCATCGGGTCGAAGTCGATGCCGCTCTTGGCCCCACCGATGGCCGGACCGCTAACGGTGAACTTCACCTCCATCGTCTTCGCCAAGCTCATCACCTCGCGCTTATCCAGACCCTTACGCATGCGGGTGCCACCACCGGCAGCGCCGCCGCGCAGGCTGTTGATCACTACCCAACCCTTCGCGTCCGTGGGACCGTCGTGCCATTCGAACACGATCTCAGGCTCACGTTCCTCGAACTTCTTCAATGCTTCCCTCATGTCGGAATGTAGGATCCAAAGGCCCAAAATTAGCCGGGCCGGGCCGGGCATTAGGTCCAGTGCCCCGTGGTTATCCCTTACCGTTTGTTAATTGGGCACCCACACAGCTCCCCCGATGTTGTCCCGGGATGCCCCGGTGACGCTCGCCAAGGTGTTCACCTCGCCCCGGATCCGCATCAAGCCGAGGAAGGCGAAGATCACCGCTTCCTTGTAGTCGATCAGCTCTGCGGAAGGCAACTCCGGTGTGGCCTTTCCCAGTGCGGCGATCCGCTCGATCAAAAAGCCATTGTGCGCCCCGCCGCCGGTGAAGAGCGCGGTTCCCACCTTGGCCTTATCCAGTTCCTGCGCGATCAGCAGCGCGATGTGTTCGATCACCGTGCGCAGCCGGTCCTTCAGCGGAAGGTCCGACGAGATCAATGGCTTCACTTGCTCGTCAAACCATTCCCGACCCAAGGAGCGCGGCGGTTCCTGTTTGTAGAAATCCAAGGCGTTCAGCTTCCCAAGCAGTTCCACGTTCACTTCTCCCGTCCGGGCCAGATCACCATTCGCGTCATAGGCCATGCCGGCCTCGCTCGCCAGCAGGTCCAAAGCTTGGTTGCAGGGGCAGATGTCATATCCGATGGTGTGCTTTCCATCGTGAATAGCGATGTTGGCGATGCCGCCCAAATTGACAAAAGCCTTGTGGTCCGGGAAAAGCATGCGTTCGCCGAAGGGTACCAGCGGGGCACCTTGTCCGCCCAAGGCCACGTCCATGCTGCGGAAGTCGCACACTGTGGGCAGCCCGGCCAATGCGGAGATGCGCGCGCCATCACCCACCTGCACCGTGAGGCCTTCCCCCGGCTGGTGGAAGATCGTGTGGCCGTGGGAGGCGATCAGGTCGGCCGTGGTGCCTTGCAAAAGGTCATGGCAGGCCGTGCCGATGGCGATGCCGATGTCCCGGTGAAGACGGGTCAGTTCCAACGCGCTCGTTTCCGTCGCGTGCAGCAGCCGCTTGCGCATAGCCTCATTGTAAGGAACGGTCACTGCCTTTTCAATGGTGAAGGACCACTGCTTTCCATCCTGGGCAAAGTGGCACAACGCCAGATCGATCCCATCCAACGAGCTGCCGCTCATCACGCCGACCACACGGGAAAGGTCCTTTGCGTCCTTCATTCCGTTGATCGCGTAGCTGCCATGGCGCGAAGGTATCGGCTACATTTGCGGCAAGTGATCCGAATGGAACGCCGATGACGAATCGAACGCAAATGACGTTGAAGGTGCTGATCTCCGCACATGCTGGAATGAAGCCCGACAAGGATGGCTTTCTGCTGCGTCTGAACGGCATTCATCTGTGCCCATCTGCCGTGCCGCCAGGCACATCCCCCAACGCCGGTCGCGGCAACGGCATTTATCTGTGTCATCTGCGCCATCTGCGGTTAAACCCCTGAGCAAAGCATTTCTCTACGTCCCTGCCTGCCGCAGGCAGGTCTGCATCCAATAACGACCGATCCCCGATAACCGATCCCATGCAAGCAACTACCACCGCCTCCGGAATGGATTTTGAACTCAATGAGGAACAAAAGGCCGTGCGCGATGCCGCCCGTGACTTCGCCCAGAACGTGCTGAAGCCCGGCGTGATCGACCGCGACCGCGAACAGCGCTTCCCCAAGGAAGAGATCAAGCAGCTCGGTGAGCTCGGCTTCCTCGGCATGATGGTGGACCCGAAGTACGGCGGCGGCGGCATGGACGCCATCTGCTACGTGCTGGCCATGGAAGAGATCAGCAAGGTGGACGCCAGCTGCTCCGTTGTGATGAGCGTGAACAACAGCCTCGTGTGTTGGGGCCTGGAGGAATTCGCTAACGAAGAGCAGAAGCAGAAATACCTCGTGCCCTTGGCGAAAGGGGAGGTGATCGGCGCATTCTGCCTCAGCGAGCCTGAGGCCGGCAGCGATGCCACCAGCCAGCGTACCACCGCCATCGACATGGGCGACCATTACCTGCTGAACGGCACCAAGAACTGGATCACCAACGGAGGAACCGCCAGCACCTACTTGGTGATGGCCCAGACCGATGTTGCCAAAGGCCACAAAGGCATCAACTGCCTCATCGTGGAAAAGGGCATGCCCGGCTTCGTGGTCGGCGCAAAGGAGGACAAGCTCGGCATTCGTGGCAGCGACACCCACACCCTGATGTTCCAGGACGTGAAGGTGCCCAAAGAAAATCGCATCGGTGAGGATGGCTTCGGCTTCAAATTCGCCATGAAGACCTTGGCCGGTGGCCGCATCGGCATCGCCTCACAGGCCCTTGGCATCGCCAGCGGCGCCTACGAGTTGGCCTTAGCCTATAGCAAGGAGCGCAAGGCTTTCGGAAAGCCCATCAGCGAGCACCAGGCCATCGCCTTCAAACTGGCGGATATGGCCACGGAGATCGAAGCGGCCCGCCTGCTCTGCTTAAAAGCCGCTTGGCTGAAGGACCAGCACCTGGACTACGAACGCGCCAGCAGCATGGCCAAGCTCTTCGCCAGTGAAACGGCCATGAAGACCACCGTGGAAGCCGTGCAGGTGCACGGCGGCTACGGCTACGTGAAGGAGTACCACGTGGAGCGCCTGATGCGCGACGCCAAGATCACCCAGATCTACGAGGGCACCAGCGAGGTGCAACGCATCGTGATCGGAAGGAGTGTGCTGAAGGAAGGGTAGGAGCGATCCCGGTACCCAAGGTTCAGATTCGAACCGTACGCTGCCTTTCGGACGCGTACAGGCAGGAATAGTGAACGAGTACCTTGAACAGCTTGGTCATTTATTGTTGAACTCCGTTCCGCGCTTTGGCGGAATGGGGGTCAACGGTTAGTATATGAAAAGTAGGCGACTTCGAAGCACGAAACTTTCGGTTAAGCACAAAGTTTGATACGAGCCAAAACCCTTGAATTAAGTACTATTTCGCCTATTTTTTATATACATTGTTACCTGCTGGCTTTTCTTTGGTTCTTCAAATTTTGTTCAATGATTTGTATTTTTCAAAGGAACTTTTTGTTAATGAATTTAACTCTGCAAAAAGTTTGTCATCCTTGTCCTTGAAGTTGAAGCAAGATTTGCCTTGCATTCTTTTTTTAAGTTCTTGGCTTATGTTATCTAATAATTCGGGATAGTAATAAATAGGCATTAAATGAAATGCAACATATGACTTTTTGATTTGAACTGCACCGAAAAATTCTGCTTTTTTATTAGTTTCTGTTGTCGGTGTATTCAAATAGTAGTTGTCGCTTTTATTATGAATTACAGAAAGATTTGGTTCATAATGTTCCAAAAATGATTTTAGGGCCGTAAAAATTTTATCGCTGTCCATTTGTATTGTTTTTATAAAGTTTATGTCCTAAAATGGTGGACGGTATAAATATCACTAAACCAACAATTATAAACCAAGTTGGATGTGGCAATGAAAAAAAATTTGCAATTGCTGAAAGTGTCAAAATTCCTCCTGCAATAATTGGAAGCTTTTTGTTGTCGTTTTTACTAATCCATTTGATTAAAAGTCCACAAAGAAACGAACCAACAATCCAACCAACTAATACCAATAGCCAAAGGGAAAGAGGTTGATTTTCGTAAAATGCTTTTACTGCAATGCTGTCATTGTAATCTAAATTCGTTGGTGCAGGGTGGAATGAAGCATTAATAGTTTCAAACACCAAAAATGTTATAATTGCGGCTGCTATTCCTATAACTACTGAAAGAATGTTACGTTTCATATTTTCTAATTATTTATTTCTACTGTCGTCATTTTCAGCTTGCAGGTAACTAGTGGGTAGACGCTATATGCTGTCTATTTCGCGATCAGTTTGTGAGGGGGAGTGTTGTCTATCTCACTATTGGGGAGGGTAAAGCAACATAAACCATCACAGGTCCAAGTTGTCCAGTGGGCTTCGGATCTTGCCAATGGCCTTGGTGCTGACATGCGTGTAGATCTCGGTGGTTTTACTCGAACTGTGCCCTAACAGAGTTTGAATATAGCGCAGGTCCGTGCCATTCTCCAAAAGGTGTGTCGCAAAGGAGTGCCGGAGGGTGTGGACCGTGGCCGGAGCGGTAATGCCCGAGCGAGCGTATCGCTTATGCAAGGTTCGGTAAAGGCATGAAGTTTTCCGCTCCTTTTTTCAGGCCGGTCGCTTGAGCGGACCACCCCGTCCGATGCATATCGGACCCCCTCCTTTTTCAGAAAGGAGGGGAGAAGGATCCTATGATCCGCTCACAGCACCCCGACCACCTCTTCGAGCTTCACGCCCCTTGAGCCTTTTACGAGGATCAACAGGTCCTTGGGCTTTGTGGCTTTCAAGGTTTCCACGGCGGCGGCCACGTTCGCGAAGCGGCTTACGGTGACTTCCGGTGCGGCCTTCATGAATTCTTCGCCAACGAGGATCGCGTCCAGTCCGAGCGATCTCACGAGGTGGATGATGGCCTCGTGCTCGGCCAAGCTCGTCGCCCCGAGCTCCCGCATGTCACCGAGGATGACAAGCTTTTTACGTATGCTGCGCAGGCCGTTGAAATTCTCCAGTGCCGCGGCCATGCTTGTTGGGTTGGCGTTGTATGCATCCAGTACCAGCTCATTGCGGCCGGTATCCTTCAGCTGGGAGCGGCTATTGGCAGGCATGTACTCACCGATGGCGTTGATGATGTCATTGTCGTCCACATTGAAGTGTCGTCCGATACAGACGGCTGCGAGAGCATTGTGCAGGTTGTAGTTGCCGACGAGCTGCGTTTCCCCATGCCAGCGGCCTTCGCGTTGCGCATCCTCGAACATGAAGTGGAGGTAGTGGCTTTCACCCTCTTCCGAAGCACCGCGCACATCACATTGGGGGCCTACGCCGTAGGTCACGCGGTCCAGGCCTTCGCTTTCGGCCATCAGCAGTGGGTCGTCGCCGTTGACGAAAGCGAGTCCGCCGTGGGTGCGGAGCCAGTTGTAGAGCTCGGTCTTGGTGCGCACCACACCCTCAAGTGATCCAAAGCCCTCCAGATGTGCTTTTCCGATATTGGTGATCATTCCGTGCGTGGGCTCGGCGATGGCGGAGAGCTCAGCGATGTCCCCAAGCTTGCTTGCGCCCATCTCTATGATGGCGATGCGGTGCTCCGGCTTCAGCTTCAGCAGGGTGAGGGGCACACCGATGTGGTTGTTCAGGTTGCCTTCCGTGGCCAGCGTTGAACGGTTAGCCTCCAACACAGCATGCAGCAGTTCCTTGGTAGTGGTCTTCCCGTTGGTGCCGGTGATGGCGATAACGGGGATATCCAATGTCCGGCGGTGCTCCCGTGCGAGTTCCTGCAAGGCTTTCAGCGCATCCGGCACCAGGATATAGCGCTCGTCCACGGCTACGGCAGGGTCGTCCACCACGGCATGGGAACAGCCGCCGTCCAAAGCTTTAGCAGCGAATGCGTTGGCGTTGAAATTCGGACCGCTGAGGGCGAAGAAGATGCCACCGGAAAGGAGCTTGCGGGTATCGGTGCAAACACCGGTGGAGGCGAGGAAGCGGGTGAGGAGGTCGGACATGGATAGGATGGGACGGTTGGTCGCAGTGACGCTGGGACGCAGAGAATTACCATTGGAGTGTTCGGTGTTCTGCGCAGCAAAGCCCCCGCCCGATATGCATCGGGCCAAGTCCGGGGTAGCCTGACAACCGACAACGAACAACTGACAACGGAGAACTGGCAACAAAGAAAAGGCCCCGCCAGCTTTCAAGCTGCGGGGCCTTTCGGAGTTCGGTCAAAAAACTACTTCTTCAGTTTGCCGCGGCGCTTGTCATCACCTAAGCCCACCGGGCTGCCAACACGTGTCATAGCACAGCGGAAGCCGAGTGTGGCGGTGCTTTGGCGCTCATCGAGGAAGCGGCGTGTGCCGGGGTTGGCCCAGTAGATACGGTCCGCCCAGCTGGCACCTTTGTACACGCGTGAGTGGTCGTTGATCAGCGTGGTCTTGCCCCAGTCGTACATGGCGTTACCGGTTTGCTCCGCATCATCGTAGTAGATGCTGCTCTCCAGGTCACCATCCACGTAGTTGATGTTGTCCGACTTGCGGTAGTTGCGGCGGTCGATGTTCTCCTCCACCGTCACATTGCGCTGCTTCAGTTCACCAGGCTGGCTATCCTGGTATTCGCTGAGGCCGGCAAGTAGTTTGGGGCAGATCTCCAGGTCCTGTGCCTTGATCATGTCCACCATGTCCTGCACGAGCTGGTTGGCCGGGTCGAATTTGCGCTGGTTGTTGAGTTCCACCGCTTGTTCGATCTTCACCATCAGGTCGTCGATCAGTTTGGCCTCCTCCTCGGAAGCACGTCCCTGCATCTTGGTCTGGAACTCGGTGAGCCAGTATTTCACGCCGTCGATGTCGTAGATCACCTTGTCATACTTGTCGGCGATGGCACCATCGCTGTTGAGCACTTTGGTCTTGAACACGTTGCCGCGGAAAGGCTGCAGGCCGCCTTCGTCCTCAAAGCTCAAGGGGCGGTACACATCCATGGTCCATTCGCTCACGTTGCCGGCCATGTTGTAGAGGCCATAGTCGTTCGGCCAGTAGCTGAAGACAGGCGCGGTGATGTCCGCATTGTCGTTGAGGCTGCCCGATACGCCCATGTAGTCACCCCGGCCGCGCATGAAGTTCCCGCGGAAATCGCCGAAGAACGCGCCGCCTTTCTTGCGGTTGTCGTATCGCACGAAGTGACCATTCCATGGATACACGCGACGTTCCACGATGCGCTCATCCACGGTGTTGCCCACTAGGCCATAAGCCGCGAATTCCCATTCGGCCTCGGTCGGCAGCCGGTAGCGGGGAAGCACGATGCCGTCCTCCATCCGGATGTTCCGTGTGTCGACGTTGGGGTTGAAATCCTGCACGCCGTCCACTTTCTTGCCGCTCTCGTATTGGCCGGCCAAGTAACTGTCGGTGGTGAAGTGGTCCTCGTTGATCTGGTTGGGGTAGTGCTCGAAGAGGCCTTCGCGGATCAGGATCGCTTCGTTCACGCGGTCCCCGCGCCAAGCGCAATAGTCATTCGCCTGCAGCCAGTTCACGCCCACCACCGGGTAATCGCGGTAAGCGGGGTGTCGCAGGTAGTATTCCACCTTCGGCTCCATGAAGGCGAGTTTGCTGCGCCACACCAAGGTGTCCGGCAGGGCCTTCTTGTAGATCTCCGGATAGTCGGCCCCATACACGCGGCTCAACCAGTAGAGGTATTCGCACCAGTCCAGGTTGGTCACTTCGGTCTCATCTATATAGAAGGAAGAGACGGTGACGGTGCGTGGAATGTTGTTCCAATCGTGGGTGAGGTCATCCACCACGCGGCCCATGGTGAATTGACCGCCTTCCACCAGTACCAGGCCGGGGCCGGTCTCCTGGTCCTCGAATGGGGCCTTTTCAAAGCCGCCGTTCTTCGAGTCGTTGTAATTCCAGCCCGTGGCGGTGCTCTGTTCGAACCGGCAGCTGCTGAGCAGCGTGGCGGCGCAGGCGAGCAGGCCTATGTTCCGTGACAGGTTCATGGTCTTCATGTGTTCGGTTCCTCGGCTTAGAACGTGGGGCAGGGCACTGTGCGTACCCGGCGGCGTTTCTTCTTGCAGTCGAATTGCAGGGTCAGGCTGATCTCATGCGAGCCTGCTGTGGCGGTGGTAAGCTTGCTCGTGGTAACGTCGTAACTGTATCCGAATTTGAGATGATCGGTGTGGAAGCCGATAAGGGCGATGAAAGCGTCGCGTGAGCGATACCATACACCGGCCATGATCGGGCCATGGTCCACATACATGCCCAAGTTCAATTGACGGAACGCGGCTTGTTGCTGGTATAGTATGCTCGGCGAAAGCCTGGTCTTGGCCGCACCGTACTTTCCCTTTACGCCCAGCGGAATGGCAGCGCCCGCATGTGCGGTGATCTTCATCGGCATCTTGCTCGTTCCTACGATAAGCGACTCGTTGGGTTCCGTAAGGTGATGGGCGGCGATACCCACGAAGAATACATCCGTATAGCCGAGGAACCCGGCAGAGAAGTCAGCGTTGCCGACACTGCCGCCCCGGGGCACGTCGTTGGTGGCATAGATGAAGCCGCGACGCGGGTCGATCTGGTCGCCGAAGGTAAGCTTGTTCCAATCCAACGACTTCTGGAAGTAGGTCGCTTGGAATCCAGCCTTGATGGAAAATTTGCGGCTGATGGCCTGTGTATAGGAATAGATGCCGCTGACGGTGGTGGTGTTCAAGGTGCCCTTGCCGGCTTGGTCACTGGTCACCAAGATGCCCAGGCCGCCCATGATACCACGCACGTCCTGGTCATAGCTGGCGCTTGTGGTGACGAATGTGCCGCTGAGCGCCGGCCATTGGTTCCTGTAATTCAATGTCACCCTTGGGCAACGGGCTGTGCCCGCGAACGCTGGGTTCAAGTACAGGGGATTCGCATAGAACTGCGTGAACTGGGGGTCCTGCGCAAGCGCGGCCAAGGCCCCGAAGAGACTCAGTGCTAGCCCGAGGGCGACACTTCTGCCGGTCCATATTCTCATGCTACACGATCGTTCTATGCCTTTTAAGACCGCCAAGTATACGTAAGCGCGTCGGACTTCGTTGTTATTGTCCCCGCAATAAGAACGCGTGAAGGTCGTTCACGGGATGTTCCCGACGAGGCGGGCCGAAGTTATACTTTCGCTCCGATCCTGTTGAAAACTGTCGATCCTCCCTGTATGCGCGCTCTCATTGGACCCCTCCTTCTCTTAGTCTCCGTAGGTGCTTCTGCCCAACAAGCAGGCTCCCGGATAAAGGCTCCGGTAACGGCGCCCGGCATCCCGACGAGGACGTTGACTGCCCCGGCCGGCATAGCAGCCCCCGCTCTTCCGGCGTGGTGGGACAAGGCGATCTTTGATGGAGAACGGAGCGACCTGCCCCTGATCCACGAGCGCAGGGTCCTTTCAATGGGGACCACAAGCTTCAGCGCGTACTTGACCGATGCGGAATGGAAGACGATGACCTCCGCGGAAGTGGCCGCATTGCCAGGACTGGGCCAGCCCGGCGCAGAGCCGGTGCTGCATACCGCCCTTCGCAGCTCACGTAAACGCCCCAACGCTTTGGTGGACATCGAACCGTACCGCCGCAATTCCGCTACAGGCCAGATCGAAAGGCTCGCATCCTACCGCCTTTCCATTGTAGAGGACCATGCGCCACGTGGCGGCCAGCGTGCCAACACTTATCCTGACCATTCCAAGCTGGCCAGTGGTGATTGGTACCGGTTCACCGTGCCGACAACGGGTGTCTATGAACTGACCTACCAGTTCCTCCAGCAACTGGGTGTGGACGTAAGCAACCTTTCATCCGACGCCATCAATGTGTATGGTAACCATGCCGGACTCCTTCCTTTCAGCAACCTGCCCCATCTGCCCACCGATCTTTTGCTCAACGCGATCCGCGTGGAGGACGGCGGGGACGGCACCTTCGGCCCGGGGGACCGCATCCTCTTGTATGCCTCGGGGGCCACGCGCTGGGACCGGAGCAGTGATGGCCGGCTTTTCAACCATGTGAAGAATATGTATTCCGACTCGGCCAGCTATTTCATCGGCATCGGCACGGACGTGCCTGCAAGGGTCGCGAACGCGATACAGAGCAATGGCCCCGCCACGGACCAGGTCACAGCATTCAATGATCGGCAAGCGGTCGACAATGACGGGGTGAACCTGATCAAGTCCGGCCGCATCATGTTCAGCGAGATCTATGATCAGGTGACCACGTACAATTATAATTTCTCCATGCCCAATCTCCGCTCGGCGGACACCACGTGGCTGAAAGTGAATTTGCTGGGGCGGTCCATCGGCGGGCCGAGCTCGTTCAATGTGCAGGCAGGAGGCACCACGCGCAATATCAATGTTCCTTCGGTGGGCACCAGCGAGACCTCCCCTTATGGAAGCTATGTGAGCACCTTGTGGGGTGTGACCGCGTCCGGCAACAGCCTGCCGTTGTCCGTCACCTATAACAAGTATGACCCGATCACTTCGATCGGTTACATGGACTACATCGAGGTGAACGCACGGCGCGAGTTGCGGATGACCGGTGATCAGTTGGCCTTCCGGGATCTGAACTCGGTGGGGCCGGGCCGCATCGCGAATTTCACATTGGAACAGTCCACGGCCGTGCAGCACATCTGGGAGGTGAGCGGACCCACTGACGTGCGGGAGGTGCAGACCACGGCGAATGGCGGACAGAAGAGCTTCATGGTGGCCACGGACAGTCTTCGCGAGTTCATCGCCTTCAAGGAAAGCGGCCTGTTGCAGCCTGTGGCCATCGGTAGGGTGGCTGCGCAAGACCTTCATGCCACCTCGATCCCGACGGATCTGGTGATCGTGTGCCCCCCCCAGTTCCTGGGAGAGGCGGGCCGCTTGGCCCAGCGCCGAGTTGAGGAAGGCCTCTCCGTGGTGGTCGTGACGCCGCAGCAGGTGTTCAACGAATTCTCTTCCGGACAACGGGACGCCACCGCCATCAAGCGGTACATGAAGATGCTCTATGATCGGGCCCCGGATAGCACCATGCTTTCCCGATACCTGTTGCTCTTCGGCGACGGCTCATACAACAACCTCTCGCTGAGCCCGAACAACCAGAACCTGATCCCCACCTATCAGAGCTATGATTCCTGGTCGTTGAACAAGTCATACACCACGGACGACTACTTCGTGATCCTGGCCGACGCTGACGGCGACGAGCAGAACGACCTGATCGACATGGGCGTTGGCAGGCTGCCGGTGAGCAACCTGGACCAGGCCCGTACGGCGGTGAACAAACTGTTGAACTACGACAAGCTGAACCTATCCAGCGTAGGAGTCTCCAACTGCACGACCGGAGGGGATGGCGGTGCCGCCGACTGGCGTAACTCGGTACTGTTCTGTGCGGATGACCAGAGCGGGGCAAGCTTTGAAGGACAGGTACACATGAATAACAGCGACCTGCTTGCCAAGCGGGTGGAGGCGGAGTCACCCTGCCTGAACATCAACAAGATCTATCTGGACGCCTATGTGCAGTACACCACACCGGGCGGGCAACGCTATCCCGACGCGAACAAGGAGTTGCGCGATCGGGTGCAGAAGGGTACGCTGCTGGTGAACTACGTGGGCCACGGCGGTGAAGTGGGCTGGGCACATGAGCGCTTTTTGGACAATGCGACCATCTTGGACTGGACCAACTTCGACCGCTTGCCCTTGTTCATGACCGCAACCTGTGAGTTCAGCAGATGGGATGATCCTGTCCGCACTTCAGCAGGAGAAAATGTATTCCTGAACCCCAACGGCGGTGGGATCGGCCTTATGACCACGACCCGGTTGGCATACAGCAGCCAGAATCAGATGATCTCGAACGACTTTTATGACTACGTGTTCAAGCCTACGGACGAGCAGGGCCGGGACCAACGGCTGGGCGATATCTACCGACGCTCCAAGGTGGACGCGACGCCGGCAGGGAATCTGGGCACTCCGAACCACCGGAATTTCACCCTGTTGGGAGACCCTTCCATGCGGTTGGCCATGGCGCGCAACAAGGCCATCATCACCTCCATCACCGATACCTTGGGCAACCCCATGGATACCATCAAGGCGCTTTCCACGGTGCGGATCAGCGGCACGGTGAACAACCAGGATGGCCAAGTGCTCACTGATTTCAATGGCACTGTGGTGCCGACGATGTACGATAAGAAGACCGCTGTCGCCACGCTGGTGAACGACCCCGGCCTCAACGCATCGCCTTTCCTCTTCAAGGTGCGTAAGAACATCATCTACCGGGGCCGCGCCACGGTCACCAATGGTCAGTTCAACTTCACCTTCGTTGTCCCCAAGGATATCGACTACCGCGTGGATTCAGGGCGGGTGTCCGTCTATTGTGAAGGACTCACGACCAATGCCTGCGGCTATACCAATGACCCCTTGGTGGGCGGTACCGACAATACAGCCGTTGCGGACGCCGCTGGTCCGGACATCCAGATCTATATGAACGATGAGAGCTTCGTACCCGGTGGCATCACCAACGAGACCCCGTTGCTTTACGCGAAGCTGTTCGACCAGAGCGGCATCAACACCTTGGGCAGCAGCATCGGCCATGACCTGATCGCCACCTTGGACGCCAACACGCAGAACACCATCGTGCTGAACGATTGGTATGAAGCGGACAAGGACACCTACAAGAGCGGACAGGTACGCTACAAGTTGAGCGATCTGCCGGAAGGCAACCACACACTGGACCTCAAGGCGTGGGACGTTTACAATAACAGCAGCCAGAAGAGCACCGAGTTCGTGGTGGCCCCATCAGCGGAACTGGCCTTGGCCCACGTGCTTAACTATCCCAATCCGTTCACCACCCACACCGAGTTCTATTTCGAACACAACAGGCCGTGTACGAACCTGGACTGCCAGGTGCAGGTCTTCACCGTCGCCGGCCGCTTGGTAAAGACGCTCAACCGCCGTTTGGACTGCGATGGTTTCCGCAGCGAACCGCTGGCTTGGGACGGGCTGGATGACAGCGGCGACAAGATCGGTCGCGGCGTATACGTCTACCGACTGAGCATCACCACGCCCACAGGGGAAAAGGCCGACAAGATCGAGAAGCTTGTGATCCTGCGCTAAGAGAGATGTGGGATCGTAAAATGTAGAATGATGAACGGGGATCAACCCGTAACCCGTAACCCGTACCCGTACCCGTAACCGTAACCCGTAACCCGTAACCCGTACCCGTACCCGTACCCGTACCCGTAACCCGTAACCCGTATCCAGCCAACGCTAACCCGTAACCCACCTCGCTCCGCACAATAACCCCCGGCAACCCGCGTATATTTGCCGCCCTTTTCCCCGAACGACCCAGCCTATGAATCTCGTATTCCGATATGCAGCCTCCTTCTGTGCCCTTGTGGCCTGCGCCACCCTCAGTGCCCAGGTGAGTGCGGGCTGCATCAGCGAGCTCACTGGCCAAGGATGCGGCCCCCGCCTCAATACCATCACCACGGCGGTGCCTTTCCTGATGATCGGCCCGGATTCCCGTTCCGGAGGCATGGGCGATGCCGGAGTGGCATTGCCACCCGACGCGAACGCGCTGCACTGGAACCCCAGCAAATTGGCCTTTGCCGAGAACGAGGGTGAATTCCGCATTTCCGTCTCGCCATGGCTACGGAACCTCGTGCCGGACATGAGCTTGGCCTATCTCTCAGGCTACAAAAAGCTGAACAAGCGCAGTGCATTGGGCGGTTCGTTGCGCTATTTCAATCTCGGCAGCATCACTTTCACGGACATCAATGGAAGTGTCATCCGCGATTTCAAGCCTGCTGAATTCGCAGTGGATGTCTCCTTCGCACAGCAGTTCAGCGATAAGTTCGCCGGAGGGATAAGCCTGCGTTATATCAATAGCAACCTCACCGGAGGGCTGAACGTCAGCGGGGCGAACACCAAGGCCGGTCAGGCCGTGGCAGCGGACGTTTCCTTCTTCTACCGGAACGACCGGATGGTCATTGCCAAGAAGGACGCCACCTTCGCATTCGGACTGGACATCTCCAATATCGGCAACAAGATGTCCTATAGCGAGACCTCCCGGACGGACTTTCTGCCGATGAACCTCCGCTTTGGACCGGCGCTCACATTCAACATCGACGCATTCAATACCATCACTTTCAACGCAGACATCAACAAGCTGCTGGTACCCACCCCACCGGTGTACAAGACCGAACCGGACGCTAATGGCGCACCGGTGAACGTGGTGGATGACCAAGGCAATTATGTGGTGTTCAGTGGTGAGGACCCCAACAGGGGCATTGCCGCAGGCATCTTCGGTTCATTCAGCGACGCGCCCGGCAATGTATATGTGGACCAAGATGGTGTGCAGCATGTGGAGTCCGGCAGCAAGCTGAAGGAGGAACTGCGCGAGATCTACTACGGCGGCGGCTTGGAATACTGGTATGCCAAGCAGTTCGCCTTCCGCACGGGCTACTTCTGGGAAGCCGCCACAAAGGGCAACCGCAAGTATTTCACCATGGGACTGGGCGTGAAGTACAGCATCTTCTCACTGGACTTCAGCTACCTCATCGCCAACACCCAGCGCAGCCCGTTGGCCAATACGTTGCGCTTCACGCTCGGCTTCAACTTCGACGGCAAAGCGAAGAAGAAGGCGGCCGCCGAGGAATGAACATCCGCACGGGGTTCGGTTATGATTCCCACCGCTTGGTGGAGGGGCGGCCCTTCATGCTCGGCGGAATAGAGATCCCCAACGACAAGGGTGGCTTAGGCCACAGCGATGCCGATGTGCTGTTGCATGCCATCTGTGATGCGCTGCTCGGCGCCGTGGCACTGGGTGATATCGGTCTGCATTTCCCCGACACCGAGGTCGCATGGAAGGATGCCGACAGCAGGAAACTGCTCGCGCATGTGGTGAAGCTGCTACGCGAGAAAGGCTGGACCGTGGGCAACATGGACTGCACAGTGGTGTTGGAAAAGCCCAAGTTGCGGCCCCATGTGGACGCTATGCGCGCCGCGGTCGCCGAACTGTTGGGTACGGAGCTGGATGCGGTGTCCGTGAAAGCCAGCACGAACGAGAAGATGGGCTTTGTGGGCCGCGAGGAAGGCGTGTGCGCTTATGCGATCGTTCTTGTGGAAAAAGCTATGGTCGAATAAAGTCATCGCCTCTTCCAGCCAAGGCGTTCCGGATCATCACTGAGTTCTCCTTGGGCTGGATCGAACCATCCCGCGCCGTCGCCAGAGCGGGCAAGGGCGAAGTGCGACCAACCTCTCCTTTTAGGAAGAAGGGGAGACGATCCCCAGGCAACCTTCGTTAGGCACCTCATTGGACTTTTCGTGCCTTTGCTCAAGAAGGAAACCCCGTAAGAGGAGATCGTCCCGATCAGTCGTCGTTGTCGTCCCGGATCGGTTCCCGGAAATTCTCGTATCCCTGTTCGTCCTCGAAGTAGAAGACGCGCAATTGAGCGGTGTCGCGGAGCAGGTCGATGCGCCCCACTTCCACGCGGCTTACACGGATGCCCAAACGCTCATGAAGGTCAGCATACAGCGCCTGTTTATTGGCCGGCTTGATCAGGTCGATCCGCTCGTAGATCAAAGTGCGCATGGCCTCGTGGCGGGTGAGCCACACCTGTTCCAGCACATAGACGAGGATCAATACCATGGCATTGGTGAAGAGCAGTTCTGCCAAGCTGATCTTTCTGCCTGCCAGCGAATTGATCACGGCCATGGTGATCACCGCGAAGAGGTAGGTCATGTCCTTGATCTCCAACTGCTCGGTACGGTAGCGGATGATGCTGAAAACGGCGAACAGTCCGAAACCGAAGCCCATGCTCAGCTTCACATTGTTCATCAGGATGCACAGGAAGAAGATGAGGAAGTTGAAGACGAAGTAGGTGAAGAGGTTCTCCTTCTTTCGGTGGATGGGATAATAGATCAGACGGATCAGGATGAAGACCACGATCGCGTCCAAGCCGAACTTGAACAGCAGTTCCCAGAGGTCCTCATGAAAGAGGTTCATGCCGAAGACCTTCATGTGCGTTGTGATCTTATGCCGCGATGCCCAAGCGTTGGGCATGCAGCATTATGGGTTTGAACTGGTTGTACTTGATGCCGGGCTCCAGTAGGACAGTGCCGATGCAGTATTTGCTGAAACTGGCGGGTGGGGCGGGAAGGGCCCTCATCAGCGCGGCGAACGGCGAGCCGTGCCCGGTCCTGCCTTCCTTCAGTTCTGCCACGCACAAGCCGGGCAACGAAGCTTCGCCCTTGGCGTCACGGAAGGTGAGCGACATATCGAGGGTAAGGCGCTCGGCACGTTCCCGGTGAACGAGGGTATACCGGAAGAACTCGTTCCACAATAGGGGCACCAGCGGTTGCGTGTTTCCGCTTGCGGAGGCCACGAACTCTGCCTGTCCGTCCGTGAGGTGTTCCGCGATGGCCGGGATCGGGATGCGCCTTTTAACGGTACCTCCCCGGCCGGTCCTGCGCTTCACCTCCAGGAAGCAGGCCCCTGTGCTCGCATATTCACGCATGCGGACCTTGCATCGGAAGGGGCGCCCGTTGTGGTGGTCGAAATACAACCGGCGGTCCGGCGTGTCGAAGTAGAGCGTCCTGTAGGTGGAGCCGAGCTGGCCGTCCACCTCGAGCATCCGGTACTCGGCGCTCAGGATATTCAGGATGTCCGGAAGATGGTGCGCTGCAAGCAGGTACTTGGTGTCCATGCGGGACTGCAAGGCCACCCTGTCCATTTCGCGAAGCGCGATGGGGGCGAACTGCTTGAGGATGGGGGAGAGGGACATGGGAAAAACCGCGGCAAGCTAAGGAAAGAGGGAATGTGGCGGTAGTAATGAGTCCTAAGTCCTGAGTCGGGAGTCCGGAGTCCTGAGTCCTGAGTCCTAAGTCCTGAGTCCTGGGTCGGGAGTCCGGAGTGCTGAGTCCTGAGTCCGGAGTCCTGAGTTCTGGGAGTCGAGTCCACATTGACTGGTTACCGATCATGGATCTCTCGGGGTGACCTTCGGAAATCGCAACGCATTCATGCTTCCATGTGCGGAACTATGGGGGGACGACTAACTTCGGCACCCTTTTTCAAACATGGCAAACACACGCAAGATCGCGCTGCACTATGTGCAGCACCCGTCCTGGGCGGCACTCCCGGCCGATGACAGGGAATTGCTGGAGCTGGCGGTGAAAGCCGCTAAGAACGCTTATGCGCCTTACTCCAAGTTCAAGGTGGGCGCTGCTATCCGGATGGAAAGCGGCGAGATCATACCCGGGAGCAACCAGGAGAACGCCAGCTATCCAGCGGGCATCTGTGCGGAACGCACGGCGCTGCATGCAGCCATGACGGTAATGCCAAAGGGCGAGGTGGAAAGCATCGCCATCGTGGTGCCGCAGGTGAAAGGCACGAAACCGGTAACACCGTGCGGTATCTGCCGACAGGCCCTGGTGGAGCAGGAGCGCCGCCAGAAGGGACCCATGCGCCTATTGATGGGAATCGTGAAAGGCCCGGTGATCGAGACCTTCAGTGCGGAGACGCTCCTGCCGCTTTGCTTCGACAGTGCGCAGCTTGGCAAGAAGCCCCGCTGAGCATACGCCCCGACCCCAAAGGCTATCTTTGAGGCCCATTCTTATTTCAACCGGAATGACCGTTAAGACCGCGAAATCGTCCAATCCCCCGAAAATGGAGAAATCCTCCGGGGAGCCCCAAGCCTTCGACAAGGCCACTTACCTCCGCTGGTTCAAGGAGATGCTGCTCATGCGGCGCTTCGAGGAGAAGGCCGGACAGCTTTATACCCAGCAGAAATTCGGAGGCTTCTGCCATTTGTACATTGGACAAGAGGCCATCCTGGCCGGTCTTTCCACCGCCATGCAGAAGGGCGACCGTATCATCACGGCCTACAGGGACCATGCCCATCCCTTGATGGTGGGCACCCCGGCCAAGGAGGTGATGGCGGAACTCTTCGGCCGCATCACCGGGAGCAGTAAGGGCAAAGGAGGCAGCATGCACTTCTTCGACAAGGAGCGCAACCTCTTTGGCGGCCATGGCATCGTAGGCGCTCAGATCGCTATTGGAGCAGGGATCGCTTTTGCGGATAAGTATCGCGGAGGTGATCAAGTGACCTATTGCTTCATGGGCGATGGTGCGGCACGGCAGGGAATCCTGCACGAGACGTTCAACATGGCCATGACGTGGAAGCTCCCTGTGGTGTTCGTGATCGAGAACAACGATTACGCCATGGGTACCAGTGTGGAGCGCACCAGCAATGTGCATGAGATGTACAAGTTGGGCCTCTCGTACGACATGCCCGCCGCCCCGGTGAACGGCATGCGCTGCGCCGATGTCCATAACGCATTCACCGATGCGGCAGCGCATGCGCGCGCAGGCAATGGTCCCTTCCTGTTGGAGATAAAGACCTACCGGTATCGCGGGCACAGCATGAGCGATCCCGGGAACTACCGGACCAAGGATGAAGTGGAGGACTACAAGCGTCGCGACCCCTTGGAGGATGCACGGAACAAACTGATCAAGGAAAAGTGGGCCACCGAAGCAGAACTGGAGAAGATGGATGTCGAGGTCAAGCAGGAAGTGGAGGCCTCAGTGAAATTCGCGGAGGAAAGCCCATATCCCCCCCTGGACGAACTCTACATCGACGTGTACAAGCAGAAGGATTACCCTTTCATCAAAGAGTGAATCATGGCGGAGAAGATCAACATGCCACACCTGAGCGACACCATGACCGAGGGTGTGGTGGCGGTTTGGCACAAGAAAGTGGGTGATACCGTGAAGAGTGGCGACATCCTGGCCGATATCGAGACCGACAAGGCCACCATGGAGTTCGAGAGCTACTATGACGGGGTGTTACTATACCAAGCCGTGGCCGAGGGCCAGGCCGCGCCTTTGGATTCGTTGCTGGCGATCATCGGGAAGAAGGGGGAGGACATCAGCGGCATCTTGAATGAGGCCAAGGCTGGTGCGACAGCAGTGAAGGAGGAAAAGGAAGTGAAGAAGGAGGAGAAGGGAGAGAAGGAGGAGAAGGGAGAGAAGGAGGTAAAGGAGGAGACGGAGGTAAAGGAAGAGAAGAAGGGTGCTGCAATTAGCGCCCAACAGCCGGAGCAGAAGGTGGAAGCGCATAGCGCCACTGCGGCTCCCAAACCCGCACCGGCATTCGCGCCCATGCGTATGGCGACGGCGGGTGCCGCACCGGCCAATGGCCGCGTGAAGGCCAGTCCCTTGGCCAAGCGCCTTGCGGAAGAGCGTGGCATCGACATCTCCCGCGTCCGGGGTACTGGTGATGATGGCCGCGTGACCAAACAGGACATCGAGAGCTACATCAGTGGTGGTATGGCGCCTGCGGCCGCACAGGTGGAGTCCTTCACCGAAGTGCCGGTGAGCCAGATGCGCAAGACCATCGCCAAGCGCTTAGCCGAAAGCAAGTTCAGCGCCCCACATTTCTACCTCACCATCGCCGTGGACATGGACAATGCCATGGCCGCCCGCGAGGCCATCAATAAAGCCATCGAGCCGGACAAGGTCAGTTACAATGACCTCGTGTTGAAGGCCTGTGCCATGGCGCTGCGCCAGCATCCCAAGGTGAACAGCAGCTGGCTGGGCGACAGGATCCGATACAACGAACACGTCCATATCGGCGTGGCCGTGGCCGTGGAAGAAGGCCTGTTGGTGCCGGTGGTCCGGTTCGCGGACACCAAGCCCTTGCGCATTATCGGCGCGGAGGTCCGTGAGTTCGCCAAGCGTGCCAAGGACAAGAAGCTGCAGCCGCAGGATTGGGAAGGGAACACCTTCACGATCAGCAACCTTGGCATGTTCGGCATCGATGAGTTCACCGCCATCATCAATCCGCCGGATGCGTGCATCTTGGCGGTAGGCGCCATCATGGACACCCCCGTGGTGAAGAATGGCGCTGTGGTGCCGGGTCACATCATGAAGGTCACTTTAAGCTGCGACCACCGTGTGGTGGATGGGGCCACGGGTGCTGCTTTCCTGCAAACCGTGCGGGCCTCCCTGGAGAACCCCGTGCTGATGTTGGGCGCGGCATCGATCTGATCCCATGTCCACGGCGCGCCATGATCCGTTAGGCGCGCTGCTGGTGTTCGGCCAGTTCGCGTGCATCGCCGTGCTGCTTTTCGGCGGTGGATGGGACTTGCCTTGGTGGGGATGGGCACTGTTCGCTTTAGGCCTCTTGGTTTTCTTCTTGGCGGCGACCGCATTGGGTGGCAATAACATCACCGCGATGCCCACGCCCCTGCCCGGGAATACCCTGACCAAGCGCGGGATCTATAAGTTCGTTCGGCACCCGATGTACCTCTCGGTGCTGCTGTGTGGCGCGGCGATGGCCTTCGGGGTGCCTTCCCCTTGGCGTTGGACCGCGCTGGCGGTCGCCGTGGTCGTTCTGGTCGCGAAGATCAGGCATGAGGAACGCAGGCTCACGGAAAAGCATCCAGACTATCCGGAGGTGATGCGTGGCGTGGCGCGTTTGGTGCCGGGGATCTGGTGAATCCGTCCTGCACTCGCGACCGTACCTACGGGAGCTACTGTGTGTACACATCTTTCGCCAGTTCCATGCCCTCCATGATGTAGGCCAATCTATCCAAGCCTCTTCGCAGAGCGATCACTCCTGGTGGTCCTTGGGAGTCGTAGCCTTTCCAACCACCCAAGCGGCCCAT